>JADFLR010000004.1 GCA_022564295.1 Bacteroidota bacterium | reverse complement strand
CTCGTATGCAGTCTGGTGGATAAGACAGGGTATAATGTCTGCATTAGCCGATCACCAAAGAGTGGTTCGTCTTCCGCTGAATCGTGTGGGAGAACTAACCAAGATAAGCAAAGCATACAGAAACCTGGAACAGGAATACGAACGAAAGCCAACCACTGAAGAGCTTGCAAAGATTCTTGAATGGACAACTGAAGAAGTTGCATATGCACTTCAGATTTCTGCCAGATATGTATCAATGGATGCGCCATTAAAAAGTGGTGATGAAAGTAAAACCAGCTTGATGGATGTTCTTCCAAATGAACACCAACCTTTGCCTGATAAAGATTTAATGAATGATTCTCTAAAGAATGAAGTTACAAATGTTCTTTCCACCCTTGAAGAAAGAGAAGCAGAAGTAATAAGACTCTCTTTTGGAATTGGGAGAAATCAAAAAGCTACTTTAGAAGAGATAGGCGATAGATTTAATCTTACCAGAGAGAGAATAAGACAGATTAAGGAAAAAGCCTTAAGAAAATTAAGAGGTTCCAAAAGGAGCGATAGGCTAAAAGCTTACTTAGGATAAGTGTAAGAGAAGCTGATTAATAACAAGAAAGGAAATACACTATGGGAGACAAAGGTGGCAAGAAGGATAAGAACAAGGCGCAAAAACAGAAGAAAAGTAAAGAGGAACAAACGGTAAAAAAGAAGTTAGATAAGCAACCGAAAAGAACCCCGTAATTGGAAGCAGGGTTCCAATACGCCACATTCCTTAATCCCAGGTCACCCTCACGATTGCAGAAGAGGAACCTGGGCTGAGGGAACTAATAATGCCCCATTCAAGCGTCGTCATCAGGCGAGCTTGATGGCTAGTGTATAACTGCCGGAAATTTGGGGTCGGACTCTAAAAATTAAAATTATTAAAATATGTTGTAGAATGGATGTGCACTTCTCACCAACAACACAAACTCATTCTTTTGGGAGTTTATGGGGTCACTTTGAGTTAGAATTTTCATTTCTCACAAGTAGATCTATAATATACCCTTTAAGAGAAATGTAATACTTACAAACCTTACTAAATTCATTGGGTTTCAGAGTAAGGTTCATCACCCCTCTCTCTGTTTTCAGTTGTACCAAAATTATTATATGTTGATTTTTATTGTCAATCAGTACCGCTTCTAATTTCAATTTTAAGTAAAAAATCACCGTTTCAACTAACGATTTCTGAAAGAACTAATTAGAATAGTATTTTGGTGTGGGTAGGGAGATATAATATAAAAAACCCCCGCCTATAATTATAGATGAGGCAACATCATAAATATGGAGGCAGGCAGGGGCTCACCTCTTACGAGGTTAATCTTACTTCATAAACACCATCTTCTTAGTTTCAACAAAAGAACCTGCTTGTAGTTGGTAGAAGTAAATTCCACTTGGTAATGCTGTTCCGCTAAATTCAACCTCATAATTTCCAGCAATAATATTTTCGTTTATAAGTGTTGTTATTTCTTCACCAAGAGTGTTGAAAACCTTTAATGTAACAAAAGATTCTTCAGGTATTGAAAAACGAATTGTTGTAGCTGGATTAAATGGATTGGGATAGTTTTGACTTAAACTAAACTTAATTGGGATTTCATTTGAAATTGCTACGATGCCAACTGGACTCAGGTTCTTATACCAGGCAATTTTATAATCAAACCAGGAAGCGGAAAGCACATCGATATCCCCGTCGCTGTCTACATCCACCGCAAAGACTGAAGTGGCGCCAGCCGCATTTAGTGAGATCGTATGGGGAGTAAAATTCTCATTCCCGTCATTCTCATACCAGGCGATTTTACTATCATAATTAGAAGCGGAAAGCACATCCATATCCCCGTCGCCGTCTATATCTGCCGCATAGACCGACAATGCGCCAAGCGCACTGGTTGTGATGGTATAGGGGATAAAATTCTCATTGCCGTCGTTCTCATACCAGGCGATTTTAGAATCATTTCGAGAAGCTGAAAGCACATCCATATCCCCGTCCCCGTTTACATCTATCGCATAGACCGACCAGGCGCCATCCGCACTATCAGTGATGGAATGGGGGCTAAAATTCTCATTGCCGTCATTCTCATACCAGGCGATTTTATTATCAATCTGAGAAGCGGAAAGCACATCAATATCCCCGTCGCCGTCTACATCTATCGCAAAGACCGAATGCGCTAAAAGCGCGTCTGTTGTGATGGTATGGGAGGTAAAATTTTCATTGCCGTCGTTCTCATACCAGGCGATTTTATGATCATTACTAGAAGCGGAAAGCACATCAATATCCCCGTCGCCGTCTACATCTATCACATAGACTGACCTTGCGTTAGACGCTCCTGTTGTGATAGCATGAGGTGTGAAATTCTCATTACCGTCGTTCTCATACCAGGCGATTTTATCATCAAATTCAGAAGCGGAAAGCACATCAATATCCCCGTCGCCGTCTACATCTGCCGCATAGACTGAAGTAGCATTGCCCACATCTGTTGTGATCGTATGGGGGGTGAAATTCTCATTACCGTCGTTCTCATACCAGTCGATTTTATTTTCAAACTGTCTCGAAGAAGCAGAAAGCACATCCATATCCCCGTCGCCGTCTACATCTATCGCATAGACTGATACGGCGCCAAATGCATCTGTTGTGATGGTATGGGAGGTAAATTGCACCTGGGAAAATATATTTGTCGTCAAACTAAAAACAATTACAACCAGAACTGAATAGATTTTCATAATGTGATCTCCTTTAGTTAATTATAAAATTACTTCATCATCAACATCTTTTTCGCTTGAACCGTATTACCATTCTGAAGTCTGTAGATATAAGTACCACTCGGTAAATCAGAAGCATCAAATGTAACTTCATAAAATCCTGCCTGAACTAATCCATCAACTAGTACTGCAACTTCTTCACCAAGTACGCTGTAAATAGAAAGTTTTACAAAACCTGTTTCAGGAACCCTGTACTTAATGTTTGTACTTGGGTTGAATGGATTCGGATAGTTCTGACTCAATTCAAATTGATGTGGGAAATTAAAAGTTTCCTCATCTATCCCTGTAATACCCCCGTTCTCAATGGCGGTAATAAATTGATCAACAGCGATATCTGTATATGTTTCTATTATGCCAAGGGGCCACTCAATTTTCAGGGAATCAATTATTGTGGCATCACCTAAACCAAATTCAGCATTTAGACTATTAGTTGCATATCCTGTTCGTCCAGATATTTCCTTCAATTGCCATACATCATTACCAAAGATATTTGCTTTAACTCTAACCTTTGCACCAATTGCTGAACGATTAGAAACGGTCCCAACACAGTTTATGTTTATCCAGCTATTCGCATTTCCATTGTTTGAATATAGAGAGTTATTTCCTGCAACATTTGAAACGAATATATCTAGGTCACCATCATTGTCATAATCTGCAGAGCTAGTACCCAAAGACCACTCGGTATCTTTGACAATACTGCCGGAAGTGATTTTGGTAAACGTTCCATCTCCATTGTTAGAATATAAATCATTATTCTGAAAAGCCTCATTTGCTACAAAAAGATCCAAATCACCATCATTGTCAAAATCGCCCCAGGTGCTTCCTATTGAAGAGCTAGTATCGTTCACAATGTCGCCGACGGTGATTCTTGTGAAGGTGTATGCGGGTGAGCCATCGTTTTGATATAAAAAATTGACTTCTGCAAAAAGATTAGCCACAAAAAGATCTAAATCACCATCATTGTCAAAATCACCCCAACTGCTACCGAGGGATGTACCTCCATCGTTTACAATATCGCCTGTGGTGATTTTGGTGAACGACCCATCGCCATTGTTAGAGTACAAGAAATTATTCTGAAAATTGCCGTTACAAACAAAAAGATCTAAATCATCGTCATTGTCATAGTCAACCCAATTGGGGTTAATGGAATTACCCCCATCGTTTACAATCTCTCCAGTAGTGATTCTGGAAAAGTTTCCGTTTCCTTCATTGCGGTATAAAAAGTTATCTACACCGGGCGTGGGCGATGCTCCACCGCTGGCAACAAATAAGTCCAAATCACCATCATTATCATAGTCACCCCAACTGGCACCTGCAAAATCAGAAGTGTCCGCAAATATAATTTTTGTAAACGTACCATCGCCACTGTTGTGAAAAAGTAATGCAGTAGAATCGCCACCGCCACCGAAGGTGGTAACTCCCGAAGCAGTAAACAAGTCCAGATAACCATCGTTATCATAATCACCCCAGGTAATTCCTCCTCCAAACCCTTCTGTAGCTAAAGTGCCTTGATTAATTCTTGTAAAGCTACCGTCGCCATTGTTGTTGTACAGATGACTTGTATCGGGAAGGTTTGCAAAGAGATCCAAATCGCCGTCATTATCATAATCTCCCCAGCCATTGCTCCAAGAGCTACCACTGACAATGTCACCTGAGGTAATTTTGGTAAAAGTTTGGGCAAACAGATTTCCATAAACCAAAACGAATAACAACGAGATAATTAATAATGGTTGGAAAATTGTAAACTGTAATCTTGTTTTCATAATACCCTCCTAAAAAATTATTGTGAAATTAATTTTCATTAAAGGGAATCAGAAAGCACAGCAATTATTCCCTTCAATGGGTTATGCTATTCCCCGCGCCTTGGAGGGAAATTATTGGTAAGAATAAACTCGTAAAAACAAAATCTCGGTCTACAACTTCCCTCAAAGTGTAGAATTCAGATTCAATCAACAATGGTTAACTTGCAAGAATATTCGCATAAAAGCAAGCCAATATGTTTGTTAATAATCAACAAATAAAATTCAATGATTGAATCTAAGATAATTTAATGATTTCAAGCACAAGACACAGTAGGACATATTCTGAAATTTTTGTAGTCCATAGTCCTACAAGAGTTAGAAAATTTGAGCATTAAAAACTCCCACCTATGTTTTAAGCAGGGGTTGGGAAAATGAAATTTATCTTGAGTAAAGGAAAATGTGTTTGACTATATTTGTAAAAACATACTTTAGTAGTTAATTTGCAGTTAAAACGCATTGCGCCTGCCTGCCGATAGGCAGGGCAGACAGATTTATTGAGATGTTAGTAATAATTTAACATTGAAAGAATTAAAATATGAGTAAGACCCGGAGCTCAGTAAAAGCCCTTGGCGAAATTGCACTTAAAGTCACTGACCTAAATAAAATGCAAAAATTCTATGAAGAAGTCATCGGTCTTACTCTAATGAAAAGATTTGATAAAATAGTTTTCTTTAGAATAGCTGAAGGATTTGAAGGTCATACTCAAATATTGGCTCTTTTTGATAGAGATATGACCGTTACACAGGAAAGATCAACTCTAGACCATATTGCATTTACAATCTCTCTTGCTGATTTTGAAAAAGAAAGAATAAGATTAGAACAGTGTGGTTTAAAAGTAAGATTGTCAGAACATAAATGGGTACATTGGAGGAGTCTATATGTTTTGGACCCTGAAGGTAATACGGTGGAATTCGTTTGTTACGATAAAAAGGTATAATTAGAAATAAAAACTATCGCTAACAAAAGCTAATGCCCATTGAAACAGTCTTTAGCACAACCGTTAGGCACAAGCAGAAAATATTATATTTATTAAAAAACAATTTATGAAAACAGATGAGAAATATCTTAATAATAACAGCAAGTTTAATTATCCTTTCATGTAATGGTAATTATCAGTCGGAAGATTATTTAAATCTTAAAGATAAATTGGCTGGTAAATGGAAAGCTAAAGCGTTTTCTGGAGAATTACATGAAGAATGGAATTTAGAGAAAAATGGTTGGATGCTGCAACAAGGATACTACATAGAAAATAATGACACAAGTTATAGTGCTGTTACAAGAATAGAAAAAATTGGTAATGACGTAATTTTATTCAGTGTGATAAAGAATTCAAATCCAAAAATATTTAAAGCAATAAGTATAAGTGATAATGAGATAGTTTTTGAGAATAAAGATTATAAGAATCCTTACCAAGTTAAATATGAATTCGTTACTGAGAATAATTATCGAAGAACCATCAAAGGATTTGAAAATGACAGTTTAGTAACTTATGAATTCAATTTTGAAAAAATGAAATAAGCCAGTACCTAACAAAAAATAAACTGCATTCCGCCAGAGGCGGACACGGTAAAATGAAGTTTATTCAAACCATTGGTCGTAATTGCAGACGATCCTCAGCAAACTTAAAACAAGTATGAAAAAACTAATTACATATTAGACAAATAAATCGTCTAAAAAGAGCTTATCTGCACCAAGTTTCAGGAGAGAATTTGAGCTACGCTGGTAGGTGGTGGGAAGCCTGGAAATTTGATTGCTTAATCAGGGTCATCATGGTTAAGTGCTTTTAGCACTTCCAGGTCTAGCTGGTGAAGAATGTCTTCCTGCCCAGAATAAAATCCCCTGGTAAATCGAGATGATTTTGTACCTGTCTGCATTTGTTCACAGACTTTCCAGTCTTGCTTATTGGTCAAGTCCCAAAACTCAACAGCTGATTTTATTCCTGCCTGAGCTTTCGGGTCATTGATTATTTCGGGACGAAAAAGCCAATAGCAATCGTTAATTATTTTGTCAGGCCCTAGTGGAGTGATATGGTGGAATAGGACAAAATCGGGATGAGGAGTGAGTAGCATATTTGGGAAAACAGAGTAATAATAAATTCTCTGCAAATCGTCCCCAGACATATCGCAAACGGGGGGGGCAGCCGCCTCACCATTCATGGTCATACTTCCTCTCTCTTTGGTGAGATCCATATATCCACCAATCACTGCTCCTTTGCTAGAGTCGTGCTGAGCTGACTGGACCGGTGTAAGCTTGGTAAGCAAGGGGTGTACTCCCGGGCAATGATAACATTCCTGATAATTCTGGAGTATAAGTTTCCAGTTACAATTCAGCTCGTATTTTATATGATGTGCTATTCGCAGCTGATCTATTTTCCAATCAGAAAATTTTCCGATGAGTGCCTCCATTTGGTCTTCAAATAGCACAGGATTTTTGTCCAGGTTTATAAAGACAAAACCTTCCCATACGTGCACGTTGGCTTGATGAAGTGCACATTCGTCCTTTTGGAATCCATGACCTTCTTGCATCAAACGAGCATGTAGCAGTTTGCCGTCTAGCGCGTACGTCCAAGCGTGGTACGGGCATTGTATGGATTTGGATTTGAAGCTTCCTGTTGGTTCAACACAAAGCTGTGTTCCTCTGTGTCTGCAAACATTAAAAAGAGCATTGATTTTATCAGATTTATCTCTCACCAAAATAAGACTCTCGTCCTCTACCTGTATAAGTTTGTAATCGCCAACCGATGGAATTTCTTCTGCGCGACAGGCATAAATCCAAAACTTATAAAAAATCTTTTCTACTTCTTCTTGGTAGATTTCCTGGCTGTGGTAATACTTTCCAGGTAAAGTCCTTGTGCCATCAATTATGGGGTAATCAACTCCTCTTTTTTTAAATTCTCTTTTATCCATATTCATATAGGTTTAGTTTTCAAGCATAAGAGCTCACCGTTTTATCAAGTATTTTTCAGAATCATTTTCGCCCCTAGGTAGCCTGGCATGCAGGTGATTCCGCCTCCGGGGTGCGACCCACTTCCACACAAATAAAGCCCACTAATAGGTGTTGCGTAACGTGCACATGAAGGAATTGGTCGTGTGATCAATTGATCAACAGCATGCTCTCCGTGAAAGATATGTCCATTTGTCAAGCTGTACCGTTCTTCAAGATCTACCGGAGACAAAACTTCGGATCCTACTACTGAGGAAGAAATATCCGGGACGTAATGTTCTAAAGTTTTGATAGTAATATACAATAATTTATTTTTCGTCTTATCAGACCAACCTTCATCAAAATTATACGGAGCGAAATGCACAAGAATAGAAACTACAGCATGACCTAAAGGTGCTAAAGATGAATCGGCAACAGACGGGATATGAACATCGAGGATTGGTTCATCTGAAAATCGTCTGTATTTAACCGAATCGAAAGCCCGTTCCATGTCATCGAAAGAATTACCTGTTCTCACAAATTCCACTGAGCCGGAGCCATTGAAATTTATTTCCCTATCAATGGCAAGGTTTACTTTGGCAGTAGTGCCTCGTGACCTGTAATGCTGAATTGCATGCTCAAGGGAGTAATCGATTTGGTTTGGCAATAATAGCTGATAGAAAGTCTCACGAGGTGTAGATGAGGATGCTACAATTAGAGCCGGAATTTCTTCACCGTTGGCAAGTTTTACTCCCGATACATTCCTGTTTTCATCTAACAATATTTTATCGACCTCAGCGTTAGTTCTAATATCAACACCAGCCTCTTTTGCTGCTTTTTCAAGGGCTTCAACAAGCGCTTGAGGGCCGCCTTTAATGCATTCATTGGCAGCACATTCCCATAATAAAAGATTGAGGGTAGTGTAAGAAGACCAAGGTCCCGTATATGATCCGTAAATTGCTGGTCCGGCTATTCCCGCTTTTATAAAATCCGTTTCAAATCTTTCATTCAGAAAGTCAGCGACACTCATTGGCGCTACTTTTAAAAATTCCATCATTGTCTTTTTACCTAACTTTTTCAGGGCCATTCCTTTTTTGGCCAATTCCCAAATCTGCTTGCCACCGAGGTTGCTTAGGTCCGGAGGAATTTCGTCCATTAGGCCATTGATAAACCCGCTGATTTTATTGATAAACCCACGGTACTCCTTATAGGCTTCAGCATCTTTTTGAGAAAAGTTTGCTATCTCTTTTGATGCTTTCTCAACATCCGAATGCAGGTGCAAACATTTTCCATCTTTTGACAATATTGAAACTGTGGCTCTTGACTTCTTTATTTTTAATCCGAACTTTTCAAGATTTAAAGCTTTGATTACTTTACTTCTAACGCCGGATGTATCATGTAGCAATCCTGTTGTTCTATAACCCGGGTAAAATTCTTCGCCAGCAGCTATTCCGCCCAATACCGACCTTTTTTCTAATAATATTACCTTCTTGCCCTTTCTGCCCAAGGTGGCAGCAGCGGTCAATCCATTGTGCCCTCCGCCAATTACAACTATATCTTTTTTTTCGCTCATAGTTATCTTCTTTAGATTGCCCGAGATGTTAAAATAGTTTTAGCACATAATTCACCATTGGCGCCCATAATACCTCCTCCAGGATGGGTTCCTGATCCGCACATCCATAGTTTTGGAATAGATGTTTTGTACTTTGAGTAGCCGGCTATCGGGCGTTGAAATAATAATTGCTCCAGGCTCAGTTCTCCATGGAAAATGTTTCCTTCAGTAAGTCCCATTTTTTGTTCAATGTCCCAGGGGGTAAGCACCTGTCTATATAATATCTTGTCTTTCAATCCGGGGATATATTCCGCCATGGTATCCACTACCGCATCTCCAAAAGCTTCTCTGTATTTTGGCCAGTTTTCAGCTCCTTGCTTAATGTGGTAAGGCGCGTACTGAACAAAACAAGAAAGGATATGTTTGCCGGGAGGAGCAAGTGATGGGTCAGTTAGAGTAGGGATAACTGCATTAATATAGGGTCGGGTAGAAAACTCACCATATTTAGCCTGATCAAAAGCTTTTTCAAGGTAATCGATACTTGGGGCTATGGCAATATCGCCCCTGATATGGTCTCCATCACCCGGTCTGCAACTGAACTCTGGAACGCTGTCCAACGCTAAATTCACTTTTCCCGAACTTCCTCTTAATTTAAATCGATTGATCTCTTTCAGAATATCATCTTCCAGATACTCTTTTCCAACCATTTTTAAATAGGTTCGATTTGGATCCAGGTTTGATATCACCACTTTGGCATTCAATTCATCTCCATTTTCCAATACTACCCCGGTAGCTTTACCATTTTTAATTAATACTTGTTTTACAGGCGCTTCAGTTCTGATCTCAGCGCCATAGCTCATTGCAGACCTCGCACAAGCCATACTGATACCTCCGGTACCGCCTTTAGAAAAGCCCCACGATCTGAATGCACCGTCAAGTTGACCCATGTAATGATGCAGCAAAACGTATGCAGTACCAGGCGACCTTACCCCTTGAAATGTTCCGATAATGCCGCTAACAGACATTGGAGCCTTCAGCGTTTCTGACTCAAACCATAGATCCAGAAAGTCTAGTGCACTCATAGTTATTAGTTTGATATTGAGATGCAAAAGTTCGGGTCCCAGGTCTTTAAAGGTTTTTCCTAATCGAAATAGGTTAGCCAGTTCTTTAGGGTTGATTGAAGTAATATCAGGTGCAGGATAATCAATAACGGTTTTAGCAAGTTTACCCATATGTGTCATTACCCGGCTGAATTCCGGATATACTTCCGAGTCTTTTTTGCTGAACCGGGCTATTTCCCTTCTTGTGCGTTGAGGATCAGCCCACCTGGCTAACGAGTCTCCATTGGGTAATGGTAGAAACGAACAATCCATCGGGATGACTTCATAGCCATGTTTTGCCAATTCTAATTCTCTGATGATATGGGGTCTAAACAAGCTCACAACGTATGCGGCAACTGAAAAAGTAAATCCCGGGTGCATCTCCTCAGATACCGCAGCACCGCCCAATACATGTCTTCTTTCCAAAACGAGTACTTTTCTGCCTGCTTTTGCCAGGTAAGCAGCACAAATAAGTCCATTATGACCCCCTCCAATAATTATTGAATCATATTTTTTATTCATGATTTCTGGCTGTCTGGGTTAGAAGTTTTACGTTCAGGATTAAAAAATTGTGGTTTGCTAACTATTGCCGAAACAGTATATCGTTTATGTTCAACAGTCATTTCGATCTGCAGCTCGTTTCCGATCATATCATGCTTTTTTTCTACAGTTGCAATTGCAATGTTTTTCTTAAGAATTGGTGACCATGTACCACTGGTAGCATATCCTACTTGCGTCTTCTTGTCTTTACCCGTATATATGGGAATTGAACCACGCCAGGCACGGTTTCCTATCTCAGGTGGCAGTCCATGTCTGTTATACAAGGATTCAATTTGAGGCCAATCAATATCCAGTCCAACAATAGCCCATTTTGATCCTTTCTCTTTTTCCGTTTTTAGAGCTGCTTGTCCATTGAAAGGATCTCTATTGAGATTTACAGTCCATCCTAAAGAGATTTCATAAGGTGAGGACTTTCTACCCTCAATCAATGCGTGCAGGGCATTGTAGTAGTCAACATCTTTTAAAATCAAGCCTGCCTCCACTCGAGTAACATCCAGTGCGTCAAGTCCCGCAGGTCTGATGTCAAAGTTCTTTCCGGCACTAATAATTGCGTCCCATATTTTCAAGGCATGTTTGTTTTCCACCCATATTTCATAACCAAGATCACCTGTATATCCGGTTCTTGATACGTAAATATCATACCCGTCTGCTCTTGCCAATCTGGTTGAAAAGAACTTGAAATCATCTAAATCTGCATCGCAGACGTGTTTGAGAATATCACGCGATGTTGGTCCTTGAAGTGCTAATCCAGCTATTTGTTCTGAAATTTCTTTCAATTCAACATCATATCCGCGCAGAAAGCGAGAAAACCATGAATAGCAAGGTTCGGCTGAAGTAACAAAAAATTCATGTTCCGATCTTCTCATTACTGTACCATCATCTATTACCTTTCCGTCATCTGTACACCAGCAACAATATGAAACACGCCCTATACCAAGTTTGTTAATGTTTTTTACCACGATGCGTGAAATAAAAGCGGCTGCATCAGGCCCTTTTACACTGTACTTGTAAAGAGGCGTGATATCTAACAATCCGGCCGAATATCTAAACGCAAAGTATTCTGAATCATGCAATGTCTCATAGGAACTGACTGCATAATATCCGGCCCATTCCTTCCAATTCATGCTATTGCATAGTGCAGAAGTTCTTGGGAAAAAGGGTGTTTGTATCGGCATATATATTAGGTTTAAATTATTAAAAATTCATCAATGTGAATAAAATAATTGTGAAATCTAAAAAATTGATAAATAAAAAATAGTGTGGGATAGAACAGTAGAGATACTTACAATCCTGGTATTAGGATCCAAGGGAATTTGGATGTATCTGTTTTTCTACTATTCATTCGGTCATAAATCCATGTATTCTTGAGATAAGTTTAAAAAAAATTATCGAAAGATACAAATGAGCCTTACTTCAATTTAGGAGTTGGTGTAACAAACAAATGAAACAACAGAAAATTGTTTAATGTAAAAGTAATGTAAAAGCGTTAAATGGTAGAGAAAAATAGTTTTTTATTCATCATAATTCACGTAATTTGTTATCTAATGTTAAAGAATAAAATACTTTGAAATTAAGTTCGATTGAGTGGGATGAGTTTCCCGACACATCGGGAAAAAAATGAACAATTATAAACAGATGAAAAACAAAAACCAACACACTTTTCACGTTCCTGTAATGGGAATTGGATTTACCATAGATACCCCTGTAAGAGTAGCAAAGTACGGAATATCATCCGTCATCTCTATAGTAGATGATATTTTGATAGAAAAAATGAGGGGATTTTACTGTGAAAAATTGAACATTCCTTATGAGCCGATAACTGAAAAAACTGAAGATTTTAGAGCTAAAAGAATTACGGCTTATCTAAACTTAATAGATGATATTGTAAAAGATAATTTTGATGAACTTAAAAACTCATTTTCTGAAGATAGAACTGAAGTAGAAAAATATATGGGCATGCTTCCCGATAGTTCAGAATTAAAGCAAAAATTTTATGAGCTGGTTAAGAACAATAAAAACGTAAATGACATAAAAGATTGGCTTCATAACAATTTACCCGTTGGAAGTATTGATGTAAATATTATGACCAAACTTGATAAAGCGAACTATTTAAAAGATGAAAAACTTCCTTCTGAATACAACGATGCACATGCTGCGCTGCGTGGTTTTGCAAACAGCAAGCTAAGTTCATCAATTATTTTATCTGCAGGATTAAATCCAAGATTGTACGGCTACTTCGAAAAGTTTGAAGATTTCTATCCAGATGAAAATGGTAATCTGAAAAAGAAAATTGTTTTAAAAGTAAGCGATTATCGTTCAGCGATTATTCAAGGTAAGTTTTTAGCAAAAAAAGGTCTGTGGGTTTCTGAATACAGAATTGAATCGGGATTGAACTGCGGCGGACATGCATTTGCTTCCGACGGTTTTATGATGGGACCAATTTTAGATGAATTCAGAGTAAGCCGGGAAACACTTATCGAAACAATTTTTGAGATTTACATTCTCGCACTGAAAAATAAAAACAGGATATGCCCGCAAAAACCACTTGATGTGAAAATAACCGCTCAAGGCGGAATCGGAACGTTTGAAGAACATCAGTTTATTTTGGATTACTACAAACTTGATTCCGTTGGCTGGGCAACACCGTTTCTGCTTGTTCCTGAGGTTACAAATGTTGATAAGCATACCCGGAAGACATTGACAGAAGCCAAAGAAAAAGATTTGTACTTAAGTAAGATTTCTCCCTTAGGTGTTCCTTTCAACAGTCTTAGAGGAAATACAAAAGACATTGAAAAGCTGATGCTTGTTGATAAAGGAAGACCGGGAAGTCCATGTCCGAAAAAATTTCTCGTTTCCAATACTGAGTTTACCGAAAAAGCAATATGCGCTGCTTCCCGTCAATATCAGCATTTAAAATTAAAAGAGCTTGATTCAAAGGGCTTGAGTTCTGAAGAACATAAAGAACATTTTGATAAGATTGTTGATAAATCCTGCTTATGTGTAGGACTTGGAACCACTCCGCTCATCAATAACGATATTGATAGAAAAGTTGAAGGTGAAAGTGTATCCATTTGCCCCGGACCTAACATGGCATATTATTCAGAAATTATTTCTTTAGAAAAGATGATCGATCACATTTATGGCAGAACAAACATTATAAAAAGAAATGACCGCCCTAATATGTTTATCAAAGAACTTGATTTGTACATTAATTATCTTAAAGATAAAATTGATGACTCACCAAAACCAATTTCCGAAAAGGAATTGAAGTATTTCCTTAAGTTTCAAAAAAATATGCAGGATGGAATTGATTACTATAAACATCTGTTCTCAGAAATTATGGTAAAAATTGAAGATGTTAAAATTGATCTGCTTAACAACCTGGCGATTCTTGAGAGAGAATTAAACAGTATTGAACTGGAACCTGCTGAAGAGTTTACACCGCAATTGCTTTTAGTTAAGACCGGGTAAGAATTTTAATTTAATTTTGAATAGTCTTCTTCGGTATCAATATCCTGAAATATTTCTTCATAACCACATTCCCAAAATTTCTTTTTAACTTTTGGATCATTACTGATTGTGCGAAGATTTGAATTTAAAGGTGCATCTGAAATTATTTGAAACAAATCGTTTCTAATTAATATCGGATGACCTTTCTGCTCTTTTATTTTGGGTTGAATCCAGTTATGTCTATCATCAATCTGTTCAACAAGCTTTTTATAAAACACTTCCGGCAATCCTGGTTGATCCACAAGGTGATAAAAGATCCAATCGCATTCTTTTGCTTTAGCTAAACCTGCCTGCAAAGATGTAAACATTCCCTTTTCAAAACTTGCGTTGTGCACAAACTCAATTTTAGAAGGAAGGTTTAATTGATTAACATTCTCTTCCACTTCATTTGCTTTGTAGCCAGTAACAATAATTATCTTGTCACAAACAGAGTCTAATCTAAGCACAATATTCTGAATGAAAGATTTACCTTTGTAGCTTAGTAAAGGTTTAAACTTTTTCATCCTTCCGGATTTTCCGGCACTGATGATTAATCCGTTTATTTTTCTTTTATCCATAAATGTAGAAGAACTTTTTAATTTACATATACCTTTATTGGTACTATTTATTCCCTTAGACTTTTCTAAATATTTACAACAATTCCTTGCCTGTTCATTTTTAATCGTATATTTTTAGTAACAAAGCTAATTCGACTAATTCTAAATCGAAAAATCATATAAGTTTTGTCATGACGTTCAATAAATATTGTATTTATAAAAAATTAATTTTAACTATCACAATAAAATATTAACATATAAAATCATGAAAACAAAAATTAAATTCTTACTTCTAATTATTTCCATCGCCTTCAATCTTCTATTAGCACAGGATAAAATGGAGTACACATTAACATATGATTCTTTAATCGGTTCTCCTAAAGCAACCTTAGAAGATGTTGCCTGGATATCCGGTTACTGGAGAGGAGAAGCTTTTAACGGTGAGGTGGAAGAAATATGGAGCTCTCCTTTAGGAAATTCAATGGTAGCATCTTTTAAACTAGTCGTAGATGATGAGGTTAAATTTTATGAGATTGAAATCATAACAGAAATAAACGGTACGTTAATGTTGCGGCTTAAACACTTCCATTCAGACTTAAGAGGATGGGAAGAAAAGGATGAAACTGTTGATTTTCCCCTGGTAAAAATAACTGAAAGCAGAGTTTTTTTTGATGGAATGACGTTTGAAAAAGTTAGCGATAATGAAATGAATGTCTACGTACTAATTAAACAAGAAGATAAAGTTGCTGAAGAAATGAAATTTAATTATCATAAATGAGGGCAAATAATTTTAAATTTTAAGTTGTTTTTTGAATTTTATTATGATTACTTGTTTTTTCATACTTTAAAAACTATTTTGCCTAATAAACGAACAATTTACAATCTAATACAAAATCCCAATAAACCTGTCTGCCCACCAAAGGCGGATAAACCGACAGGCAGGCGCAATTTCGTTTATTGAGATGTTGTAAACCATTAAAACAGAAAGAATATTATATTAATTTAAAAATGCGTAAAAATGAATAATCTTACAATTAACAGTTTGATTTTTATGATGCTATTATTCACAGCTTGTGGAAATCTCAAAAAAAAAGAGAATAGGATTTCTGACGATAAGGTCATTGAAATTGCGACAAAAGCTTATGTTTTTGGATACCCGATGATATTAATGGATTATACCAAAAAAGTATCAATCAATGTAGAGCAAATAACAGCAGTATATGCTCCAATAAATCAATTAGGGCATTTTAGAGAGTTTCCGGATCATAAATTTACAGCCGTTGTAAAACCAAATGTAGATACTTACTATTCAAATGCGTGGTTTGAATTAAAAGATGAGCCTATCGTATTTACTGTTCCTGCAACAGATAGATTTTACCTGTTGCCTTTTTATGATGCTTACTCAAATGTGTTTTCGGTTCTCGGAACCAGAACTACTGGTAACGAAGCGCATACGTTCCTTTTAACTGGTCCTATGTGGAAAGAAAAGGTTCCTGAAGGAATGACTGAGATAAAATCGCCAACAAATTCAGTTTGGTTGATTGGCAGAACACAAGTACATAGTGCTGAAGATGGTGCAACTGTTGTAGTTGCCTTCCAGGACGGAATGAAAATAGATGTTTTAAGTAAATACGACACTGTGTATGAACCTGAAAAAGGCGTGGTTTTGGAGGATGTTAAAAAGATTGTTCCTGTAGAAAATACAAGGGCTTTATCTATTGAAGATTATTTTACAAAACTTACACAGTTAATGGTCGGAAACCCACCTGCAGAAGCAGACACGCCGCTGATTGCAGATATGAAATCCATCGGAATTGTTGCAGGACAAAAGTTTTCTACCAAAGGAATGTCTGATGAATTGATTACAAAACTTAAAGATATCCCGGAGAAGCAGCATCAAATATGGATTGCAAAAACTACAGGTAAAATGGATGCAGGAACTCCAATAGTGAACAATTGGATGGTTGTAGTTAAAGGTATGGGAAGCTACGGCACAGATTATGATTTTAGAGCATTGATTGCCTTTACTGGACTAGGTGCACTTTTAGCTGCGGATGCTGTTTATCCAATGACTACGAAAGATAAAGACGGGAATCAAATTATGGGTGTGGACAAATATGTTCTGCATTTTGATAAAAATCAAATACCTCCTGTAAACGCATTTTGGTCACTTACAGCTTACAATAGCAAAGATTTTTTAATTGAAAACTCTATCAACAGATTTGCATTAGGCGATAGAGATGATCTAAAATATAATGAAGATGGTTCTTTAGATATTTATATTCAAAATACTGATCCTGGCGGAAATAAAACTTCCAATTGGTTGCCATCAACACAAGAAGGTGCAACTACTCTGACATTAAGATTATATTGGCCGAAAGAAAGTGTTTTAGATGGAACGTGGATAGTTCCTGCTGTCAAGAAAGTGGAATAACGGTTTACAACAATGTATAAAAATAATAGCCGGGATAGTAGTAAATTAGAAGGTTGTAACCCGCTTCAACTTCATCGTAAATTGAAAGATTTGAGTTCCGCAGTCGGCTACTATTCTTATACTAACCGTTAGAAGTAATTAAAATAAGACAAGCAATTTGTAAGATTTAAAATGGCATATCCAGACTTAAATACTTATTCACTGTTTTTCAAAAAAAGTAAATTTGGAATACTTTGTTTCAAACGAAAAAGTAAAGCAAATTATTAAAATGAAAAAGTTTAACATTGGACTATTAATTCTATTCGGAATAATCAATACTACCGCCGCTCAACCAATAAGTGATTTCCCAAAGCTCCATATAACTGAGATCATTCAAGGATCAGAAAATGACATTGGTTTCTGGGGAGATGGAAATATCTATGTAATTGATATATGGGGAACATGGTATGCCCCATGCATTAAAAACATCCCTGAACTTACTAAGTTGCAGAAAAAATACAAATCGAAGGGATTGAGAGTCATCGGCTACAGCTGGGAAGAACCTGAAAATGTTAGAAAATTATTGAGAAAACAAGGTACCCAAATGCTTTATACTCTGGTCAATGATCGGGATGGAAAATTTATCAAAATAATTAGTGAAGAAAGAGAAATGGTGGAGGGTTTTCCATATGTCTTTGTGATTGGGAGAAAAGGTGAAATAGCATGGGCTGGTAATCCGAAAGATGGCTTGGAGGAATTTATTGATACATTTATTCAAAAAAACTAAATCAAAACTTCTAACAAATGCTAAACTCCATAAGCTAACTAATGCGCTTGCAAGAGCCTGTGTGATCAGAAGCATTAGTGTAATTTATAAAGGTCAAGCTTACGGAGTTTAGCTTGACGTTACCTGCAAGCAAAAAAAGATGAAAAGATCAATAATTAAAATAAGAAATTATGAAAATTACAAATTCAAATATCACAATAAATGTTCTTGATTTAGACAATTCTATTTCGTTCTATAAATCGTTGGGCTTGGAATTACAAAATCGTTGGGGAAACTTTTATGCACAAATGAAGGCTCCAAATTTATTAATTGGATTACATCCTACGGAAGAAGCAAAATTACTTGGAAATTCAGGAAATGTATCCATTGGTTTTACAGCAGATGATCTTAACCATTCAAAATCAATGTTAAAGAAATTATCAATCAAATTTAATGAAAGAAAAGAAGATGGTGGTGACTTTCTACACTTCAATGATCCTGACGGAACAGCGCTTTATTTTATAAAGCCAAAATGGTAAGCATCAAAATTTAAAAATTATGCGAATATTCTACGAGTTAATTCATCGTATAAGGATTTAGCCAAAGGACAACATTATCCACAAACAGAATATTTCGACCAATCTTATTTCAAAAAAGAAATCAAAAAATATATTGGTAAACGACTTTGAAAAAAGTTTCTCTTTCTACAACTAAACATTAGGATTAAAATGTACGGGAGGTGATAAAGATGCCGTTTATGCAAGTTTTGATATTGGATTACCGTCAGGACTTGCCATTATCAAAACGGAATTAATGTCCGAAGCAATTGGAAATCAAAAATCAGAAAAAAAACTGTTTCTAAAGATAAATTTGCAATAATTATTGAAGTGGATAATGTAAATGAAACATTTGATCAATTAAAGCAAAATCCATTGAATTCATAACGGAACCAAAAGATATGAAAGCGTGGGGAAATAGAGTTGCACATTTGAGAGACCCCGAAGGAAACTTAATTGAAATTTTCTCAAATTTGTCTAAATCGGAGTAAGTGATTATTGAGAAACAAAAGGTAATAAAAGATTTAAAACAAATTCCTGGGGTTGGTGTGTCTTTGGCAACCAACCTTTGGAATATTGGAATAAAATCAATTAAAGACTTAAAAGATAAAAATCCCCAGAAACTTTACGAAAAATCTAATGACTTTGCAGAAGTAGTTCAAGACAGATGTGTTCTGTATGTTTTTAGATGTGCTGTATATTACGCAAACACAGATATAAAAAAACAGAAGCCTGAAAAATTGAAATGGTGGAATTGGAAAGATAAATAACCAACAGCCAACAATGTGTTTAGTTAATGCCGGTTTTATGCTTAATATCAAGTAATTGCACTATATAAAGTAAGTGCTAAACTGAAAGATAAGTGCCTTGAAATCCGCTACTAACCATACACTAAGCGTTAGCTGTAGTAAAAAAACTAATATAAAAAATACAAGTTTTAATTCTTTAAGATGAAACAAACTATTATAATTTTTGGGAGTCTTTCGATAGCAATCTTGCTTTTATTTCAATTGAGCAAGCTGTCCCTAATGAGTTATCAAGACTCCAATGATGTCTATATCATAATTGCAGGCTGTTTATTTATTTCAATCGGGTTTTTAATTAACAGGTTTATTTATAAAAAGGCTGGGAAGGAAAAACATCAGATCCCTAATAAAGTATTGCTTAATGAAACGAATTTGAGTAAGCAAGAATATAAAGTTTTGAATTTAATGGCCGATGGGTTTTCCAATAATGGGATTGCCGAAAGTTTATTCATTTCCGAGAGTACAGTAAAAACTCATGTTTCGAAAATTCTGGTCAAGTTGAATGCAAAAAGAAGAACCGAGGCTATTAAAATTGGACGGGATTTGAATATCATATAAATAGCCCGTTCCAGTTATAATACTTTAGTAGTAATTTCGCTCAATCCAATAAAATCATACTTTAGACTGATGTTTTTAAAGAATAGAGCACCTATATTTGTTTTTTTTCAATTAACAAAATCTGAATTATGAAAAAGTTTGTATTACGCTACGGTTTAATTGGCGGGTGTCTAATAGTTGGTCTTGGACTATTTAATTGGTTCTTTATTGCACAGATATTTGGCTACAATGCATCTGAAATTTTCGGCTATCTTTCAATAATATTGGCTCTGTTATGTATTCCATTAGGTATCAAGTACTTCAGAGATAAATTAAACGATGGAATGGTCTCTTTCGGTGAAGGGTTTAAAATTGGGATGGGAATCACTATTATTACTTCTGTTATAATGTTCTTTTATAGTATGCTGTTTTGGGTTTTGGCAGGAGATGATTTTATGAAATGGCGAGAACAAGTATTAACAGAAAGTGAATTGAAGCAGGCTCAATTACAAATGGCTGAAATGCCTGATTTTGTACTCAGTCCTTGGTTTCAGGGATTGGTTATGCTACTTACAGTTTTTTTAATTGGTATGATCATTAATCTTGTTAGCTCCCTTGCTTTAAAAAGATCAAAAGGGTCTATCATCGAAACTAATTAAGAATAAGAAACCGCTATGAAAACTGAAATATTCGTTTCAATTGAAAAAGCTCATCTTGAACAAAGGAATTATGAAATACACAACAGAAATTGAAATCAACAAACCAATTGACAGAGTAATAGAACTCTTCGACAATCCTGAAAATATGAAATATTGGTATCCAGGATTTGTAAGCTTCGAATCCTTAGTTGGAGAAATTGGAAAAGAAGGTGCTAAATCCAAAATAAAATATAAAATAGGGGAGCGCGAAATTGAGATGATACAAACCATTACAAAACGCAACTTACCTGGTGAATTTTGTGGCACTTATGAGACAAAAGGTATGTGGTTACTTTAATTAATTTAACAACATTTTTTTTGATAGGACAATCGGCAGCCGGTTTGGTTTTCAAAGTTCTATAGATAAACTTTGATGAGGAGGTTTTAAAAGTACTTTCAGATAAAGGTAACGGATAGAAGCAATTGCCTGCTTCATGGCAGAAAAGGAATAGTTTTTCTTGTTTTTACAATAGTAAAGATAATCCTGAATTTCTTTTTCAGTAACCTGATCAAGATTTAGTATTTCCACAAATTCAAGAAATAGCTTAAGAGCTGAAGAATAGCTTTTAATGGTTTGTTTAGAATAGTCTTCAATAATTAAATGTTTATAAAATCTCTCGATTATTTCTTGCTTTTTTATACTTTAAAAACTATTTTGTCTAATAAACGAACAATGTACAATCTAACACAAAATCCCAATAAACGCAATTTCGTTTGTTGGGATGTTGGCAACAAGCTAAAAAAAAACAAATGGATAAAGAAAAATATCTTGATAGAATTAAATATACGGGTGGACTTAAACCTAATTTGGATTTATTAAAGAGATTACAAAAAAATCATCTTTTGAATATTCCTTTCGAGAATTTGGACATTCATTATAAGGTTCCGATTGAACTGAACATTGACCGAATTTATGAAAAGATAGTGCAGAACAATCGCGGCGGATTTTGTTACGAACTTAATGGCCTGTTTTACGAACTGCTACGTTCATTAGGCTTCAGAGTCAAACGGGTTTCAGCAAGAGTCTACAATAAAGATAATGGATACAGCCCCGAATTTGACCATTTTACAATTATTGTAAAAATTGGCAATGCCGACTATTTGACCGATGTCGGATTTGGTGAGTTTATTTTTGAACCGTTAGAACTAAAATTAGGGAAGATTCAAAATGACGATAGAGGCCGTTATTCATTCGACATATATGAAGACGGTTATTTGCGTGTAAACAAAATTGAAGATGGAACATCCACACCAGAATTTATTTTCAAAAAAGTAGAAAGGGAGTTAGTCGAATTCAAGGAAATGTGCGAATATCATCAATCGAATCCCAATTCGCATTTTATGAAAAAAAGATTGATTTCCTTGCCAACTATAAATGGTAGGATTACAATTTCGGGCAACATATTAAAAGTCACCGAAAACAAAAAAGTAATCGAAAAAGAACTTAAAAACGAGACCGAATTTGAAAAAGCATTATGGGATAAATTCAAAATCACAATATAAAAGCCAGTTGCCAACAATGTATAAACGGCATTAAAAAGACCGCTTATACTGAACCGTTGGCAAACATTAAATAGAAGAAAAATGAAAAACAATTTCAAACTATTGACTATAATAAGTACTATCCTTTTTTTAATCGGATGTGTTAATACAGAAAACACCAATGAGAATACTCAAAAAGATAGCCCTACTCATCAAGAACTAGGAACTTCTTATAAAATGGAAACCCGAGATACCAGAATTGGAAAATTGTCATTTGATAACGGTTATCCAACCAAGGAAACATTAGAAAAACTGTATGATGAAAGAGAATTTCAACGTGCCTGTCAAGCTTATACCTGGAGTTTGCCAGCAATATCGATGATGGAATTCATTCGATCTTACCAAGAGGATCTCGGAGCTACTTTTGGAGATCTTTGCCACATTAAGGGCTATGATGACGCCAGCTATGGAATTACTGCTAATGCAACCACTGAATACATGTTCGGTTGGCATGACCTTACCCTTTCTGGGCCTATTGTTATTAGTGAGCCGGCTGGAGCAATGGCTGGGTTTGTTAACGATATGTGGCAACGGCCTGTAACCGATTTAGGTAATCCTGGAAAATTTGGTGGAAAAGGAGGAAAACAACTAATCGTAGGACCTGGTCAAGAAGTGCCTGAGAATGTTTTAGACTACAATGTAGTTCATTCAAAATCCAATTATGTTTTTTTCTTGACTCGTATATTGGAAATAGATCCTGATTTAAAAGAAACAGTGAGAAAAGGTTTTCAAATCTATGCTTATAAGGATAGAGCGAATCCTAATACTACTAAGATTATACCTGTTGCAGGTAGAAAATGGAGTTCTAATCAGCCTAGAGGAATGGCGTATTGGGAAACATTATCTGCCTTTATTAACCACGAACCGGTTGAGGAACGCGATCGTTTTTTTATGGCGAGTATAATACCTTTAGGATTTAAAAAAGGAGAGGTTTTTGCGCCTGATGCTCGTTTAAAAGCAATTCTTGAAGAAGCCGTATTTGTAGGCGAAGCCATGGCAGGAGCTAATAATTTCCACAGTCGTTTTGAAAGCGCTTTTTATGCTGATGGTACTAATTGGGATTTGGCATTAGCTCATAATCTTGATCAAAGAGCTGAGCACTATAATCAGTTAGATGAACGTGCTGCATGGTATTACGAAGCGCTAACCTCTTCTGAAGGTATGACTTCAAGCAGACCAGGAATTGGCTCAACCTATCTTGGAGCCTACCGTGACAAAGATGGAGATTGGTTGGTTGGAGCTAGATCTTATGTGCTTAATGTACCAGCAAATGTGCCCGCAAAACTATTTTGGTCTGTAACAGTCTACAATAATGATAATCGCTATTTAATTCAAAATGAACATAAAATTGCAGATCGCTCGTCAATAATGGATCTTATACAAAATGAAGATGGATCATTTGACATATATTTTGGACCAAATGCACCTGAAGGAAAAGAGCAGAATTGGATACCTACCAATCCTGGTGAAGGATGGTTTGCTTATTTCAGAATTTATGGGCCTCTCGAGGCATATTTTGATAAAAGTTGGGTATTGTCAAATATTGAAAAGGTCAAGTAATTAGAATAAAAAATCAAATGAGAACATTAAATAAATATTTCAATTTTGCTATTACAGCCTTTGTAATGATGCTTTTTGCATCATGCAATAACGATCAGAAAGTTAATGGAACGGAGAAAGTAGATAGATACGAAACGTTAATTGATCTGTCATTCCCAGGCGCTTATCCTTCGGAAGGATCAACCGAAATTCTTAGAAAAGAATTGGCTTTTCAACGTGGTGTTCAAACTTATCTATGGGCGTTACCAGCTATGAATATGTATGCCATGAGAGAAGGACAGAGGGCTGCTTTTAGCGACAACTCAAATGTACTTATGATCGCAAAGGATCGTATTGATTACAATTTGGAATATACCACAGGTAATCCTGACGTAATTTATGCCTTTGCATGGTTAGACTTAAAAAAAGAAGGGCCTACAGTTTTAGATATGCCTGCTAATCTACAAGGATTATTGGATGACATGTGGCACAGACCAATTACGGATATTGGTGCAATTGGACCTGATAAAAATCAAGGCGGTAAATATCTTATCCTTCCTCCAAATTACAACGAGGAAGTACCTGAAGGCTATTTCACGTTTAAATCCAGCACCTATGGAGTGTTTGTATTTTTAAGAAGTTTTTTGATTGATGGAAAAACGGAACCAGGCGTTGCGCTTTTAGAACAAACCAATATTTATCCACTTTCTAAGACTGATAATCCACCGAAAATGGAATTCCCTAACCTTTCTGGAGTAAACGTTTCTGGAGATTTCCCAAGGGATATTGAATATTTTGAGCGATTGGCAGAGTTCATCAATTATGAAACCGTAAACCGAAATGATTTTGCAATGCGAGGAATGTTGGCCGAAATTGGAATTGTAAAAGGCCAATCTTTTAATCCTAATGAAAAATTGAAAAATATTTTGAATACATCTGCTAACGTTGGATACAAAATGGCTACAGATGTGAGCTTTAACTATAACGGAGACATCAGTATCTATGAGGATAGAAATTGGCAACAAGTATTTATTGGTGGAAGTCCCATTTTTGAAAAAGAAACTTATTCAGATTTTGATGCTAGAATTGCCTTTTTTCACAAAGCGTATTCCACAAGTAATGGAATGGTACTCGCTATACCTGGAAAAGGCTCTCAGTATTTAACTGGATACAAAGATTTGGAAGGTAATTTTCTAACTGGAGAAAATAGCTATCATGTTTATTTCCCCACAAATGTGCCAGTAGCAAATTATTGGTCGATAGTTTTATATGATGCAGATACTCGAGGACTACTTAACAATGGGGAACCATTTCCATCTATTGCCTCTAATCAAGAATATATCCAAAATGAGGATGGTTCAACTGATATTTATTTTGGTCCAGAAAAACCAAAAGGCAAGCCAGTAAATTGGATTAAAACGGTTCCTAATAAGGGTTATTTTTTAGCTGTGCGTTTATTTTCTCCTACTCAAGCATATTTTGATCAAACTTGGAGACCCGATGATATTGAAAAAGTAAACGTAACTGAAGAGTAATAAACGTTTGCCAACAATGTATAAAAATAATAGCCGAAATAGTCGTAAATATGAACATTGTAGCCGCTTCAACTTCCTCATAACTTGACAGGAATGAAGCCCGCAATCGGCTACTATTCTTATACTAAACGTTCACACTTTAATTTCTCAACGCCTCAACATCCTTCAAGCCATTGCCTGTAATTAGCAAAAGATTTTTTTCGGATGAGCTGATTTTATCTTCCGCAATTAATTTTTTGTATGCAGCATAAGTAGATGCTGAGGAAGGCTCGCACAGTATTCCTGTTTGCTTTATAAATTCTTTTTGTGCAGATAAGATTTCTTCATCCGTAACTGCGATTGCAAAACCGTTGCTTTCTCTTACAGTATTCGCAGCCATATAAAGATTACGCGGTGCGCCGGCGGAAATACTGTCTGCAATTGTTTGTGTTGGTTTGTATTCAAACCCGTTAGTGATTAAATATCTTACTAACGCATCACTCCCTGTAGATTGCACTGCTATTAATTTTGGAAGTTTATCAATCCAACCGAGTGAGAGTAATTCCTTAAATCCTTTATAAATTCCTGAAATGATTACACCATCACCTACCGGAACAAAAAGAACATTCGGAATATTTCCCCGCGATGAAATAAATATATCATACGCTGCAGATTTTTTTCCTTCGATGGTTAATGGATTATAAGCAGTGTTCCTGTTGTACCAGTTATACTTTTTCGATTCTTCAAGACATACATCAAATGCTTTATCGTAATCGCCATCAACAATTACAAGCTTTGCACCGTAAGCTTCAATTTGAATTTTTTTTGCATCGGGAATGTTTTTGGGAACGTAAATCCGTGCACTCAATCCTAGCCGTGCACAAATGCCCGCAAGTGATGAACCTGCATTGCCCGTTGAAGCTGCGGCTAATTCGCTAATTCCCATTTCAATTGCCTTTAATACAACAAGCGATGTTGCTCTATCTTTGTATGAAAGCGTAGGGTTGCGTGTTTCATCCATCACCCACAAATCTTTGCCATCAATTGTATATTTTAAAAGTAGATCCGTAGGCAGAACAAGCTTGTTTAATTGATCATCACTAAAGTTTTGGAAGTTGACAGGCCAGAGATCAGGATACAACCAGAACTTTCCTGGAGTGAGTTTTAAGAATTCATCCCTGGATAGTTTCTTTTTTAATTCATTGTAATCATATTCAATTGTAAGTACACCTTCAAGAGGTTTGTTCTTTTCGGCTTTTCCACATTTGGGACATAAGTAGTTAAAATCTTTCTCAATCTCGCCGAGGGTAAATTCTGATTTACAATTAAAACATTTATAAATGTAATTTTTCATAGTTGGTTTGCAGTATTATATTTTGATGAGTTCTCATTTTTTCATACATTAAAACTTAAAATATTCGTCTGATAAGCAACAAATATAAAATTTTAATAATGAAATTTCAAAGTTGCATTTATTATTATGTTGTAAGACAGGCAAAAAAATATAAAACTATCGAGAATGAAAATGCAAAACGTTAGTCAAAAATTGATCAGCTCTCATCTTATTTCCGGTACGATGAAGCCCGGAAGCGAAATCGGGTTGAAAATTGATCAGGTATTATTGCAAGATGCAACAGGTACCTTAGTAATGCTCGAATTGGAGGCATTTAATTTAAATAATATCAAACCAGAGATCGCAGTGCAGTATGTAGACCACAACCTGCTTCAAACGGATTATAAGAATATGGATGACCATATATTTCTACAGTCAGCTGCTGCACGCTTTGGATACTGGTTCAGTAGGTCAGGAAACGGAATTAGCCATGTTGTACACATGGAGCGATTTGGTAAACCAGGGAAAACCCTATTGGGTTCAGACAGTCATACTCCTGCTGGAGGTGGTATTGGAATGCTTGCTATCGGTACGGGAGGATTAGATGTAGCTCTCGCTTCTGCAGGTGAACCGTATTTTGTGAGAATGCCAAAAATTATGGGCATCAAGCTCACCGGAAAGCTGCCTGATTGGGTAAGTGCTAAAGATATGGTTTTAGAAATGCTTCGCAGGTATGATGTAACTGGAGGACGTGGATATATCCTGGAATATTATGGTCCCGGTTTGAAATCTCTGAGTGCCTGGGATCGTCATGTTATCACTAATATGGGTACAGAGTTAGGAGCTACTACTTCCGTATTTCCCTCCGATGAAATCACCCGTGAATTTCTCCGGCAAGAAGGACGTGAAGATCAGTGGATAAAATTGGAAGCCGATGAAGGAGCATCCTATGATCATAATGTAGAAATTAATTTATCTGAATTAGAACCTTTAATTGCACTTCCAAGCAGCCCGGGTAAAGTTGTACCGGTAAAAGAAGTTAGCGGGTTGAAAGTGGCGCAGGTAGTAATTGGCTCTTCTGCAAATCCGGGATTGCGTGATTTTTGGATTGTATCTCAAATTGTAAAAGGGAGAACTGTTTCTCCAAATCTTTCTTTCGATGTCAATCCCTCTTCCCGACAAGTGTTGGAAAATTTGATGGAAATGAGTGCTCTCGGACCTTTGATCTCTGCTGGTGCACGCCTTCATCAATCCGGTTGTATGGGATGCATTGGTATGGGGCAAGCACCTGCTACCAATACGATAAGTCTTAGAACTATGCCGCGTAATTTTCCTGGGCGTTCTGGTACACTTGATGATCAGGTATACCTATGTAGCCCGGAAACTGCTGCAGCTTCTGCGTTGACGGAAGAAATTACTGATCCAAGGGAACTCGAAACTTTATTGAATATTACGTATCCAAAATGGGATGAACCAACCCAAATTAAGATAAGTAAGCAGATGCTAATTGCTCCTAATGGAGCATCTACTGAATTGATCAAAGGACCGAACATAAAAACACTTCCCGATTTTGACGAGCTTTCTGATGAATTGGAAATTCCAATTCTATTAAAAATGGGAGACGACATTTCAACAGATGGAATACTGAAAGCCGGTACCGATGTTCTACCTTTGCGATCTAACATTCCGGAGATAAGTAAATATACTTATTATGCAATTGATCAAAGTTTCTATGATCGAGCCATCCAAAATCAAAAAAAATACAAGGGCTATTGTGTTATAGCAGGTGAAAATTACGCCCAAGGTTCAAGCAGAGAGCATGCAGCATTGGCTCCCAAGTATCTGGGACAAAAATTTGCAATTGCCAAATCCTACGCTCGTATCGGCTGGCAGAACCTGATCAATTTTGGCATGATTCCCTTCGAATTTAAAAACGCTGCTGACTGGGACAAACTAGAACAAGGTGATGTTTTAAGGATAGAAGACCTGAGGAGAGCCATCAAAAACAGAGATTCAGTAACAGCTACTTTAGTTGGAAAAGATATTGGAATTCCACTTACATACAATATCAGCGAAAGACAAGTTGAAATAATCTTAAAAGGCGGGGTTATTAATTATGTAAAGCAAAAGTGATTTTTCATTCTTGGTTTGCAGTATTATATTTTGATGAGTTCTCTTTTTTCATACATTAAAACATAAAATATTCGCCCAATACGCAACTAATATAGAATTTTAATAATGAAATTTCAAAGTTGCGTTTATTTTTATGCCGAGGTGGCATTTCTATATAAAAGAAAAAATGAACCATTAATGAAATGGGTTGATTTTTTAATTATAGTTATAGGTTGGGGAATCGGGAATATATTCTTCAATAATTTTGAAAAGCACATTCCTTGGTGGAAACGGTTAATAAAGCTAATACTGATTGTTGCTGTTTTATACTTCATTGGATTGATTGGTCGGTTATGGATTTACATCGCTTTAGGCGTTATGGCAACAGGAATGGGTATATTACATTTATATTGGTTCCCTAAAAAAGGAATTAACGGAATAACTGCTGAACCGTATGACGAATACCTTAAATTAATAAATAAAGATAAACATCACTCAACAAAAAATAAACGCCTTTTGCCATAGGCATCCCTGCGGGAAAAACAGGCGTTTATTTAAACCGTTGGCAATAATGTAAGAAAACGAAAATCATGGAACCAAAAAAAATTTTAGAAACTGAGAGACTTATTCTTAGAGAATTCAACATCGATGATGCAGAATTTATTCTAAAGTTGCTTAACACACCCGCCTGGTTGGAATATATTGGTGATAAAAATGTTCGAACACTTGAGGATGCAGTGAACTATTTAGAAAAAGGACCAATAAAAAGCTACAAAGAAAACGGGTTCGGTTTATGGTTAACTTCATTAAAAAATAACGGCACTCCTATAGGAATGTGTGGTTTAGTCAATAGAGAATCATTAGATGATATTGATATTGGCTTTGCATTCCTTCCCGAATATTCAAAGTTGGGCTACGGATATGAAATTGCATACGCTACAATAAATTATGCAAACCATGTCTTACGAATAGACAAAGTAGTTGCTATTACTGATTCCAATAATATCCCATCAATGATACTTCTGAATAAGCTTGGTCTTCAATTTGAAAAGACATTGAACCTATCTGAAAACGATAAAGCACTTCTTTTTTCACCGTTGAAAGCAGAGAAGGATAGACTTGAAATTGATGCACTAACATCTCGTTTTTTTGATTCGTTTACTAATAAAGATGGAAGAGTGCCAAATGTAAAAGATATAAAAAGTATTTTTATTCCTAAGGGAATTTTAATTAGTAATACAGAAGATCCTGCCGCAATTTATGATTTAGATAATTTTATTAGACCAAGGGAGAAGATATTGACTAACGGTTCTCTTACAAATTTTTGTGAGAGGGAAATTTCTCACAGCACAAAATTATTTGGAAATATCGCACAACGATTTAGTCTTTATGAAAAAACAGGAGAACGGAATGGTGAACATTTTGAAACTAAAGGAATGAAAACAATTCAGTTTGTTAAAGTAAATGGAAATTGGAAGATGTCTTCAGTTGCCTGGAGCGATGAAAAATAAATATACTCAAAAAAAAAGTAGCACAAAAAAATTAATGAGCAAATTAAATTTTACACCCTTTCCTATTTTAACAACTGAACGGTTGATTTTAAGATGTCTGGAAGTTTCCGATGACCAACAATTATTTATGCTTAGGTCAGACAACAGAGTTAATCAATATTTAGTTAGATCAAAACAAAAAGATATTAAAGAATCGAGAGCATTTATTTCTAAAATTAATGATGGAATAAATAATAATAAATGGATTTATTGGGCAATTACGTTAAAAGAAAGTCCAAAGTTAATTGGAACGATTTGCTTATGGAATTTCTCTCCTAAAAAAAATGTTGCTGAACTTGGGTATGAATTAGATCCGGCATTTCAAGGAAAAGGAATTATGAATGAGGCTTCGAAAATAATTATTGAATTTGGTTTTCAGGAAATTGAACTTAATACAATTGAGGCATACACTCATATAAGCAATAATAATTCATCAAAACTTTTACTAAGAAATAATTTTAAACAGGATGAAGAACAAAAAGATAAAGAAAATCGTGATAATATAATTTTTACGTTAACAAAACAAAATTGGATGCAAATAAAACTTAATACAACCAGCCACTAACAAAAACAATGATAGTTGAAAAAGCAAATAGAATTGACCATAAGGAATTAACTGATTTGACCAAAAAATCAAAATCATATTGGGGATATAGTCCTGATCAAATTGAAAAATGGAATGACGATTTGACTATAACTCAAAAATACATTTATAATAATTATGTATTTAAACTATCTGATAATGGACAGATAATTGGTTACTATTCTTATCTGAGATTAAATTCAAAGACCGTAAAGCTGGATAATATTTTCATTCATCCAAAGCACATTAGAAAAGGATATGGGAAATTCTTGATGGAAAATTTCATTGAAAGAATGAAAAAAGATAAATTTAAAAAAATCACTCTTGATTCAGAACCAAATGCTGAAGCTTTTTATAAAAACTTTGATTTTACTGTTGTGGGGAAATTAGAAAGTTCAATCAAAGATAGATTTCTACCAATAATGGAAAAAGAAATATAAGCCAACATACAATTTAAAATATACACCTTTAACTTGTCCGCCTATACCTGTCCACCGAGAGGTAGAGGCAGGCACGGCGGTTCATTCAATACCCTGGGTGTCAATTAAACCAAAAAGATGAAAAATAATTTACTTTTTATAACACTATTTGTGGTATTCTCCTATTCTCATTCAGCACAAGTGGAAGATGGTACTATAACTATCGGCAAAAGATATTCTATAGACTCTAAAGTTCTGAACGAAACAAGATTTTATAATGTTTACCTTCCTCCAAGTTATGAAACATCCAATCAAATTAAATATCCTGTTGTATATTTAATAGATGGTGATTATAATTTTCATCATACAACAGGACTCATTGAACAATTATCCAGTATTAGTGAAAAAATTCCTGAAATGATAGTTGTTGGTATCGCTGATAATGGTCATGACAATTACATAAAAAACTGTACACCATTTGATGAGAAAAATAATCCGGACGGCCAATCGGAAAAATTTTTAGATTTCATCACCGCAGAATTAAAATCTCAGATAAATAAGAATTATAAATCTGCAGAATACGACATACTTATAGGTCATTCACTTGGAGGTCTATTTACAATAAATGCGTTACTTAGTAAACCAGAATCGTTTAATGCATATATTTCCATAAGCCCAAGTTTATGGTGGAATGATTATGAAGCCGAAAAAAAAGTGACTCCGTTTTATGAGAATCACGAAAGTATTAAAAGGTTTTTATTTTTGTCATTAGCCAATGAAAAAGGTATGGGTGTTTTGGGATTTTATAATCAATTGGATGTTAACACCTTTGCAGATGAATATAATAAAAACAAACCACTTGGCTTAAACTATACCTTCAAGCATTTCCCTAACGAAAACCATAACTCTGTTGGTCTTATCACGGTAAATCAAGGGCTAAAACTTCTTTTTAAAAACTATGACTTATCCAATAATACTTTAAACAGCTTAAAGACATTCAAAGAGTATGAAAATTTTGTCGAGCCATATTATCAAATGATAGGCAAAGGATTTAGATTACCTAACAGAAATCTAAATTACCTTATTAATTTATTCTATGAGGAAAACAAAGGGGAGCTAATGGCAGTGGAAAACAGCATAAAAGAAAAGTACCCTGCTTCTCTTGGAGATTATTATAACCATCTGGGAAATATTTACATTAAAAAAGGTGAAATTAAAAAAGGAATGGAAATGCACAAAATGAACTGTACTTTAAATCCAAATTCACCCGAATATCTAACAAGTTTAGCTGATGCTTATTTTGAAAACAAGGAATTTGATAAAGCGAAAATTAATTATCAGAAAGCCCTCGAATTAGCTATAAATCAAAACACGAGAGAGTGGTACATTAATCAACTTAAATACAATGTTTTAAAAAAAGATTAACACCTCACAACAAAAAATAAATACCATTAACTTTTCTGCCCTTTCTACCGGCAAGCAGGCGACAGGCAGGACAACGGTTTATTCAAAACGATAGCTGTGCAACCATTGATAATCCAATAAACAAAATTAATATGAATGAAGAAACACTAAAGTCAATTGCCGAACAACTAAGAAAACCTCAAGGTGAATATGCAATTCAGGCTGCTGAAAAAATGAATGAAAGCAATTTGCACATAAACTTAAATACAATTGAAGTACTTAGTTTGATGAGCGCTGACAACATTCTTGAAATAGGAATGGGAAATGGTGTCTTCGTAAAGGACATTTTATCAACTGACAACTCAATTAAGTACGTAGGTTGTGATTTTTCTAAAATAATGGTCGACGAGGCTTCTAAGATCAACAAAAAGTTCATCAAAACTGGCAAGGCTAAATTTTACTTTGCAAATGTAGATAAACTTCCTTTTGATAATGATATATTTGATAAAGTATTTTCGGTTAATACAATTTATTTTTGGGATAATCTTCAATTGGCCCTTTCTGAAATTTGGAGGGTTTTAAAACCCAAAGGGCAATTAATTATTTCTCTTAGACCAAAATCAATAATGGAACATTACCCATTTGTAAAATATGGCTTTAATATGTTTACTAAAGACGACTTGATGAATTTATTATCAAAAAACAATTTTAATGTGAAGACCACCTTAGAAAAAGAAGAGCCGGACCAAGAACTCAACGGAGAAAAGTTGACGGTTGAAACATTACTTATTTGTGCAGAAAAGTAATTAAGCATAACACGCCAGAAAATGGAACAGAAGCTACCACGAAATAAAAATCACTAACCTATCTGCCTATACCTGTCTACCGACAGGTAAAGGCAGGAACGACTTTTATACTGAACGTTGAACACAATAAAAATAAAATTTAGTAAGACAAAAATTAGTTGAATGGAATAATTGGACATATAATTTTAAATGTTAAAGATTTTGTGGAATCTGAACTTTTTTATGATTCTCTATTGCAAGTGTTAGGATTTGAAATTGATCATTCAGACACAGGGGAATGGGGCAAAATGAAATCATATAAGCAAGGGGAACATAACTTATGGATAAGATATGATAGCAAAAAGGATAGTAAAGAATTTGTTAGAGATGTAGGATTAGACCATTTAGCATTTGAAGTAAAGAATGAAAATGAAGTTGATGAAATTTTTGAAATTGTTAAAAAGCTGGATGTACAAATAACGCGTGAACCAAAAAAATATCCGGAATACACAGAAACGTATTACGCATTCTTTTTTCGCGACCCGAATGATATACCTTTAGAAGTTTATATGCAATGAAGTTATTTTAAAACAGGGTTATGATTAAGAAATATTTACTATGGACTGCACAGTTTAATAGCCATTCCGCCTGAGGTGGACATGGTAAAACTGGTGTTTATTATAACCGTTCTGAAAAGATCTTGCTTGCTCGTTTTTATTTAATTATTTTATAGTTAACAACCAGTAATAAATTATTTTATAATTCCGAATAAACTCATTGCGTAAAGTGAGACGATAAACTGTAGGGCAAATTTTTTTGGAATATAAAAAACAGTTGACTTTTAAGAATAATAAAACGGTTGAAACTTTATTACTCCGTAGAAAATTACGTGGAATTATAAAGAGAAAAATATTTTTTTTGCCAACGCTCAAAAAGGAAATTCAAAGAGATAATAATGCTGAAATAATGAGGTAATAACCTACATTATTGCTTAATTTGCACATTCATAACGCTTGGAATGCTATATGGGAAATATACTAACATTCATTGCCGATGAAACTGACGGAACGAGTTACAAGAGCTACAAATATTGCTTTGAGGCAGTAGAAGTTCCTGCTAATGAGTATGAAGATAAAAAGGACATTAACGTAAAGAAAAAAGGGGAAAGCGATAAAAGTATCAGTACTTCTCGGTCAGTTGCAAAGCTCGCCAAAAAGATAAGTAAAGAAGGCAAGCCACTTTTCCGTTATTTTATTGACGGTTCACGAAGAACTTATAAGATAGATGACATTGCATATGGCAATCGGCTTTTCCCTGTTATAGCAGGTCAAATAGGTGTGGGTTGCTGTGAACGAAAAGACCCACATACTTTCAAGCCAGTTGTACTAAAAAAACCGCTTGTTATTGCAATACCAGAATGTGCCAATTCCGTGACGAGTAATGACGAATTGTACTTTAATAACCTTATTCAAAAACTGAACAAACAAAAGACATTGCTGGCAAAGAGCATTCAATTTGAAATGATACTGCCATACCCTGATGCACCGTTAAAAGAAGGAGAGAAATACGAACTCAAAGGCATAGCGAAGATACAGGATGAAATGGTTAACCTTGAAAAGCGGATTGTGAAACAGCTTGCCAAAGAACGAAAGCTAAATGCAAAAGCATACCTGATAAAAGACGGCTCTTTGGAATACTCGAAAATAGGAAGTGGAGAATTAAGGGATTTGTCTGCAATAAAGGCAAATTACGCTTGCGTAGTTGGAGTTTCCAAAATGTTTAATCCTGAATCCTTATCAAGAGCAGGAACAAAAGATATTGCGCGAAAAATTGCAGAACTAAAATTATATCACAGAACACCAGCTATCAGATATAGCACCGATAGAATTCCTGATGTAGATTTTGCAGTTTGGTACTTGCGAATACGCAATACGCTTAATCCTTATGACGGAGTTGTAAAAATTGAAAAGATACTTGTTTGGGACAAGGAAGAGGAAGAAGGATTAGATACGGATGAAGTGGATTTGATAAGTGCCAATATTGTGAATGAAAGAAACCCTGTTTGCTATGGGAAGGATAACAGGTGGACAAAGCATTTGTACCCTGTTTATTTAACCGAAACTTATATAAAAAGCCAATACCTAAGCGATATTCACTTTACAAACCTGTTCTAATGACAAAAACAATTGGCAGAGTAGCCGCAACTGAAAAGATTCCGACCACCATAGATGATTTCTATTTCTGGACGGACAAACAAAGGGTACTAAGCCCTTTTGATGTGGTAAAAGCTGACCACATAGATGGCTCGATAACATTCGGAGTGATTGAGGAAATTTCTCATATCACTGATTCTGCAAGCTATCTAAGCAATTTCATTTCAAGTGATTTCGGGGATGTTGAAACAGTTCCGAATACTCATAGAATAGGGATGAATTATGTAAAGGCGAAGGTGGTTGGTAATAGTGAAGGAATTTACACCCCTGTGCTTGACGGCAGCAGGGTAAGTTTAGCAGATGCAAACGAAGTTGCACAGGCATTGGGGCTTGATGATAAGAAAAACACGCTCCCGTGCGGATACATTGAAATGTACAAAGGAGATGATAAAGTAACTTTACCCGTGCGCTTTAACCCTAAATTCCTTATAGGGCCAGAGGGGGCGCATTTGAATATTTCCGGTATTTCGGGACTGGCAGCTAAAACGTCATACTCAATGTTTCTCTTGAAGGCGATACAACACAAATACCTTAAAAGTATTGATATAGAACGTGACGAAACGGTTGCGTTTGTGATTTTCAATGTAAAAGGAAGGGACTTGTTGGCAATAGATGAACCAAACAAGGATATAGCAAAAGAGGAGAAAAAGATATATGAAATGATGGACTTGGATACCGAACCTTTCAAGAATGCAAAATATTTCTACCCGTATGCAGATTCAGGCAAAACGTTCACTTTTAGTCACGGAAAGGAAAAAGACATTGAAGCCCAAATTGACCAAAACAAAGCATTCAAATACAAATATATTTTCGAGGAGGACAAGGATAATTTGGAGTTAATGTTTGCCAATATAGACGATTCATCTGGCACAATGGATTCGATAATCAACTACATTATTACAGAACAAGGAGATTTTGGAGAGATTAGTAATTGGGCGCAATTTAAAAATACGGTAGGTGAGCATTGTAAGTCAGGGAAATCAGGAGATAAAGAAATTACGGTTAGTAGTTGGAGAAAATTTAAAAGAGTAATCAATAAATCCCTCACACATCCCATATTTTCTAAACGGGTAGTAAAGGAAAAGAATGAAACAAGAATGCGAGATGCGATAAAGAACATTCAGAAGAATGATGCTTATGTTATTGATATTGCTAAGCTCGACCAAGACACGCAGGCATTCGTATTCGGGGACGTTATCGGGGCTATTTATGATTTAAAATTAGGACAAGAGGATAGGGATGAAGGCGAAATACCTTCCAAGATTATCATTTTTATTGATGAACTGAACAAGTATGCGTCAAGTGATGTACCAAAGAATTCACCAATTCTAAGACAGATAATTGACATTACGGAGCGGGGGCGTTCTTTGGGAATTATATTGTTCTCGGTAGAGCAATTCAAAAGCGTAATACACGACAGGGTGAAAGGCAACTGTGCAACACACGCCTACGGAAGAACCAATGCAATTGAAGCAACAAAACCCGATTATAGATTCATACCTCCGGTTTACAAGAATATGATGACACGGTTGGAACCGGGCGAATACATTGTTGAACATCCTGTTTTCAGGTCGTTGCTAAATGTAAAATTTCCAAGACCTCTTTACAAGCAGTTCCAAAATGGTTGACACAAAAACAAGAATAGGAAAAGATGTTATTGAATCCTTAACCCTTGGGATGTATGAGGATGCAAGGTTTATTTATCGTGAATATATCCAGAATGGCGCTGACCAAATTGACAAGGCAAGTGAGGTTGGGATTTTACAAAAGAGGGATGATGGCTTTATTGAAATTGAGATAGATAAAACAGGGAGAAAAGTTACTATTTATGACAATGCTACAGGGATAAAAGCAGCGGATGTATTATCCGCTCTCAAAAATGTTGCTCAGTCACCAAAAGACAGGGAAAAACAAAAAGGCTTCAGGGGAATTGGAAGATTAGGCGGATTAGGATATTGCGACAAGTTGGTATTTGAAACAAGCTACGAAGGTGAAGATGTGAAATCCTTACTGACTTGGGATGCCAAACTTTTGAAAAACATCATACACAACCGCAGAAAAAAAGAAGAGGCCGTTGATGTAATTGATACGGTAACGAGCTATGACACAAAACCAGCCAAATCTCAAGAAAGGTATTTCAGAGTTACGCTTGTTGGTGTAACTAATGATACTCTTTTAGATAAAAGAAACATTATTGAATACTTGTCAATGGTTGCGCCAGTTCCATACAATAAAGGATTCATTTTTAGCGACCAGATACACGAAGAATTAAATAAGCACGGGCAGTCAATTGATGAATACATTATTTATGTAAACAATAATCAAATATTCAAAGCATATACGACCAGCATTTACAAAGATGAGAACGGTGGCAAAAAGAAAATAGACGACATCAATCAATTGCAATGGTTTACTGTTGACGGGGTTGGGGGTGAGTTGCTTGGCTGGGGATGGTATGGTATCTCAAATTATTCAGGAGTGATTCCTAAAGCCAACGTAGCACGGGGGCTTCGGTTGCGAAAAGGAAATATTCAAATAGGTGCGGATAACTGTCTGGTGAAATTGTTTAAGGAAGACCGGGGAACTTATTATTTTTTCGGAGAAGTACACGCATTTCATAAAGAACTGATTCCAAATGCACGAAGGGATTACTTTCTGGAAAATGACTTGATGGCCGTTTTTGAAAAACAACTAAAAAAACTTTGTCGAGGAGAACTTCACAACTTATACCATTTTGCGTCATCTGCCAGGAACATCCAAAAGAAAATTGACCAACTTATTGAACTTAAAAAAGAATTTAAAACCAAGCGAAAAAAGGGATTTACTGACAAAAATGAGGAACAGAAATATAAGGAGAAGTTTGAGGGAATGAAGAAGAAAGCGGAAAGTGCTGAGAAAGAATTAAACAAAATATCGGAAAACCTTGGAGGGAATGACACACCCAAAAGGAAGTTATTTAACAGGGTAACCAGTGATAACAAAACGAAGGTTGAACAAATAAAACTTCCTGAGAACGGAGCTGAGGGAAAAACAAAGTTCCTTACCGATGAGTTAAGCGCATTAAACAGAAAGGAAAAGAAGTTTTTATCACAGATATTTGGTGTGATAGATAGGGTATTACCTAAAGAGCTTGCAGAAAATTTGAAAGAAAAAATAAAGGAGGATTTTATATGAAAATTTCAATTGAAAATTTTAAATCAATAAGAAAGTTACACCAGTTTGAAGTAAAACCTTTCACCGTGTTGTCCGGTGTGAATAGTGCTGGAAAATCTTCGTTTGTCCAATTACTACTGTTGTTAAAACAAACATTAGAAAAAAGTTCAACAGAAACTGTTTTCAATAATAAGGGAGATTACTACACTTTTAAAAATGCAAATGATGTTTTTTATGCCAAGGATTCAAAAAACAAAATTTCTTTCGGTCTTACATTCAATAGTACAGAGTTCAAAGACATGTATATTCCTCAATTAGGGAAGAGTGATTATAAGGTGGCTGTACTTGTTAAGTTTCTTCAAAATGATGAAAATATTGTTGTATCAGATTTTAATATAAAAATTAACATCCCTGATAGTGAAAAGAAGAATTATTTAAAATTAACTCTTGAAGAAAACGAGTTATACGAAGTTGAATCCGATAGTGATTTATACGGTAAAGATTTAACATTTAAGAAATTCACATCCCCAATTGATTTCGTAGCATTCTACCCTCTTTCCTATGAGGTGACAACAATTGGACGTAATGACCAGGACGAACCAGTTGATATAGTCGACAAAAAACTTTTTACTATTGATTGGCTTAAGAAATCTATCAATTCGATATTTAATAGTATCTCTTATATCTGTCCTGCAAGAATTGAACCTAAGGAAGATTACCTGATCCCCAAAACACACAATGATGTGGGGAAAGCTGGTCAGTTTGCCTCTCAAATTCTTAAAGAACAATCAGGCACACTTGTTTCTTACAGAAGGTTGGGAGGAAAAGACAATGGAATAGAGTACTTATCTGATAAGCGTAAACTTTTGGATGCAGTTAAATATTGGATGTGTGATGTTTTTGATGTTGCTGACGATATTTATTCTGAAAAAGAAGAAGACTCGTACCGTATAATTCTTGTCAACAAGAACTTAAAAGTTAACATTAAACACGTTGGTTTTGGTATAAGCCAATTACTACCAATTGTAGTACAAGGCTTAATTATGAAAGAAGACGGTATTTTAATTGTGGAACAACCTGAAATCCATTTACACCCCAAAATTCAAAGTTTATTATACGATTTTCTATACAGTCTTACTTTGGATGGTAAAAAGGTCATTGTAGAAACCCACAGCAGTCATTTTATTACTCGAATGAGAAGAAGAATTGCTGAGGATGAAAGCAATGAAATGGACGATAGAATTAGTTTAACCTTTATAGAAGACAATATTTTCCGCACTCTTGAAATAGATGACTATGGAACAATTCTGAATTATTATCCCAAAGATTTTGTAGAACAACCTGCGGAGGAAATGAGGGCCATAGTTGAAGCTCAGATTAGAAAAAGAAAAGCGAATGATTAGCCAAAAATTTATGCCTGCAATAGATGCTTCCGCAATAATTTGGGACGAACATCATTACTCTGAAAATAGATTTCAGTATCAGAGCCTTATGTCAGGTCTCTCGAATATGATACTTGCTTTAGAGAATTTAAAAATTCTAATTAGTCCTGAATTACTGTCGAAGTTAATAAGCGGCTTTCCTTACTCTGAAATTTCAAAGCAAGACAATGACCTTTGGATGAACATTGATTCTTTGTATGATTTTCTTTCAAAAATTGGCAGTAAAGCAATTTCATATGATAGAACTAAGCTTGATAATTTAAAATCAAGCCCCAATCAAATCAAAGAACATTTTAACGATCAAACTCGATCAGAAGTGCATGGCCTAATGAGCTATTTTCACAAGAACCCAGATAAAACAAGGGTCTATTTTTCGTTTGAAATGTTTTGGGATGATAGTAGTATCCTTCATACCGAATTAAATAGCCAAGAGGAACATGTAGCAGTAATTGTTGATAGGGGGACTGAGTTCGATGATTATTTAAATCAATTTATCTTAAAATTTGTGCATAAGAGAAAGCATGACATTTCACAATACAGAAATAAAGAGGCTTGGCTTAATAGAAATACCAACGATGATTTTATTAGTCAATTGAGCTGCTTGAGCAATGGGGCTGAGGAAGTACAAAAACTGTTAGACAAGAGGTACGATGTAGCAATTGGTAATGAGTCTTATTACAGCTATGATTCTATTAATGAAGTTTATGTTGTTTTTAGAAAAACAGGCAATAATATCTATCACGCTCATGATGAATATGATATTCAAACAATTCCGAAAGAAGTTCTAACTCATTTTAATGTTTTGAAGTAAAGCAGATAATGAAATATTTTAAACCACGTATCGGTAAAAATGTAATTGAAACCCTCACCTTGGGCATGTATGAGGATGCGCTCGTTATATACAGGGAATATGTTCAAAACGCTGCCGACCAAATTGACATAGCTGTAGAGAAAAAAATCTTGACCCGCAAGAGTGAAGGGAAAATCAATATAACTATTGATAAAGAACTTAGAAAAATTATTATTGAGGATAATGCCACCGGAATAGAGAATGAAAATGTATTGCAATTTTTAGGTGATGTGGCAAATTCACAAAAAGATAAAGAAAAAAGGAAAGGATTCAGAGGCATTGGAAGACTTGGGGGCTTAGGCTATTGTGAAAAACTAATTTTCGAAACCAGCTACAAAGGAGAAAACACAAAGAACACAATTACTTTAAATGCAGAACAGTTAAAAAAAATCTTAGAGAATAAAGGAGATACCTCTGATGCTTCTACCGTGATTAGCATTATTACTTCTTTGGATGAATCGAAATGTGAAGTAGAAGAGCACTATTTTAAAGTAACATTAGAAAAAATAACTAAAGATGATTTATTAGATAGTGAGTCTGTTTCCAGCTATTTATCGCTTGTCGCTCCTATTCCATATATTCCCGAATTTAAGTTCAAGGATAAAATATACAGTTATTATAAAGCTAACAAAATAGCAATAGATGAGTATGACGTACACCTTACCATCAATGATGTCAAGTTATATAAACCCTACAAATCTCAATTTTATAAAAATGAAGAAAAATTTTCACAATTATTGGATGTCGTTTGCTTTACAATTACAAATATCGAAGAGGAAGAAGAAATTATAGCTATAGGTTGGTACGGAATAACCAACAAACTTAATTATCAAATTCCTGACGAAAATATTGAAGGAGGTATCCGCCTACGGAAAGAGAATATTGGTATAGGAGATAAATTAACGTTGAGTAAATATTTTGGGCAACCTCGACAAAACTTGAATTACATAGGAGAAGTTCACGCCATTGGTTCTGGATTCACACCAAATGCAAGACGAGATAATTTTAATGACTCAAGAACCTATTCTCTTTTAGAAGATAAATTGAGAGCAATGTTTTCGTCTTTAGGTAGCTTAACAGGGAACTCCTCCACATTGCATAACAGAAAAAAGGATGTTATTAAATACAAACAAGCCTTAACAGAATTTGAAATAAAAAGCAACAGTGGACAACACACTGAAAGAGAATTAGAACACCTTGGAGAAGATTTGAAAAAATTTAAAGACCAAGCGGTTTATTCTGTAAGTGAAATCAGAAAAATCAAAGATAAATCCATAGATGATAGCAAGTTAATGGTGGTTTACGATTTTATTATCAATGATTTGGACGTAATAATTGATGATGAAGAGATTGATTTAAATATAAAAACCTATCCTATAACTCTATCACAACTCAACTCTGAAGAAAAAGAATTGTTGATGGACATTTTTAACATTATTAATGATAACTTGGATTGGAAAGATGCAGAAATGCTTAAGAAAAAAATTGCCGAAAAATACAATTAGCCAAATGCCGAGAAAAAAACGAAACATATTACTGATAGAACCTAACTACAAAAACAAATACCCCCCAATCGGGTTAATGAAAATTGCTACATACCACCGAATGTTGGGTGACAATGTGGTGTTCTACAAAGGGGATATGAAAAACTTTGTCATTGAGCAGATTTACGAAGAATGTATTGAGATGCTACACGAACTTGCAGAGAATGTAAAGTGGAGAACCCGCAAAGAATCATTAAAAAAGTACATCAAGACAAAACAATCTAACTTGTTAAGAGATTATATTTTAAAAGGAGTTAAAAAAGATAATGCCCTGATAACTGAGTGGCTAAAACATTTCAGTGATTATTACAAGAAGAAAAAATATGTAGATGAACCGAAGTGGGATAGGATTTATATAACAACGCTTTTCACTTTTCACTGGAAGGTTACTATTAAGACAATAGAATTTGCCAAGCTACTTGTAAAAGACATTAACCAATTGAAAATCGGGGGAGTATTGGCAAGTTTACTTCCAAAGGAGATTGAAAAAGAAACAGGTATAAAACCGCATGAAGGGCTGCTTGATAAAGCAGGAAGATTAGACGATAATGATATTATTGTTGACGACCTGCCTTTGGACTATTCCATTTTAGATGAAATAGATTACGAATATCCAACAGGAAGTGCGTACTTTACTTTTATGACAAAGGGCTGTACAAGAACTTGTGCGTTTTGCTCTGTTCCGAAACTAGAACCTACTTATAAAGAGAAAATACCGACCAAAAAGAAGTTCATGATAACAAATAAGCAGTTTGGAGAGCAACACAATCTGCTTTTGATGGACAATAACGTTTTGGCATCGCCAAAATTCCCTCAGATAATAAAAGAAATAAAAGCAATGGGCTTCTACAAAGGGGCTACGTACGTACAACCGAACCAGTTGAAAATTTGTATAAAAAATTTAAAGGCAGGGAATAATGATAGGGCATATGTAAATAGGTGCTATAAGCTACTCCAACATTTTTTAGACAAAAGAGCAAAGGGAAAAACAGCGCAAGAATTTTATGATGTGTTGGAGAAGCATGGGTTATTGGATATTGAAACAACAACAAAAGAGAAGTTGATAAAGGTTTATCCGAAAATTTCCAAAACGTATGAACGGTTAAGAGTTAAATCGCCTAAACTAAGGTTTGTTGATTTTAACCAGGGAACTGATGCCAGATATGTGACAGATGAGTATATGAAGTTGATGAGCGAAATACCTATTTATCCACTCAGGATAGCTTTTGATTATATAGGAATGAAAAAACAGTATGTTAATGCGATTAAGTTGGCTGCTAAATATGGAATAAATAGATTGTCGAATTACCTTCTGTTTAATTTTGTTGATAAACCGCAAGATTTGTATAACAGAATGGAATTAAATATTACGCTATCTAATGACTTGGGAGTTCATATTTATTCGTTTCCAATGAAGTATATTCCTTTATATGGAGAAGATGCAAAGCACCGGAATTATTTAGGGAAACATTGGAATAAAAAATTCATTAGAGCAATTCAATCTGTATGCAATGTTACAAAAGGAATCGTAGCTCCAGGCAGGAGTTTCTTTGAAAAGGCATTTGGCAGAGATGAGGATGAATATTTTGAAATCCTATATATGCCGGAAACTTACATTATTTATCGTAATGTATTTGAAGATTTAGGCTATACACAGAAATGGAGAAGCATTTACAGAAGTATAAGAAAAAATGAAAGAGAATGGAAAGAAGCAAAAGAGATAATTGAGAAGAATGACTTTAAGGATATTGAGAAGAAAACAAAGAACCCGAAGATTAGATACTTGTTGCAGCAATACCTGATTACACGGGAAGATGTAAAGTCGGACAATAAGTATTTAAATAATCTTAAGGCCAAGTATGAAAAAATGTTGAAGGACGACCCGTTTATGGATTTAACCACAACCTACGAGTACGAAACGGATTACAGCAAGTCGAAGAAACCCATTGTAAAAGTGAATGGTAAGAAGGCACCGAAAGTAAAGGCGGTAGAAATGGAAAAATCCGGTGAGCTTGTAGTGTAAATAGAAAATTTTGACATATTCAGACATAATTCAACAACAAATAGAATTTAAAAGAGCCAACTGCAGCAGCCACACCAAAACACCCTCTAAAAAAACAAAATAATTTTGGTTTGTGGTATAAAAATAACGTGGTTTCTTTGGACAGGGAAATTTGCCCTACAGTTTATAACATTGTGCATAAGCAATAGCGGTTGAGAAGAAAATATGTACTTTAGTGTCTTCAATAAACATTACGTTTCAGAGGACAGGGACGTAGTTTTAAACCCTGCGATTTTAACATAAACCGTTGTTGGTGATAAAGAAAAAGACGACAAAAATTAAATTTTATCAAAATGTATAATTACGATACTTTGTCAGAAGCATTAAACGATTTAACAAAAAGAGGTTACACTCTTGATTTTAACCTCAAATCAGTACAGAAAAAATTCAATTCGAAATCTTTTAATGTAGTTGAAGTTTACCGCTTTGAAGGAATGTCAAGTACTGATGACGAGTCGGTTTTATATGTGATTGAAACAAAAGATGGTATGAAAGGAACATTAGTTGATGCTTATGGCACTTATGCAGACTCAGTATCTTTACAGATGATTCAGAAATTAAAGTTTAACAAATAAAAAACGATTGAATAACATTATAATTAATTCTGTAAGCCTTGGTTTTGTAGCCGCAGAAACAAATGGATCGACCGGAAATACTGGAATAAGCAACATTGAACTGGAGAAAGTTTATTTATAAATACTTAAACTCAATTTGAACGTTGAAATTTAAGACCCCTCGATCCTGACTTTGCTACAAGTTGACAGATATTTGGTTTTTAATCGGCACAAGCCATCTCAGAAGCTGTTGAAATTAACAAAGGAATAACATCTTGAAAAGATATAATACTACTGAAGAGTATATTGCAAATAACAAGGATTGGCAGCAATCTTTAATTCTCCTTAGAGATATTCTTCTCTCCACGCAAATGACAGAAACCATAAAATGGGGTGTGCCGGTTTATACTTTTGAAGAAAAAAACATTGTTGGTACAACTGCATTTAAATCATATGTTGGTTTATGGTTTTTTCAGGGAGCCTTGTTGAAAGATAAGAAGATGAAATTAATAAATGCGCAGGAAGGCAAGACAAAAGCATTAAGGCAATGGCGATTCAATTCAGTAAAAGAAATTGAAGCAGAATCAAAAACGATTAAACAATATTTGGAAGAAGCGATCTTAAATCAGAAACAGGGTAAAGAAATTAAACCGGAAAGAAAAAAGTCCCTCGAAATTCCAAAAGAACTTAATGGATTTTTTAAAAAAGATAAAAAAGTTAAAGAGAGTTTTAATTCTTTATCCTTATCGAAACAAAGAGAATATGCTGAGTATATTAGTGAAGCAAAACGTGATGAAACAAAACAAAAACGATTGCTTAAAATTGTACCTATAATTTTGAAAGGAAAAGGATTGAATGACAAATACAGATGACGTAAAAAATAATTTCACATCGTTAAAGCCATAATTGCTTTTGCAGTATGCAAACGGTTTTCAGCTTCATCAAACACAACAGATATATCCGGATTATCAATAATTTCATTTGTTACTTCGTGTCCTCTGTCTGCCGGTAAAGCATGCATTAGTTTAACATTTTTATCAGCAAGTTTTATTCTTCGTTCATCGCAAATCCACGATTTATACTTTTCCAAATTTTCTTTCATTTCTTTTTTACATTTATCTTCGTTATCAAGATATTCCTGCACACCATAAGCGCCAAACCCACCCCAGTTTTTGGGGATTACAATCTGTGCACCTTCAAAAGCTTCATCCATATCGTTAACAATTTTCAGACTGCCGCCGCCTTCTTCTGCTCTTTTATTTGCCCGTTCAATTATATTTTTACTTAAAGGAAATTCTTCAGGATGTACAATAGTTAAATCGATTCCAAAACGCGGAAAGAGTAATGCCTGTGTTTGCGGAACCGAAAGCGGTTTTGAATGTGTGTCGGCATACGCCCATGACACGGTAACTTTTAATCCTTTAAGGTTTTTCCCAAACTGCTCAAAAATTGTCATCAAATCTGCAAGCCCCTGGAAAGGATGATAAATATCATCTTGTAAAGACATGACAGGTTTAGTTGAATGTTCTGCCATTTCATTTAAGTAATCATAACCAATACCATAAAAACAATTTCGTGAAGCAATTCCATGACCCATTCGCGAAAGAATTATAGCGGTGTCCTTTGGAGATTCACCATGTGAAAGCTGCATCTTATCTGATGTTAAATCGTGAGCATGACCGCCAAGTTGTGTCATTCCAGCTTCCATTGAGTTTCTTGTTCGTGTGGATTGCTCAAAGAAAATCATAAATAAAGTTTTATGCGGTAAATGCAGATGTGGCACTTCGTTCCTAAACTGTTCTTTCAATTCAAATGAAGTGTCAAATACTACATCGAGTTCTTCCTTTGTCCAATCATCACAGGAAAGGAAATGCTTGCCTTTTAATTCTTTTGTCATAATTTCTCCTAAAAAGAATATGGAACACGGATAACACAGATTATACTGATTATCACGGATTAGAATTTAATTTTCTATCGTTTGTAAATATTTTTCTTCTGATTTCTGGTTTCTTACCAAAATTCAATAATAATCCAACTTCAATATTTGTAGCTTTTAAATAATTTATTAATTGAAATTCATGTTCTTCGCAAATTGTTTCAGCTGATTTTAACTCTATAATTACTTTTTCTTCTGCTATAATATCAGCATAATATTCTCCTACAAGTTTTTCTTTGTAATAAACATCAATTTTCTTTTGTCTTTCACAAGAATGTCCACAACTAATTAACTCATTATACAAAGAACTTTCATATACTTTTTCTAAAAACCCATAACCAAGAATATTATAAACTTCATAAAAACTTTTTATAATTTTATTCGTAATATTTTGATGTAGCAATTCCAATTTAATCAGCGATTATCCGTTTGATCTGTGTTCCATTTTGGTTAAAAATTATTTACATACATTGCATAAAATGCAGATGCTTTTACTAAATGTTCGATCGCTACTTTCTCATTCGGTGCGTGCGCGAGTTCTTCATTACCGGGTCCGAAACCGATAACAGGAATTTTGTAAATACCATTAATTGTAACACCGTTTGTTGAGAATGTCCACTTATCGACAACAGGATCCTGGTTAAATAATTCTTTAAATGTTTTCACACCGATTTGAATTACATGATGATCTTCTTCAATTTTCCATGTAGGAAAATATTTTTCCATTCCATATTTCAAACCTGTATATGCAGTTTCTTCATATTGAAGAAGCTCAACCTTTGCATTCATTCCTTCTACAATATTCTTTATTTCATTCAAAGCTAATTCTTTATCTTCACCCCAGGTCAATCTTCTATCGAGATGAATTTTTGCAAAATCGGATACAGCACATAATGAAGGGCTTGATGAAACAAACTCCGAAATTGTAACACTCCCTTTTCCCAAAAAAACATCTTCAGCTAATCTTTCATTAAGCTCTTCTATTTCAAGTGCAGCTTTAGATGCCATGTAAATTGCATTCTCACCTCTTTCCGGTGCAGAACCGTGAGCAGAGAGACCATAAAATGAAACCTCGATCTCCATTCTGCCTCTATGCCCCCGGTAAATATTCAGGTTGGTGGGTTCGGTAACTATCACACAATCGGGTTTGATTTTATCTTCTTCTACAATATATTTCCAGCAAAGTCCGTCACAGTCTTCTTCCATTACGGTTGCAGTTACATAAAGGGTGATATCATTTCCCAGCCCTAATTCCTTCAATATTCTACCTGCTGTTATTGCGGCAACAGGTCCGCCTGTTTGATCAGTTGTACCTCTGCCAAGAACATAACCGTCTTTTATTTCCCCACCAAGAGGATCAAATTCCCAGGCATCTAAATTACCCAGATCAACTGTATCGATATGACCATCAATAGCAATGATCTTTTTCCCGTTTCCAATTCTTCCTATAACATTTCCGAGTCCGTCAATTTTCACTTCATCGAAACCTGCTTCATCCATCATTTTTTTTATATCAGATGCAACTTCTTTTTCCTGGCAGCTAAGTGATTTATGCTTAATTACAGTTGAAAGATTTTTTGCAGTGTAATCAGCGTATTTTTTTGCTTTGTTATATATAGTTTTTGATAGATCCATATTAATTCCTTATAGTATTTTCCCGGAGTATCATATTTTTTAGTGAATGAATGTTAAACACAGGTCATTCTGTATGAAGTGAAGATTCTCCAAATTTATTAAAGAACCTATGCCCTTCCTTAACAATGTTTGAAGTATAGATATCATCGTTAAATTTAAGTTCAAAATCTTTCAGCAAAATGATACCGTTATGCAAAACATCTTTTATCCTGCTTTCAATAATTCCATACAGAAAATGTCCCCAAAAGTTTTCTATTGAAAATGGCGTCGGCGGAACATAATCCCAAATTATTAAATCAGCACGATCGCCGGTATTTAATCCCGTAAAATCAGGAAAGAATCGTTTAACAAATTTTAATTGATTAAAATAAATGTTTTGAATTTTAGTAAAAGATTCTTCAAACGATTTACCTGAATGACGTAAAAGTAGGAATAACTGTTTAAGAGATCTTGAAGGATTTGAATTCATTCCATCTGTTCCCATTAGTACAGGAATTTCATCTGGAATTATATTAAAATCGGGTAATCCAACAGCATTATTCATATTTGAATCGGGATTAAATGCTATTGCGCAACCATACTTTGCAATTGTGTTATAATCGCTTTTAGTTAAGTGAATTCCATGAGATAGGATACTTTTTTTATTCAACAGTTTAAATTTCTTTAATCTCTCTACCGGAAGCAAATCAAATTGTTTTTCAGATTGTTCTCTGTCAATTTTATCTTCACAAAGATGGATATGAATACCAAGATCATTTTCTTCCACTACTCTTGAAGCCATTTGTAAAGTTTCATCGGATACAGTGAATGAGGCATGTAAGCCGAGTAATCCTTTTACATTATCATTAACGTAATTTCCCAAAAAGTTTTTATTCTCGTTAATCCCCTCTTCTGCAAGTTGATGACCGTTTCTGTCGGTAGTTTCAAAACAGATAACACCTCTAGTACCCAGGTCATCAAACACATCGGCAATTGCTTGAAGACTGCCACTAGTTGTTTGCGGTGATGAGTGATGATCGAAAATATATGTTACGCCATTTTTTATTGAATCAAGAATCCCAAGCTGTGCAGATGCAATTATCATTTCTCTATCCAAAGAAGTATCAACTTTCCACCACAAACTTTTTAGTATATTTTGGAAATTGTCCATCGGTCCGGTTATTGGTAATCCTTTTGCAAGTCGTGAATAAAAATGATCGTGGAAGTTTATATTTGGAATTGTTACAACACACCCCTTTGCATTTATATCTTTTTCCTGAATTGTTTCATTAAAAACCTTATGATATTCAAATGGTTTTTTATCTATACCTGAAATTTTACCGTTATTTATATTTATATCACCGAAAACCGGTTCGATTTTATCATCATTAATGCTACATATCCATGCGTTTGTTATTTTCATTTTATGTTAGGTTTTTGATTAATTCTTTAAAGAGATTTTTTGCTTCACTCCGTTTCGCTCAGAATGACAAAGGATTAAGAACGACATAATTTATTCAGTGATTTCAATCCCAACCTTCTTATTAAATTCTGTTATTAGTTCATCCCAAAACGGTGCAATTGAAAATCTTTCATTCCAATAATTTTCATCATACCATTGAGCATCGAGTTCTTCAACATCTTTACCTTGCTGCTCGACCCAGGTAAAGTATTTAAGGTTGTGAATTCGTTTTTTATCGTAATAACTTAATTCTCTTAAGTGATCGATAGCTTGCTTTTTGATAACCGCAGTCCAATCAATAAGTGCCTGTGTTTTATTGTACTTTCCCCAATTCTCATTCATCTCTTCCAACCGTGAATAGTACATCTCAACAGAATCGGTGAAGATTGTAAAGATGACATCGTTTTCATTTAACTCGTAATACTTTGCAAGTTTAATTGATGCCAGCAAATTACATGCAGATGAAATTCCCAGATAGGATAGTTTTTCAATTACATCTTCATTCAATCCATTTTCTTTTAAAACTTCTTTTCCGGCATCTTCATTAAACAGCCGGAGAATTCTCAAAGTATCTTCATCATCAATTGCTGCAACTGTATCAGTATTTTTAACATTGTGGATCCATGGAATATGTTTATCGCCAATTCCTTCTATTCGATGACCACCATACCCATTCATTAAAAGCGTGGGGCATTGAAAAGCTTCGGTTGCAAGAACTTTAATTGAAGGATTAACATTACGTAAGTAATCTCCTGCGGCTATTGTTCCGGCAGAACCGGTTGCACTAACATAAGCACTTAATCTTTGTTTGCCCGATTTAATATCATTAAATAAAGTTTCAATCGTACTTCCGGTTATTTCGTAATGCCAAACCGAATTGCCGAACTGATCAAACTGATTAAAGATTAAATATTCATCGCTTTCGGCTTCCAACTCATGGCATTTATCATAAATTTCTTTTACGTTGCTTTCGCATCCTGGAGTTGCATAAACTTCTGCACCTAATTTTTCCAACCATTCAAATCTCTCTTTACTCATTTCTTCGGGAAGAATTGCAACCGGGTGAACACCAAAAAGAGCAGAATTAAATGTTCCTCCTCTGCAGTAATTTCCTGTTGAAGGCCATACCGCTTTATGGTATTCGGGATTAAATCTTCCTGTAACTAAATAAGGTACAAGGCAGCCATAAGTCGCTCCAACTTTATGTGCACCTGTTGGAAAAAACTTTCCCACTAAACCAACTATTCTTGCTTTAACTCCGGTTATTTCTTTGGGAATTTCAAGATAATTAATATCACCAATTTCACCTGTAACCGCATCATTTCTCCAGTTTATTCTAAATAGATTTAACGGATGTAATTCCTGCATATCAATATTTTTTAATCTTGATTTTATTTGATCGGGAATAGTTTCCGGTTTTTTTAACTGTTCAAAAGTCGGAAGAATTATTTTTTGTCTTTTGCAGCGTGTAATTGTTTTATCTAAATAATCTTTATTCTCTATTTCCCAGTTCCAGGAGGACATAAAAGCTCCAATTTTTACTATTAAATTTTTAAAATTTATTTTTTACTAATCGTTATAAATAATGGTATCAAATTTAATAAATTAAACTCATTCAATCTTAATTATTGATTAAATATTCTACACACTTAATGCCAGATCTTTTATCCATAACAATTTTAACTTGTGTCGGAGTTATTGCTGGATTTATTAATGTAAATGCTGGCGGCGGTTCTACATTAACGCTTCCTGCACTTATCTTTCTCGGTTTGGATACTTCGGTTGCAAACGGAACAAACCGAATCGCGATTCTTCTGCAAAATGTTTCAGCTGTTAAATCATTTAAACAGGAAAATTATTTTGATCTTAAAACAAGTTTAAAACTTTCCTTCTTCACATTACCAGGATCGGTTGCAGGTGCTTTGTTGGCTGTAAGGTTGGAAGACGAATTATTCAAAGTAATTCTTGGAATAATAATGATAGGGATAATCATTTCAATGATACTGCCAAAGAAAAAATCAAATGATAAAGATGAACCAAATAAACCTAATACCGGAATTTATTTATCGATGATAGGCATCGGTTTTTACGGAGGGTTCATTCAGGTTGGTGTTGGATTTTTATTAATGGCTTCAATTCAATTACTGATGAAGCTGGACCTCGTTAGGGTAAATATGTACAAAGTCTTCATCGTATTAATTTATACAATACCAGCATTAATGATTTTTGCATTTACAGATAATGTTAACTGGCTGCTCGGAATATTTTTAGCAATAGGAAATATTTTTGGTGGATGGTGGGGTGCAAAAATGCAGATTAAAAAAGGAGAGGGGCTTATAAAATATGTGTTAATTATCGCCGTTTTTATTATAGCATTAAAACTATTAGATGTTTTTTAAATTAATTCTTCCTTAAGAAATTTACCCGTTAAACTGTTCTTATTTTTAGCTATTGTTTCAGGTGTTCCTTCGGCAACAATCTCACCACCGAACTCTCCTCCACCTGGTCCGAGATCAATAACCCAATCAGCCATTTTAACTACATCTATATTATGTTCAACCACAATTACGGTGTTGCCTTTATCCACAAGTTTGTTAAGCACACCGAGTAAAACTCTTACATCATCAAAATGAAGCCCGGTTGTGGGTTCATCCAAAACATAAAGAGTTTTACCCGTACTTATTTTACTAAGTTCTGTTGCTAATTTAACGCGCTGTGCCTCTCCTCCCGAAAGAGTTGTGGCTTGCTGCCCAAGTTTTATGTAACCCAATCCCACATCGTGAATTGCCTGTAGTTTTCTTTTTAACCTTGGCAACTCTGAAAAGAATTCCAATGCTCTATCAATACGCATCTCTAATACATCCGCAATTGATTTGGTTTTATAAAGCACATCAAGTGTTTCCCTGTTGTATCTCTTTCCTTTGCAAATATCACAAAGGACATAAACATCGGGAAGAAAATTCATTTCTATTTTTTTCAACCCGTCTCCGCTGCATCCTTCACATCTTCCTCCGCTAACATTAAAGCTGAAACGACCGGGCTTATAACCTCGTATCTTTGATTCGGGATGCTGTGCAAAAAGATCTCTAATAAAAGTAAATAAACCTGTATAAGTCGCCGGGTTCGATCGTGGCGTTCTTCCAATTGGTGCTTGATCGATCTCAATTATTTTATCAATGTTTTCCAATCCTTCTATCGAATCATAAGGCAAAGGAACCATTTTGGATTTATAAATTTTTCTCATCAATATTTTTACCAGAGTCTCATTAAGTATTGATGACTTACCAGAACCGCTTACACCCGTTAGAAGTGTTAAAGTACCGAGAGGTATTTTCAAATTTAGATTATTTAAATTATTTCCTCTTGCCCCTTTTAGAATTAAAAATTTGCCGTTGCCTTTTCGCCTTATTTCAGGAGTTTTTATTTTTTCTTTTGTGCGGAGATAGGCAAGCGTTAATGAATTAAATCCATTGCTGGAATCAATAAGTTTTTGTGTTTCACCTTCTGCACAAACTTCTCCTCCATGTTCTCCCGCTCCTGGTCCGAGATCGATCATATAATCAGAGCTTTCTATAGTTTCTCTGTCGTGCTCAACAACAATAACAGTATTTCCTAAGTCGCGTAACTTTTTTAACGATTTTATAAGTTTAACATTATCGCTTTGATGAAGACCGATTGACGGTTCATCTAACACGTATAAAACTCCGGAAAGCTGTGTTCCAATTTGTGTTGCAAGCCTAATTCGTTGAGATTCTCCACCCGAGAGAGTTCTCGCTGAACGATCGAGTGTTAAATAATCTAATCCAACATTTAACAAAAAGTGAAGCCTTTCTTTAATCTCTTTAATTATTGGTTTTGCAATGATATGTACATTACCGGTTACTTTTATATTATCAAAAAATTCCATTGCTCTTTTAATTGAGAGTTTGGTTATGTCGCTAATATTTCTCTCCTGGAATGTTACTGCAAGTGATTCTTTTTTTAATCTTCCACCGTTGCAAGCAGGACAAACGATCGTGTTCATATATGCTTCAACCCATTCACTAACTCTTGATGAAGTTGTGGAGTTATAATAATTTTTCAAATGTCTTATCACACCAGAAAAACGATGCATGTACTTAACGGCTCTACCACTTCCATATGAATAATAAAAAGCTATCTTTTCTTTAGTTCCATTTATTATTACTTCAATCTGCTCGGGTGATAACTTGTTGAGTGGTGTATCATAATCGAAACCGTACTTCTTTGCAACTTCATCCAATTGAGTGAAGAACCAGATTGAACGGGGTTTTCCTAAAGGTGTAAGACCTTCATCTTTAATCGTTTTGTTCCAATCAGGAATGATGAGATTAATATCAAGTTCTTTTTTTACTCCGAGTCCTTCACAATCTTTACAGGAACCGTAAGGCGAGTTGAACGAAAAAGAGTTTGGTGCCAATTCCCGAAAGCTTATTCCGCAATCAATGCAGGCAAGATGGCGGCTGAATATTTTATCTTCTTTACCATCATTTACAACAACAATTCCGTTGCCATAATTAAGTGCAACTTCAACCGATTCACTTATTCTGTTTCTCGAAGTTTCTTTAACGATTAGCCTATCCACAACAATTTCAATGTTGTGAATTTTATACCTGTCAACCTGAAATCCTTTTGCAATCTCATGAACCTCACCATCAACCCTTACTTTTAAAAATCCATCCGAAAGAATTTCTTCAAACAATTCCCTGTAGTGTCCTTTCCTTCCACGCACAACAGGAGCTAATATTGCTAACCTTTTACCTTTATATTTTGTCAGGATTGAATCGATGATTTGTGTCGTGGTCTGTTTCTCAACAGGTTTTCCGCAATTGTAGCAGTATGGGATTCCCAATCTTGCGTAAAGAAGACGAAGATAATCATAGACTTCCGTAACAGTACCGACAGTGGAACGAGGATTGCCGGAAGTGGATTTCTGCTCAATCGAAATAGCGGGACTTAATCCTTCTATAAAATCCACATCAGGTTTTTCAAGCATATCTAAAAACTGGCGCGCATACGCCGAAAGCGATTCGATGTACCTTCTCTGTCCTTCTGCATAAATTGTATCGAAGGCAAGCGAAGATTTACCAGAACCTGAAAGACCTGTTATTACAGTAAATGAATCTCTCGGTATCTCGATATCAATATTTTTTAAATTGTGCTCTCTTGCACCCTTTATAATTATCGATTCTTTTTCCAATGTTAGCCAAATTAATAATTTAAATAACTATATTACTTATAGTAGTTTTAATAATCAATTAAAATAGCTTTACACCTTCTCACTTTTCTATGATAAATCACCCTGAAAAAATATTAACTGTGGATAATTTTGCCGAAGTTACTCACAAAGAAAAAAGCTCGGTTTTTATTGGGCAGGTTTACCATTGCGAAACGGAAAATGAAGCTGCTAATATTTTGGCACCGATAAAGAAAAAATATTACGATGCTACTCATCACTGTTTTGCATTTAAACTAATCACCGAACAATTCAAATATTCTGATGACGGAGAACCCAACGGTACCGCCGGAATAAGAATTTTAAATGCAATTAAGCATTTTAATTTGATAAACGTAATAGTTGTGCTTATTAGATATTATGGAGGGACAAAATTAGGGGTTGGTCCGCTGGGCAAAGCATATTATACTTCAGTATATAATGTTTTGGAAGAAGCAAAAAAGGTAGAAAAAGTACTTTTTCAGAAGGTAATTATCCGGGCTGATTTTAAATATATCAGTCATATCCACAGAATTTTATCCAACCATAACGCAACAATTGAGAACTCAGTATATAAAGAGAAAGTAATCTTTGAATGTTACATAATGCCTTCAGAGTTGGGTAAAATAACTTTTCAACTCACAGATATCTCAAAGGGTGAAATAAAAATAGTTGATACCGAAGTAAATTATTATAGATAGTATATTATTTAATTAGGAACATTTGCACAAATATTTTTTTACCATCACTTGAATTAATTTTAAAATTTATCGATATTTGATATACACAATATTTCATTTAATCAATACTTTCGGCGAAAATTATGTATAAAAATTCAACAGCATCACGTCTAGCAAATTTAACATTCAGTTTATTAGCAAATTGCCAGGAAAAGGAAGTACATTTAGCAAAACTTCATAGGTTAACACAAGCTGAGTTCAGATGTTTACGTTTATTTGGTACTGACGAAAGCTTAAACAACAAAACAATTGCTGAGAGAATGAATCTAAGCCCGAGCCGTTTAACAAGGATAAATGACGGTCTTGTAAAGAAAAGGTATATCCGTAGAGAAATTGACCCTAACGACAGACGAAACATGAGGGTAAATCTTTCTAAAAAGGGTAAATCACTTGTTCAACAACTTAATAAAGATTATGTGGATATTCATAAGGAAATATTGCAGGATATCAATCCTTCACAGCACGAACAGCTTATAATGGCTATGACGCATTTGTTAGAAGCGCTTGAAAAGTGGCTTAAGAAAACTGAATAAAAAGAAATTTTGTTTGTGATATTTAAAATTTTATCAATTACGTTTTGATAAGGATTGATTTGGGGTTGTTAATTCTTGTTAGAACGTTTTATATAATTTAAATACTTTTTAACCAACTCAAGGTCTTCTAATAAATCATTGAGATTCTGAAAACAATTTGGGGTAAGCGATAGATAAGTATCTTCAAAATATTTTTTATTTGTTTCGGGGGAATGAATTAATAACGCCCTAATATTCCCAATAACTTTTTTCATTGTTTCGGTTAAATCTTTTTTAACGTGATCAAGACTATCAATCTCCTGAAAATCTGCACCTTTTTGCAGTACCCTTTTAAGCCCTTGAACATACTTTCCAGTAAAAGTTAATTCTTCAAAATTTGCTATAAAATTATTCTGTAATGATTCATTAATAATTATTTGAATATCGGCTTTTCTTTTTAGTATAGAATCTGAAAAAACCTCAACATCATATAATATATTTTTATTTATTGGAATTTTCAGTTGCTATGCCTTCACTCCTAATCCAATTCCATCTCCAATCGGAAGGATGGTTGTACGTAAATTCGGCTGTTCAATAAATATTTTATTAAACTCGCGTATATGTTTTGTTGATTCCTTGTACTTAGAAGGAACTTTGCTTGCTGCTGCATAACCCTGCCATAAAAGGTTATCGATGACAATCACGCCTCCTCTTTTCAAAAGTACCATTGAATAATCGAACAATCTTTTGTAATCTTCTTTATCGGCATCAAGGAAGATTAAATCGTATTTTTTTTTCAATCGCGGCATAACACTAAGTGCATTGCCTTCAATCAGCTTTATTATATCTCCAACACCGGATTGCCCAATGTATTCCTTTGCCATTTCAATATTTTCTTCACTTAGTTCTATTGTATGAACAACGGATTTCTTTTTAAGATTTCTTGCAACGCGGATTGTAGTATATGCGATTGCCGTTCCTATTTCTAGCACTCTCCTGGGATTAGTCATTAATACTAATTGTTCAATAAACTCAGCCGATTGCCACGAAAGGATGGGAACATTATGATCTTTTGCAAATGCTTCCATCTCATTTATCAGATCATCCTGTTCTTTACGGAAGGATGAAATATATTTTTCCTGTGCCGGGTAAAATATTTTGCTCATTTCTTTTATAATTTTGTTTTTATTTAATTAAATATAAGGATAATTAGATGAACAACCCCGAAGCTAGCTTCGAGGAATTCTTTTGATCAAACAATTGGAAATCACTTTGGTAGTTGATAACTTTATTTTATGCAAAAAGTTAAACCATTAAAACGGTTCGGGCAGAATTATCTTCACGATAAAAACATAATTAAAAAAATTGTTGGTGAAATCAATCCTCAGCCGGATGATACAATAGTGGAGATTGGTCCGGGAAGAGGTGCGCTTACAGAACTAATATATGGTAAAACAGAAAATTTTATCGCTGTTGAAATAGACACAAGAGTCATTGAAGATCTACAATCAAAATTTCCGAAATTTCAATTAATTCAAAAAGATTTTCTTAAAGTTGATATCAGCACAATATATGATTCGAATAAAAAGAAGTTGAGAATCATCGGCAACATACCTTATAATCTTACGTCTTCAATTATTTTTAAAATAATACGCAATGCTGAGTTGATTGAAGATGCAGTTCTTATGGTACAAAATGAAGTCGCAAAAAGAATGACAGCCAAAAAGGGAAATAAAGATTACGGAATTCTTACAGTACTATTAAATTACTTTTCAGATACCCAAGTTTGTTTTAAAGTTTCACCAAACGCATTTTATCCCAAACCAAAAGTAACATCTGCAGTTGTTCATCTACACTTGAAGGGATTAAGTATCTCCAAAGAAAAAAGGGAAATGTTTATTGGTATTGTAAAAGCTTGTTTCGGAAATAGAAGAAAAATCTTAAAAAATTCCCTTAGTAATAGTATATTTAGAGAATTAAATTTTTCCGATAGCTATATCGACCTTTCTTTGAGAGCGGAACAATTAGACGTAAAAGATTTTTTAGTACTGACAGAATTTGCACTCAATCAAACTGGTTAATGATTTCCGCTTTTTATATTATCAAAAATTTTCTGAATGATTAAAGCTAAAGAATACATCAGACATCTTAAAGCATTTGATTTGGTTGTTGTAGTTTTCTATCTCATCCTTACTCTTCTGCATATTATTTTTTATAATGAGATTGCTACCTGGTGGATTTGGATTCTTGTTAACATTGGAATAATACTCCTTGCCTTTTCATTAGCCTATCTCGAAACAAAGAATGATAATAAATTGTGGAGAGCACTGCATTACTGGTATATAGCTCCGCTGGTACTTCTTACATTTAAAGAAATTTATTTTATGGTAAAGCCGATAAGAACTTATGATTTCGATAACCTGTTTATTGCAATTGATAGATGGATGTTCGGCACCGACCCGACACATTGGCTTCATCAGCTTGCTAATCCAGTGCTTACTGAAATTTTACAAATTATTTACGGAATGTTCTACCTGCTGCCACTTATTCTCGGGTTATCCTTGTTAAGAAAAAAAAGATTTGTTGCAATGGATTTTGCACTGTTTACAATTTTTTACGGATTTTGTTTATCATATTTGGGTTACTTTACTTTGCCGGGTATCGGTCCGCGGTTCACATTGCATGATTTCTCAACTATTAATGAACAACTTCCCGGATTATGGTTAACAAATTTTTTAAGGGAGTTAGTTAATTCGGGTGAATCAATTCCTTCCGGCACACCAAACCCCGCAGAAGTTGTGCAGAGAGATGTCTTTCCGAGCGGGCACACAATGATAACATTAATTGTTATTTTTCTTTCTGTTAAATTGAAGAGTAGATCAAAATATTTTTTCGTTCCGGTCGGTTCTTTGCTTATTTTTTCCACTGTTTATTTATGGTACCACTATGTAATCGATCTTTTCGGCGGGCTAGTATTTATGATCTTTGCGGTTTGGTCGGCTAAGTATATTTTTAACTGGTGGAGAAGAAAAATTGGTAAACCGGAATTTGAATATGGGAAAAGTTAATACACCAAAACTTTTTAATTCAAATCAATAATAAAAAATCCAATCTATTTGACTATTGAAATTTATTTGTTGTTTGATTTTTAAGGTTTGTTTTTTTTTAAGAAATAGTAATAGATTCCACTTTAAGAAAGTAATCTTGGTGAAAATAAGAATCAATAAGATTGAAATTTTAATGGATTGCCACTTTCGTGGGAATGACAATCAAGAATATTTGCTCTTTAGACCAAACTTATAATATGTTAGTCAAGTAAATAATGTGTGAAAAAAAAGCTTCCGTAAAAAGAATATTTGATTCAATCGCATATCGATATGATCTCCTTAATCATTTATTAAGCTTCGGTCTGGATTTCTATTGGCGAAAAAAGGCTCTGAAACTAACAGGAATGACCGCCGATAGTGTGTTACTTGATGTTGCCTGTGGTACAGGGGATTTTGCCATTGCAGCTAAAAAAATGGGTGTTGAAAATATCTTCGGTGCTGACTTTTCAAAAAATATGCTCCAGCTTTTTTTTAAAAAATCCGATTGGATTACCGGAAGAACAGTACAAATGGTTGCCGAAACAATGCCGTTTAAAAAAAATTCTGTAACAAATGTCATAGTCGCTTTCGGTGTGAGAAACTTTTATGATATTATTGAAGGATTTAAATCCTTTCACGGAGTTTTAACTCCCGGTGGTAAGGCAACTATTTTAGAATTCAGATTGCCATCTAATAAAATTTTAAAAGCTTTGTATAAGTTTTACTTTAAAAAGATACTTCCAAAAGTAGGAGGAATAATATCAGGCGATAAGGAAGCATATGAATATCTACCTTCTTCAGTTGAAGAGTTTGATGAGAAAGTAAATTTACCGGGATTGCTGAAAGCAGCAGGATTTAAAAGCGTTGAGCGACATATTTTAACTTTCGGTACAGTACAAATTATTATTGCTACAAAGTAAATTACTTAACATCATAATCGATTAGATTTTGCGTTACGATTATAGATGTGTCTGATAAATTTAATCCGCCGCCACTAAACAAACTTAATACAACTGCACTGCCTTCCATTTTAACAATTCCAATATCTTCAGTGAGCCATGTGTTTGCATTAAACGTAATTACAGAATCAGCCGCACCGGTTTGCAATTTAAAAACGATTTCCACTTTCTTAGTATTAATAGTTTGTGTTCCATCTGATATATCTAATATTAATGTTTCATCAGATATATATTTCCCTGTAATATTAACAAGATTAAAACTAAGAAACTCATTTACTTCAATGCTTATCCTGTAAACAGTCCAAAACGTTCCTTCAGAAAGTGGGAACAAATATGCTCTCAATTCATCCTGTAATTCAACTGATGATTGAAGTGAATCGGGCAAGGTGTTTGTGAATCCGGTTGTATCCACGAAATAAAATACGCCTGTTTCAGTTGTTCGGAAATAAGATGAAGAAACCGACAATTGTAAATTAGTTTGAATGGAATCAATCTGAAGTTTATATCTTGTGCTATTTATTAAAGTATCTTCAAGATAAACTACATCCCTGATTCCCATTGAGGCAACTCCGTTCGTATCAGTTTGAATAATTTCATACTTATAAAATGTACCTTCGCTGTTGGGAAAGTAAACTGGAAGATTTTCTTCACCCGGAGGGTTGGTACTGTTTTCTTCTGTGCAAGAATAAACAAAAAGTAATCCGGCTAAAATAAAAGATAGCAGTTTAAATAGGGAGTTCATTTATTAAGTATTTTTTTTAATTTATTAAAAGCATTAAATCTGTGACTGATTGAATTTTTTAATGCAGGTTTCATTTCTGCTGATGTAATAGAATAGCCATCTGGAACAAAAAGAGGATCATAACCAAAACCGTAAGAACCGTGTTCTTCATCTATTATTCTACCATTAAATTCACCAATTGCTGTGTGAACTTTTTCTCCATCATAATAAACAGCAGCACATACAAATTTTGCGATGTGAGGTTTCGGGTAATTTTTCAATCCATCAAGCAATTTTTTATTGTTGGCTTTATCGTTTCCATCTTCACCCGCATAACGCGCAGAATAAATTCCCGGTGCACCGTTTAATTGTTCAACCATTAGACCGGAATCATCGGCAATCGTTGGAAGTTTAAATATATTATAAACCTGTTTTACTTTAATAAGCGCATTGGCTTCAAACGAATCACTGTTTTCTATTATTTCAATTTGTTCGTTCATATCTGCGAGAGAGATTATCTCAATATCCAAACCATTTAATATTTGAACTACTTCTTTTACTTTACATTTATTTTGCGATGCAAAAACTATTTTATTCATATGATTATGATTTCTAATTAAGGCCATATGGAACTCGCATTATAATCATCTCCTTGTTTGTAAATGGTTTTTCATGCTCGTTTCATCTAATCCTTTACATTCTTTTCAATAATTTTTTTAGTTCATCGATGCTGTCTACTCTCAGTTTATTTTTATCATAAATAAGTGATTCACTATTCATTACAACCCATTTCCCATCAATCATTACAGAACGCACATTATTTGTACCTGAAGAATATACAAGATTAGAGTAAACCTGCTCATCATTATCCAAAACTGAATTTTCATGTGTGTTTAAATCTATTAGTACAAGATCCGCTTTCTTCCCAATTTCAATACTGCCGACTTCATTTTCAAGGTGCAATGCTTTCGCTCCTTCAATGGTGGCAAGTTTAAATATCGTCTTTGCATCCATCGCTTCAGGACCATGAATAGGTTTTTGTATCAGCGCAGCTAATCTCATCTCAGTAAATACGGATAAATTATTGTTGCAGGGAGGACCATCGGCACCAATTGAAACAGAGATCCCTCTTTCAATATACTCCGGTATGTTCGCTATTCCCGAACCAAGTTTTAAGTTAGCCGAAGGACAGTGAGCAACTTTAACATTTCTATTTTTTAAAATTTGTTTTTCATTTTCATTTAGATGAATACAATGTGCAAGTATAGTATGGTCATCCAATACATTAATTGATTCGAAATATTCTATGTTTTCTTTATCATACTTTTTTCTTACTTCAGCAATTTCGTTTTTATTTTCGGATGAATGAGTGTGATAGACAGAACCCGGAAAATCATTCATCATAGATTTCGTTTCTTTTAATAGCTCTTCGCTGCAGGAAAGAACGAACCTCGGTGCAAAACCATACCTGATTCTTCCCTCTTCAACATTGTGAAATTCATTTGCAAGTTCGTTCATATATTTTAATTCATTTTCGGTTGATGATTTGAATAAAGGATATAGTTCATTTTCATCAATCAAACATTTGCCGGAATATCCCCTTATGCCGGAACTGATCATTTCTTCAAATACAACTTCCTGATGCCTTAAAGTTCCCATATCAAGTAACGTTGTGGTGCCGCCGAGCAGTAATTCATTTATTCCAAGTTTAGTTGAAATCTCTAACGATTTTTTATCGTGAGCATTTTCAAAAGGGAATATTTTTTTCTGAAGCCATTCAAGCAACTGAAGATCATCAGCCAAACTGCGAAAGAGTGTTTGACAAAGATGAATATGTGTTTGAACAAAACCGGGAATTAATGTTAAATCTGGGTAATCATAAATCTTACCTTCGTAGCCCTGCCAATCGATCTTTTCAAAAGGAATAAAGGATGTAATTCTGCTATCAATAATTTCAACCGCGGTGTTACTGAGAATAAGATCATCCTTATCAACAGTTACAATTCTTTTTGGGATGATTATATTGTTATTGTTCATTTTCTGTTTCGATAATTATGTCATCCATTCTGTATTTTTTAGTCTCGGATATACTTTTTTTCATAAATTCTTTCTTAAAAGTTATAGATTAAATTTATTTTTTTCGGGATCATAAGACACTTCGAGTTCATTAACATCAAAATCATCTTCTTCATCCTCCCAATCATATTTTTTTGGCGGTTCAATTTTTCTAAAAATGAATGCTGTTATTATACCGGCAATTCCGCCAAACAAATGAGACTCCCACGAAATTCCTTTCTGACCCGGCAATATTCCCCAAACAATTCCGCCGTATAAAAATGTAACGATCAGTGCAATGGTAATTGATTTGTTATCTCTCCGAAAGATCCCACTGAAAAATAAAAAACTTACAATCCCGTATACAATTCCACTGGCCCCAATATGATAAACCTCTCTTGCAAACACCCATACTAATAAACCGGTTAACACATAAATAAGTAGAAACGTTTTAAATGAAACTTTGGAATAGAAGAAAAATATTATCCATCCTAAAATTATTAAAGGTATTGTATTCGATAAAAGATGAGAGAAATTTGCATGAACGATGGGTCCGCTAATAATACCCAAAATTCCAAACATATCCCTTGGAAGAATTCCCATTCTGCTAAGATCAAGATTTAGAGACAATGAGATAAAGTACACCATCCACAGAATCACTGGGAATGTGAGTGGAATAAATATACTATGGTAAAATTTTTTATTTAATAATTGCTTCTGCACAAAGAAATATAATTGTTTATCAATTTAAACTAAAAATTTGTATTTTTTTTCATTCAAATAAAATTCAAAAATTTTTGAAGTAGGAAATCTCAATATGAATTATATATCACTAATTAAAAATAACTTAATCCTTCTATCTATCTTAATTATTTTTTTGATCCAATCAACTGCGGCAGCAGGTGCGTGGACCCAGAAAAAAGGACGAGGATATTATAAAGTGGAATTCAGGTATCTGAGTGCCACTAAAATTTATGACTCGGTTGGAGTGAAAGAATCAATACCTAAATTTACTGATGTGACAATTGGAATATTCGGGTCTTACGGAATTACTGATAATCTAACAACGTTCGTCAATATTAATGCTTTCAAAACTGTTAGTCTCGATTCTCTTTCATCAGCCTTTGGTTCTGATAATGATGTTAAAAATATTGGGGATCTGGACATTGGTTTTAAATACAGATTGGCAAATTTTGGAAAAACTGTTATTAGTGTTAAACTTATTTTAGGATTACCAACCGGTTTATCAACTCCCGATGGTGGACTGTGGACAGGAAGTGGAAATTTTAATCAGTTGTTGGGAGTAGAAGTTGGTCATTCTTTCTATCCCCTCCCGATTTATTTGTCTGGTGGAATTGCATTCAATAATAGAACCAACGGGTTTTCTGATGAGTTCAAGTATATCATTGAAGGAGGTTATAAATTCACAAAAAAATTATCACTAACACTACGGTTTCACGGAGTGGTATCATTTAAGAATGGCGATCCAAGTGTACAAGGCGGTTTCGGAATATTTTCTAACAACCAGGAATACATTGCTTATAATGCAGCGCTTGTTTATAAAATTTCAGATAGTTTTGGAATTAATGGTTATTATGAAAGTGGGACTAACGGTAAAAATATAATATCCACGCCTGTATTTAATATTGGAGTATTCTTTACGAAATAATCGTATTTAAAAATCGCTAACCTGCACTGTGCGCTAACAAATGATCTTTTATCCGTTGATAACAAAAGATTCTTCTCCCGCCAAGATTCCCTTTTACAGGTCTGGCGGGATCGGAATGACATAAAGCAAATCTTATTCAACTTCCTTTTAAATTATCGATTGATGCTATTATTCTATTCTTCTGATTTTCAGGTGCATTTTCCAATGCCTTTGTATAATACTCAATTGCATTATCATTATCCTTTGCAGCAGCGTAACACTCGGCTAAGCTGTCATATACGTTCCAGGAATCCGGATACATTTCAACATTCTTCTTAAATATCACCATAGCGTTATCAATTTTACCAGCAAACAGAAATTGGTATCCCAGTGTGTTGATATCATTTTCATTAGCGTTTACAAAAGCTTCCTTTTTCAGTACTTCAGCTTCATCATTTTTACCTAATGATTCAAGGATAATTGCTTTTGTAAAAGAATTTGTAACATTTTTGTTAATTCCTATTGATCTATCTGCAAAAGCAAGTGCTTGATTCACATCTATATTATTACGCATATAATAATTTGCAATCTGGTTCCATCCTTGCCAACCAAATCCTGCAAGTCCTGTTAATTGCTCTTCCATATTTTCAGCAACTATCTGATTAACATCTACATCAACAGTAAATGCTATGCTAAGATTCTCCCATCTTAGAGCAACAGTTGATGAGTTTGGTGTTACATCACCGAAAGTATAACTGAGCCATTCCTGAAAATCTGTTGCAGTCGGTGTAGATGAAAATCTCATTTGATCATGTGATTCATCATAAAAGAAACTTCCCCAGGCAGCATTATCTTTACTTAAGATTATAGTCCAGTTTTTTTCTGTGGGTATCATATGAAGACCATATTTGCCTGCCGGAACTTCTTTTCCATTTATCTTTACTCTGGTGCTGAATGAAATTGTAGTGTTTTCGTTTGCACCAGCACGCCAGATCTGATCGTAAGGAACAAGCTTACCCCAAATTTCTCTTCCCTTTACACCAGGTCTGTGATAATTAATCGTGATATCCGTAAGACCAACTCTTTGAGAAACAGATGCCTGTTGACTTGCTCTCGGCCGTGTTAAATTCTGCTGTGCAAAGTTTGGCAGAATAAACAACATTGCTAGTATAAATACTGATATTCCCCTGCTAAATGTTTTATAGTTAAACAAGGTAACCTCCGGTTAATTATTTGATAAAAACATAGTGACGAATTTAAGAAAGGAAACGGTGAATATTTGCTATTATTGATTAGCGGTGTATTACGATGATATTCTGTAGATCAGAGAGGAACTTTTTAGAGTTAAGGTGTTTTTTGAGTGCTAAAACTTTTCCTATAAAAATAAAGACGATTTGAGAGATTGCTCTTTAATCATACTGTAAATTAAAATTAGCTTAGTTAGTTTCGTTCTAACGAAGGAAAATCATCTTCTTCGTTTCGATATAGCTACCAACTTTTAATGTATAGAAATAAACTCCGCTCGTAAGTACTTGAGCATCGAACATAATTTCATAAGTTCCTGCAGATTTTTCCTCGTTAACTAATGTTGCCATTTCCTCTCCTAAAACATCATAAACCTTCAACACTACAAATTTCTGACTGCCTACTGCATACTGGATATTGGTTGATGGATTAAACGGGTTTGGATAATTCTGTTTGAGTTCAAAATCTCCTGGCGAAATGTTTTCTACCAAAACTTCATCACTATATTCATAGGTGCCATTGAAATCTATTTGTTTCAATCTATAAGCAAGAGTAGTTGATGATATCACTCTAATATCATCAAGATAAAAATATTCCTGTGGATCAGATGTTGTGCCATTACCGGGAACAAATCCAATTTTTAACCAACCACTATCAATACCATTTTGTGATAAATTCGAAGAGACTTTTCTCTCAATCTCAAAACCAAGATTGTTAATCTCTGTCTCTGTACGCCAGACTAAGTTTACATTTTGCATTTGTATAGTTGCTGTAAACAGAGTTAATTCAACTGGCAAAGTAACTTTGATAGCTTCATCAAGATTAATACTACCAAATCCATTAAAATAATCATACTTACCATGCAAAGAAGCTGTGTTGCGTGCAAGCATACGAGCTTCATCGTAACTTAATCCAAGATAATCTGCTAAAAACGCAATTTCTCCTGCTATATAGCCGTTAGAGAAACTCGATGAATTTTTCCCAATTGGATCAATAGAAAAGAATTCTAATGTATAACCGGTTACATTGTGTGAAATACCTGCACCAGTTACAATTACAGGACAGCTAATAATATCTCCTGAGAATGATTCAATAAAACTATTGCTGCCCGATGGCATAATTATCTGAAGTTCCGGAAAATTATCTGCCAATTCTATTGCTTCGAGTAAACCTGTATATGAACGAATAACTAATTCATATTCATTCTCGTTAGCAAACGATAATGAATTGAAAATATGTATACTATTATGAATATAAGCCCTGCCTGAAAATTGAACCCCGTTATAACTTGAGTAGCCCTCTAAAAATGATTGCAAAACATCTTCATCATGCTTAGGGATAAATCCTGAAACAACTACATCAAATCTTGAACTAACTGCTGTAATTGAATCCCCTGATTCCTGGGGATAGTTAAAGTGCGAAAAAAAGGAAATGAAAAGAAAAGAAAATAACAAAATGCCTCTCAACATAGCTTCCTATTCTTAATTAAAATAATAATATTACTCCAGCATATAATAAATTGAAGATATAAATCAGAGGTATTTAACCCTTAGCATTTACATCAACGCCTCAACTAAAAACAATTATCTGAAGTGATTAAATAAGACGATAATAATAACTTTGTAATTTTAATAATTCCCTCTCGTTATTATAAGGGGTATTTCCACCAATCTATATGCCAACAAAATTATTCTAAAAATAAACAATATTGGTAAAAAACATTATTTAATATTGTATCAGATTGATATGAAAATTATGGAGTGTTTAATGATTAGACAGAAAAATTGGTAAGATACAGGACTATCCCCTTTTTTAAAGAATATTTAAAGCTAAAATATTAAATTAAATAATCAGGATTAATAAAATATCCCCTAACTTCTACTGAAGTTTTTAAATACTACTTTGATAAATTGTAGATCAATCTACAATAAGCACGTATTTATTTTAGCAAAATCATTTTCTTCACATCAATAAAATTACCTGCTTGTAAGTTATAAAAATATACTCCGCTTGAATACACAGAAGCATCGAATTCTACTTCATAAACACCTGCGGGTTTTTCTTCATTAATTAAAGTAGTAATTTCATTCCCTAGTACATCATAAATTTTAATAGTAATAAAACTTGATTCTGGAATTTGGAATTTGATTGTTGTTGTTGGGTTGAATGGGTTTGGATAGTTTTGGTTTAATTCGAAATCTGTGATAAAATCATTTTCAATTTCTTCAACATCAACGACTAGTTCAGTATTTCCTTTTAGTAGGGTAAATCCTTCACCCGCAAACCAGAGATATGGTAATCTGTCTTCCATAAACAAGCTAATAGAATTAAGCTTTCTCATTGTAAAAGTTGTATAATGTTGCTCATATGGCATAACATCTGGAACATATTTGGTGACTCTACCCTTATCTCCGGTTAAAAATATTCGGTATCTGCCAAATATATCAGTACCCACCATTTGAACATCACGAAACTGGATCCCTCTTGTGAGGGACTTATTGTCCCAAGTTTCACCCCCATCCGATGTTAAAGCAATTTCACCATAGCTGTGAGCTAGTACTCCATTTAATGAATCGATAAAATCAAAACTGTATCCACCGCTTAAATAATTAACATTCCAAACCGGCTGCCAGGTTCGAGCAGTATCTTTCGATAGCCAGATTCCATGTCTATTTACAGACCACAAATGCTTTGGATCAGTAAATTTCATTTTTTGAGCCTGAATATGTTCAGAGCCTATTGGATAAGTAATTTTCTGCCAGGAAATTCCACCATCATTGGTTACAAAATTTGATGGAACATTGTAGTTATTAGATCCTGGAACTTCTTCCTCCCAGGCTCCAAAGATAATCCCAAGCTGATCATCAAAAAATGTAATACCACCGTAAAAATTAATTCTATTTCCTAAATCAAGAGAATCCCATTCTGCTCCTCCATCCACTGTTGTAAACACATTCTCAGGTGTTAGCATAAACCCTATCAATGAGTCTAACATTTCAAGTCCCATAAGAGAATTGTAACCTCCTAAAAAATCGAGTTGATTGGTCCAATTATAGCCACAATCGTTTGTTTTATAAATAGAATAGTAGCTTAAAGCCCATCCAATCAGAGGAGTTACAAAATCTATTTTGGCTATATTATCATCAATCGAATTACTTACCCGCTCCCAGCTTATTCCGCCATTTGTAGTGAACAGTAAATCTGAGCCATATGCAAATCCATTTTGAGTGTCTTTAAAAAAGAGTTTAAAATTGCCATATGAGGATATAAGACTCTCCTGCCAATTCACTCCACCATCACTAGAAAAAATAACCTTGTTCACCGCGACTGCATAAATGTTTGTCTCATCTAACGCAAAAATGTGATTAATGTCCATGTATGAATTGGGTGGATGAATTATCATCCACGATAATCCTCCATCACTAGTTTTATAAATTCTTTCATCCTCCCCTGCAATGAAACCTACCGAGTCATTCACAAATGACATTGTAACAAGATCGTATGGTAAATCACACCAAACAGTATCCCAACTATCAGCAGAATCATCACTTTTAAGAATAAAAGAAACTGAATCAGAAATAATTCCGTAATAAAGTGCATTCCAGCTACTTCCCATTGCTAATAATCTTCCACTATTCAATTTTTGGAATTGATGTATGCTACCATAAAGTTCTTCCCATTGATACATACTATCACCTACAAGGAAAGTCGGAATGTTATAAGTATACCTCCATTCATTAAAGAAATTATCTAGCTTCTTAATACCATCATCTACAGATTTGATCATTTGGCTGAGAGAGAGAGGGAGAAATGTTCTAGCATCGTACATAGAAATTTGAGCTTCTTCCCATGAACTTCCACCATCAGTTGTGTAGATAAAAGGTGTGTCTCCTTGCCTGATAACATTTTTATTAACAAAACCGAAACCATTTAAATTACTAATAAACTTAAGTTCCTCAATTGAATGCTCAGAATAGTATTTGACTACATCCCATTTAGAGCCACCATCACTTGTTGATAAAATATCTCCGGCTTCATTAACACAGAACCCCTTAAATTCATCCAGAAAAACTAAATCGTTAATATGATCAGTGGGAATATCAGGATATGCTAGATCCAATTGCGAATAACTAATTGGAGAGGAAAGCAAAATTAGATAAAGAAAACAAATTAACTTTTTCATTGCCAGATTCTTAAAACTTCTACTTCAATATAATGATATTAAAAAAGAGAGTAAACAAAAAAAGGCTGTGTTAACTCAATAGAAATGTCAGTAATTAAAATAATAGAGTGATAAAAGAAGCACGATTGTAATAATAGATTTAGAAAATTATTTAATTGAAGATATTTCTATTTTATTAACGAATGCCATAAATTAAATAAATAGTCGATTCATACAATGATATAAGTAACGATGTTCAATGATAATTATTTGTTAATTGAGAGCGAAAAAATCAAATTTTTCTTAAATATGTCATTAAATATCTCATATTAAACAATAATATTAAAGGAGGGTATAAAATGAAAGAGTATTTTTTATGTCCGCATTGCAGAGGTTATGTAAATGTTGAGGGGAGAATAGTATTCACAGTGAAAAATAATCTGGGTGAATCCGGCATTTTTCTACTTCATACCGAACTTGGAAACTATGAAGTTACAAAACATCCATTATTCTTTTATGAGAATGGTGAACACTTGGAATTCAAGTGCCCGTTGTGCCATAAAAAACTCGCTTCCGATATTCATGATAATCTTGCAAAAATAATTTAAATAGATGAAAAGAGGGAGGAATACAACATCCTTTTTCCATTATTGCGAGAGAAAAAGTACAATTAAATGGTTGGCAATAGCGTCGAATTATTCGGAGAGCATTCAAAAACTATCTTGAATTCCTTGGAATAAGATAATTGAACGTTACGCGGATAGTATCCTGTGCACATGCTAACTGAAGTTATAAATTTGTACAATTCAAAAGATCTTATTGAATTGGACCCGAAGAAATATATTCCGTCTTAAATATCTTCCAATTACCGTCTTTGGATTTTTTTAACGTGTGAATACCGATGGAACGTGAATTAGCAAAGCCGCCACCACTTACTGCTTTTGTAGTTTGCTGGTATATAGCTTTTACTTCTTCATTTGTAATAGAGATAAATTTAACATCCTCAAGTTTGTATTTCATATCGAAATTATTAAAAACATATTCCATCCCCCCCTTGGTTGAAGATAGCTGCGGACTATCTTCATGAATTGTTTCTAAGACACCTGCAACATTTTCATTTTGTGTTGCATCCAAATTTTTTTGCAGCACCTTCAATATCTCATTTTTAATAATCTCCTCATCAGGCGTAAAGTTTACCATCACCTCTATTTTTTGTTGGTTTGGTAAATTTTGAATAGTCACCTGGGGAACCTGATTTTCTCTATGGTTTAAATCATCATCTGTCTTAGATTCGCAGGCAGTAATGCTGATAATCTGCAAAAGCAGAATTATGGAATTAATGTATTTCATCTAATATCACCGAATAAATAAAAAATTACTACCGCAAATTTATAATAGATTTATCACATTTGTTATTCACTAATTAATAATATTTTTTTCAATTGTTTATCATTCACTTTCAATAGACCAACCGGAACTAATCTTGGAGTTAATATTTTCCAGTTTTCATTTTTTGCAAACACTTCTTTAAAAAGTGGCAGTGCTTCTTCCAGTCCTCCATTATTAACAAGCGTAACTGCATGCCAGTATTTCATTTCTTCGTTATCCGGAAACATTTCTTCTGCAGCAGAATATTCTTTCATAGCCAATTCCATATTATTATGTTCAACAGCAAGATCACCGTTATTCATATGTTCATACGCACGATGTACGCGGAGCAGACGTTTCAGTTCTTTAACAGGATGCTGATGGTCTTCAACACGAAGATCAATCAACCTGTCTTCCCATACATTGCCGGTTGATTCGCCTCTAACAATTAATATACTCGCCGATTGCTTTCCTCTTATATCGCCGCCAACTTCCTGAGCAGCTTCAAGAGCGGTAATCATTCTTTCAGCCAACGGTCCTCCTGTATTTTCAAACGCTTCAGCCATTGCAGACCATACCTTATCATTCATCATCAGGTTTGCCTGCACCGAAAAGTTTTCTCCCACATAATGGCCTGCATCAGGAATACAATTTTTTCCTGTATATGCATCAACACTTCCGTTTGCACTTAGAACAGCTAATTGTCTTACATCTCTGCCTTCATCCGAAGCAATTAATGCCTCGATAACTTGTTGTGCTGTTTTATCACGTTTTAATAATGCTAATCCGCGTGGACCGAAAGAGACATTTACAAAAGATTGAGTTGCTATTACACCAACACCCGCCTCTCCCCACGCCACTATCGAGCCGACGGAGAACCAATGCGATTGAACAGCTACTCCCATCTCACCTGTTTCAGGATCTCTCGCAACAATTGAATATGTGTGTGCGAATGGTTCGGAATAGAAAGTCTTTTGTGCGAATATTAAATCCCCCATGATGAAAACAAATAACAGTGACAAATATCTTGATTTCATAATTAATTCCTTTATAAATGAAATATCATATAGTTAAAAATAACAATTTGATTGTTCATTCCACCATGTTCAAGTTCCCCTATCTCAATTATCAAAATAGTGATTGGCACATGAATGTGCTTGTTATTAGACTCAGATAAATTTATTTTTAAATATTATTTGAAGTAAAAGATGAAAACAAAAATTAAATTTATTTGTAACAGCGAAAATGTTAGCGCTGAAGTTCATCCTGGACTTTCATTATTAGACTTTCTTCGGAAAAACCTTGCGCTTACCGGAACAAAAGAAGGATGCCGTGAAGGTGACTGCGGTGCGTGTACAGTTCTTATAGGCGAGTTCGGTGGAAAAGAAATTAGTTACTACTCTGTTAATTCATGCCTTTTTCCAATCGGTGACGTGAATGGAAAACACGTTGTAACGGTAGAAGGGATTAACACAGATGAACTTACCATTGTTCAAGAATCTTTTGTGGAAGAGGGGGCATCGCAATGCGGATTCTGTACACCCGGATTTATTGTTTCGTTGACAGGATATTTCTTAAGTAATAAAATTTACAATCCAAATGATGCAATTGATTCAATGGATGGAAATATTTGTCGTTGCACAGGTCATTCCTCAATAATTAGAGCAGCACAAAAGAGCGCTGAAATTTTATCAGGCAATATTACAAATCACATCGATCATATTAGCGCTTTGATTAAATCAGGTTTAATTCCTGATTACTTTTCAGAAATTCCTAAAAGATTAAAACAATTAAAACAGGAAAAGATATCTGAAGAGGAAAAGGTTGTCCCTAATTTTTATATCGCCGGCGGAACAGATCTTTTCGTTCAAAAGTGGGAGGATGTTTTAAAGAATGATGTTAAGTTATTATCATCAAACGGAATTTCTTCAACAATAATAGAAGAGAACGGAAAGTGCATTATCGGTGCAGCGGCTACTGTATCAGATCTTATCAATTCAGATATAATATCAAAATATTTACCTCACTTGAAAGAGCAGTTAAAACTCTTCGGTTCGCTGCCGATCAGAAACACCGCAACAGTAGGAGGAAATATTGTAAATGCTTCACCAATAGCCGATATCACAATCATTTTACTTGCGCTTAATGTAGTTGTTCATCTTAAAAAAGAAAATAACGAAAGAAAACTTTTTCTGAAAGATTTTTACAAAGGATATAAAACACTTGATCTTAAGGAGGGTGAACTGGTTGACTGTATAAGTTTTGATTATCCTGCAGGAAATTCTCACTTCAATTTTGAAAAAGTTTCTCGGCGTACTTATCTCGATATTGCAAGCGTAAATTCTTCAATCTATTTGGAAATTACAGATGATAGCATAATTACTGCTCATCTATCTGCAGGTGGAGTTGCACCTATTCCACTTTTTCTTAAAAAGACTTCAGAGTTTTTGAATGGTAAAACCATCACTGCTGATAACGTAACAGAAGCAGCTGCGATATCACAAACAGAAATTTCACCAATTACAGATGCACGAGGGTCGGCAGACTATAAAAGCTTACTGTTACGCCAACTTTTTTACGCACATTTTATTACGCTGTTTCCTGATAAAATGAATGTGAAGGAATTAGCATGAAAAATTACGATCTAATAAGACACGTTAAAGGCGAATCACAATTTGTAGATGATATTTTAGTTCCTGAAGGTTTGTTATACGCATCTGTAAGTTATTCAAAGATTGCACATGGAGAATTAATAAACATCAATATCAAAGATGCAATCAAAATTAAGGGTGTAAGGGGAATCTATACTGTAAGGGACATTCCCGGCGAAAACCAAATTGGCGGAATTGTACCCGATGAAGTATTATTTGCAACAGATAGAGTAGAATTCATTGGACAGCCAATTGCAATTGTTGTTGCAGACTCTCAATTAATTGCAATGGAAGCAGCTCGTAAAATAGAAATTGAAGTTAATGAACTTCCCGTTATTACAGATCCGCGGGAAGCATTCAAAGCAGATCAGTTAATAGTTCCACCGCGCACATTTAACTTAGGTAATATTGATGAATGTTGGCATCAATGTGAATATATAATTGAGGGAAGTGCTGAATCAGGCGGGCAGGAACACCTTTATTTAGAAGTTCAAGGTGCATTTGCATTTCCTGTTGAAGGTGGCGGTGTAAAAATAATTTCATCCACTCAATCTCCAACGGCTGTACAGCGAGTTACAGCAAGAATATTAAATCTCCCAATGCACAAAGTTGAAGTTGATGTATTACGACTCGGCGGCGCATTCGGTGGTAAAGAAGATCAGGCAACTGCTTGGGCAGTTATGGCTGCATTAGCATCGTTCAAACTGAATAAGCCGGTTAAATTAATCTTACCGCGACAGGAGGATATGATAATGACAGGTAAACGTCATCCTTACTCATCTGATTTTAAGATCGGTTTAAATAAAGGAGGTAAGATAATCGGTTACGAAGTTACGTTTTACCAAAACGCTGGCGCGGCAGCTGATCTTTCACCTGCCGTTCTGGAAAGAACATTATTCCATTGCACGAACAGTTATTACATTCCAAACGTAAAGGCAACTGCAATAAGTTGTAAAACAAATCTTCCGCCCAATACTGCATTCAGAGGGTTTGGTGGTCCGCAGGCAATGTTTGTGATTGAATCTGCAATTTATAAAGCTGCAGAGGAAATGGGAATCGATCCTTTGGAAATTCAGAATAAGAATCTTTTAGATGAAGGTGATGAATTTCCGTATGGACAAAAAACAGAAAATTGTCACGCGAAAATAACATGGCGAAGAGTGGAAGAAAAATATAATATTACGGAAATAAGAAACAGTGTAAATGAGTTTAACAATAATAACAACATTTATAAAAAAGGCATTGCGTTTATGCCGATCTGTTTTGGTATTTCTTTTACAAACACTTCGATGAATCAGGCAAGTGCACTCGTGCATGTTTACACTGATGGAAGTATTAGCGTAAGCACAGCAGCAGTTGAAATGGGGCAGGGTGTGAATGAAAAAATCCGGCAGGTTGCATCAAAAGTTTTTTCAGTTAATATCGAAAGAGTTAAAACAGAAACTACGAACACAACCCGAATTGCAAATACTTCTCCCACAGCTGCAAGTAGCTCTGCTGATCTTAACGGTAAAGCCACCGAACGTGCCTGCTTAAATATTCTTGCTCATCTTAAAGTTACTGCCGCAGAAATATTAAACGCTTCATCCTCATCGCACATTGTAATTAAGGATGAAATAGTTTATCAGGATGGCACTAAAACTAATTTGGTTTGGAATAAATTAATTAAAACGGCACATTTAAAAAGAGTTAATTTGTCATCACATGCTTTTTATGCAACACCGGGTATCCATTTCGACAGAGAAATAGAGAAAGGCAAACCCTTTGCTTATCACGTTTATGGAACAGCAGTAATAGAAGTAACTGTTGATTGTCTTCGCGGAATTTATAAAATAGATTCTGTGAAAGCTATTCACGATTTTGGCAAATCAATAACTCCAATAATCGATCTCGGACAGGCGGAAGGTGCAATAATGCAGGGACTTGGATGGATGACAATTGAAGAAATTATTTATGATAAGAAAGGCGAACTGTTAACTGATGCACTTTCAACTTATAAAGTGCCTGATATCCATTTTACACCGGATGTTCAAATTGAATTTTTAAAGAACTCTGAAAACCCATTTGGAATTTTCAAATCAAAAGCTATTGGCGAGCCGCCTCTTATGTATGGCATAGGCAGCTACTTTGCCATTATGAATGCATTAAAACAATTCCGTCCCGATGCACGTTTTAACATCTCTGCACCAATCACTCCTGAAAAGGTATTGCTTAACCTTTACAGCAAGGTTTATGCAAATATTCCCATACAGTAATTCTTACTCCGAATGAATTTTTGGATGTTCAATGTCGTTTGGATTATGATCGGTTACTTCTCCCAAAGGTTCGTGAGCTATGTTTGTTTCCGAACTGGTTAAGAGAATACTTCCGTCTTTTATATGTTTATACAAAAGATCATTCTCAATTAAATAATAAAATCTCTTTTCAAACTCATCAATTGAAAGTCCTGCAGTTGCAGCAAGTTTTGCAAGTTCGTGCGGATCATCAAAATCTGCCTGATTTAATCTTAGCATATATCTTCTTGCTATATAAAATGATTCCGAACTTGGATCAACCATTCTAACTTTGGTTCTGTTTGTTTTCGGATCCAATATGTCTTTAAAATATAACGGTACAAATCTGCCGCCCTGAATTGAAATCATGGCTCCGCTGCCGCCATTTAATAAAAATTGCGATGCAGAAAAACCAAGGTCTCTTGTATATTCCATATCGTACGGTATAGGGTCTGCACATCTCAACTCATAACCAATATTTTTTGAGACGATGGTGGTCTTTAGATTAAATTCTTTTAACCTCACCTGTACTTTCATTTTTAGTATTTCGCCAAAGTTCACCTCGGCAATTCTTATATTATCGTGTGCATCTCTTTCTATATCAGCTAAGTTTTCAAGATCAGAAGCATTTAGCCGTTCGACTAATCCCTCAGCAATTATTGCGACACCATCCGTTCTTCCATAACTAAGCCGTTTTATAATTGCACCAACCAAAACATCAACAATGTGATTTAATTTAATCTCATCTCCTGGAAATTCTTCGGGGATAAGAGTTAAGGTTGAACCAGACGCTTTTCCAATACCAAGCGCAAGATGACCTGCCTTCCTTCCCATCGAAATAACAAAGTACCATCGTGATGTAGTTTGTGCATCAACCATTAAGTTTTTAACAACTTCAACTCCTATATGCCTTGCTGTCTGAAACCCAAATGTAGGAATGCCGTGAGGAAGATCTAGATCATTATCTATTGTTTTGGGAACATGTGCAACCGAAATTCTTCCCGCCGCCATTTCATTTACCTTAAGTGCGCTGTACGCAGTATCATCTCCACCGATCGTAATTAATTTATCTACGTTTAATCTTAATAACGATGTAACCGTATTTTCAAGGAGTTTTTCATCCAAGGTTGGATTGGCACGTGCAATACCTATGAATGAACCGCCACGAAAATGAATTCTGCTGACATTTTTAATCGTAAGTTCTTTCACACGAGTTATGTCACCATCCATTATCCACTTAAATCCATCCTTAACCCCAATAACTTCAATCCCTTCTACAGCAGCCCTGATAGTTGCCGCACCGATCACACTGTTTATTCCGGGTGCAGGACCACCGCCAACAAGGATTGCCAATTTTTTGGGTGCAATAGACATCAATTTATCTCTATAATTATTACAATTATAAAAAAATCACTCCTCAATTAAGAATTTTAAGCTTTGCGAATCTTAGCATTAGGTTTTTAATATTATTCCCTTCGAACTGAACAGTTGCTTTTACCATTTCTCCCGAACCGGTTATATCAGTTACTTTGCCTAATCCAAACTTTTCATGCATCACACGGCTACCGGGTCTTATATCAAGATTATCATGATCAAAATCTGCATAATCAACTGTATCGAAATATTCGTAATAAATTTCTTTTCTGGTTTTTCTGTTGGATTTCCTGCCTATTCCGCCGTTCACTTCCTGGAAGGTTTCGGGGTCCAACTCATCAATAAATCTCGATCTGCTTTGATATGCAACTTCACCAAAACGATATCTTGACCTTGCATGGCAGATAAAAACCTTTTGTTGCGCGCGTGTTAAACCGACATAAAATAATCTTCTTTCCTCAGCAACGGTTGCGTCGGAGCTAAACCTGTTTGAAAGAGGGAAGATATCCTCCTCGCACCCTGAAAGAAATACTACAGGAAATTCGAGTCCCTTTGCACTGTGCAGCGTCATTAAAGTGACAACATTTTTATCATCTTCATAAGCATCTACACCTGTAACAAGAGAAACTTCCTCAAGAAAGTCTTCTAACTTTACACTCTTTGCGGATTCAGAATATTCAGTAAGCGCTGCAAGTAATTGATTTATGTTCTCCAACCTTTGCATAGACTCCTGTGTGCGTTCATTTTTGAACATTTTTATCAAGCTCAAATCATCAACAAGTGCTCTCGATAGCTCGCCAACTGAAAGTTTATCTTTCAATCCAATATATTTTTCTAACAGAAGGCGGAAACCCTTTACATTCTTTTGTATTCTTTCTTTTATTTCTATTACTTCAAAAACTCTTGCCATTGTTTGGAAGAGCGAAATTTCATGTTTCCTTGCAAAAGCGATCATCCGTGTAACGGTAGTGTTACCAATACCTCTTTGCGGAAAATTCATAATTCTAAGCAAGCTTTCTTCATCGTTCTGGTTAACAACTACACGAAGATATGCAATTATATCTTTCACTTCTTTTCTTCTGTAAAATTCCACCCCGCCTATTATCGCATAAGGCAGTTTTTCCTTTCTGAAAATATCTTCCAGCACACGCGATTGAGCATTTGTTCTGTATAGAACAGTGAAATCTTTATGACTTAACTTTTTCTTTGTGATCTCTCTTTTAATATGTCTTGCAATTTGAAGAGCTTCATCTTTTTCATCTGCACATTTAATCACGGATAATTTTTCGCCGTCGTTGTTCTCAGTCCATAATGTTTTAACCAACTGTTCTTTATTATTTTTAATAATAGAATCTGCCGCCTGAAGAATAGTTTTGGTAGATCTGTAATTCTGTTCTAAGCGGAATATTTTGTGCTTTGGATAATCCTTTCCGAAGTTAAGCATGTTATCCAAGTTAGCACCGCGCCAGCTATAGATGCTTTGTGCATCATCGCCAACAACTGTTATTTTACAACTACGCGATACAAATAATTTTAATAGTTCATATTGTGCCTTGTTTGTATCCTGAAATTCATCAACAAGTAAGTAACTGAATTTCTTCTTATACTTTTGCAGGATGTTGGGTTTTGCATTAAACAATTCTATAGGTTTTAAAAGAAGATCATCAAAATCCATTGCATTATTTGCAACAAGTCTTTTTTGATACTCATCATATATATCAGCTATCTTTTCATCATCAAAAGAATGAACATGATTTTTGCGATATTCCTTTGGCATAACCATGTGGTTTTTCATGAAACTTATGCGATGTCTTATCGAGTTTGGCGTAATTCCTTCAATATCAATATCAAAATTATTAATGATATTATTTACGAGCGATAATGAATCTTCAGTATCGTAAATAGAAAAATTTCTTTGGAAGGCGGTGTGCTTAGCTTCTATTCTTAATATTTTGGCGAAAATAGAATGAAAAGTACCCATCCACAAATTATCTGCTTTTTTCCCAATCAGTTCCTTTATTCTCTCCTTCATTTCGTTAGCAGCTTTATTTGTAAAGGTTAACGCAAGAATAGATTCCGGTTTATATTTTTCTTTTTGTATTAGATATGCAATTTTAAATGTAAGCACGCGTGTCTTACCCGAGCCGGCACCAGCAATTATCATCTGCGGTGAACCAACATATTCAACAGCTTTTCGCTGAGAATCATTCAAATTCTTTAAATCTACCATTTTACCCATCGTTTATTAAATAGTGTTGAAAAATAAGAGTGCAAATATATGTAAATGAGTTTTGAATAAAAAGCCAGGAAATGGGTAAAAATCACATTTTATAATAATGAGGGACTTTTACTGATAAGATTTTATAATTCAAAACTATTTTATATATAAATTGTTGTTGTCAAACTGATATTCTGATCCGATAAAAAATAATCGTTCTAAAAGGCTTTATTATTAACGTTCTTAATCTTTTTTTATAAGAAATTTTGGTTGTGTAATAGATTATCACAGAAAAGAGATAAAAAAAACCTCTGAATCAGGCAAATGATCCAGAGGTTAAGGAGAGAACATATGATGCGTATTACTTTATCTGTGCCATTTAATAGCAAGATCAAGTAATTTCTATACAGGAGAATCGCACTCGGTCTTCTTTTGCAATTCTTATGCCACTAAAATAATCTTTTTTTTTGAAAATTTATGTTCTATTCATTAGTTCATTTACAAGTGATGAATTATAGTGAGAAATATGCCTCAAATAATTATAAATACGTAAGAGTTCAAAAGAATTTTCTTTAAAAATGCTACAGCTATTGACTTAATGATTTGAATTTCATTTATTGAGATATAATTTATTTGATATGAGATGAAATGAGTCCAGATTCATCGGGACAAAAATTAATAGTATTTAACAAATGAAATGCAAACTATATAACGTTGTTATTTCTGCATTAATTTTTATTGCATTGTTTACCGGGTGCAGACAATTACTTGAAGGAGCAAACGACCCTGGAATTATTACAACAGATTTTGAACCTGTAGAAAAAATCATAGTCACTTCTCCTGTTAGAGGCGATATTTATGCTCCCGGCGATTTGATAGAAATAAAGTGGTTAACTTCTTTTTCTTCTGTGAGCAAACTGAACATCTTTCTTTACAGGAAAAGCGTTTTACAGAGAACCATTATTAAAGCTACTCAAAACACGGGTAGTTATTTCTGGCAAATACCCGATACGATTGATAATTCTGTTCATTACAGCATTAAAGTAGTAAGCAGTAATAACCCGGAAGAGTTTAACTCCAGTGGAAGTTTTGGAATTTTAAACAACAATTAAAAACTATGCGGTTGATAAGATTAGAAAATCCGGAATTAAATTTTATGAGTATTGTGATCAAGATAATTCAAAAGAAGAACTAACCTCGTTGATACCGGAAGATGATATAGGTCAAGTGAAGGGATTATTAATTAAAGAATAAGAAAAGGCGGTCGATTGAATCCTCCTTCTATTACTTAGAATTTTTACAAAGCATAACTTCAGTGCCGGTATTATCAACGGCTTTTATAATTCCGCCTCCTATAGAAAATGAGCTTGAGGAAATCCAGTATTTTGAATTACTGTAAACCATCCCATAACCGGAATTCAAACAAGTACCGATTGGTAAATCAACTGTTTCCAGTAATGTTTGTGAAAAGCTGAGAGTAGATAAAAGATTTGTAACGAAAGTAAACAATGTTTTCATAGTTTACCTTCTTGAATATTGTTAAAAAAATATTAATTGCGCGGGTGTTTCCTAATCCAATCTTTAATATAATCGGCGATTTCAGTTGTAGAAGCTCCAGGTGTAAATATTTCACCCACGCCAAGTTTTCTAAGTTCTTCAATATCTTCTTTGGGAATTATACCCCCACCCGTTAACAGAACATCATCAATCCCCTTCTCATCCATCAGCTTTTTAATTTTTGGGAAGATAGTCATGTGCGCACCAGACAAAATACTAATTCCAATAACATTTACATCTTCCTGAATTGCAGCTTCAACGATCATTTCAGGAGTTTGTCTCAACCCGGTGTAAATTACTTCCATACCAGCATCGCGCAATGCAGCAGCAATAACCTTCGCACCTCTATCGTGCCCGTCTAATCCTGCTTTTGCGACTAATACTCTAATTTTATTTTCCATTATAAACATCCTTATACTTAGAAATTATTGAACGGATTTTATCGGCATATTCTCTCAGTGCCCCAGTGCCGTAGTTTTTAATCCTTGGTTTGAAAGTAAAGTCCTCATTGAAACGTGGAATTATATGAAAGTGGAAATGGTAAACTGTTTGCCCTGCAGAATCACCATTGTTAGTAATCACATTGAAGCCATCTGCCTTAACACTTCTTTTAACTGCACCAGCAATAAATTGTGTTGCCTTTACTATGTCTGCTAAATCATTTCTGGGTACGGTTAAAAAATTATCGTAGTGTTTTTTGGGTACAACAAGAGTGTGCCCGTAATTAATAGGTTGGATATCGAGGAATGCAACAATTTTGTCATCCTCGAATAATATTTCGGCTTCAGATTTTTTTTCAACAATGTTACAGAAAATACATTCCATAGTTTAAAAATAATGTTAAAAAATCATTTAGGCAAAGTATTTAGGCATTTTCTAATTTATAAAGCTGATTTAATTATAAGTTAAGTAAATACTTTCTCCTTTTTGCAAATGTACCGAATAATCCGCCGGAGTGTAAAAAGATTACTTTATTCCCTTTGCCTATACCTAGAAAATTATCGTGGTAAGCAGCAAATGCTTTTCCCGTATAGGTTGGGTCTAACAAAATTCCTGTTTCTTTTGCTAAGCTTGCAATTAATTTTAATTTATTATTGTTAATGTTTTTATAACCTTCTCTTGAATAACCATCAATGATAACAAGGTTTGATTCATCTATAGCGCAATTAAGATTATATTCTTCAATAACACCTTCAGCAAGAAACATTATTTTTTTCCACAACTCTTGTTTTGAATAAAGTACTGCAACAGCATAAATATTGAGCTTTAATTTATTCAGCGCGGCACCCACAAGCATTCCTGCTGCAGTGCCACCTGAGCCGGATGCAGAAAGTATTCCGTTTATCTTTCTTAAATCAACCTGCTCACTCAGTTCATTAATAAAAGAAATGTATCCCCAGATTCCTAAAACTGTTGAACCACCTTCAGGAATAACGTAAACCATCTTTCCCTTATTAACTAAACTTGCACATTCTTCCAGCATTATTTCATTAACGTTGTTATAGTTTTTCTTATTCAGAAAGGATATTTCGGCGCCGTACATTTTATTCAAAAATAAATTTCCTTCGGAGCTGTTAGAATCATTACCCCAAAGAAATAATTTAGTTTTAATACCAACTCTTGCCGCAGCCGAAGCCGTAGCTCTGCAATGATTAGATTGCTCACCTCCGCAGGTAAATATTATTTCCGCTCTCCTTTTCTTTGCACGGTAAAGGAGATATTCAAGCTTTCTAATTTTGTTCCCTGAAAAATCTAGACCAGAGTAATCATCCCGTTTGATTAAAAATTTTTTATTTCTGAATTTCAGTTTTTCCAAAGGTGTTGGAAGATGTGCTAAATTAATTTTGTTTGGCATGTTCATTTTTCTTTCCTCCCTTGCAGCCAATGATAATAGGCTCTTGCGCGCTTTAAATCTTTTGGTGTATCAACACCGATGCTTTCGATATTTGTAACTACAACTTTTATTTTAAAACCGTTCTCCAACATTCTTAACTGTTCAAGCTTTTCTGTTTTTTCAAGATCGGTAGGTTTGATCTTGGTAAACTTTAATAGAGAATCTCTGCGGTAAACATACAACCCGATATGTTTATAATATTCAGTTTTCTCAATTGCAATCGCTTTAGACGAAACATCTCTTACAAAAGGAATTACCGCACGCGAAAAGTACATTGCATAATTATTATAATCGAAAACTACTTTAACAACATCAGGAGATTTCAATTCCTTAACATATTCGATTCTTTTTACAAGCGTAGCAATGTTTACACTTTTATCAAAAAGAAGCGGTTCGATTGCCTGATCAATCATTATACCGCTAATGAATGGCTCATCTCCCTGTATGTTTACAACTGCTTCTGCCTCTTCCATATTTTTAACAACATTAGCAATTCTATCAGAACCGGTTTCAAAATCTTTTGAAGTCAGAACGACCTCTGCACCAAACCCACGGCAAACTTCTTCTACTTTTTCATCATCTACTGCAATAATAATTTTTTTTATGAGTTTTGATCTGGACGCACTTTCGTAAGTGTGCTGAATAAGGGGCTTCCCGCCTATATCAGCAAGAGGTTTACCCATCAACCTTGTTGATGCAAAACGCGCAGGGATGATACCAACTATCATAAATAAAACTTAATAATATCTAAGATTCTTTTTGAAAATTAACAATGTCTGCAGAGTTAGTTTTAAAGTCTTCCTTATTCCGAATCAATTCTGCTTACCATAGTTTAATGCAGAACTCTAATATTCACACAAGCTCGGAATGCCCTTGCGAAATTTGACTCTCATATTTTCTTATTCCATTAATCCTGTTTTTAATTGAAGGATGACTATAGAAAAACCACTCGACAAACGGATGTGGTTCTTTATCTCCTAAATTTTGGTCTGTTAATTTTTCCAGCGTTTTTATAAATGCTGCCGGATTACCAGTTTCTTTAACAGCATACTCATCTGCTTCGTATTCAAATTTTCGTGAGAGAATATTTCCCAACGGTGATTGTATAACACCAATCAACATTGACCACAAAGCCAGCAATGGTAAAGCAGCTACTTGTGTAATCGATGAAAAACCAAACCATCCTAAAGAATTTTGATAAAGATATGCTATCACAAATAAAGTGAGAAAACTTGTTACTGTTCCGATGACAATATTTTTAATAATATGTTTCTTTTTAAAATGTCCGAGTTCGTGAGCAATTACTGTTTCAATTTCTTCATTTGAATAGTTATCGATAAGTGTATCACCAAGGATAATCCTTTTTGTTTTTCCCAACCCGGTTAATGCGGCATTAGCTTTTTTAGTGTTCTTGCTCATATCAAACTTGTAAAGGTTTTCTATTTTTATTCCGGCATTAAATGCCATAGATTCAATTCTGTTTTTGAGCTCTTCATTTTCAAAAGGAGTTAACTTGTAAAAGATGGGCAGTATTAATACAGGAAATATTTGTGATAAAACTACTGATGCAAAAAACATTAATATTGCGAATGGCAGCCACCACATTTCACCAAATTGATTAAGTGTGAAATAAAACATCAGCATTATCGGCACTCCAATTGCAAGAGAAACTAACAAGCTTTTGAAATTCTCCCAAATCCACCTAACAAAAGTTTGATTTGATAAATTATACTTATGCTCAAGATAAAATCCTGTGTAGTAATTTACCGGCGCAAATAAAAATGAAGCTGTTACACCTGTTACTAGAGCAAAGGCAAGAAAAACCAGATATTTATTTTCAAAGTAAGATGAGATATAATTTTCCATAAGCAAGCTGTAACCAAGCCAAACAAATAGCAAAATAAGAACAAAACTAAATACAGCTTTACCTATTCCAATTCCAAGTTTAATGTTGTTATATCTTTTCGCATCCATAGTTGTAAAAATAGTTATATGGGTTTTGGTAAGCAATTTGGTTAAAAAAGTAAAAAGTTTTTGACGATTAAGGACTTTTACTTAATTCGTGTTAATTTGTGAAATTAGTTGCAATTATTTTTACACAAAGGAATGGCTATAATTATATCTGCTCCACATAAGTTTGTTCAACCCATCCAACCTTGCCATCTGCTAATCTAATCTTTATCCATTTATCAAACTGGTCTTCAAGATTAACTTTCAGTCCTTCGTGGATCACGAATGCGTCTGTGCTTTGGGGATCGGGAGAGAATTTAACTGTGACAAACTGTTCAACAATTACACCACTTTTTAATGTTACCTCACGGTTAACTTTTATAACAAGAAGAGAAATTGAGAATGCTAAAAGGAATACACCTGAAATACCTGAAAAGAAAAATATTTTTTGCTGCTTTACTGTTTTTGAATATAAATACGCACCTGCCAGCAAAATGACTAACAAGTAGAGAACAAAAACAACATACACCCAACCGTTATCCGAAAATAATCCAAGCAAAGCTTCCCACCAATCAAACAGGAAAAATCTTGGCAGCGGTTGTATTCTATCCACTGTGCTAAGATGTGCAAAGTCGAGGTTGTGTTTTACATCTTCATCCGACGGAGAAAGTTCGAGTGCTTTTTCATAATATAGAATTGCATAACCGATTTTTCCCATTCTGTAATTTGCATTCCCCAAGTTATAGAAGAGAGATGTTCCAACATATCCTTTATCAACTAATTTTTTATACTCCTCAATTGCTTTATCATACGCACCTTCCTTGTAATAAGTATTACCCTTCTGCAAAGAATTTTCTTCATCCGAAGCAATTACAACAGAACAACCAATTATCAAAAACAGAGATGAAATTAAAACAACAGGGAATAATTTTTTACTTGTCATTTCCCCCTGCAATATTTTTTTCAACATCAATGATAACCATAGTTAGCTGATCGTACATATTTTGCATAGCAGTACTTTTTTCAGCACCGGGTGCAAACCTTATAAACTCACATTCCTCTGCCGCTTTTTTAACATCGTTAATCAAACTCTCTTCAACTCCTGTTTTTCGAAGTTCATCCATCGCACGCTCAATTGTAAACTCAGCTTTTGGTATATGAAATTTATCTTCAAGATAACCGAATAAAGCCTGAGAAACTTCAGTATAAAATTCTTTATAATTATTCCCCTGCATAAGCTTCTTTGCTTTTTTCAAACGGTTCTTAGCAACCTTTTGTGCATTACTGTACCGAAACAATGCAACGTTACCCGCAAGCTTATCAGTTCTTCTCTTCCACCCTACTGCGACAAAAAGAATTAACATAGGAACAATTCCGCCAACCCAAAAGAAAGTTGTAAATAAAACACTTTCTTCTTTTTTATAAATATCTTCAAAGGAAGTTTTAACAAATCTTATATCGGAACCTAAGTGCTGTACGTCTTCTTTTCCAGTATATTGAACCTCAGGTAACTGTTCGCCTTGAGTAATATTTAGTTTAAATGATTTCGAACGAAGAGTAACATAATTCTTTTTAGTTGGATTAAAATAGCTAAACTCAACCGGCGGAATTTCCCTTATACCCACAATACGCGGAATCATTAAATACTCGGCTGTTTTAGAACCGGAAATTATATTTCGTTTAATAATATTTTCCGAGGTCTTCGGTTCATATTTTTCAAATCCCGATGGAAGATTCAGTTCGGGCATTTCAAGTAATTCAAGATTTCCTTTCCCGCTTAATATAACTTTAAGTGTAACCGCTTCATTTGTTTTTGCAGTTGTTTTATCTATATCCACGTTTAAAGAAAACTCACCCACTGCACCGTGAAATGAATCCGGCTTACCTTCGGTTGGAAGAGAGAGAACATTAATAGTAACTTTATTTGAAGTAGCATTGTATTCAACGGTTTGATTGAAACCAAATGGATCATTAAAGAAGTCATCGAAAAAATTATTCCGGTTCCGGTTTCTTCTTAATTGAATCGGAACGGTTAATTCAAAAGGAGTGATTTCAAGTTTTCCTGTTTGTGTTGGAAAGAGAGCAGCTTTTTTTAATATCCCGACTCTATACTGTTTTCCGTCTATTACTTCTGTAGCAAATGTAATATTACTCGAGGTCTCCAGCTCTTCAGCCCAAAAGCCCTGGTACTGCGGAAGTTTACTGATAGACATTTGAGCTGCTATGTTTAAACGTGTGTAAAGTTTATAAGTAACAGTAACCTGCTCACCCAAATAAGCTTTCCTTTTATCTACAACCGCACGTATAAATAAATTCTTTGCAATTTCTTCATCCGAAATATCTGCATCCTGTTTTTGTCTTTTGGGCTTAGAAGAACCTTTAACAATAGTGATCTTAATTGATTTTGTCTTAAACGCTTCACCGTTATATTCAATGGAAGCTGTACCGATTGAAAATGTTCCAATCCTTTTCACCTGGATAATGTAGTTATAACTTAGCGAAGCAGATTGTACTCCGTTTATGATTTGAATACTCGTTGATTGGTTTGGTCCGGAAAGAACCAAAAAATTACTGAATGCGGGGGGCTTGAAGTTTCTCACCCCCTTGATATCTTTGCCTGAGAATGTAAACGAAACTTCAAAGTGTTGATTATCCTCCACAGTAGTTTGACCAACCGAAGCAACAAAACTTTGCGCAAAAATGTGCAGGGGTAAAAAGAGGAATAATATTATCAATAATTTTTTCATTTTTACCAATCCTTGTCGGTCTTAACTCTTTTCCCTTTAATTTTCCTCAATTCTTTTTGAAGATCTTTTTCGTTGTCTTTTAACGCTTCGAGTATTCTTTCGGCTTCTTCTTTAGATATTTTTTGTCGCTGTTGCGGCTGTTGTTGTTTTTTATCCTGTTGATCTTGCTTTTGCTGATCCTGCTTATTTTGTTGATCTTTCTGCTGGTCTTTTTTATCCTGGTCTTTATTTTGATCCCCGTTTTTATCTTTATTTTGGTCCTTATCATTCTTTTGCTGTTGCTGATCATCCTTATTTTTCAATAACTCTAACGCATAAGAAAGATTATACTTTGCTTCCTGATCACCAGGATTTAACTTAAGTGATTTTATATACTCTTCGATACTATCTTTTATTTTTTGTGCTTTCAGAAGAGAGTTGCCGATATTGTAATGAACCCTTGCCTTCTCCAAATCATTTTTTGCAAATGCCAAAGCGGAATTATATGATTTTATTGCCTCATCATACCTTTCTTGTTTAAAGAATGCATCTCCTAAATTAAATTTTGCTTCAAAGCTTTCCGGAGATTTTTCCACTCCTTTTTTAAAATTCACTTCAGCATCAGAGAAATTTCCTTCATTATAGTTTTCAACTCCCTCATTCACCAATCCTCTTAATGATTGTGAAAATGATTCCTGTGAACCAACTGCAAACAATATTAACATAAATAGAACGAAAATAAATTTAAAATTTTTCATTTCCATCTACTCCAGTCCTAACTTCTTATTTATTCTGCTGTACAACGGTGATTTCTTTTCTGATATAAAAAGTTCAATTAATAATAATAATATTGCTGGAATTAAAAAATAATAAAAACGGTCTTCGTAACCAGTTACTTTTTTTACACCGAATTCAGACTTCTTAAGTTCCGACAGATCGTTATATATTTTGTCTAAATAATCTTCGAAATTGTTCCCTCTGAAATATTCTCCATTGCCTGCTGACGCAATTTGCTTTAACGATTCTTCATCAAGTTTGGTGAGTACAGAGTTTCCTTCATTATCCTTCTTAAATCCAATCATATCACCGCGGCTATTGTAAACAGGAATCGGCACTCCACCTGTAGAACCTAAACCGATAGTATAGATTTTAATTCCGTTAGAAACTGCTTTATCAACCGCATCCATTACATCACCTTCGTGATCTTCACCATCAGTAATAGTAATAATTACTTTCTCTGTTGAAGAAGAATCAAACGATTCGACAGCAAGATTTATGGCTGATCTGATTGATGTTCCCTGCTGAGGTACGGAATTTACATCAACAGCGGAAAGGAACAAACCTGCTGCGGAATAATCTGTGGTTAATGGAAACTGAATATAAGCTTTACCAGCGAAAATTATTAAACCTATTCTATCGCCATGTAATTTTTGTATTAGATTTAATATCTGATATTTTGCTTTTTCAAGTCTGTTAGGTTTAATATCTTCCGCACTCATACTCCGCGATACATCTAAAAGAATGAAAACATCAATACCTGTCTGCTTAACCTCCTGCAGCTTTGTACCTACTTGCGGATTAGCAGCAGCAATTATAAGACAAGCAAAAGCAAGAAGAACTATTCCGAATTTTACGTAATTTTTAACATTGCTGTACGATGAAACAATAACTGAGTGAAGTTCCTTATCAGCAAACTTTTCAAGCAGTCTGTTTTTATTCTTATATAACAAATAGAATATTATTACCAGGAGTGGCAGCAAATACAATGCGTTTAAATATTCCGGATGTGCGAATCTTATCATAATTTTTGTACTTAATGTTACTACTTGTTCTAATAATTATTCCCAAAGTTACGTTACTAATCAAACCACTGAATGGATGATTATATGAATGTATGAAAATTAGTAAAAATTTACCGGACCAAGCCATTCAATCATCCAATCATTCAATCATTCAATCATTCATCTTTTTCACGGTAACTTTCTAAAAATTGTTCTCGATAATCCAAGCTCTAATAACAGAAGGAGAACTCCGCCGCTTAACCAGCTAAGGTATAATTCCTTTGCATTTCTGTAAGATGTTACTTCGATTTTTGTTTTTTCCAGTTTATCAATATTTTTATAAATTTCTTTTAGTGCACGATTATTTGTTGCTCTAAAGTATTGACCGTCAGTTATACTTGAAATTTCTTTCAAAACTTCTTCATCAATTTCAACGGGAACCATTTGATAACGAGTACCAAAAGGAGTTTGCACAGGATAAGGCGCCTGCCCTCTTGTACCAACTCCAATTGTGTATATCCTTACACCAAAAGTTTTCGCAATTTCCGCTGCAGAAATCGGATCAACTTCACCGCTGTTATTCACTCCATCTGTAACAAGAATAATTATTTTGCTTTTTGAATCACTTTCTTTTAACCTGTTTACACCGTTTGCAATTGCGTTACCAATTGCCGTTCCATCTTCTATCATACCGCTTCTTATCTCAAGAAGTAAATTCCTTAACACGTTATAATCGATGGTAAGCGGACACTGCGTAAATGCTTCTCTTGAAAAAATAACTAAACCAATCCTGTCCGAAACTCTTCCTTCAGTAAATTCATCAATAACATTTTTAGCGGCTTCCAACCTGTTGGGTTTTAAATCTTCCGCAAGCATACTTCCCGAAATATCAAGCACCATTGCTATGTCAATTCCTTCAGTACTAATATTCTCTCCCTCTGTAAAACTTTGAGGTCGGGCGAGAGCTATAGTTAACAATCCAAGAGCAATCATCCTTAGTAAAAACGGAAAATGTTTCAATCTTTCTCTCAAAGTAACAGGTACATCCTTAAAAAGATTAACTGAAGAATATATCACAGAAGCGTAATTCTTTTTTCCTTTAATGAAATACCAAACAAGCAGCAAAGGTATTATAAGAAGAAAGTATAAAACCCATGGATAAGCAAATGTAACGTTGTTAAGCATTTACAATTTCCTCCTCTGTAATCACAGGTTTTTGAGGAATGGTAGAATGAATAATTTCCTTGGCTTGTTTCATCATTTTCTCATTCACTTGCTCGAGCGGTTGAAACTTAGCGAACTTCACTAAATCTGCGTTTGATAAAAAGTCATAAGTTATATCAAGAATTTTTTCCTTTTCTTTAATACTCTTCAAGTGATGAATTGTTTCAGTAGTTGTTAATTCCATTGCAGGAAGATCAAATCTTTCTTCAAAATAATTCCTTATAATTTCCGTAATACGGGAATGATAATCTTTAACAAACCCTTTCTGCCATAACCGTTCGCTTTCAAGATTTTCTAATGCTATAAGCGCTTTAACGTACGGCGGAATAATAATTATTTTTTTCTCAACCGGTCGTTCCGATTTTTTCTGTTTGTATTTTTTGTATGAATAATAACCTGCTACTATTATTAATAGTACTATAGCAGCCCACAGCAATAACCATTTCCAATTGTATGGAATTGTAATAGGTGATTTTACATCTTTAATTTCCTCGGCTGTTGAAACAGGTACTGTGTGAATGTGAATAACAACGGAATCGGTAATTATCTTTTTAAAAGAAGTATCATCCGCAGTGCGATACTTTACGACTACAGGTGGAATTACTGCTCGGACAGAATCATATCCGGCAATTATAAATTTATAAATCGTAGTTTTCGATTTTTCATCTTCAGTTGAAATCGATTCTTCGCGTGTGATTAATTCTAATTGAGTTAAAGTATTAGGTAAGATTGGTGAAATAACTTTGATGTTTTTTCGTGTAACAACTTCAATCTCATAATTAATAAAATCACCAACTAGATAATCAGTAGTATCGGTATAAGCAGCCACAGAAATTGTTTGTGCTTGTACATTCACAACTATAAAGATGCAAATTGCTCCTAACAGAAATCTTACCATCTTTTCTCACGCATTCTGAAAAATTGAACTAACGGTTTTATATAATCTACACCTGTTTGAACATGAATCCTGTCTAATTTTGATGTAAGGAACATCGTGTTTCTTTTGGCAATTGCTTCCCTCCTTGCCTCTTTCATCACTCTTCTTACACGCTTATTGCTTGTGTCTATCCACCTTTCTTCACCTGTCTCAGCATCGGTAAATTTAATTAATCCAATGGGTGGGATTTCGTTTTCTCTTCTATCATCCAAAACAACCCCAATCAAATCATTTTTCTTACCAACAACTCTTAAAATTTCTTCGTAATCTTCATCAAGAAAATCCGATAAGAGAAAAATAATTGATCGCTTCTTTATTGCATTGTTCATAAATTCCAATGCTGCTTTTATATCGGTTGCGTTCCCTTCAGGTTCAAATGAAAGCACTTCCCTTATTATTCGAAGAACATGTATATTGCCTTTTCTCGGTGGGACGAATTTTTCAATCTTATCTGTAAAAAGGATTAATCCGACTTTATCATTATTCTTTAATGCAGAAAAAGCAAGAATAGCACTAAGCTCTGCAGCAACTCGTTGTTTAGTTTTTGAAACTGAGCCAAACATCAATGAACCGCTTATATCCACCATCAGCATTACAGTAAGTTCACGCTCTTCTTCGAACACTTTAATAAAAGGATGACCAAACCTGGCTGTAACATTCCAATCAATATTTCTTACATCATCACCATATTGATATTCCCTCACTTCTGAAAATTCCATTCCTCTTCCTTTAAATACCGAATGGTATTCACCGGAAAAGAGATGATTAACCAACCCCTTAGTTCTAATCTCAATCTGTCTTACTTGTTTAAGCAGTTCTTTTGTTAACATCTATTACGGCACTTCAACTTTATTAAGTATTTCATTAATAATGTATTCCGGAGTGATGTTCTCTGCTTCTGCTTCGTAAGTCACAGCAATACGGTGGCGCAATACATCATGGCAAATTGCTCTAACATCCTCGGGAATCACATAACCCCTGCGTTTTATAAATGCCATTGCTTTAGCACCCAAAGCTAGATTAATAGTTGCGCGTGGTGAACCGCCATAATTTATCATATCAACAAGATTATTCAATCCAAATTCAGCCGGATTACGGGATGCAAAGACTATATCGAGTATATATTTTTCAATCTTTCCATCAATATATATCTGCTTAATCAGTTCTCTTCCTCTAAGTATATCATTCGGAGAAATAACCGGTTGAACTTGCTTTGCAGTATTATTAATGTTCTGCCGCATTATAGCTAACTCTTCATCCCGTGCAGGGTAAGTTATTTTCACCTTCAACATAAACCTGTCAACCTGTGCTTCAGGAAGCGGATAAGTTCCCTCCTGCTCTATCGGGTTTTGAGTTGCAAGAACGAGAAACGGTTCTTCAAGTTTGAAAGTTTCCTTCCCGATTGTTATTTGTCTTTCCTGCATTGCCTCCAATAAAGCACTTTGCACTTTTGCAGGAGCGCGGTTAATCTCATCAGCCAAGATAAAGTTCGCAAATATGGGTCCTTTTTTAATTAAAAAGTTACCATCTTTTTGATTATAAATTTGAGTGCCAATCAAATCCGCAGGGAGAAGGTCGGGAGTAAATTGAATCCTCTGGAATTTTGCTTTCATAGCAGAAGAAAGTGTAGTAATAGCAAGCGTTTTAGCTAAACCAGGTACACCTTCAAGAAGAATATGCCCGTTGCCGAGCAACCCGACAATCAACCGTTCAATCATCTCTTTCTGCCCGACGATCACTTTTCTGATCTCACCAAGCAACAGATCGATAAAAGCGCTTTCGTTTTTAATTTTCTCATTCAATTCAGCAATATCCAAAGTAGAACCTCACAATTAGTTATATAAAATTAAATTGGAACCAATTAAGATTTGACGGCTCGAAACTTAAATATGTTGAGTTTCTTAATCAAGAATACTTTTAGTCTCCTATTTATGTTTGGGATGATGGGGATATTCTCTATGTTAAGCGTTATTATTGATGTTTAAATTTAGAAAAAGTAATATTTTAGTGTTAATTTATAATTGAAAAAATCAATAGTTTTAAATGAAATCAATCTTTTATCTGTTTTCCTTTTTACTTTGTGCCACTGGATTTATCCTTCCACAAGAATCCTTAACTGCCATCATAACCAATCCTCAAATTGGTCTTGAAACAAATGCTGAGAAATTAATTGAAGTGGTTGAAGACATTAATAATAGAGATAGCATTTCCCTTGTAGTAGTAATGGGCAACATCACTGCTAACGGAAAGTTTGATGAATTCCTCTGGGCACAGGAAATTCTGGATGGATTACGTGTACCTTACAATGTTATTGGTGGTGAAAAAGATTATACTTTGAGTGAGGGCAAAGGGAATGAGATAAAGTTAATTTGGGGAGATGATAAATTTTTTCACTATGTAAACAAGGATGTATTTATTGGCTTGAATACATTTAATCCTGTTTACGATTCCAAAGGATATTATGATATTGAGACGAGATTCTTTCTGCATCAAATAATGAATGAGCATTTGAATGGACAAATTATTCTAATTAGAAATTATAATTATTCTAAGCAAATATCCAACTGGGAAGAAATAGTAGATTATTTGGCTATTCCATCTCGTAAAAAATCTTCAAACTCCATAAATCTCATAGCAATAGATGAAGATAAAGCTAAGCGTAAAACTGAAATGCCATATATCGCTCTGAGCAATTCTTTTGGGGATAAAGAAGAGTGGAAATATTTTTTGATAAAAATTAAAAAAAGCGGATTGAGTAAACTCGAAGTATATAAATTGAAGGACGGGATAAAAGTTAAAGAAGAAGTTTTGAACATTTCGGAAAGATTACCAATAAGATCAACACAGGTTAATGAAGAAAAAGAATTTCAAAATTCTGCAACGGCAATATGGAATATTAAACTTCAAAAATCTATTGCAGTAATACCTTCCATAAATAACAATAAAATTTGCTTAACAAGTAAGTATGGCTCAATTATTTGCCTGGATAATCATGGGAAGATATTGTGGGAATTCGAAACTAACGGCACAATTTATTCCTTCCCAATTATTGAAAAAGACCTCGTTGTTGCTGCGACAAATGAAGGAGATCTTTTTACGATAAACATTAATACCGGCAATCTTTTCCAGGTAATTGGAATTGGTGAAACAATTACATCAGATATTGCACTTGTGGATATTGAGTATAAAGGCATGCAGACAAAAGGAATATGCTTTGGAACTGCTGAAGGAAATTTTTATTGCTACGAACTTTACTCACTTGAACTTATCTGGTGGAACAATGGCATAAAAAAATTGATTAACTCTTCCGTTATTTCAACAAAAGGAAAAGTACTGTTCCAGGATAAAGAAGGAACTCTCTATTGCCTTAGTTCGGATAATGGCGTATTGCTATGGAAGTGGGGGACAAAAACGAAAGTATATAATCCATTATTCAAATCAGAATTGGTAATAAACAATAATAGCATTTACTTTTTAGATTTTGATGGTGACCTGCATTGCATCGATCTGCTGCTTGGAACAGACAAATGGCACATAAGGAATATTGAAGCAACCTTTCTAATGGAGCTTAACAAATTAAAAGGTGAATTGCTTCTTCATTCGTCAAAAAATGAATTGCTTACTGTCTCATTAAAAAAAGAAAAAGTAATGAAGAAAGTTAAACTTCCTTATGAGCTAAAGGATGAAATTGCAACAAATATTTTATCAATTGATAAAAATTTATTCATTGGTTTTACTAACGGTTCGGTTTATGAAATAAGCAAAACAACCAAAAATATTTTTTTAGGATTTGCGCCGATTATTTCACTTGATAAATTTAACAACAGCCTGCTCGTTACTGATTATGATGGAAACATTACCTTACTCAACCTGCCGAAAGAAACTAAATGAAAGAAAAATTTGAAGGGGTTATTTTCGATATTGACGGCACATTAACTTCAACCAATGAACTTATCTTTAAGTCGTTCAATCATATTGCAAAAAAATATTTGGATAGGACATTCACTGAAAAGGAGATAATTGTACTATTCGGTCCGACTGAAGATGTGATCTTAAAAGAATGGTGCGGTAAAAACTTTGAATCTGCAAAAAAAGATTATTATGAGTTTTATAAATCCCATCACCACATTGCAAATCTTTATCCTGGAATAAAGAAACTATTAGATTATTTAAAAACAAAAGGTGTTCTGTTAGCTGTATTCACAGGCAAAGGAAGGCAGGCATCTTTAATTACGTTAGAAGAATTAAGCATTATAAATTATTTCGATATAATAGTTACGGGCGATGATGTTGCAAATCATAAACCATCATCCGAAGGAATTATGAAATTTGTAAATGAGTACAATCTAAAAAAGGATGAAATATTAATGATAGGTGATTCGGTTGCTGACGTACGAGCATCTAAAGAAGCAGGGATAAGAATTGCATCCGTTTTGTGGGATAGTTATGCCGCTGAAAAAGTTAAAACCCTTGGGAGTGATTATTATTTTCATACTGTTGATGAGTTGAAGAGGTTTTTGGTTACGAATACTTGATAATTCTTTGTGTTTCTTTCAACCAATTCGCCGGCGCAGGAATCTCTTTTATTTTAGAACATCTGGATTTCCATTTTCTCGGAAATGACAACGAAAAACAAGTTATCTAACAATCGCAAGTTTTTGGATTACATCTTCTGTTTTATCCCCGACAGTTAAAATTACTTTGTAGAGATAAACGCCATTTGCAATAATATCGCCGTCTTCATCCCTGCCATCCCAATAAATTTTATTAAAATCATAACTAAGATCTACTGCGGGAATTTTAATTTCTTTGATTAATCTGCCTGCAATAGTGTATATTTTAATTTTCATTTCATCGGGAATTTGAGTGAGCTTAAAAGTAAAGTGTGTCTCACCGCTCGTTGGGTTAGGATAATTGTAAACATACAGAAGCTTTGCTTCATTCGAAACGAGGAAGTGTTTTTCAAGTCCGCTTGAATCTACAATATTACCAAGCGAATTTTGTCCGAACACTTTTAAGAAATACTCACCATCTTCAAGTTCAGGAGTGTAAGTTACAACTGCTTTTGGATTCTCCTCATTAAACTCGATTGAAAGTGTAGTTTGATTATTTGCATAATAAACCGGTTCATCATTTAAGAAGATTGTAACAGCTGATGTATCCGTTATTGGAATAAGAGATTCATCCGACATCTCAATTTTAATTTCGGGTTTGGGAGAAATATAATCACCATCTAAAATATCATTTCCATCAAACGAAATTTTAAGCGTCGGGCTTGTAGTCTCCTGTTTAATAAAGAAAGGAACTGTGTAGAAATTATTATCCTCATAAAGCTCTGTAATTTGTTTATCAGAGTCTATATAAATCAGGAATGTTTTAGCTCCTGTACCGGAAGATGTATTGTAATTGATTTCAAAAAATTTTCGCTGTTCTGAACTGAGTGAATCCACAATTTGTTCAAAGATAGTATTACGTGAGTTATCATCATTAATGATCTCCACTTTAACATTAAAACTATCGGCGGTACTTTCGCCCACATTATAAACATAAAAGTTAAGTCCAACATCCTCGCCAATTGTTACTGTATCTGCTGTTGATGTAACTACTTGGTAGTTTGTTCCGAGTTCTGGTGGTGGGACAAAATTAACACCTAATGATTTGAATTTTGGCGATTCGAAAGAACTGTTAGCAGTAAAATTCACAAAGAAATCAATTTGCGGATAAACATTTGCATCAATAAAAGATAGATCCGCAGAATCGCCAGCAAACGTAACCATCCCCAGAGTGTCTACAGTGTTATCTGATTTAATACCACGAACATAATAATCTAAACTTGAACCCACAGCAAGTGAATCTGATTTGAAAACACTTTGCCATTTAACTGAATTAGATATCTTCGGAAGTTGAATAAAACCATTAGTTGCTAATAATTCTTTTGATGTATCTATAGTAGCTGTTCCTGTGGAACTTTTTGAAAAGTCTTCTTGCACTGAACCAATTTGAGACCCTTTAATACCAATCATACACCAGGAGTCACGCCATCCAATACTATCAACCAGCTCACTTCCAAAAGACTTAATAATCTGCCTGAGACTATCACCAACAGTACCACTAAAATAAACCGAGACTTCATCTGCTGCTGCAAACGCTAATACAGTACCTAAACTTAATGAGTTCAAATAACCTATAAGTTCTTCTTGTTGTCCTCCTGCCCAGTAATTAAATATTTGTACATCTTGCGGTTGCAAAGTGACTGTATCAATTATTGCTGTAGCAAAACCTCTAAAGAAAGTGTTGGGAACATATTCGATAAGGTTATACTGTATCGAAGCAAAAAAACCATCATTAAACCCTGCAGAGGTGATTTTAAGAATATTTGATTGGTCAACCAGTTCCCATTTTGAAGTTAAAGAATCAAACATAACTTTATTTTCAATTATATCGGATTTTTTAAATGATTTATTCAATAACCATTTGTAATTCATTCCGTTATAAAAAGAGTAAGTTGCACCCCATTCAAATTGTTCGGAGTTCAATCGCGTTCGCCAATAATATCGCTGCTGCGGGATTAATCCATTCAATGATATTTGTGTAATTAGAGTATCCAAGTTCTTTAATTGAACAGTTTGATTCACAAAAGAATCATTAGGTGCATACGCAAATTCAATTTTATCCGGATTTTCTCCACTTTGAATGGTTGGATTTAACAAAGTAATTATGGAGCGGCTAGATGTATAAAACTTTTCCGCTTCAATCGGGCGAAGGTTAGTTGAAGAGACTAGAAAGTTTATACTGGCTATATTATCATCTTTAGATATCTCATCGATCAAATTATTGGGGTCCATCTCAACACGAAGTATATGCTCACCAACCAACCCAAAGATTGGTATCATAAAATCCATTGTATCTTTAAACAACGGTGCAGATAGGTTATACAGAATACTATAAAGAGTTGAATCCGAATAAATACCAGTTAGGAGAATATTTAATGAATCAACATCCGCTCTACCCAGATTTGTAACTATTAATTCAACATTTGCAGAATCATCATTTTCAGTCAGCACTGATTCCAAAATTTTAATAAAATCCGGTTTAACTACAAAGTTGGGTTTTTCTGGCGTAGCAAACTTTATTATTGGGTCACCTAATAACAGGTTAGTATAGTTATAAAGTCTATTTACTGTACCGAAACCATACTGATTAAAATTGTCCATCTTGGTAAGGAAATGAGTTTTTCCAACGCTCTCCGACGGGTTTGCAACCAAACGATTATAAAACAGTTCCGGCATCCTAAATGCAGTGGATGTATAACCTAAGCTTGTATTCCCCAAATATATGATTGCCTGTCCTCTTTCATCCTGATTGATGAACAACTCTCCAAATGCATCAACATCGGGTTCAGCAAACTTGGCTGTAGAGCATCCGTTATCTGAAACTAACGGCAATCTATCATCATACGCATTTTCAAGATCATCAACATCTGTAATCCCGTTGTCCCATGTGCGAGTACCACTATGTCCAACGTAGGAGATAAACAAACCTCCTTCGTCTAAACCATCTTGTATTTCTTCAAAAGTAAAAGGTCCGAAGTTTGTTGGAGGATCGACTGTTTTGTAAAAATGTATGCCGCTGCCACCTACGGGTGACGGTTCAACAATATTATTTAGGACACGATCATTTGCTTGTTTTATCAGGTTAAGTTCTGATATCAGATTCGGATCTCCGCCACTAAACAATAAAAACTTCTTATTCCAGTCATCGAAGTCTCGATTAAAGTAAGTTTGATGTTTATCTAGATAACGATAAACTTCTTCATTGTTATTCGCAGGGATTCTACCAACAAACATCTGCTGAATATTAACCTGCGAGGTATCCCACATTGTAAACCATACATCGCTTACCGGATTGCCATAAGAGGGTACTAATATTTGTTTCCTGGGTGATGGAACTCCGACAAAATAATCTTTATAATCATACGTTGCATCACCAATTAAAGTTAAATAAGATGGCTTCGGTGACTGCCAATAATTGTAAGCGTATTGTAAAAATTCCTGAATTGATTCAGGGCTCAAATAACCAAACCCAAATTCATCATAAATATCCTCTACAAAAACTGTTTGAATATTAACATCATAATTGCTGCTGATAAAATTTTTGTATTCAGAAACTGACTGTTCAAGTATTTTATTTGATACTAATACATAATCTGCTTGTATTGATTCGTCTCTTAAATTAATAAATTGTTTTTTCTTTATGAAAACAGGGCTTTGCAAATAATCATCACTAATTATATAATATCTATCACCCCCACTAACAGTATCTGTAAAAGTTAAAATATTATTAATCAACTGAAAATTGACAATATTTTTCATTATTGGATTGATTTTATAAACCAATAAAGATGTATTATTGACAGTAATGTTATTAACTTTTATTTTTCGCAAGCCGGTTGATGCTGAATCCGGAATGTTAATTAAAATTGAATCATTAGTAGAATTATTATATCGATAATAATCTATATCGACCCAATCAACTAATGCCTTATTGGTAGAATTAGAATCATTAGGCATTCCTACAATTCTGTATTGATTTATACCTTCAACCAAATCATTTGAGTTAAAGATAGCTTCCAAGCTACCTTGGTCTTCCCAATCAAAAATCACACTGTCTTGAATATCCGTGGAGTTCATTTTAGCACCATACTTATGTGCATTGTTCCGGATTATTTGTGTATCAACAAACCAGCTGCTAAGGTGTGATAATGTATAAACAGGCGTATTTGGAACGATTGCTTCTGCACTGAAATCAAATGGAGTATTACTAGTATTCCTAACTTGAAGCCATTTCCAATATTTATTTTCCTGCCAAAATGGCAATTGTACTCTTGGTTGAACGAAACCATAATACCACAATAATTTATTCTGCTCTAAATGAATTTTAACCAAGTGAGTAGTAATAGAATCGGTTAATCCCGGAGTGTAAGTATTATGAATGAGCATTCGTTCACCATTCTCACCATCCCAGGTCAACCAAACAATCGTAGTATCAGTATATCTATTCATATATTCTAAATATTCCTCACCTATAGGCACAAGCGTCCTGTAATCCGTTGAACCATAATTCTTAGTTGCCCAAAATTCTATGTAGTCACCAGGATCAAATGAATTATCATTCTCTCCAAAAACAAATATTGAGATTTGCTGACCTTTCCAATACACTTTAAAAGTTAAAGGATTAATCTGAGCGGGGTTTAAACCATAATCGATAACATCATCATAAAAAATCCTGTAAATTCCATCGTTAGGTATTTTTAATTTCACATACTCCTTTGAATAATCTATCCAGTTTCCGGTTGAATCATCCTGGGTAAGCAACGGTTGAAATGATCTGAAATTTATTGCTTGTTCATAATTAATTATCACATCTTTTAACGATTCATCGAAGTCACCTTCACCCGATGTATTCAATTTAAAAGGTCTTTGTTCATCAAATTGAACTTTTAACTTTGCAGTGTTAAGAATTTCAACTTGCCTTTTCTGCCAGTTGTAACGATGCGTATTTATTTTAATGGTTGCACAGTAATAATCTCTTATCCAGGTATAACCAGTTATTTCAAATAGTTGTGAAGGGAAAAATTTAGACTTGTAATGTTTTTGCGCAATTTGAGTTTCACTATAAATTAGACTAGAATCGCTTGCCAAACTAATTTTAGGATTGCTCCTGGGTATTACGTTTTTAATAAAATCAAATTTTTGATTTATCAATTGTACTTTGAGGTTACTATAAGGTGGTAACGCAACAATAAAAGTCTTTGAAGGTAATACAGGCGAGCCGGGCTTAGTTTCATCCACAAAGTTATAATAATCAATAATTCTTTTCTGATGTCCTTCAATTATGTAAGGTTCCTTACCAATATTTAATGTGCAGATAAAACCATCAGATGAATAATTAATATCATTCGCTTGTGGAAAGAGATTCGCAATTAAAATAAATAATGTTATAAGTACTATTTTAAGAATGTAGTTCATGCTCATAAGAATTTTTTAAAACTGTTGTCTAATTTCTTAACAATTTGAAGATTTGGCAACCCAAAATGTAATTACTGTTACTATTCAATATAAGAGATTACACTAATTTCTTTAATCGATAAATATTTGCAATAAATTTGGGAATCCCCAATAAATATCTTTTCCATAACCTTTTGGGCTCACTTATTAATCTAAAAAGCCATTCAATACCAAGGTTTCTTAATATACTTGGAATTCTGGGCTTGGTGCCAAAGTAAAATTCTAAAAAATTACCAACACATATTATTTGATCAACAGTTATATATTTGGATAATTCCACCGCTAATAGTTCTTGTTTTGGTACTCCCATTCCAATAATCACAAAGTGCGGTACAGTGCTTCTAATTGAATTAATTAAATTTTCAAAGTCTTTATTCTCAAAAAAACCAGTTAAATAGCCGACTATATTAACACAATTAGTTTTTGCCTTTTTAAAAATTCTTTTTTCTGAAAAATCGCCTCCGATTAAAAATATTCTTTTGCTCTCTATTGCAAATAAATCAAATAAACTATAATTAAAATCTGAGGCATTAAATTTTTCAACTGATTTATAACCAAGATACTTTAAGGCAAAATACATGCCAATCCCATCTAAATAGACTGTAAATCTTTTATCAATTAATTTTCTGTATTTAGAATGTAAAATATATTGACTATAGCAATTTTGATTGAAATATGTTAATAATAGGTTGGTATTTTTATTTAAAGATTCTTTAACTATTAACTTAACCCCATTTTCATTTTTAATAATTTTATCAAAAATCATTGTTCATTTAACAGTTCATTATAAATATTGGTAAGTTTTTCAAAATATTCTTCACAATTGCAATATTTTTTTACTTTTTTATGCAACTCTTCAGAAGCAGATTTTGCTTTTTCAGGATTGTTGATTACAAATTTAATCTTATCAGCCAAATCATTAGCGTTACTTGGTTCAAACAAGAAACCGTTTACTCCATCATCAATAAATTCTGCTATCCCACCGGTTCGTGAACCTATGAATGGTTTTTTGAAATAACCAGATTCAAGCATTGTGTAACCAAGAGATTCAACACGAGATGGTAAAACTACTATATCACTTATTTTATAGTAAAAACTGACTTGTGATTGTTCTGATAAAACAAAAATATTTTCATTAAAATCAGTATTTATTTTATATAAAGTTTTGTCCATTATACTTCCAAGTAGAATTAACTTTACATTAGAATATACTGAACGAATTTCCAAAAAAGATTCAATTAAAACATCAATGCCTTTAACTTTATTAATTCTGCCTAAAAATAGAATTACGAAATCATTTTCTTTTAAGTTTAATTCTTTTGTTAATTTTTTAATTTGTTTCTCATCTGTTTCTTTCAATGGCATCAAACAATTATACATTGTGCAAATTTTATTACTCGACACATTAAAATAGTCTAACAATGTTTGTTTTACAGCGTTACTAACTGCAATTATTTTATCAGATTTGAAACTTAGATTTTTATAACCTTCCACTAAACTATGAACGGTAGTTATTGTTTTAATATTTAACCTTTTTGCTATAATGGTTGAAAGTAGTTCGGGGTAACGGTGATGTGTGTGGATCATATCAATTTTGTTTTTAATACAAAATGACTTTAATCGAAAATAATTATAGACGAGATAAAAGATATTTCTCCAACCTTTTGAAAAACGGAGCAGAGTGTATTCTATGCTATGTTTATCTAACTTTGATAATGCGTCTCCACCATTCGTGATAAAATAAACAGTATATTCTTTTTTACTATCAAAATGTTTTAATAGTTCAAATACATGTTTACTTACGCCACAGGCAAAATTAAAACCTGGCGAAATAATCAGAATATTCATTTATAATTCATATTCTCGCTTATGAATACCTTTTAATTGTACAGTTTGGAAACTCATATTTAGCTAAATCAACTTTTTTAATTGTAAACGAACATTGCTAAATCTTTCGGAAAAGTATTTAAGTCTATACAAAATTCTCGGATAATAATTAAACACTAGTATTCTGCTTAGCAATTTATCAGGCAGATTAGAAATGAGTATTGCTAAAAATATCTTTGGCTTCTTTAGAATTTGAAATCCAAGTTTATAAAATGTTTTCCTGGCTTTCGATTTACTTCCGTAAAACAATTCCCTCCAACCAAGCAATTCATAATCTTGATTAAGCTTCGACAAATTCATTCTATCATAAAAATTTATCTGGAGTAAATATACTTTTTCCCTTTTTAAGATTGATGTCCTCATAGAAAATGAATCATAACGAAATCCTTTGATTACAAGATATTCTGGTATGATAATAAATGAGATTTGGTCATAATTTCTTAACCACAATTCATAATCTTCTTCAGAATCAATGATGGTCTCGTTATAACCTTTTAATCGATGAAGAATAAAGTTACGATTATAAAGTACAGTGTTATTAATTGAATGCAAGTACAAGAAGTCTTTTACATCGCTGTCTTGAGTTGGATAATCAAGATAAAAAACTATTTTATCATTTTCACAAAAGCAAGCAAAACTTGATATCACAGTGTTTTGTGGATAAGTAATATAGTTCGAATATTTATTTAATGTTTCAGGAAGGATTAGATCATCAGCATCAATAAGAAATACCCATTCATACTTTGCTACGTTTAAGCCATAATTTAAAGCTCCTGAACGACCTCGATGCTCAATTTTAATATATCTAATTCTTTGATCATTGAATTTATCAACAACCGATTGTGTTTCATCAGTTGAGCCATCATCAATGATTAGAAGTTCAAAATTTTTATATTTTTGCCCCATTATAGATCTAATAGCATTTGGTAAATTAAGCGCATCATTATAAGTAGTTAATAATATTGATATCATTAGTTAATTTCGAGATAAAAGATAAATTGTCATTTAATGATCAGACTTCTTATCAATAATTTTTTTCTACGACGAAACGCCCCATATAATTTCCTAAATTATAGAACCGTCGGATACTTTTTTTAAGAACAGTTCGTTTTTTTACTAAGCTGGGTAATAATAATATCGATATTGTGAATCCTTTAACAGTATTATAAAATGCCCCTTGAAATAAGGAGGGAATAATTCGTCCTATAATTAACTGAGGTACAAAGAATATAAAATTACCTAAGCTAAAATGAAGGAATAGTATAATAATATAGTTTCTAGAGATGAAATATATCTTCCTTTGATCAATCTTATTTATTACTTTTCTATTCTTGAGAGAATTTTCATGATAAATTACAGCATCAGGACAATACTTAATAACAAATCCTTCGTTATAAACTCTCATTGAAAATTCTATTTCGTGTTCATATAGAAATAATAAATCATTATACAGCCCAACTTTACTAATGACCTCAGATTTTATAAGTCCACCACACCCAATAAATGTTCGTGGATTATTTACATCAATATTATTACCTTCAAGCTTATTATGATAAAGGTTATATATTGGCATATATATAATACCTATATTTTCATCTTTCATTGTACAATCGAGAGCTTTTTGTATTGACATAAGATCAGGATAGCTATCGTCATCCAAAACTAAAACATATTCACCGTTAGCTATTTCAAATCCTTTATTCCACCCTGCAATACCAATGTTTTTATCTAATTTTATCAGTTTTACATCCAGGAATTCTTCTTCCACCATTTCAGGGGTACGGTCTGAAGAAGCATTATCAACAACTATTACTTCAATGTTTTTATAGCTCTGTTCATACACTTTTTTAAGTGTCTGGCGTAATTCATCTTTTCTGTTGTATGATAAAATATTTACTGTTACTAATGGTTCTTCATTCATATTAAGCATTTTCTAAATGTCTTCAACAAATAGATTATAATCTTATTCATTTAATGATATTTAAATTTTGAATTCAGAAATATTGTGTATCTTCAATAATTTATTTCCAAATATATTTTTCTCATCAAATATTCTTCTACGGGATGAAACGAAAAATGATAAACGATTCCTTCCGTAGTAACATATTGTTTAAGACCGTTCTCCATCGAAAATCTAAACAAACGCTCCTCTTCAATTCCTAAAGCTGAAACATTAATTTTAGTCAGTACCCTTATAATTTCCTGGGCTCTTCTCTGTTCTTCTTTAATTCTGATTCTAGCGATAAACTTGTTTGTCTTAGAGAGAAATTTAAAAATATTCAATCTCTTATTAAAATTCTCATCTACATTCCAACCGCCCATCTTTTCCCAAAATTTATGTGCGAAAATTATTGCCCCAATAGAATATCTATGAGGCACTAACAAATCAGTATAATCATTATTCTGAATATCAAGAAATGATTGCGCAGTTTTATCTAATGATAGACATTTGCCCCAAATAAATTCACAGACTTTAGGATTATTCCAAACTGCTGGTTCAGTACATCCTTGAATTAATTCAATACCATTAAACTTTGATTTAAACTCTTCTTTCAAATTCATTATTTCTAGAAAGGGTACCCAACCAAATCCATTAATAGGTATAATAACTGATCCAATACTTATATCCTTATTATTTCTCTGATAAACATTTATAAAGCTATCATGCCAATTTTTTGTAACTAAGATATCATCATCAATTTTAATATAAAGATCTCTTTTTAATTTGCTTACAATTGAATTTTGAATTATCGAGATTTGATTAAATTCCTGTGTAAAAACATTAATGAATTTATATTTTTCAGTATATGCTGATATGATTTTCTTAGTAGAAGCCTTCGAAGCATTATCCAAAATCCAAATCTCAAATTCGTCTAAATTTGTAAATTTGATAAGTCTATCTAATACTTTTGGTAAAAGATAAGGTCTATCATGAGTAATAAGAAAAATGGGAATTTTATTCTTCATTCAAATCTCTTCAGACTTCTTCAACGTATTTGCTATAACCTGATCCATATTATAATACTGGTATTCTGCAAGTCTTCCTACGAATTGAACATTTTGTAGGTTTTTTGCCTGATTCGAATATTTCAAATAAATTTGCCTGTTTTTTTCTGTGGGAATAGGATAAAACGGCTCGCCATCACTCTGCGGATATTCAAAACTTACAGTTGTGTCTTTTGCTCTTTGTCCGGATAAATATTTATGCTCAACTACACGGGTGTATTCTTCCGAATGATTAACATAATTCACTTGTGCCGTTGTTTGATAATATTCCATATCAAAATTCCTGTATTCAAACCTGATAGACCTATAAGGTAGCTTGCCAAATTCATAATCGAAAAAGTAATCTATGGGTCCGGTGTAAATTAACTTATTAAATTTAATATCATTTGTTATTTTTTTGTAATCGGTATTTAACACAACTTCAATATTTTTATGAGATAAAATTCTCTCAAACATTTTTGTGTATCCATCCTTTGGCATAAATTGATATTTATCAGTAAAGTATCTGCAATCATCATTCGTTCTTACCGGAATTCTGCCGCAAACTGATGCGGAGAGTTCCTTTGGTTCTAAGTTCCATTGTTTTTTTGTGTAATGCTTGAAAAATTTTTCAAATAAATCAGTTCCGACTTGATTTACTATTATATCCTCGGAGTTTTTTATAGGATATCTTTTCTCTTTTACTTTTTTATAAAATTCTTCCACATCTTTGTCTGTTTGAAATTCTAAGTTATACAGTTTGTTCAACGTAATTCTGTTAATTGGGATTGGATACAACTTGCCATCTAATTTCGCTAAAACTTTATGTTCGTAAGGAATCCACTCAGTAAATTGAGAAAGATAATCGAATACTTTCTTACTGTTTGTGTGAAATATATGAGGTCCGTATCTGTGAACCAAGATTCCGTGTTCGTCATATTCATCGTAAGCGTTACCGCCAATGTGAGGTCTCTTTTCAACAATTAAAACTTTTTTATCTAATTGAGTAGCTAATCTTTCAGCCATCACTGAACCTGCAAATCCTGCACCTACTATTAAGTAATCATATTTCATTATTACTATATAAAATTTTCTTTTTCTGAACAAACAAATATGTTAAAAGTGTAACAACAAACTCAGTTATAACTACCGCAATTGACGCACCAACTGCAAAATATGCAGGCACAATTACTATCAATAAAAGTATATGCACCAATGCAGCAGAACTTATTATTCTGTTAAATGCTCTATCATAGCCGAGCGGAAGCATTAATTGAATTCCAAATACATTGCTCAAAGATATTAATAGCGGAAGAACTGCAATAATTCTCAACAATTCTCCAGATACTTCAAATTTATTTCCGAGTATAAGATCAGTTAGTTGATACGAAAAAATAAATAATATTAAACTTGCTGAAAAACCTATTGCAAATTCTAACTTCAATAATCTCTTTATGAATAAAATAAACTTTTCATAAGATTCCTTTACCAGGCTGTTAACATAAGGAAATACTGTCTGCGATAATACGGATTGAATTCCCTGAAATGCTATTCTTATTTTATCAGCCGCTGCATAATATCCAACAATTGTTTCGCTTGCAAACAATCCAAGGATAAATGTGTTGGATGTAGTATAAACGTTTATTGCAATCATCGACTGGAAAATGTTCCAGCCGGATTTTAATTGAAACTTAATTTCATTAATTGTAGGTAGCCTGAATTCTATTTGAAATTTGATCAACACTATGATTACTCCTAATATTCCAATCATTATTTGAGCTATTGAATTTAATAAAACAAGCAGCAGGTAATCATCCTCTTTCTTAATCAGTATAAAGATAAGTGCAGTTACAATGCTGCGAATAACAACTTGAATTATTGTTATGTATTTCATCTGCTCCATTCCCTGGTAAAACCAGCCTGGGAAGAGGACTCCGCCTATAACAAACCCGTAACTCAAAACGTAAACTTCCCAGTTGTTCTTGAAGAAAGGTATAAAATAAACTATGACAATGAAGATAAGAAAGGAAAATATGGAAAGAAGAAGTTTAATTGTAATAATTGTTGAAAAAGTTTTTGAGAGTTTTTCTTTATCATCCCTGATGATCGATATTTCTTTTGTGCCGGAAAGACTAAATCCGTAATCACTTATTAAATTGAAGTATGCAATAAATGCCGCAGCGAAATTAATTAAACCATACTTTGCAGGACCGAGTATACGCACAACATACGGCAGTACGATTAATGGGAATAAATAATTTGCAATTTGTAAAATTGAAAGAGATGTAAAATTTTGTATTAATCTTTGATAGGGTTTTAATTTTTTCGGAAGTTGTATCAATTAGTTAACCGACATAAAGTTGTTATTTTTTCGCCAGCCATTTTTCAGGGTTTTGATTGGTTCTCGAGTTCCATATTTCAAAATGCAACACTTTGCCGTCAACACTTTCACCAATCTTTGCAATCACTTTTCCTGTTGCTACTTTATCACCTTCATCAATATATATTTCGGCAAGGTGACCGTACACCGTTCTGTAATCACCTCTATGTGTAACTATAATTACGCTTCCATAACCGGGGAGCCAATCAATTGCAGACACAATTCCCTCTGCAACACATCGTACATTTGGATCTTTTTTTAAAGAAATATCTACACCATAATTTACTGTGACCGTCTTCAGTTCAGCATTTCTGTTTTGCCCGAATCGCTTAACAATTTTTCCGTTATGTAATGGCCAGAGCATATTACCTTTAAGCTCGGTAAAAGATGAAAAAGTTGAGGTGTTTAATGAATATTCAACTCCCACATCGCTTTCTTCAATTAAGTCGGTTTCACTTACAATTTCTCCGTCTTTTGAAGCTAGCAACTGATTTCCCCTTAATTCTTCTTCTCTTTTTCTTCTTTCCGCTTCTTCAACAAGTTTTGCAATTAAAGACTTTATTTGTTCCTGCGATTGTTTTTTAACAGTTAATGTTTTTAGCAGTTCTGCTTTATCTTTTTTAATGGATGATAAAACTCTCCTGCGCTCATCAAGTTTATTCTCTAACTGCCCTTCATCCGATTTCTTTTCTGCTACTAATTGTGCTTTTTTTCTCTTCTCAAACTCCATTCTGGACTTAGCTGAAAACAGTTTTTGCTTTTTAAATTTAAATTCTTCAAGATCAAATTTTCTTCTTTCAGAAAACTTATGAAGATAATGAATTCGTACAACCGCCTGTCTTAACGATTCTGCATTAACTATGCTCTCCAACTCATTGTATGTGCCTTTTTTGTACAACGCCACAACGTACTTTGCATAATTATCTTTCAGCAAGTTAATCTCTTTTTCAATACTTTTTATTTCTTTTTCGAGGTTGGTAATTTCTTTTTGCTGAATTGCTTCTTCTTTTCTAAGTTTGTTTATAACTTTATTTAAGAGGAATGCCTGCTTATTATAATTTTCTAATGCTTCGAATGATTCTTTTTCTTTTTGTGTTTTTTGGGAAAGTTCATTTTCTAATTGAGCAATTTCATTCCTTAAAAGAAAGAGCTGTGATTTTTTTTCTTCAATTTGATCCTCATCCTGCGGAAATAGAAATGAAGATAAAAGTAAGGTAAGGATTAATATTTTATGTGCGGTTGTCATCACCAGGAAATAATTGTGGCATCTTTCGGCAGAATAAAATCGATATAAACATCTCTTTGGTTAGCAACAATATTTCTGTAATCAATACTTAATTTCTGATCGGCTAACTTATTTTCTATCTCAATGGTAAACGGTACTGCTACATTATCCAGCAATTCAAAACTTGAATACTTCCCTTTAATATTCACCGAGCCGTCATTTGATATTAATTGGTAATCGGTAATACTCAATTCCCTTATATCAACTTTATAAGTTGTTGTCATTCCATTAATCGAATCAATATAGGTTAATACATATTTATCATAAACAACTTCGTAATAATCCGGCTGCTTGTAAAGATTTTTTGTAAGATTAACCGAACCGACAAAAGCATCTAACAGATCACTGAACGATAAATTGATCTTAAAAATATTTTTCAGAATATCGTCATTCACTTCTCCCGTGTATGCTGTATTTTCAAGAGCATCATAAAAAATGTAGTTATCATTTGTAACTAATGCATGGGCAAGCTCTATTCCAAATGGACCGAGAATGGTAAGATAAATTGAATCCGGTTTTTGCATAACTACTCTAAAGTTTGCACTGTTATTGTACTGCTCCGATTCGATTTTTAGTACACCAACACCTTCAAAGTTTCTTATTTTTCTTCGGTTCGCTTCAAGTTTATTTATCAATCTTTCCGAAGGAAGAATTTCAACTTCATCAAGTGGTTTAGAAGGAACACATCCCCAAAAGGATAACGTAAGAACAATACTTATCATTTGAATAAATGTTAGAACAATTTTCAAATCACACCCGTCTCAACTTTTTGAATAAGAGTTTCACTATCCGAATCCATATCTAATGCTTTCTTCCATGTTTCCATTGCTTGAGATTGTTTTCCTTTCTTAAATAGTATATCACCTAAATGTTCCAGCATTACTGAATTCTCTCCGTCAGCTTCAATAGCTTTTTCAATATACTCTTGTGCTTTATCATATTCTTCAAGTTGATAAAAAATCCAACCTTTTGTATCGAGATATGAGGAGTTAACTGAATCAGCATCTAAAGCAATGTTAACCATTTTCAAAGCACGTTCAAGTTGAAGAGCACGTTCCGAAAGTGAGTATGCATAGTTGTTGTTTATTAATGCATTATCAGGTTCCAGCTCCAAAGCTTTTTCATAAACACTGTCACTTTCAGCCATATATTTTAGATTATTATAACTCAAGCCCAACTGACCGAGCAGGTTAACATCATCCGGGTCCATCTTTAATGCAATTTTAAGATACTCAATCGCTTCATCTTCACGCCCAAGTCGACTGAGCGTAAAAGCGTAAGCCGAGAGCGCTGTTAAATCATTCCGGTTAAGCTGAACAGCTTTAAGTAAGTAGGGTTCTGCATCTAAAGTTTTAGTGTTTTGTGCGAGCGATAAACCAAGAATTAAATTAACGGCAAAATCATTCGGAAACATTTCAACTGCTTCGCGCATTAACTTTTCTGCTTCATCATATTTTTGGTTATCGAAATACAATCCGCCTAAACGAATCCATGCTTGTGAATTATAGCGTGCATTTTCAGTAACGTACTTAAAATATTCAATTGCTGTAGAATCATCGCTTTCACTTAACGCGATTGCTCCAAGATACAATTTTACCTGCCAATCGTTCGTATCAGCATCTATAGTTTCAAAAATATCTTTTGCAACTGGTAAGACAGATGAATCGCTTATTGCCTTAGCAAAAAAAGAAGCTCCTATCCCAATTTTGCTTTCAAGCGGAATTTCTTCCTGCTGGATAAGAAAATTGTATTCTTCAGAAGCAGCTTCCCACTCCCCCATTTGAATTAATATTTGTGCTTTCTTTTCCCGTGCATCAAGATCATCAGGTGTTGACTCAACAATATCATTTACCATAATTAGCGCAGCATCATAATTTTCTGTTCGCTGGTAAAATTCAATAATAAGTTTTTGAAGGGCTACATTGCTTGGATCTATTGCCAGAAGTTTTTCCAGCGAGTTTGCAGCTTCTTCGTTATAACCAAGTTTTTCATATGATTCGGCTACTCTAATTAATATATTCCATTCTGGACCAATAACTTTTATTAACTGTTCATAAATTCTTATTGCTTCAAGCGGTTTCGAATTTTCATAAACACGGGCTAATTTATAATAAGTGTTAACATCTGTTGAATCAAGTTCAATAAGTTTTTCAAGCACAACTGCCGCAGAATCATTTTCCCTTGCAGTGATGAAAATGTCTGCCATCAAATTATAATATTCAGTTTCTTTAGGATCATCTTCAACTGCCAAACGAATATTTTGAAGTGCATTTGATAGTTTATTATTAGCCAGATATGATTTTGCCAATGCATAATAGATACCGCCACTTATGTCATATTTCAATGCATTTTGATATTCTAAAACAGCAGTTTGGTAATCACCTTCCTGCTCTGCAATACTTCCGTTAAGAAAGTGTTCCAGTGCCTTCTCTTTGGGATTATCAACTTCCTCAAATTGTTTATTAGTTGTTGCCTGGTGCACTTCTTTAGTTCCGGAACAACCAACGAGTAAACTAATAAGGATTGCTATGTGTAAAAGATATTTCATTTGTTTAAAATTTCTAATTAAGGTCAGATGGAACTCGTCCCGATCCATCGGGGCTTGTTTCATAAATATTAAAAATTATCGTAAAAATATATTATTATGACATCGGAATAACAAGGTAATTTAGGAATCAACTCCGTTTGTTTCATACAATATTAATTTTAAATCGTTCCGTAAGTTAATAATTATTTTGTCGCTATTGTTTTCAAATCCTGTTTGAAGCGGTCATATTTCATTAAATTTGATTTCATAAATAATTGTGCTGTATTGCTTTCAAAAATGAAAATCATAAAAAGATTTATCTTATTTTTTATCTTAATAGTTTTAGCGGGATTCAATCTGCATTATTTTATCTTCAGCATTTATGAAGTTAAAATTGTTGTTAGACCGAAGGAAGTTTTTGCAGACCCATCCTCCGAAATAAAAGTAACTGTTATTCCAATAAATGCAATGGGCTGGGAAGTGCCGTTAAGAACTGTAAAAGCGAAATTCAAAATTCTGGAAGGAAATGATCTAGTAACAATTAAATTAGTAGATGAAGATAATGGATTTATTTTATTGCAATCAATAGGAACTGAAGGGAAAATTGGTATTTATATTGATTCAGAATATTCTCTATTTCCTTCATATATTGAAGTTCAAATACTTCCGAAAACTGTTTGATTTTTTTCTTAGGACCTAAATTAAGTTATGTTAATAATTCTTATTTTTGATTATTATTCCTCCAATATTTTTCTTAATGAGGAGCTATGAAAAACTTATTACTTTTAATCACCTTGTCTTTAATAATTTCGAGCATATCCCTACCCCAGGGAACAGCAGGCGAAAAAGCTAAATATGAATATAAGTATTTAATCGATATGCCTTCGGCAGGCGTGTTAGAGAAAGGAATTGTAAACGTTACAGCTGATATTATGCAAAGCGGTGTGGTTATTGCTTATTTCGATGTCGGTGTTTTCGAAAATCTTAGCTTTGGAATTTCTTACGGCGGCGAAAATATAATTGGCACCGGCTCAATCGATTGGTACAAATGGCCGGGTATAAATGTAAGAGCAAGAATATTAAACGAAACAGCAACTATTCCCGCCCTTACTTTGGGATTCGACTCCCAGGGTAAAGGAGTATATTTTGATGGCCGAAATCGGTACGCAATAAAATCACCAGGATTTTTTGTTGCAACAAGTAAAAATTTTGCACTTTGGGGATTTTTAGCACTGCACGCCACAAGTAATTATTCACTTGAAATTAAGGACGGTGATAATTTTGTAAATCTGATGGTTGGCTTAGAAAAGACGGTCGGATCTCAAGTCTCTTTCATTTTAGAATATAACTTTGCACTTAATGATAACAACGGAGATTTTGGAGGCGGAAAAGGATATTTGAATGCTGGATTGCGCTGGAGTGTGGGAAGCGGTTTTACGCTTGAATTTGATTTGCGTGATTTATTACAGAACAGCAGTATTAATACCTCTTCTGCTGATCGAGCTCTAAGGATTGAATATATCCAGGCAATTTTCTAATAAAGCGTTAATAATTGCTTTTGTTCTCAATATTTATTGTACACTTTAATATACAATTTGGTTTACGGATTTGTACAAAACACAATAATGTTTTCATATTTTCTTTAAATTTTTAACGTTTTTACACTTTTTGAAGTGGGCTTAATAATTGCAAAATTGCTATTAATTATATCAGAGAGGATGAAATGAAAAAGCTAATAACCAAAAATTTATTGACATTTGCAATTCTGCCTGTTTTTTTAACAGGATGTTACACGCAGGTAGCCACACAAGATGATTCTTATTCATCTGACAAATCTTATGATGAATTTGTGTATGAAGGAGAGGAATCAGTTGAGGGAGGTTATTTTGATGAAACTGACACTTTAGAGAATTATTATTACTCTGAAGGTGATGATGATGAAGTAATAATAAATAATTATTATGGCTATAATCCCTTTTACTCCGGTTCATATTATGATTATTATCCTTCTGTAAACATTTCATTTGGTTTCGGCTACGGCTATTCTTACTACTATCCCTGGTATACCGGATGGTGCTATACGTATTACCCCGGCTATTGCTATTACCCAACATATTATTACCCGGTTTATTATCCTGTCTATTATTCTTATCATGGATATCAGGCAGGTTACTATAGTGGGTATCAGAATCCGTATTACAAAACAAGATCAGGATATGTATCACGAATAAGAAATAGTGGCGGAAGAGGTTACCGGAATGGAAGAAGAGATCAGTTGAGAAATCCAACTTTAGTCTCAAACACAAAAGGAAGAACCTTAGAAGTAAGAAGGGATACAAAAATCCGGAACGCGAATCGTAAAAATGTGAAGGACAGAGATCTGTATTCTCTTAACTCATCAAATAAAAACAAAACTGTTACTGAAAGAAAGAAGACAAAATCTACACTTACTGGTAAAAGAACCGAGATTAATCGCAACAAAACTAAAAAAACGCTCGGCACAAAAAACATAGAGAGAACTAAAAAATTTACTTCCGGCGCGAGAAATTCGAATACCGAAATTAGAGGAACGAGAAAGACCAATACAAAGAAGTTTACAACTAAAACAAACAAGAATACCCGGACAAAAAATCCTTACATCAAAAAGAATAACCAAAACAAAAAGACTGTAAAGAATAATACTAAGAGATATACAAACACTAACAGAAATAAAACAACAAAAAAGTATAAGCCGATTAAACGAAATACTTCGAACAGGAATAAAACAACAAAAAACACTTATAAACCACCAAAGCGGAAGACAAATACTAAAAGCTATAATCCGCCTAGGAATACAAGGAAAAATACGCCAAGGTCTTATTCACCGCCAAGGAGAAATAATTCACCCAGAACCACTTCATCACCACGCACTACTTCAAGAGGATCGAATAATGGTGGTGGTAGGAGAAGCAGATAATTATTAAGGGGAGGATAGAAAAATGAAAAACCATTTATCTATAGTATTGTTTGGAATTGCCGCTATTAGTTTAACTGGATGTTACACGCAACTTCTTGTGCCGGAGAATAATGATACTTATGTGTATCACGAACCAATACCAGTTATTATTTGCTATCCTGCACCCGAACCCATTTTAGTACAAGCACCTCTCCCATATCCACCAACAAATCCAGTAAAACCTGAATACAAAACACGACCGATTACACCACCACGAAGAGATGGAATAAGAAACCCAGGTAAAAAACGAGATCCTGTTACACCACCACAAAGAGATGATATTAGAAACCCCGGTAAAAGACGAAATCATGTTACTCAACCACCAAGCAATGATAGGATAAAAGATGATAGTAGAAACCCAGGTGGAAGAAATGATGGTGGAAGGAAGAACAGACGATGAATTTTAGAATAATAATAATTACAGTATTAAGTTTTGGAGCATTCTCTTCAGCACAGAATTTCAATGATGCATTGCTTTTAAGTGAACCGGGTCTTTATACCGGCGCCAGGGCCCTCGGAATGGGAAATAGTTTTATAGCTTTGAGTGATGATTACTCCGCAGTACTTTTTAATCCCGCAGGATTAGGATTAGCAAAAAAGTTTGGATTATCGGTTACTTTAAATACTAATTCTTTTGATAACACGGTTTCATTTTTAGGAAACAATTCAAATGCACTAAAAACTACGGTTAATCTTAATCAATTTGGATTTGTCTTTCCTGTTCCCACAGTCAGGGGAAGTCTTGTCTTCTCCTTAGGTTACAGCAGGGTAAAAGATTTCAATTCAATTACCGAATTTGATGGTTTTAATCAGGGAAATACATCAATGGTTCAACATCTTACGGGCGATATTAATGATGTAATACCACTAACAAACGATATCCGTTTAGCTTATGAAATTATTGATTCAAATACTGAAAGCTATTTAAGAGATACAACTTTAATAAACGGTTTACTAAATCAAAGCGGAAGAATTAGAACCGAAGGAAGCATAGGCAATTGGTCTTTTGCAGTTGCAAACGAAGTTGCAAAAGGATTATTTATTGGTGGGACTTTTAACATTTTAAGTGGGAGTTATAAAAGAGACAGAGACTATTATGAAGATGATACACAAGATATTTATGGTAACGATATTGAACTCGTTCCGGGTGATGCTTCCACAAAAGATTTCCAAACATTTTATTTTAACGATATTATAGACTGGGATATAAGCGGCTGGGATTTTAAACTTGGTGTTTTATATGATTGGGAAAACTTCTTCAAATTTGGTGCTACTGTAAAATTTCCCAGTTATTATACTATTAAAGAAAGCTATTATGTAAATGTATCAAGCGAATTTAGTAACGGTACCGGTTTCGAATTGGAGGAACCGATTATAGATTTAGTTGAATATGAAATTAAAACTCCTTTTGAATATAGTGCCGGTGCATCGATTAAAGTATCAATGTTAACTTTAAGCGGCGAAGCAAAACTAATCGATTACACTCAAATGAAATTTACCGAAGGTTTGGGAACTCAATACAGAATTGAACGTAATAAGGAAATTACTGATCTTTTTCGAACTGCAGTTACATATAATGCAGGTGCCGAAGTAAAAATTCCTTCCTTACCTATATGGGGACGTATTGGTGTAATGTATATTCAATCGCCTTATGCAGAAGACCCTACTGACTTCGATAAAAAATATTTAACAGCAGGTATTGGATTAATGTTAGGAAATGTTTTTAAGATAGACGTTGCTTATGCTTACGGCTGGTGGAAAAATTTCAGCGATAATTACGGCTCAAACGTATCAAGAACTCTGCATGATGTAAATGTTCAAAATGTGGTTTTGAGCATTTCTACAAGCCTAAATTAAGTTATTGTTAGGAAGATACCCTCATTCGATCACACTTTATTTTTAGAAGTGCCTCTCTTTTAATATTGCGATAAAACTTATTCGTTAATATTTTTTGTTATCTTTCATTTAAATTTTTTGAGGAATTGATCAAAGGACTGATAACTAAAATAGAAAGCAAGGACTTTTATGTTCTTACCAATCAGAATAAAACATACCGCTGTACCCTTCGGGGAAAATTCAAAAAAGAATTTGCTCTAAAAAAAGATAAGCTATATTTAACTGATATTGCCGCTGTTGGTGATACGGTTGAGTTCGAGGCAGCAAACAGTAACGGCGGTGTAGTTCATTCAATAGAAGAAAGAAAAAACTATCTATCACGCAAAGCTCCGAAAACTAAAGGTGCAAGTTACCGCGGTGAACGTCTTGAGCAAATTATTGCTTCAAATGTTGATCAGATTATCGTTACCAGCAGTGTTCATCAACCTGAGTTTAATAATAAAACTTTAGATAGATTTTTAGTTGCCTCCGAAAGTGCACATATTAATTCTGTAATTGTAATTAATAAATCCGATCTTAACACTAATGATGAAATTAATAACTGGGCAGATTTATATGAAGAAATTGGTTATCCTGTTATCGTAACAAGTGCCGTAACTAAGAATGGAATAGAAGACTTAAAAAAAATATTGCCAAATAAAATTACTTTGTTTTGGGGACAATCGGGTGTAGGTAAGTCAACACTTCTTAATATTTTATTTCCGCAATTAAATTTAAAAGTCGGTGATATTAGCGAATCAACGAGAAAAGGAGTTCACACTACTGTAACGAGCATTATGATTCCTATTGACGAAAATACATTTGTAATAGATACGCCGGGTGTAAGAGAAATTGATCCTTATGGAATAAAAAAGGAAGACCTTAGCCATTACTTCCCCGATTTCGAAGAGTATTTAAGTAATTGTAAATTTAATACCTGCATTCATTATCATGAGCCGGGCTGTGGTGTAATTTATGCAGTTGAACAAGGTGAAATTGCGTTTGAAAGATATGATAGTTATTTAAGAATATTGGATACCATTGAGGAAGATTTACATTTCTAATTATTTTTTATTTTTGAATTTATTAATTAAGAATTAATTGAATACAGCCAAAACAAAATTTACCGATGCATCACAGGCAGCTAATGATTTATATTCTTTCATAAGCAAGAATGAACAAAATATATTAGATGGCTCGGTGGTGAGTTTCGTATTACCTGTTAATAAAATCAATCTCATTGCAAAACTAAATTTAATAAACGATAATTATGATGAATTTCTCTTCTTCGAAAAATTTGATGAGGGCTATTCATTCGTAGCTCTTAATTGCCTGATTGAATTATCATCAAATAAAAAGGATATCCTTTCACTTGAACATGATATTTCAAAATTAAAATCACAATTAGTCAGCAATTGGTCGGATTATAATATTAATAATATTCCCATTATTTCGGGTGGAATAAAATTTGATTCTGAAAAGTCTTCCGAAGAATGGAATAATTTTAGAACGATCCATTTCTTTGTTCCGCAAATTATCATCCTTCAAAAAGAAGATGAAACTTTTCTTATATATAATTTTCAGGCGAATTCAAAAATCAACAATGAAAATATTGCAGTTAACTTTACCCAATCTGTTTCAGCCATTTTTAATTTAGATAATGAAGGGACAGTTAAGAAAAATATTATTTACGATAGCAACGGCGAAATTAATAATAACGAAGCACTATGGAATACAATAGTTACAAAAGCAAAGAAAAAATTCGACCGCGATTTAAAGAAGATAGTCTTATCGCGCAGAATAGAATTATTAGTTAAAGATGGTATAGATTGGTCTCAAATGTTTCGCAAATTAGAAACAACATTTTCCAACTGTTACCTGTTCATGGTCAAATCGAATGAAGCTGCTTTTTTTGGTGCATCGCCTGAAAAGTTTTTAAGTGTACGTGATAACAATATCGAAATTGATGCACTTGCAGGTTCAGCATCAGGAGACAGTACTGATATTGAATCAGAATTACTCAATAAAAAAAATATTAAAGAACATAAGTATGTAATAGATTTTATAGGCGAAGCAATATCTGAGTATGCTCATGATATAAGAGTTGATACATCCCCTCAGATAAAAAAGCTAAAAAATGTTCAACATCTTTATACTAAAATAAACGCTAAACTAAATGAAGATAGAAATGTTTTAAGTTTAATCGATTCTATGTTTCCAACTCCAGCTGTTTGTGGATTACCGAAACAAATTGCTCGTGATACAATAAATGAAATAGAAAAATTTGACAGAGGATTATTTTCAGGATTGATTGGTTGGATAGATATTAATTTTAATTGCGAGTTTGCTGTTGCTATCCGATCTGCGCTTTACAAAAAGGGTGAACTTCATCTTTATGCCGGAGCCGGGATAGTCGAAGAATCTATACCCGAAGAAGAGTACGTTGAAACTGAAATGAAATTCAACACAATCCTAAATTTATTCCATGAACAAAACAAAGGTTAATAAAAATTTTATTTGGGCGAAAGCATTTGTAAACCAACTTTGTACATTAGGAGTTCGTTTTGCCTGCATTTCACCCGGTTCAAGAAGCACTCCGCTTACACTTGCTTTTGCAGAACAAAAAAAGATTAAATGTTTTGTGCATATCGATGAAAGAGTGTCCGGCTTTTTCGCCATAGGATTGGCAAAGGCAAGCGGTCTTCCTGTTGCAATTGTAACAACCTCTGGAACTGCGACGGCAGAACTTTATCCTGCAATTATTGAATCATATCAACAGAGGATTCCGTTAATAATTTGCACTGCTGATAGACCGCCTGAATTATTAAACACTGGAGCCAATCAAACAATTAACCAATGGAATTTATATAGAAATCATATACGATGGTTTAAATATTTGGGATTACCGCAGCTTTCTGTTAAACGAATAATCAATTTACAGAAGATTGCTGTACGAGCATTTGAAACAAGTATTATAAGAGATAAAGGTCCTGTTCATTTAAATTTCCCTTTCCGTAAACCGCTTGAACCAGATTCATTCACAGATGAAGTTGGGGATGAAATTTTGATGGTAATAAAGAATTGCATCACTCCGGTAGCAAACATTAACGGGAATGGAAATTTATCCAAAAGAGAAACAAAACGAATTAATAAAATTGCAGAAAACATAATCGGAAAGGAGAAAGGACTGATAATTGTTGGTCCTAAAGAATATGATCCAAAATTTATTTCTAATATAAAGCAGCTTTCAAAGGTTACGGGCTATCCGGTTTTGGCAGATGGTGTATCACATTTGAGATTTAGAAACTTAAAATCAGATGAATTTATTTGCACTAATTACGATGCATTTTTACGTTCGAATAACTTTATAACGGAAAACAAACCTGAAATTGTATTACAGTTCGGAAGAACTTTTACTTCTGCAATTCTTGAGAAATATCTTGAACAATCGAAACCGCTTAGATTTATCATTAATGATTACGGAGATTTATTCGATCCATCAAAAACATCCAAAGTGTTAAAATTTAATCCTATAAGTTTTTGTGAAAATCTCATTCGGGTTTTAATAGAAAACAAATTTAAAAGAAGTCATAATTGGTTAAAGAACTTTAAAAAAGTGGAGTTATTAACCAAAGAGATAAAAACATTATTATTAAAAAAATCAAATCTTGAGATTGAACCAAAAGTTTTCTCTGAATTAATTTCAATCTTACCTTCTAACACGAAAATAATGGTAGGCAACAGCTTGCCAATTCACGATTTTGATAACTTTGTTGGGAAGACCAATAAAAACCTGAAACTGTTTTTTAACCGCGGTGCAAGTGGAATAGACGGTGTAACTACCACTGCTTTAGGAATTACATCAATAGAAAAACCAACAATTTTAATTACAGGCGATCTTTCTTTTATACATGATTTAAATGCTCTCCTTCCCGCAAAAAAATATTCTATTCCTCTTGTTGTAATTTTAATAAACAATAATGGGGGAGGTATTTTCGAAATGCTTCCGGTTTCTTCAAACAATAAATTTAAAACGTATTTTAAAACACCACATAATCTTAATATTGCTCCAATTGTTAAGTCATTCGGACTTGAACATCATCTAATAAAAAACGAAAAAGAATTAAAAATTAAACTCATCAATTCTCTTCAAAAAAAATCATTTGCAGTTCTCGAAATTTTAACCGATTCAATTTCCTCCAAACAAATGCGTAAAAAGTATTGGGCTGAAGTTATTAAAAATATTGAGAGGGATTTTTCATTTAAATGAGGATCATCTCTGATTCAGTGAATATTAATTTTGAGTGTTTCAATTCTTTCGAGCAAAAAAGAGACACAATTTTAATGCTCCACGGATTTACAGGTTCGTTGGATGATTGGCGGGAAATTCACCGTTTACTTAATCCCAATTTTAACTATATTGGAATTGATTTGGTTGGACACGGTAAAAGTGATTCTCCGGTTAATATTGATAAATACAGTCCGCAAGCACTTTCAAAACAGATTAATGATATTTTAAACAATCTCTCCATCAAACAAGCAATAATTTTCGGTTATTCAATGGGTGGGAGAGCAGCGTTGAGTTTTGCTATCAATCATCCAAATAAAATTAGAGGATTAATATTAGAAGGCACAACTGCAGGAATTGAAAGTGAAAAAATCCGAAGTGAAAGAATTAAAATTGATGAAGAATTAGCTGATTACATCGAATCACACAATATTGAAGAATTCGTTGAGTTATGGATGAATAAAGAAATTTTTAATACTCAAAGAAGATTTTCGAACGAGAAGTTGAAGAAAATACGGAAAAAGAAAGCACTTAATTCAAAAATCGGATTGGCAAATTCATTGCGAGAATTTGGAACAGGGAGAATGGGTTATTTTGGCAACAAACTTAATCAAATCAATTGCCCTGTACTACTGATAACAGGTGAGCTTGATACAAAGTTTACAAAAATAAACTCTATGTTAAAGAAAAAATTTCCAAATGCTAAGCATAAAATAATTAAAAATGCAGGACACAATACTCATATCGAAGAACCGATGAAATTTGTGAAAGTTGTTAATGAATTTCTAAAGAATTACTGACAATTTTAATTTTTTGATTTATTATCAAAACTATTTCTATTCAATTCACTTATGTCCAGACTACTTTATTATTTAATACTAAAACATTGAACTCAACCCCCTAACCCCCTTCTCTTACAAAGAGAAGTGGGAATGAGAAGTTAAAATATTATCAATTTAATTTGAACAGTTGTGTTTCGTTTTAATAAACTGATTAATGTTTAAGTATTTCTTTTAATTTTGATAGTACATCGTCTAAATCGTTCAATACTTCATCATTCCGAAAGCGGATAATATTCAATCCCATATAATTAAGAATTTTTTCTCTTTCTTTGTCCTCTTTTAATCTATATTTATGTATAACACCATCTAATTCAACAACCAACTTTTCCTGGTGACAATAAAAATCAGCAACAAAAAATGATTCCTTTCCCGTGATATCATAAAATAAAGGATATTGCCGGTAGAATTTTTTGTCAAGAAGCTTCTTATTCCGAATTGTCTCCCAGAAAATCTTTTCAGTCTCTGTGGCGTTCTTTCTTAAATCCCTGCAAACAACTTTTGCTACTGCAACTAATTCTCTTTTACGGTTTAAACTCATTAGTATTTATTTATTGATTGTTGCAATGTTAAATTAACTCACCCTGAGTCCCTCTCTTAAGAAGAGAGGGACTTTAAAACTCCCCTTCTCTTTGTAAGAGAAGGGGCCGGAGGATGAGTTCCCTATGCAAACTTACAAACCTATTTCTTTATTATAACGCTGTTATGCAATTTATTAAATAATTCCATATACGGGGCACAATACGCACCTTGAAGAAACGGGGAGGTTTGTTAAGTCGATGAATCAGTTTTTGAAGGGATTCTGATTAAAAGGATAGATTCTATTTTTTATTGTTTCCAAAACATTTTATTTCTACTCTACTTCTATTTATGCTAAATGTGTAGAAGAAAAATTAAAATCTATTGAATAAATGACAATACTTGTTTCAATTACAAAATCTAAGCAAAATTTTATATCATCAATTGAATATTTGTCATTTATGCTACCATCTATAGAATCTTCCATTTCTTTTTGTGGGGTTACATGATACCCACCTCCAGTGGTTCTAAATACATAAAAGCTAATAGTTTTGAATTTAAGATATTTATTATAATTAAGACCCAAACTAAGTATGAGAATTGAATCCGTGATTGCATCTAACTTATTTTCAATTTTCTGAAAAGGTGTTGCGTCGATACTACTATAATAGTAATGATAAGAATGATAATCCTTAGAAAATTCATTATTAATATTTCCATATTTAGGATATAATTTAGCTTCATACTCTGTCAATACTTTAGCAAAAGAAATGGAAATATTCTTCAATGCTTCATATTTATCAGTATGTATTTTATTATTAGCTGTTTTTAACAATTCTTGAATTTCTTCCGAGGGTACGAGATCTATTAAAGTAACATCTTCAAAATCAATTGTAAATATTAATTGACAACTCTCTATAAAAAAATTTTGTGTTGCTATTCGAAATTCTTCAATGTTGAAATTTGATGGCAAATTCCCATGATGCTTAAATGCAACCCTTGCTTTATTTAATCTTCTCATTGAATCTTTATATGCAAGTTCTTTTCCAAGCTTTTTACTAATAATATCCCAATATTCCATAAACTCTATATAATACTGTCCACAATTCAAATACTCAACAGTTAATTGTAGAAATAATTCAATTGCATTATGAAAGGTTAAAATAGATATGCTTGAAAGGGGTTCAGGCAATTTACTTTGCTCTTCTCCAATTTTATGGAGATACTTAATAAAAACTAGTCTTTTTATATATGAGGAATCCATCAAATATTTATTTTCTCTTCCATCAATCTAAATAGCTTAATAACCATTTTTTCTATTTTTTTATTGTAAAAGTGTAATTAATTACCATCAATCCGGCTGGCATCTAATCGTATAGCAAGTAGTTTTATAAATACCTCACTTTCATTTTTCCCAAACTTAAATAATTGCCTCAAATAACACAATAAAACGCGGGATAATTCATAAAGCCATTCACTAATGCTAACCCTGCTTAATGGCAGGCAGGTCTTAAAAAGAGAGGGACTCCTAAACTCCCCTTCTCTTTATAAATCGAGGATCCCGCTTGCGGGGAGAAGGGGCCGGGGGATGAGTTCCCCAAGCAAACTTACAAACTAATTTACTTCTTTGCTTATTGTAATAGAAATTCTTTTCGGCTTTTGAAAAATTCTTTTGTAAATCTCTTCAGACAACTTTCGCTACTTCAATTAATTCTCTTTTACTTTCACCCTATAAATATATTTAAAATTGAATTTTCTTCATAAAACTTTTTATCCTTATTTAATTTTCTTAATAGACCTATAGCTTTCTCATCATCTAAAGAAAATCTTGAATCTTCTTCTAGTAGCATTTCCATCATCTGTTCATAACGTAATTCTAATGCTTCCTTAATATCTTCTATAGCTTCTGTTTTGAGTATATCTAATTCTTTGATTTTTTTATCAATCTTCTTAATTCTAAAATCTTCCACGTTATTTTTTGCTGCTAATCGAATATACCACAAATACAATATTAGGTCTGAAAGGTTATATTGATTATTATCTTCTCCAACTTTTGTAAATGAATTTATCATTGAAATTAAATCACTAATACAAGACTCTATTATTTCATTCCTTGAAATAGGATATTTGTCTACAAATTCTGTGTTATAGCAAGTCAAACCAATTTGAGTTACAACTTCAAAAGCTTTTTCGGCATAAGACATTTTTATTTTTGATGAATGAGAAAAGGAACACCAAAAAAAAGACAAATACCAAGATATTTGATTTATAAGTTTATCAGTATAACTATTTATTTCTGTAATTGGTTTTGATAATAAATGGAAATGGATTTTAACTATATAACTAATAGAAGTACTGATATGCCACATAAATACGCTTTCCCCTAAATCATTGTTATCAGCCAACTTTCGGTAATGCATACAAATTTCATGATTTATACCTAAAAAAGTCTGATATGGATTTATCAATTCTTTTTCTACTCTATTAAATATTGTTGCCTTTTGTACCAAATGGAAGAATGATTTTTCTTTTGTTATATCATAGGGAATTGAGAAGTGCAAATACATTAAATTATGTTTTGAAATATTATTAGTTGCCAAAGCTACGGGGAATATTTCTTCAATTGTTTTTATAACATTTTTTAGAGAGTGGGTTATTGAATATGGATAATTGGGAATCAATAGAAAAATTTGATTTATCATTTGCTCCAATACTTTATTACCAAGTTCCAGTTTGTTAGTAATAATATAATTCGTTATCAGTTTTTGAAACAATTCATTAAATGTATACTCTCCTTCAATAATATGTTTTTGAGAATATATGTTTTTTGATATTTCCTCAATCACATTACATCCCTGAAATACAACTTCATCAAGATTTTTTTCCTGCGCATCATTCAATATTTTGTTAAAATAGTAAATGGGAGAAAACAGCAAATTTATTTTTGAAGAACGAGGAAGAATACAAATATTTTCTACTATCTTGGCTAATGCCTTGAGACAATAAATACTCGGATATTCGTGCGATTCTTTGTGAGACCTTAATGCAATATTGAATAGACCCTCATAAGCCTTATTAAAAACCTCATCTGCATCGCTTTGAGTAACCAAAAAAGCATCTTTAGATGTGTAAAAAATTAAATTATTTTTACGACAGTTTATATATGTGATTATAATAGATGATACAGCATTCACTACAATCTCAACAGTTTCAATTTCATTTTTGGCTAGTGCTTTGGTTGAGATTTCTGTCAGCTCACCTAATTTTTTATTAATATGGTTATAATGACTAGAACTTGTTAGATATAATTTTCTTTCTTCATCATACAAATAATTTTCTTTATCTCTTTTCTTAAAAGAAATCAATACACTTAGCCTTGCCAAAAGTGATATTATGAATTGATTCCTTTTTATAAAATTAATTACTTTTATTTTGAGTTTCTTAATAGCTTCGTCTGGTTCTAAAAGTTTACTGACTCTTCTTTGATGCCAACGTAAAAGGTCTAAAGTAATTCCTACCGTAGCTAAATTAATTGGAAATAAAATTGACGCTTTAATGGAAAAGAAAATTCCATCAATTGATGAAATAAAAGCAAACAAAGCGAAAAGTGAAATTAGTATGAAAATTAAAATATTGAGTTTATCATTTCTGTATAAGTAAGAAATGCTTTTTGAAAAAGATTCAATAGCGCGTTGAATAGGGATAATTGTAATTGATATCGCTAGAATTAATATGGTAATCAAAGTGCTACCAATAGCAATCAGGATTGTTGGTAAAAGTGAAGAACTTGCTAGTATATCTTGTAAATCATTAGAATAAAGATATAAAGAGAAAGAAATAATTACTAATGAAATTAATACATTAAAAAGAGTCGAAATTATAATATTAAGGACATTGAAAAGTTTTTTCAAAAATAACAGTATCAATCTCAGTAAGGTCAGCAAAAAATTCAGAATTGGATTTAATATTTTATTAAGGTTTAAGCTTTTCAATTTTCTACATTAGCCTTCTTTTAAGTTCAGGCGATAAATTATAAACAATAGTAACATTTCCTGTCATTTCTTTTTCATTAATCAATTTATTTAATCCTCAAAAATTTTAATTTCCTCCTCCGTCAATCCATAAAGCTTATAAACCATTTCATCGATTTCTTTTTCTATTTTACTTGTATTAACACCCAGGTCCTTAACCTTCATCTCTAGTATTTTATCTGCTTTTTGAATAAAAGACTTTTGCTCTTTAAGTGGAATAATCGGGATAGGTATCTCTCGTAATTCAGCTAATGTTGTCTGTCTAAAATCATCTTTTGTCGCAATTGATGATATATTCAGATATATAAAGGAAATAAATTTGCTTGCCATTAAAGCAAGTAAATATTTCGGATGGAAATCATCATTCACAGGAATAAATGGATTAATATCTTTTTTGAAAACCATTCTAGCTTCAGTATAGCCAACAGATAATCTGTCTTGCCTATTTACAATACGTCTGATTAACAACTTAGGTTTAGATTCGTAAAATACTTTTAAAGAAGGCTTATCTTCTAAGCTCGTATAAAAAATTTCTTCAACCTGAAAGGAATAATTATAGACATTACCTTTACTTAAAAATGGGAAATGCCAAGTTTTAACTTTAGATTCAGACTCGAAATTACTACCTGCTAACCCTTGTGTTGATATTGTAATTTCACCTATAGTTATAATTTTCGAAGTGTCAAGTCTATTAAGGATTTCATAGATAAAAGGATTTAAAATAATTTTGTGTTTGGGTAGAGAAAGTAATGTTTTTTCTATTTCGATAAAATTTATTCCTTCCAAAGTATCAACCTTTGCTTTTTTGTTAAAACTAAATATGCTATAAGAATCAGTTAAATCATTAGAAAATATATAAATGGCTGTATCAACATAGGCATCAGCAAAGATATTAAATGGAAGATTAATTATTTTTATTATTCCTTTTTGTTCAAACAAATACTTCCTGAAAATTTGATAGTTTTCACCTGTTTGCCAAGTAACGGGTGCAATATATGTTAATATTCCTTGTGGTTTTAATATTCCAAATCCTTCAACTATGAAAAGAACAGAAGTTTCAAATTTTCTCTTAAACTGTGAATATTTTTTCTTGAAAAATTCCCGGTAAACTTCACTAAAACCCTCTAACGGAATATACGGCGGATTCCCTATTACTATATCAAATCCAGCAAAGTTGCCATCGTCATCAAGCACTTCGGGAAATTCAAACCGCCATTCAAATGAGTTTGAATATATTGTCCTGTACTCTTCTGCTTTATCTTCTATTTCTTTAGAGAGCTTGCTTATTTTCGCTGACAGGTTACTTCTCTTCTTTTCAACCTCAGCTTCTTTCTTAGCAGAATCTTCGTGCTTAAAAAGAGGATTATCAACATTCAACTTATGCAACTGCTCTGTTAGCTTTTCCCTCTGCTCTCTCACTTTATATAATGGATCGACAGCAATACCTCTAAATCTTTCTTTCGTTTTATCAATTGAGTTTTTTAATTCTCTTCTTTTGTCTCTATCCTGTACATTTTTGTAAAGAGTAACATTCATCTTATAAACATCGAGTGTCTGTTTGTCAGCGTGTGTAAAAATATCCTGCCTTACATCAAACCTGCTTATAAGCGAATTTCCCTGTTTAATGTTTATGTCAATATTAGGAAGTGTTTCCAGCTCAGTATAATTACTTTCACTGGTGTAGTAGGAGTTCTTCAACAGCTCAATCCACAGTCTTAAACGGCAGATATTTACAGAGTTTGGATTTATATCGACACCAAAGAGACAGTTTTCAATAACTGTTTCCTTCTCATGAAATAATGCTTCCTGCAATTCATGTAAAGTTGGTATTGGTTTGTCGGAAGGATTTAAATGATAACCAAACAGTTCATCAGTTTCTTCATTGTTAATTACTAATTCATCATTCTCAATTTCAAAACTAAAATTCTGCACCTGTCTGCCGTCCCTGTAATTCAAAACTTTAAGATCGGCTTTAATCGCAATTATTTCATTCAGGCAGGAGACAAGGAAATGTCCGGAACCAACTGCGGGATCGCATATCTTAAGTTCATTTATAATTTTGTTTGCTTCTTCCCTTCCGGAAGAAGAAGTATTTATGTTCTTTTTCAGTTCCTCATAATCTTTATGCGTAGTACTTTTTGTTTCATTAAATTTCTGAACGACTGCACGCCTTAAAGTCTCACGTGCCATATACATAGTTATAAAACCTGGAGTGTAGAAAGATCCTTCCTTATAACCATTGATCTTTTCAAAGATAAGACCGAGAACTGAAGCATTCATTATAGTTTTCCGTTCTTCAAGAATTTCTTCGCCACCTTCGGAAGCAAAATCATAAGCATCGAGGAACAGAAGAAGATATTCAAGTGCGGGCAGTTCACTTTTAGATTTTATATCCTTACTGAAAACTGTGCTTTTATAAAAGGGAAGATTAAATTTGTCTTTAAGACTGGATATATCAATTGTTTTCTTTTCTATTTCGCTTAATTCAAATAATGAACTGTTGAGATATGGTATTTTATTGAACTTGCCAATTAAATCCGGATTTCTATCTGCAGTCTTTACGGCAAGTACTTCGTGAAAAAGCTCAAAAAGATCATCGTACTGGCTGATAACTTTTGGTTCTAAAAATTTGTAATTCTTATCTCCGCTATGATAATTTACAAGCTGAGCTTCAAGAAGCTTGAGAAACATAATTCTGTTTATCCAGACTATATTCAACTCAAGAGCGATGTTATAAAGTTGTTCCTCCTCCGTGCTGCCATAAACGGATATATCATCAAAATTTTTTATAACATTTTTCGCATTGAGCATTCTAATTGTGTTTTCAAGTAAAGAACCACTATTTCTCTTGTTTTCATCTTTTCTTCCAATCTTCTTTTTACTCCCCTCTTTATACTCTTCAAGTCCAATTATATGAAGAAGTTCAGAATAGAATTGCTTATTTAATGTGTTGCTGTCGTTTGCAAATGGTTCTTTAAGAAGCTCTGGTGGTGATAATTTTTTGAAAAGCGGTATGAGATGCTTTTCATCTTTTTTATTAAGGTTTTTTTCTAAATCCCTTAGATCAAAAGATATTGCTTCAATATCAGCATTGCTTTCGTCTAAAAATTTTTTAACAATCTCATTATAAAAATGCTCATTAAGCTTACTTACTTTTTTATCATCCCGCCACTTTAGATATTCATTTTTTAGTTTGCTTTTATAAAATTGTTTTTCAAACTGGTCAGCATTGAAGATAATCCATTTATACGAATTGGTGATAATAATATTCTTTATTTCATCGTTTCTTTTGTCTATTCTTTCTCTCAGGTAGTAAAGAATAACCTCGTGCATCGCTTTACAGTTGAGGTTATCTTCAAAGATCATATCATATTTATTAGCAGGACTTTTTGCTTCTATTATAACTCCTATTAAACTTTTGCTCGTTCTATCCAAGTGGATTGCAAGGTCTGTCCTTCCACTGGTGTTTACATATTTATCTGAATAAAAAGTATTAATGAGAAAATCGCGAACAAAGTTTTTATTGTGTTCTTCAGATTCTTTATCATTTATTAGAGTAAGAAGCTTTTTGAGTTCTTCTTTAAACTTTTCAAAATCCTCCCTTACAGGTTTTACTTTCAGGTAAGCTTTGTTTATGGATTTTTTGAGTGTGAGATTATTTAATTTGATCATGAATTATATTAACGTTAAATTTCTCGTAAACTTAAATAATTGTTCAAATTTACACAATAAATGATAGTAATAATATATTTACTGATTCGTCCAATCAAAATTTATTTTCATTCTTAATTTCCGTCTTTTTCAATATTTTTAATCTGACAATATCTAAAAATTTGCAAGGTTTCAAATGAATTTTAACTGGCAAAAAGTAAAATCCGCCTCAGGCGGATATCAGGATATCATCTACGAGAAGATGGATGGTATTGCGAAGGTAACAATTAACCGACCGGAAGTGAGAAATGCTTTTCGTCCCGAAACAATAATAGAGATGTATAATGCTTTTTCGGATGCAAGGGAAGATCAAGATATCGGTGTTATTTTGCTGACTGGTTATGGTCCGGCGAAGGATGGGAAATATGCTTTTTGTTCCGGTGGCGATCAGAGAATAAGAGGTGATAAAGGATATGTTGGTAAAGATGGTGTTCCGCGTCTTAACGTTCTCGATCTTCAAAAACTTATCAGAAGCATACCTAAAGTTGTTATAGCTTTGGTAGCCGGTTATGCAATCGGTGGCGGTAATGTTTTACAAGTTGTTTGCGATTTAACTATCGCTGCAGATAATGCTGTCTTCGGACAGACCGGACCTAAGGTTGGAAGTTTTGATGCCGGCTTCGGTTCAAGCTACCTTGCAAGAATTGTCGGACAGAAAAAGGCACGAGAGATCTGGTATCTTTGCAAAGAGTACAATGCCAATGAGGCAGAAGCAATGGGACTCGTAAATATAGTTGTTCCCGTTGATAAACTTGAACAGGAAGGAATTGAGTGGGCAAATCAAATTCTTCAGCACAGCCCGATGGCAATAAGAGTTTTAAAATCTGCCTTCAACGCAGAACTCGATGGACAAGCAGGTATTCAGGAACTTGCAGGAAATGCAACTCTTCTTTATTATATGAGTGAGGAAGCACAGGAAGGCAAAAAAGCGTATCTTGAAAAAAGAAAACCCGATTTTAAAAAATTCCCGAAACTGCCGTAATCAAAAATGAATTCTTCCGCGGTTGAAAAACCTTCAAAGATTGAAAGCTGGTTACTTGCAAGCAGACCAAGAACTCTGTTAGCCGCAGTGGTTCCTGTAATGGTTGGCTCTGCGTTGGCTGTTTCACACAATAAATTCACTCTTATCCTTTCTCTAATCGCTTTGTTATGCTCAATTCTTATTCAGGTGGGAACCAACTTTACCAACGACCTTTATGATTATTTAAAAGGCACAGACAAGAAGGACAGAATTGGTCCACGAAGAGTTCTTGTATCCGGATTAATTTCTACATCCGAAATGAAAATGGGTATAGTTACTGTTTTTGGCTTAGCTTTTTTATTGGGATTGTATCTTGTTTATTCTGCAGGAGTTGTAATATTAATCATAGGTGTAATTTCCATCCTGGCAGGACTCGCATATACAGCCGGACCATACCCTTTAGCTTATAATGGTTTGGGAGATGTTTTTGTCTTTGCTTTTTTTGGAATTGTAGGAACAACGGGAACATATTATCTTCATTTACACGAATTTAGCTTACTCTCATTTTTAATCGCTGTTCCTGTCGGTGCTTTAACCACGAACATTTTAGTTGTTAATAATTACCGTGACATCGAAGAAGATAGAGAAGCCGATAAGTATACATTGGCAGTTAAGCTGGGGAAAAAGTTTACACGTTTTCAGTTTGTTAATTCAATTGCCATTTCTTACTTAATTTTATTTATTATCTATTTTAAATATGATTATACTTACTGGATATTTTTACCGCTATTGTCGTTACCAATTGCTGTTATTCTTATTAAAACGCTTCGATCCTTTGAAGGAGAGCGGCTGAACAAAACATTGGAATTATCAGCTAAGTATGCGGCACTGTTCGGTTTACTCTTTTCTCTTGGTTTGATATTATAAAACGTATGGTTGAATGGTTGGATGATTGAATGCTGAATGAAAAATGATTGATAAAGATTGTCAATTATTATCTATACGGCAGCTGCCATAATAATTACATGCAACTCCGTCAAAAGCCGGGCAGGCATGCAGTCATGCATTCATACGCTGCCACGGCAGATAATAGAGTTATAAACAAATGAAAGACCTGCAATTAACATACTCACCATACACATTAAAACTGAAGAAGTCGTTCTTCACAGCACGAACTGAAATTAAAGAGAGAAGAGGATTTATTTTAAGATTAGACGATCCGGATGGTTTTGAAGGAATAGGAGACTGCTGCCCTTTCCCTGAGTTTGGTTCGGAAAGTATTGAAGATGTTGAAAATGTGTTGTCAGATTTTAAACTTAAGGTAATAATTGATGAAACCGAGATTGAAAAAAGTATAAACAACTGCCTCGTAAATTATAAAAAAATGCCGGCTCTAAGACACGGATTGGAACAGGCAATCATTAATATAATTTGCAATAAAAATAAAACTACAATTGATAAACTTCTAAACTTAAAATTAAAAAAGCGGGTAACTGTAAATGCTGCAATCGGGTTTTTGAATGTTGATGAATCCGTGAAAACCGCAAGAACCCTTATTGAAAAAGGATTTACCACAATAAAATTAAAAATAGGAAGAAGTAATTTTGAAGAAGATTTTTCAGTTATTAAATTAATACGGAAAACCTTTGGAGATAATATTAAGCTGCGAATAGATTCCAACGGCAATTGGAATTTAGATGAAGCAATTATAAACTTAATGGAACTGGAACAATTCGATATTGAATATGCCGAGCAACCTGTTACTAATTTGAGCGATTACATAGACTTGAAAAAGAGAACCAACATCCCGCTCGCACCGGATGAATCGATCCGTTCAGTAAAAGAAGCGAAGGAATTTATTAAAAGTGGAGCGGTTTCTTATTTAATTTTAAAACCAATGATGATCGGGGGACTGCTGCCAACATTGGATATAATAAAACTAGCAATGGCAGAAAATATTACCCCGGTAATTACATCATCCTTTGAATCTGCCATAGGAAAAACAAATGCTGTTATTGCCGCTGCTTCTGTTGAAGAAAATGTGGCTCACGGACTTGGTGTGGCAGATCTCTTTTTAAATACGATAACAAATGATCCTTTTCCAATTAAATCAGGTAAAATAATTTTAAGCTAAAATTATGTTTTCAATAAATGCTTTCCTTTTAAAAACTCAGGAATTGAGTTATCCGGCAATCAATTCAAATTCAGACCAACTGAATTATGAAGAGTTCCAAAAAAAAGTTTTAAAAACTGCCGGTATCCTATCGGCTATGGGTTTAAGTGATAAAGACAACATTGCAATAATAGGAAATAGTGATGCTGATTTTATCATTAACCTGTTGGCATTATGGCAAATTAAAGCCCTGCCTGTATTGATCAATCCACGTTTAACTAACAATGAAATTGAAGAACAAATTATTACAACCGATTGCAAAGTTGTTTTGCAAAATAGAATGATAAAATCTATTGGTCCATCATTTGATGCGAAAGTATTTTCTTATCCTTTCGATGAAGAGCTGGAACAGGATGATATTGAACCTGGTGAAGAATTAAATCCGGAAGATACTGCCGTAATTATTTTCACTTCGGGTGCTTCAGGCAATTCTAAAGGAGTTGAATTATCATTCAACAATTTATTGCAAAGTGCAAGAATCGGTGATAAAATTATTCATCACAACAAAGAAGACAGATGGCTTGCAAGTTTACCTTTTTACCACATTGGAGGTTTTTCAATAATCTCGAGGGCGCTACTTTTTGGTACTTCAATCATTATTCCCGAATCTTTACAAATTCAAGATCTTGCAGAAGTGATGAAAAACTTTAACCCGACGCTTTGTTCGTTTGTACCGACTCAATTGAAAAGAATGCTTGAAGCTGACATACTACCGAATGATGAATTAAGAATTACATTATTAGGCGGAGGGTTTATTGATCAACGTTTGGTGTTTGATGCGATTAGCGATGGCTGGAATATAACAAAAGTTTATGGTTCGACTGAAACTTCTTCTTTCGTTAGTTCAATTTCCGATGAGGAAATTTATGATAAACCAAGATCAGTGGGTACAGCAGTTAAACCGAATCAAATAATTATTGTAAATGAAAACAGGTTTCAAATTCCGTGGGGAGAAGTTGGCGAGATTGCAGTTTCTTCGGCTGCTGTGATGAAGGGTTATTATAATGACGAGGATGAGACGGAAAAGAAAATTGAAGACGGTTTTTATTTTACGGGTGATATAGGATTTGTAGATGCCAATGGATATTTGTTCATAGAAGCAAGAAGAACCGATTTAATTGTAACGGGTGGTGAAAATGTAAACCCCAACGAAGTTGAGAAAAGATTAATTGAACATCCTGAAATTGTTGATGCTGCTGTTTTTCCGTTAAAGGATGATGATTGGGGTGAGATTGTTGCTGCTGCAATTGTACTAAAAGATGAAAAGAGCACCATAGAGCTTAATGACCTTCAGGAATTTCTTAAGGATGATCTGGCGGGATTCAAAATTCCTAAAAAATTAATTGTCGAGAAAGAACTTCCGAGAAATGAACTTGAGAAAATTTTAAGAAGTAAATTGATTAAAAAGTACGAAGGGATTTAAATTCTCTCAATGATCAATTGCTGATTAAATGATACCTTAACCCATCTTTTATTTCAGGCGAAAGCTCTTTTTTCTGCCATGTTTTTTTATCAATTAAAACATGAACTGTTTTTACTTTTGCACATATATCACCCGATTGATTACTGCATTTATAATTTAATTCGAACGACGATTCACGTAAATCAGTTGTACACACTTCAATCGTAAGCTCATCATCGTACTTTAATGGTTTTAAATAATCTGCAGAACTTTTTATTATCGGAACGAAAAATTCATCATTTTGCCAGTAATTAATTTTAAGATTAAATGAAGATATCAATTCTTCGTAAGCAGAATGGCAGAAGAAAAAAATATTTCCATAAAATAATATTCCGGCTGGATCGCAATCGAAAAAATTTATTCTTCTTTTAAAATTAAACATTTTAAATAATTTCCTCTGAAATTATATTCATTTAATAAATATTAAGGGAAATAATGAGTGAAATATGAAATTTATTCAATTATTAATATAGATTAAAAATAATTAAGTTGTTTAAACTTCCATCATTTTTAAAAAATGATATAATCCTTGGAATTGTGCTTCTATCACTTTATGTTTAACAAAAATTTTTAACTATAAATATATTGGAGAGGAATATATGCGACAATACCTTATGGAATTTATTGGAACAATGTTCTTAGTGCTGGCAATTGGTTTCTCTCAGAACCCTCTTGCGATAGGATTAATGTTAATGGTAATGGTTTATATGGGGGGACACATCTCAGGCGGGCATTATAATCCTGCTGTTACTCTTGCAGTTTTTATGCGTGGAAAAATCGAAAGAAAACTTGTTCCCGGATATATGATTTTTCAGATACTTGGGGCATTTGCAGCGGCATTGATATTTTACATAGTAAACTCTAACAGTTTTTATCCTGCTCCTGCTGAAGGGTTTGCTCTTTGGAAGACGATTCTGCTCGAACTAATTTTCACTTTCGCACTCTGTTCCGTGGTATTAGCTGTTGCCACCAGTGAGAAAATGGAAGGAAACTATATATATGGGCTTGCTATTGGATTAACAGTTACTGCATCTGCATTTTCTGTTGGAGGTATAACCGGTGGTGCTTTTAATCCTGCTGTGTATCTCGGTCCAATGCTAATGGATACAATAACTGGTGGAACATCATATAATCATCTACTACTTTATTTAATTGGTCCTTTTTCTGGTGGTATTTTAGCTGCGATAGTTTATAAATACTTGAACAAAAATTAAGATTAACTTTTAATACCTTCGTTATTATAAAAGAATAGCGAAGGTAATTAAATTGATTGTATATCATCTAAAAAAGGTAAGTTTTTTCTTGTCTCATTAACAATATTTTCATCAATCTCTGCAATAATTATCCGTTCTTCATTTTCAACACTTACAATAGTTTTACCCATCGGATCGTAAATACTTGAGAATCCGTTGAAATGCAATCCCTGCGTATCCCCTACCCTGTTTACACCAACAACATAGCATTGATTTTCAATTGCTCTTGCTTTTAAAAGTGTACGCCAGTGGTCAATTCTTGTGTCCGGCCAATTCGCAATGTTGATGATGAGAGGAACTCTGTTTCTTCCATACTGTCTGTAATGCTCCGGGAACCGAAGATCGTAACAGATTGACAGCCCTGTTTTCCATCCGTTAACTTTAGTAACGATTGGTTTATCACCTGCACTGTAATGTTTATCTTCATTTGAAAACGAGAATGGATGAATTTTATGATAATAATTTTTTAGTTTTCCGTCATTTTCAATATGAATGAGAGAATTAAAATATTTTCCCGAACTATGTTCAATTATTCCGGCAATTACATCACAGTTAAACTTTTCTGCTAATGATGAAAAGTAAATAAAACTTTCACCTTCAATCTCCTCAGCAAATTTTTCTGAATGCATTGTGAATCCTGTTAAAGTCATCTCGGGAAATATCAGAAGATCAATTTCAGTTTTTTTATCATTAAGTAAAACAGAAATTTTTTCTTTGTTTGATTTCTTGTCTTCCCACATAGGGCTGTATTGTACTAAACCGATTTTCATAAGTTAAATATAGATTATTTATTATCTTTGGCTCGATAAAATAAACATTTTTTTTGAATCTAGATTATATGTCATCATCCGAAAAAATATCTGTTGGAATACTCGGTGCTACTGGAAGTGTGGGGCAAAAATTTATAGAACTTTTGGCTAATCATCCATGGTTTGAAATAAAAGAACTTGCCGCTTCCGAATCATCTGCTGGGAAAAATTATAAAGATGCAGTTGATTGGTTTCTTCCTACACCGATGCCTGAACAAATAAGGGAGATTGAAGTAAAAAAATGTGACCCTAATCTAGATTGTAAGATTGTTTTTTCAGGTTTGGATTCCAGCATTGCAGGCGAAGTTGAAACTGAATTTGCGAAAAACGGATATGTGGTAATTTCAAATTCACGAAATCACAGGATGGATAAAGATGTTCCGCTTCTTATTCCCGAAATTAATCCTGACCATATTGAATTGATAAAAAAACAAGAGTACGGTGAGGGATTTATTGTTACCAATCCTAATTGTTCAGCTATTGGATTATCACTTGCATTAAAACCTTTGATTGACAGCTTTGGTGTTGAAAGCGTAAATGTAGTTACCATGCAGGCTATTTCCGGGGCTGGTAATCCTAAAAAAGTTAAACTGGATATTGAAGATAATGTTATTCCCTTTGTAAAAAGTGAAGAAGAAAAAATGGAAACCGAACCGTTAAAGATCTTTGGTGAATTGAATTTGGATGGAATATCTTTCGCCGATTTTCAAATAAACGCACAATGTAACAGGGTGAATGTAACCGACGGTCATTTGGAAACGGTTCAGGTTAAACTAAAGAAGGATACTTCAAAAAATGAGATGATAAGTTCCTGGAGAAATTTTTCATCCGAACCTCAAAAACTAAAATTACCATCTGCACCAAACCATCCTGTTCATTACTTTGATGAAGAAGATTTTCCACAACCAAAAATTCACAGAAATATTGAAAACGGCATGGCTGCATCTATCGGCAGATTACGCCCTGATAAATTCTTCGATTACAAATTTGTTGTCTTATCTCATAACACTGTTAGGGGTGCTGCCGGTGGAGCAATTCTATGTGCCGAACTACTAAATTTCAAAGGATTCATTTAATCAATCCTGTTTTTCATTTTATGGGAAACAAACATTCATTATTTTTTTATTAATGAATTAAAATTACTTACGGAATTATTATTTAACCTGAAAGTACCGAACTGAGAAAGGCATTTTAAATAACTTTATTTGCTAATCAATTTATGTTTTATTTTCCACCCAACTATATGAGAGTGTTGCAGAACTAATTTTTGTCACACTGAATACCGATTTGCCTGCTTGACGCAAGTTTATCGGGATGAAGTGTCTCAAATTTAGTAAGGTTAAGATTCTTCATTCCGCTCATGTCTGCTAACAACCGGGTTGCTCCATTCAGAATGATATTTCAGACTTTTCCAACACAGACTATATAGAAATTACCACTTCTACTTTAGTTTAACCAAAATGAATTTACCCTTCCGGGAACTTTTTTATTTCTCCATTAGTGAAACAATCATGTTTGTAAACACAATAATATTTAATAACCAATAATTTGGAGAAATTAAAATGAAGCAATCATCTATCATTCTGCTAAGCTTTATGTTATTCTTTACCATTCTTAGCGATAAAGTACTATCCAATGCCAGGGGAGAATCAAACATTGTACAACTCGCAATTCTTCTCGATACTTCCAACAGTATGGACGGTCTGATCGATCAGGCAAAAAGCCAGCTATGGAAAATTGTAAATGAGATGTCACGATCAAAAAAAGAGGGAGAATCCATCAATCTTTATGTTGCACTTTATGAATACGGCAACGATAACCTTTCAGCCAAAGAAGGATTTGTACGCTTAATAACCCCACTCACAAACGATCTCGATAAAATATCCGAAGAGCTTTTTAATCTTCAAACAAACGGTGGAAGTGAGTATTGCGGTACCGTTATTTCTGAAGCTGTAAAAGATCTTAAATGGACTGAAGACACCGAAGAATTAAAGCTAATCTTTATTGCAGGTAACGAACCATTCACACAAGGAAACACTGATTATAAAATTGCCTGCAGAGATGCAATCTCAAAAGGAATAATTATCAACACCATATACTGTGGTAGTTATGATGAAGGTGTTCAAACAAACTGGAAAGACGGTGCTGATCTCGCTGACGGCAAATACATAAATATCGATCAAAATCAGGAGATTGTTCACATCGCAACACCGTATGATGATGAACTTGTTCTTTTAGGACAAAAGTTGAATGATACTTACATTGCTTACGGTTACTATGGAGATGAATATAAAAAGAGACAGGTAGAACAGGATATGAACGCCGGTAATCTGGCTCCCGAAGTGCTTGTTGAACGAACAGTTACAAAAGGAAGCAGACAGTATAAAAATGAATCCTGGGATCTTGTTGATGCAGATAAAGAAGGCAGTGTGAAAATTGAGGAACTTGAAGAAGCTGAGCTTCCCGAAGAAATGAAAGATATGACAATTGAAGAACGAAAAGAATATGTGCAGGAAAAAGCTAAAGTACGTGAACAAATTCAAAACGAAATAAATGAACTTGATAAGCAAAGAAGAGATTATATCACTGACCAATCAGCTGAAGGACAGGATAACACTCTCGATGCAGCTATGCTGAAGATTATAAGAGAACAAGCTGCAGAAAAGAATTATGAGTTTGAATAACTAGTTGTTGCTGTCATTCCGGGCAGAATCGCAATATCGAGACTGTCCGGAATCTACATTATATTAACAAGATTCCCGCCTGCGTGGGAATGACAGTCGGAATAAAAAAGAGAAAAAAATGAAAACAAATAAAAATTTATTCGTGTTGTTTATTCTTCTAATAACTTTTGTAGGGACAGCATTTGCAGACGGACTGATAATAATCCCACGTCCATCTCCCCTGTCTTCCCCGTTTCCGCTTGAGGTTGTTTATCATCATGTTAATGTAACTATTAACGGTAACATTGCTGAAACTTATATCGATCAGGAATTTTATAATCCATCCGATATAATGTTAGAAGGTTACTATATCTTTCCAATTCCCAAAGGTGCAGTCATAAAAGATTTTAGCATGGTGATAAACGGAAAAGAAATGCAGGCGGAATTGCTTGATGCTACAAAAGCCAGAAATATCTATGAGGAGATAGTCAGACAAATTCGTGATCCGGCATTGCTGGAATACACGGACCAGGGCTTATTTAAAGTAAGGATTTTCCCGATTGAACCGAGGAGCAATAAAAAGGTAAGCATCAGTTACAGAGAAGTGTTGAACTCCGATAACGGAATGTATGAATATATCTACCCGCTTAACACAGAGAAGTTTTCAGCAAAACCTGTTAAAAGTATAAGCTTAAAAGTTGATTTGAAGACCAACAAAGAAATAAAAAGCATATACTCACCTACACATCCAATTGATATTGTGAATAAAGATAATCACAATGCTGTTATCTCCTTTGAAGAAGAAAACACAAAACCGGATATCGATTTCAAACTCTACTACAATACAAATAATGATGATATTGGACTATCACTTCTTTCATATCAAACGGGTAAGGACGATGGTTATTTTTTACTAACCGCTTCACCTTCTTTTATTATAGATGATGATAAGATTGATGATAAAGATATATCATTTGTAATTGATGTATCAGGAAGTATGGCGGGCGAAAAGATGCGGCAGGCAAAGCTGGCGCTTTTGTATTGCATTAATAATTTAAACCCCGGCGACGGATTTGATATCATTCGTTTCTCTACAGAAGCTTATGCATTGTTCGGTAAAACTGAATCGGCAACAAAAAGCAATATTAAAAAAGCGGAAAAATATATAAACAAACTTAAAGCAGTTGGCGGAACAAATATTGAAGAAGCGCTCTCACTTGTCTTAAAAGAAAATAAAAGTTCTAACCGAACTCATTTAATAATTTTCATTACTGATGGTAAACCAACAATTGGTGAAACGATTGATGATAAGCTAATAAAAAAAATCATTTCGATGAACAATAATGATGTAAGGATTTTTACGTTTGGGATCGGAAACGAAATTAATACTCACCTGCTTGATAAAATAACAGAAGTTACAAAAGCCACACGAACCTATATTTTACCGAACGAAGATATTGAGATAAAAATTTCAAACTTTTATGATAAGGTCCAATCGCCGGTGCTAACAAATCTTTCGCTTACCTTTGGGGGAGGAATAAGAACATTCCAATCGTATCCAAAAAACTTGCCCGATCTTTTCAAAGGTTCAAGTATTACTTTATTTGGGAGATACACTGGCAGCGGGAGTAAAAAAATCACATTAAGGGGGACAGTTAAAGGTGAAAAGAAATCATTTACAATAAATCCTGAATTTGTTAGTAATAGTGATGAATATGATTTCATTCCGCAATTATGGGCTTCACGAAGAATAGGATTTTTATTAGACCAGATACGATTGAACGGTGAAGACAAAGAACTTGTTGATGAAGTAACACAACTTGCGAGAGAGCATGGGATAGTTACTCCATACACAAGTTATTTAATAATGGAAGATGAAGAACTTCGTCTAAGACGAAATGAAATTGTCGAAGACTTCCAAACTCTTCCACCTGTACCGATATTTAGAAAACAGTTTGAAGCTTATTATGATGCAATGAAAGAAAAAAGCGGGGACAGAAGCATTACTGTAAGCGAAGAATTCCAGGGCTTAAACCAGGCGAGTAATTATGCTGAAACAAAACAAGGCAGCGGAAGAATGAATTACAAAGATGATAATGGTTATGAAAGAAATTTAACTCAGCAAGTAAAAAATATTCAGGGAAGAGCAGTTTACCAAAGCGGTAAGTTTTGGGTCGATTCGGAATTGCAGAAACATAAAGCGAATAACGAGAAACGCATTCAATTTAATTCCGATGAATACTTTAAGCTGCTAAATGATAAACCGAAAACTGCACAGTTTCTTGCACTTGGGCGGAATGTTAGATTTTATTTTGATGATACTTTTTATGAGATTTATGAGTGAGGTCATTCTGGGTTATCACTGATCAACACTATTATATATTTACGAACTTTTCAGCAAGCAGGATTTCATAGGGATTATTTAGCTGGCGTCGAATTATTTATTGAATCATAGTACGATCTGAACTTCAATAAATTATTTAATTTTGATCAGTATTAAATTTTTTATCTAATTAATTAAAAAACTATTTCCGTTTACTGTGTTTTATTTGTATGTAATTCTCTTATTGTATGTAATAGCTATCGTGGCGTTCAGAATCTCCCACAGACCGTGAAAATTATTAACCGTATTTATTTCCCCATTGAAAACAGTTGTAGAATCTGAGAGAGTAAACCAAAGTGATATATCATTTCCTACTATTTTACCTTTAACGGTCATTGGCAGCCATTCAATTATTCCTAAATTATTAGCTTTTCCTAACTGACCAAATCCAGAGACTGAATCAGCCCTAATATGATCTAACCAAAAGTGCTGTGCTACTTCTTTTGCCTGCCAAAACCCAGTTAATGTTTGCGGCTCTGATTCAGTTGTACTATTACAAGATATTATTATCAACAATACAACGAATATTACTATATATTTCATTTTATTTTTTTACCATTCATTATTTATTAGTAATTATTTAAACGTACGAGAAAATCCAAAAACTATAAAGATATAAATTCATCGCCCAGCATCTGACCCAATCCAGCTACGGTTACGGAACGGTCCGTGACTTTCCTGTTAATTTCATATGATAAATCACTTAGATTCATCCGGCGGTAATGGTACAACTAATTTCTTTGGCGGATTATTCATTAACTCCTCAAGCAACACCTCAACAGCTTTTTCAATCGTCGGGTCTTCTCCTCTTGCTACAAGCTCAGGTTTGTCAACAACTTCAATATCTGGAGCAACACCTTCATTCTCAACAGCCCATTTCCCATCTTTTGTTAAGAAGCGAAATGTTGGAATGCTGATTGAACCGCCGTCCATTAAAGAGGGGTTACCGGAAAGACCAATCAATCCACCCCATGTTCTTGTTCCAATTAATTTACCAAGTTCAAGTTCTCTGAAGTAATATGGGAAAGCATCACCACCTGAACTTGAGTATCCGTTTATCAAACAAACTTTCGGACCTTGATTGGAAAAACCCGGAGTTGGATTCGGTTTAACTCCTCGTCTCACCCAATAGTTTAATAATGGACGATCTAAAAGTTCAATCATTCTGTCAGGAATAAATCCACCACCATTGTATCTCACATCAACTATTAATGCTTCCTTGTTTGTTTGCGGATAAAAATTCTTAAACAGCTCTCTGTTACCCGGACCGCCAGTGTTCGGGAGATGTATATATCCGATCTTTCCGTTTGAAAGTTTATCCACAAGTTCCCTTCTTGATCCAACCCAATCAAGGTATCGAAGATCAGTCTCTCTTTTTATTGGTTTTACTTTTTCTTGATGCGCACCACTATAATCAGGTTTGCTGCTTACTAAAAGAGTTATAACCTTATTCGCTTTCCCTTCTAAAAATTTATACGGGTTATCTTTTGTTGTAACTTCTTCGCCATCTATCTTTAAAAGATAATCGCCTTCTTTAATATTTACACCATGCTCTGTCAAAGGCGAACGAAAATTCTTATGCCAGTTTTCTCCCTTAAATATTTTAGTGATTTTATAATAACCGGAAGAATCAGCTTCAAGTTCACAGCCCAATAATCCACCATCTATTCTTTCAACTTTTGGGATATCGCCCCAGTTAACATAAACGTGGCCTGAACTTAACTCACCGCCAAGCTCACCAAAAATGTAATCAAGATCAGCACGGTGTGAAACGAAATCTACAAGCGGTTCATACTTCTCCCGCATTTTGTTCCAATCATTACCGTGCATATTCTGATCATAAAACCAATCGCGAATTAAACGCCATCCATCAAAAAAAATCTGTGCCCATTCCTCTTTGGGATTTATCTTCATCATCATTCCATCAAGAGCCAACCTGCCATCGTTGTTCTTCTGATTCTTTTGAGCATCAACAATACCGAAACTACTATTTTTACTATACATTAATTTTTTACCATCAGCTGAAAGCACATAGTTGTCAATACTTTCAAGAATAGTAACTTCTTCTTCGCTTTTTACATTATACATTTTTAGTTTTGTACCGGAATCCTCTCTGAACAAATAAGTTACTCCATCCTTAATCGGGAAGAGTGTATTGTAATTTCCGGAGGGACCTGGAAGGACTGCAATCCTGTTTTCAAATCCTGATAGGTTTATAAAAACATCAGGTGTTTCTTCTTTATCATTTTCATCATCATTGCCGTTATCTTTACTATTTTCCGAATCTTCATCATCGCTCCTCGGCTGGAACAGAGCGGGTACACTGCTGTTTAACGGTGCAACGTAAATACGTGTTGGTTTGGTGTAAATATAATTAAACTCCCATGCACTGAACTGTAGATTAAAATCTCTGTTTGATAAAAAGTAAATATACTTTCCTTCTGTTCCGAATACCGGGTTGAACTCTTCCGTGAAATCACTTGTTAATTGTGTTGTTTCATTTTTATCCAAAGAGTAAACCCACACTGAACTCATTCTTGAATCACTGCCTTTTGAATAAGTTAACCACTTATTGTCGGGCGACCATTGATAATCCTGAATATCATTATAATCGCTGTGATCGGCTTCCACAACTTTCCCCGATTCAATATCCACATAAAGCAGTTTTTGATTCTTATCCGAGAATACAAGCTTTTTACTATCGGCAGACCAAATTGGTGCAAAGCGCCAGATTGTTCCGTTGCTTGTTATTTGTTTTTCATTGCCGCTTCCGTCAGCAGGACGGGTAAATATTTCATACTCACCCGTTCTATCGCTTAAGTATGCAATCGATTTACCATCGGGAGACCAAACCGGATCGATCTCTCTAATACCTGAAGTTTTAGTTAAGTTAACTATCTCTCCGTTTTCTGCCGGGACTGTGAACACATCACCGCGTGCTTCAAATAACCCACGCTGCCCTGTTGGAGATATTTCAAACCAATTAATAAAATCTTTTACATCTTTCAGATACGAAAGCGTGTAAGGGAAATCACCGAAAACTTTAATCGGCACTCTTTCATTTTTATTAGATGCAGGATTATACTTATAAATATATCCGCTGTTCTCATACACAATATTTTCATGTCCTGCACTTACCCACAGAACATCATAATCATCAAAGTTAGTAACAGCAGCACTTTGTTTTGAAGTAAGATCATAAGAGTAAAGATTTAATGTGCCTGTTTTATCTGAAGCAAAATAAATTTTATCTTCAACCCAAACGGGTTGATATTCTGTTCCAATATCGTAAGTAATTTGTTCGGATGTATTATTGACGAGATCGTAAATCCAAATATTTTGTGCTCTTCCACCACGGTATCTTTTCCATGTTCTCCACTCTCTATCAATAGGAGTGTAAACCATTTTCGTTCCATCAGGTGATAGCATTCCACCGCCGCCATCGGGAATTTGCAATGGTTTTTCAAAACTACCCTCAACCGAAATGGTGAAGTACTTACCCATTCTTACCCCCCATGGCAATCGGTTTGCTCTGAACAGAACATTTTTACCATCGGGTGTCCAATCAAGTATGCGGTAGTCAAAACCTCCTCTTGGTGGCATTGATCCAACATCGTTGTAATAGGTTAATTGCTTCGGAGTTCCGCCATCAATGCTCATTATATAAACCTGCCTGCTGCCCGAATACTCTGCTGAAAAAGCAATCCATTCTCCATCGGGAGAAAATTTAGGAAAAAGTTCCATTCCTTTGTGGGATGTTAATCGTCTCGCAGTACCACCGCTGGAACTAACTATCCAGATATCACCAGCATAAACAAATGCAATTTTATCCGTGTGGATATCGGGGAAGCGAAGTAGTCTTGTTAAATTTTCTTCCTGGGCAATGAGATTGATTGAAAAAACAATTAAGAAAATAATTGAGAAATGGTATTTCATTGTTTACTCCATATATATTTGAATTTTATGTTCATTGTCACATTGAGCTTGTCGAAATGTGGCATCAATGTTAAGATATCAAACATCCTCCTACAAGTTTAGGATAACACGCTTATTAGACATACTGAGTTTGTAGGAGTGTGACCACAGCAAAATTTAATTTTTTGATTTCGCTAATTGTACAAGTTTATCAAAATCTCCATTTATAAGGGCCTGTTTTTTAGCTCTACTCCACCCCTTAATCTGTTTTTCAGCAGTAATAGCATCTGTTGTATTTGTAAATCTGTTCGAATAAACTAATCTTACAGGTAATCTGAATGAAGTATATCCTTTTATTAAACCTGAGTTATGCTGATTAATTCTTTGTTCTAAAATCGATGTAACACCTGTGTAATAACTTCCATCGGCGCATTTTAAAATATATACGAAGTAATCTTTCATAATATACTTATGTCATCCTTCGACAAGCTTAGGATGACAAAAAAAAATTGTCACACTGAGTCTATCGAAGTGTGATACCGATATTAATTCATCAGTCATTCTCAAGCGATCCAGACTGACATCATAGTTTACTCTCGACATAATTCAACACTTCCCCTAACTTTTTCTGTGCTTTTTCTTTTAACTTGGCACAGGTTTTTCTCATCTCATCATTAAATTTATCATCTTTTATATCTTTCAGATTTATAAGTACATTGTAAATTCCACCCAGTACACCTGTGTAAGCACTTTGTGCGCCAACACCAACATCTGTAATTGAATTTGGGTTTCCATTCTTCGCAACTGCTTCTGCAATTTCAATTACCTGAAAACTAAGCATTGCAGTATTTAAAGGAACGTGCACTGCCTGTTTCAATCCTTTTTGCATCGCTTCTTCTCTTGCTTTCTTATCATCATCTGTTTTGTTCGGTAATCTCCGTGCATCCATATAAGCATTAAATGCATCGGTATCATCATCGACAGCTTTTACCAAAGCGCTTTTAATTTCCTGACATTTAATAGCAGCATCATTCAGAATATCATCTACAGTTTCGCTCCCTCTTTTATTTGCGGAAAGATTACTTACCATTGATGAAAGCGAAGCACCCAAAGCTCCTGCCAGCGCAGCAATTGAACCGCCTCCGGGCGCAGGAGATTCGCGCGATACCTCATCAACGAAATCTGTTACTTTCATTTCAACAAGTGCATCATCCAGATTTTTCGGCAATCCTAAAACTCTTTCTTCAATATTGAATTCTGATACATCATTTAATCCAAGTGATTGCACTGCTGTATTTAGAATATCGTGAATAGGAATTCCTGTTGATCTCCCCTGTTTTTTCAAATAGAATTTACCAGTCTCAAGCAATGCAGGAAAAGGAATCATTCCAACAATTTCACTTCCGGTAACAACCAAACCTCTTTTAGCAGCAAGTTTTCTTGTTTCTTCTAATACGTGATGAGTTGAGGTTACTTTGTAATTTGTAAGATTAATTGAAATCTGTGCGCGGTCATATTCCGGGACCATCCAGCCAATCGCTTTACAATAGTTAAACTTGCCCGGTATCTTTACCGATTGCCCTTCGGGTTTCTCCGGGTTTACTCCATTTAGTTTTAATAATTCAACAAGATCAAAATCGTGTTTCTCTTTACAATGTTTAATTGTTTCATCAATTGTCTTTCCAGCAAAATCATCGAGCCCGCAAGGATATTCACCTTCTTTATACTTTAATATTTTAGTTTTCTTATAGTAAAAAGGATTATTAGTGTTTCCTGTTCTTGCCGATCTCCCTTTCTCCCTGAGTTCAAAAGCGATATCGGTTGCGTGTAGCACTTCCCGTGTGTTTAAACTAATATTATAGGCAATTAGAAACTCCCTTACACCTATTACAGTTGCACCGGCTGTTGCATTAAATTCTGCGGGACCAAAATCCGGTTTCCATTCAGGTTTTCTTAATTTTTCTTCAAGCGCTTCATACTCACCTTGTCTTATTACTGCAAGATTTTCTCTTTCCGGTGTTTGCGCAGATTTTTCATAAAGATAGACAGGTATATTTAATTCTTCACCAACTCGTTTTGCAACTTCCTTTGAAAGCTCGACACATTCTTCAGTTGTTATTCCGCTAACAGGAACGAACGGACAAACATCTGTCGCACCCATTCGCGGATGAGTGCCAGTATGCGTACTCATATCAATAAGTTCTGCTGCTTTTTTTATTGAATTGAATGCTGCTTGCTTAACCCCTTCCTGTGAACCAATAAAAGTTACAACAGTACGGTTCATATCAGGACCCGGATCTACATCTAATAACTTAACCCCTTCAATCTTTTCAATTTCATCTGTGATCTGTTTAATTACATCATTATCTCTTCCCTCGGAAAAGTTTGGAACGCATTCTATTAGTATATCGGACATTTTACCCTCTGAAATTTCTATATGTAAAAATGCTGAAAATCATTAAAATTAAAGCAAAAAATTACAGGTTTAAGGATTCTTTTACAAGAGAAGCAGACTAAAAATATAAAGATGTAGATGGTTGTTGAATTAATGAGTAAGCAGAAATTATACTAACTGAAGTGAAAATTTCATAAAATAAAAAAAGGCCTCTAACTTCTTAATAATAATGATTCGTACGATTTTTTTAATAGGCTGGAAGATTTGAATATTTCCGGTTTAACTAATACAAATGTAATGGAGATACAAATACTTTTATTACTGTAATAATAAAATTGAAAATGTTTGAGTAAATACACTGTTTCTATTAATTTTTGTCTCCACCTTTCACAAAGTGATCCCTTCGGGAGAAATGCGGAGTTATTCATACTGAATTGAAACGAATAATTATTTTTTTGATTATTTAAGAAAATTATATTCAGCTTGATGAATTGCCACGCCATTCATGGCGTGGGAAATAAAAGTACAAAAGAAGAATCGGGTTTTAACCCTAGCTTGATCGTTTCACTTGCGTATTATCTCAAATCCATATTTCTCAATAAACTTATCATACTCTTCCTGATAAGTCTTCTTCCTGTGATGCTCCTCTTGGTTTTTGATATAATCTCTTACTCTATTAACCTGTGAATGACCTATTGATACAGAAATATATTCATTCTGCCATTCGAATTTATTAGGTATAAGATTATTTTTATTTATCCAATGAGATGACTCACCTTTTATTAGTTGAGTAACTTTTGAAATAGACTGCTCTGAATTTAGGGAAATTAATATATGGATATGATCATTGACACAATTCATAAAATCTATATAAATATTTTTTTTATTGAGTTTTTTTTAATATGCTCCAGCAATAGTAGCTTCAGTTGTTTAGTGATAAGATTATCTCTGTTTTTGGTTGAAAAGATAAGATGAATCCAGATTTTGATGTATGGCATTTTTATGTTTCGATATAATTTTAAGAATAAATTTATAGTGATAATATAGAAAAAATTTTAAATTGTATGTACAAGTTATTGCTAAAGCCTAATTCTTGTTTTATTATTCAATCCCACGACCTAAAGGTCGTGGCAATTCAATTGAATGTTTATTTCGGAAGAATTTGTTTGAAAAGTTTTATTGGAAAAGATTAATAGCTACACCTTTTAAAGCATGGGATAAAAAAAGGGAAGAAACACTGGAGCTTCTCCAAAGGTGTCCTTCGTACCTTCGGAACGGACAATCCCTCACGCAAAATAAAAAAGCCCCGAATCCGGCAGCTGTCGGACGAGGCTCTCGAATGGTTTTCATCTAAGATCCTTCGTATTCTAATAAATCAGAATCCCCAGGATGACAACCTTGTTGTCACTTCATCAGGATCATTTTCTTCGTGTCGATGAAATCATTAATTCTCATCTGGTAGATATACACTCCACTTGATAAAGCAGAGGCATCGAAAGTGATCTGATATCTTCCTTCTTCTTTTCTCTCATTAACAAGTGTTGTCACTTCATTACCAAGTACATCATAAACCTTCAGTGTAACGAATCCAGCATTTGGTGTCTGATACTTGATTGTTGTAGCAGGGTTAAATGGATTCGGGTAACTATTATATAACTCATATGTGGTTACCTCAATATTATTAGTACCCTCACCAGTCTTAAACAATATATCACCTTCAGGCACTATACCAGCAGCTATCATATGCTGATTGTTTACACTCTCAGCTAAATCGATGTAGGGAGTATCAATCCGGATGAAAAAATTAAACAAAAAACCCCACCAACTTTCATTGATAAGGGCTAAAGTAAAATCAAATAACACCGGATTACTTCATCAACACCATCTTCTTAGTCTCAATAAAATTTCCTGCTTGTAGTCTGTAGAAGTAAATTCCATAGCTATTGTTCACCAGCAATCGGTATAGTGTTATTCCAAATCGCACGCACTTCGCTCCACGTCCCTCTATTTCTTCAATTTCACTACTGGGATGTAAACAACAGGTAGTGATGCCCATTTAAGCCGCCACTACCCGAAGGGATAAATTCATCTATAAATGCCCCAGTAATCCCATTGTAACGTACTACGTTATCAGAGCCTGTACCGCTGACATAAAGGTTTCCATCTGGCCCAAAGACCACTGCAACAGTCTTATCTATTCCGCCACCGGAGGTAAATACACCTATAAATGCTCCTGTATTTCCGTTATAGCGAAGCACATTGTCAGTATTGAAACTTCCTACGTAAAGGTTACCATCTGGCCCATAGACCAAACCTTGGGCATTACTAAGTCCACCACCGGAGGCAAATACACCTATAAATGCTCCCGTATTTCCGTTATAGCGAATTACTCTGTTATTTGCGCTGCTGCTAACGTAAAGATTACCGTCAGGTCCAAATATTAAAGCGGTAGGAAAACTCTCAGACCACCAGAAGCAAAGATGTCTATAAATGCCCCGGTTGTCCCATTAAAGCGCAGGACATTATGACCGTTGTTGTTAACAACATATAGATTTTCATCTGGTCCAAAAATCAAACCATGAGGTGTATTAAGTCCATTTGTTCCGGCAGGAACAAATTCATCAACGAATGCACCGGATGTATTATCATATCGAAGCACATTGTCGGTATGACGACTGCTGACATATAATTTTCCATCAGATCCAATGGCAAGGCCAAAAGGATCATCCAGTCCACCACTTCCTGCAGAGACTAAGTCTTCTATAAATGCTCCTGTTGTTTCGTTGAAACGCAGTATTTTATCAGGATTATTCGTACCCATAAGTAGATAATCAACAGATGCTGGGATACAGTCACAATCTTCTGTAAATATAAAACCTTCTTTATCAGGTACATCATCACCAGGTTGTCCATCACCATGGTTTAGGTGAGCTTGTAATGCTGATTCTGAAATTTCAATTTTGTTATAACCACCCTCATCATTTTTATGACAAACTTCAACCTTGTTACGTTTTTCAGGTAAGTAGTTCTGTTCACCTTCTTGGACTAAAACTGATTCATTCATATCACAGCCAGCTAGAATAGCTAATGCAATAATTAGAATTATATATTTCATTATGCCCTCCAAATAAAATGTAAAAGTTAAAAAATTAATTTATAGAAATGTACCTAAGACTTCCTTCCTTCTATAAACGAAATGTTGGTAAATATTAATTGATATGAATTGCCTAGTAGTAATAATTCTTATTCAGCGTTTTAGATATTGTTATAGTGTTAAATGAAGAATAGAATTGGTGGCTTTCCCAGAAACCCCGAATAACTTCCTCTAAGCAAGTCGACATCAGAAAATCCTCATATTTAACATGCACAAATACTGTCAAACAAACAATAATTTTTTTATCTTTTATAAAATAAGTTTAGTTCTGTTAGTCTCTTTTTAATACAGTGCAAGTATAATATATATTGATTTTCAGCGTTCGCGGAAATGCATCAAAAAAAAACAATAATTTATCTGATTGCTTTTCCAACATCTAAAGAAAAAAAGTGAAGTTTATCCAAATTGAAATGACTGTAGTTTTGGGTGGTGACAATTGAATGATTTACGAAAATTTAGCAGAAAAATTACAGGATTAATTTTATACCGGCACTAATACATTTTGAATTGCACCAAATTAATACCGGTTTCTGACACGGATTTCAATTCTATTTTGCTTAATTTTTTTGTCACAATTTTTTTTAATTAATTACAGGGATAGGAAATGAAGAGGCTAATTATGTTACTATTTGCCGGAGCTTTAATATTTACTTCGTGCAGTACGGAAGAAACAAATCCATTATTAGCAAAGTGGGATACTCTCTTTGAAACCCCTCCTTTCGATAAAATTAAAACAGAACATTATTTGCCTGCGTTCGAAAAGGCTATTAAAATACATAACAAGGAGATTGATAAGATTGCTAAGAACTATGCAGAAGCTACATTTGCTAACACAATTGAAGCATTGGACTACAGCGGCACTTTACTAAAAAGAGTCAGACGAGTTTTTTCCGCTATGAATGAATCCATGAGCAATGAACAAATGAAGGTTATCTCTAAAGAAGTTTCACCTATGCTTTCCAACCACATTGATGATATTAATCTGAATGAAGAATTATTCAATAGAGTGAAAGAAATTTATGAAAAGAGAGAAAGTCTGGAATTAAATACAGAACAGAAAATATTGTTGGATAAATATTATAAAGGATTTGTCCGCGGAGGTGCAAATCTTAAAGATGAATCGAAAGAAGAATTCAGAAAAATAAATGAGGAATTGTCTGTACTTTCAGTCCAGTTTGGTGAAAACGTTTTAAAGGAAACAAACACATTTGAATTGGTTATTGATAACAAAGATGATCTTGAAGGCTTGCCTGAAAACGTAATCTCCGGTGCCGCCGAAACCGCTATAGACAAAGGTTATACCGGTAAGTGGGTTTTCACTATTCATAAACCAAGCATGATCCCTTTTTTGCAATACTCAGCCAAAAGAGATTTGAGGAAAAAAATCTACAGTGCCTATTTCCTAAAAGGTGATAACAATAATGAGATCGACAATAAAAAGATTCTTTCGAGAATGGCGATGCTCAGATTGAAGAGAGCTAGGCTTCTTGGTTATGAAACACATGCACATTATGTTCTTGAAGAGCAGATGGCATCCAATCCTGATAATGTTTATGCCTTGTTAGATAAATTGTGGACTCCAGCTCTTAAAAGATCAATTCAGGAAAGAGTAGAAATGCAGGAGATCATTAATGCAGAAGGAAACAGTTTCGAACTTCAACCCTGGGGTTGGTGGTATTACGCTGAAAAATTGAAGAAAGCAAAATACAATATGGATGAAGAGGAATTAAGACCATACTTCCAGGTAGAGAATGTTATCGATGGCGTTTTCGGGTTAGCCACACGCTTATGGGGTATTAAATTTGAAGAAAGAGATGACATCTCAAAATACCATCCCGATGTTAAAACCTTTGAAGTGAAGGAAGCTGACGGCTCTCATATTGGAATATTATATATCGATTACTTCCCAAGGGAAAGTAAACGTGCTGGAGCCTGGATGGATGTTTTCCAGAAACAGTATAAAAAAGATGGGAAAATGATCTATCCGATTATTTACAACGTCGGTAATTTTTCAAAACCAACCGGAGATAAACCTGCATTGCTAAGCCTGGATGAAGTACATACTTTATTCCACGAATTTGGTCATGCTGTGCATGGTTTACTTTCAGACTGCACGTACGAATTAATTTCAGGTACAGATACTCCAAGAGATTTTGTTGAATTCCCATCGCAAGTAATGGAAAACTGGTCGATGCATCCTGATGTACTAAAATATTATGCGAAGCATTATGAAACAGGAGAAGTCATACCAAAAGAATTGGTTGATAAAATTCAAAATGCAAGCTTATTCAACCAGGGCTTTGAAACTTTAGAATACCTTGCTGCTTCATATCTTGATATGGACTGGCATACTATAACCGATCCGGTTGAATATGATGCAATTAAATTTGAAAATGAATCGATGGGTAGGATTGGGTTGATCCCGGAAATTTTACCTCGTTACCGAAGTTCTTATTTCAATCACATATTTTCAGGAAGTTATTCATCAGGTTATTACAGCTACATCTGGGCTGAAGTGCTCGATGCAGATGCATTTAATGCATTTGTACAAACCGGCGACGTGTATAATAAAGAATTTGCTGCAAAGTACCGCAAGTACATATTAGCTTCTGGTGGTACAGACGATTCAATGGAACTCTACAAACGATTCCGCGGAGAGGATCCGAGCATTGAGCCGTTGTTGAAGAGGCGAGGGTTGGAATAGCTAAATACTTCAACAAGATTTTAATCCTTTTTGAAATAATTATAATCACCTCATTTTTATTATGGGATTACGGGAGATTGAAACGCCGCCATAATATATTTTTCACTATTTGGTGAAACACTAAATGGTGAAAAATTATATCCGGATTTCAAGCCATTTCTTAAAAAATATATCCTGGAATAAATAGTTTTTATTTTCTCTAAATAATATCCCATCCCGGATCAATTTATCCAATGACTTTTTCAAAGTTGAGGGAGCTACTCTAAAATCAGATAACAGTTCATTATTAAATAGATGTTTTCCATCATTTTTAATAACCATTTCTATGGCTAGCCGCACAGACTTGCTCATATTTTCATATAAAATAATATATTCCTCATTCTTGCTATTTAGTACATTGTTGTAACCCTGATTTATTATTTCATTTATTACCAGATTTTTATTAATCAACACGAGATTATAAATCTCACTACATAGTAATTGAATGTTATAAGGTATTGAGCCAGCTAAGTGATAGATAGATTTTGCATCATCTTTCGTAAAATCATTTTTTATTTTAATAAAATGTTTATAGATAAAAGATGAATATTCTTTTTCAGGTATAACATTCAGGTATTTCGTTTTTCCGGCTTTGAATAATGGGTTGTTCGGGTCGTTAAAGATATTCTGGAAAAGATGATGCTTCGAACCACAAAATATATAGCAAACTTTATTTTGATGTTGAATTACGGACCGTAATATTTTTTGGAATTCAAATCCATTAAGATTATTCACTTCCTGAAATTCATCGAAGAAAACTGCGACCAATTTTCCGTCCCTAACTAATTTTTGCGGTAACTTCATTACATCTTCAAATACACTATCCCGATTGCCCGGTGAAATTGAAACCTCAATTTTGGGGTTACCATCCTTATCTAAAGTTATAGCAGGAGTAATTCCTTTTAATATATTTTTGAGTGAGTTCAGCAACTTCTCTAAAGACAATTTAGAATGTGCTGCATATTCATTCGACATAATAGAAATAAATTTATCAATGGAATTGACCTGAAAGAAATCTATGTACAGCCATTCAAAATTCCTTTGTTTTTTACTTAGGTCTTCAAATGTTTTTAATACTAACGAGGTTTTGCCATAGCGCCTTGGTGCATACAGAATTATGTTTTGATGATTATTAATCTCAACCATTAATTCTGTTATTTCCTGCTTGCGGTTAAAAAATTGCTTTCCTTTAACTATTTTTCCAAAAGCAAAGGGATTTGTTTTAATGTCCATATTCATTCCATATTTATTTTTCACCAAATGGTGTTTCACTAATTGGTGAAAAATAAGAATAAACTGTTAAACTTCAAAAAAAACCGGATTAATATAATGCACTAAAAGAGCAGAGCATTAAAGAGTAAGTAGTTTTATCTAAGAATTTATTGGCGCCATAATTTAGTGATTGTATGATAAATGGATAACACTGGCATACTATAACATAGGCGGTTGAATGTGATGCAATAAAGTTTGAAAATGAATCGATGGATAGGATTGGGTTGATCCCTGAAATTTTACCTCGTTACAGGAGTACATATTTCAATCATATTTATTCGGGAGGATATTCATCAGGTTATTACAGCTACATCTGGGCTGAAGTGCTCGATGCAGATGCATTTAATGCATTTGTCCAAACCGGCGATGTGTATAATAAAGATTTTGCTGCAAAGTACCGCAAGTACATATTAGCTTCCGGTGGTACAGACGATTCAATGGAACTATACAAACGCTTCCGCGGACAGGATCCTGAAATTGAACCGTTGTTGAAGAGGAGAAGGTTGGAATAGTCAAGAAAATTATATTGTGAATTGAAAAAGGATCTGCAATTATTCAGAGGGTTTATTTGATTGTTTATCTTTCTAAATTTATATAAGATTTTAATTAGGAGCTGTATTAGCAAAGTAGAAATGTCAGTAATTAAAACCTAACTAGTTTTTTAGTAAATTACGGTTAATAGAACTCTTACCAAATAAATAATTTATTCTAACTTTACACGTTGATTAATTGACTTTATAAGTTCAATTGCCGGCAGGCAATTATAACAAACAAATTTAGTTTCTTCTAGATTATAATTTTTCCTTATGATTTTTCCGTTCCTTCTCTTCTTTTTCTGCCAATATAGGTCTTAGAGCACTCATTGTCTTTAATGCTTTAAACCAAAATGGTGCACCCAAACTCAAAAATGCAGCCATAACTAAAACTCCCCAAAAGTGGATGTCACCTGGAGAATAATTCCATCCGGGATAAGGCTGAGGAATTAGCTGGAGTTTGGTTTTATCTAATTCACTCTTAATTGAGATAGCCCTGTCTCTCAGCCTTTCAACAGAATTTGTAAGGTTTGAATCTATGAGTTTTCCATACTGATTGATTAACAATTCAATTTGTTCATTACCAGCCAATTGTTCTCGTAGCCAATTCTCTCCATCCTCACGACTCACAAAAGCTGGAGGAGGTCTTAATTCACTCGCCGTACCTGTCGTATCTTGTAGTTTAAGTTGTAGGATAGCTTTTTTATATACCATTGGAATTAAACTTGCTTTCCCTATCACTTCCTCTGTCTGTTTTAGAATCGTGTCAGAACTAGCTATCAGGCTTGCACGCAATTCTGCGTCATTAGAAATTTGTTCGAAAAGTCTAAAGGCATCAAGATGAAGTGCGAAAGCTACAATTAATGAGAATATGATAGTCCAGAAGCGGGTCTGTCTAACAAAGGATTGAGTCACTCTGTCCATTATGTTGTCAAACCAGTTTTCTATATTGTCAGTAATCTCTGATAGACACTTCTTAAGCTTTACCTGCCAATCATCTTCCCCTGAATCTGCTATGACATTAAGAATCTTGATTAGTTCATTTGGACGTATTGTAGTTGCTAAACTCCAATAACCAGACTTTCGCCATTTATCGGAGATTAACGGGTGACTAAGTACTTTGCTGCTGATCTTTTCCGCATAAACCTTGAGATCAACATCACTATTTTCAAGTAATAACTTTATGCCTTTCTTCAGATTGTTTCCTCGTAAATTCAGTAACGCCACTATGATCTGGTTGAGAATCATAATTACTAAACTTACAGCTAAAAGAATAACTACAAGACCCATAAGGGTATCAAACCATTGAAGCATGATTATTCCTCCTTAAATTTATTAATGAATTAAATCTGTAAGTTATTTTTTTGCATATTAAGCAAGTCACCTTCAGTTCAAGTTCAATCCTTTATTATGCAAAAATTCCCCAGTGTTAATAACCGGTCCAATATTTTTCTTTTCGCAAAAACTTCCTATTTGTTTGCAGTTCAGGAATACCGCCAAAAGCTAAAGTTTTGAAATTGATTCATCTGCCACCATTTTGATTTAGTAGTAAAACGATAGTTATTTCTTCCAGCCTGAGATTGTAATGGAATTGCAATTTCCCCAGTGACTTTACGAGTTGCTTTATATCCATCATGCTCTGGCACTACAGCAGCAATATGACCGGAACTGTTTGAGTTCTTATGCTTAGCAATAATTAAACATACTTCACCATTGTTTGCAGCAGCCTGTAAAACCTCAAGATTAATTACCCGCTTCCAACCGAATAATACACCATAATCCCCAAACCAATCATTAAGCATATTAGCACTTAATTCTTCAACTGTTCTATCATATTCGATTGAAACCCTTTTCCTATTTTTAATATCGTGAATGGCTTGTTCTTTCCACCAAACCCTTGGAATATAAACGCCGGCAAGGTAACAATAATCATATGCATAGATATTACAATATGTATCAATGGTTTTAGGTCCATATCGTTTGTGAGAAGTTTTCTCACAATCCAAGTACTTTATTATTTCAATTAGCTTCCGGCTCTTGGTTTCTGGTGATGTACCGAATCTTTTTGGCATATTTGTTTCACCTAATGGAAATGCCCGTCCCCAATCATTAAGTCTTTTAATATCAGAACGCTTTTCTTTCAAATGAACAACTGGAATATTAAAATCAATTGGAGTTTTTACTAAACTTGTTAGTATACGTTTTTGTTTAATTTCGTGTAGAAATCTACCGGCAACAAATCCTTCAACTAGCTGATCATTAAGAACCGTACGAATCTTTACCCATCCATTCGAATCAGCTACTTTCATAACCGCAGTTCCCTCACTTAATGAACCAATTAGAGTTGAAGGTGCAACCCTCGGTTTATTCCGGAGATTCAATTTTGAAACATTCACTTTGTGTGTAATTTTCTCTAATGATGGAGATGGTAGATCTTTTCTTAAAGATTTTTTAATCTTGTCCAGTAGTTCAATCCGATGCTCGAGACCATTATATCCCCCATTAATTCTCTTAGTTACTTTCTTCACATCGTCAATATCTGCAAGTGAGTTCAGATCGTTAGCAATCCAGTAGTACACCGCTGAATGTACGGCATATTTACTTGCGACCAAGTCGGGACTGCTAACCACATCTTCATTGATCCATTTTGAAAATTTACGATAATTATTTTTACCCGTAAGTTGTATTAATCCTCTACCCCTGTATTTATAGCCCTCGCCACTCGCTTCATCTCCATTGCCCATCCGATTACCATAAACTATATTGGCGATCTTCTCCGGCATTCGTGCGTACCTATTTGCTATTTCTAAACTTGAGAAGTATTTACCAAACACTTTTAATAATCCTTTGGCAGAATAGTTTAAATTTTCCTCATCATATTTAAATAGTGCAGACTCATGCAATAGCTGTGCGAGAAAATGTGCTACACGCAATGGTGTATCAACTTTATGCTTTTTAAGAGCTGTGTTTAAGGATGGTAAATGACGATCTGCCCGAGGATTTGTAACCCCAAGATTTATTAATAAACTTTTCTTGATATGCATAATTTCCCTCCTTCTTTAAATGATTGTTCAGATGAGAGTAACATTTGAGTATCAATGCCATTAAAATCAGAAGCCAACTCCATTTGGAAAAGGATTTTTAAATGATAAAACTCTTTTGATTTATACATATTTTTTTCTTTTTATACCATTCCAAAGGTCCATAGTCGGTTCTTCAGGATTGCGGCCTCTTCCCGATCTGTCTTCATCTTTTCTATAGAAGAAAGCCATCGTCATTTGATAAGCGTCAGCAAATCCCTTCCTGTTTTTGGTTCTTTGAATCAAAGGTAAGTATGTACCGGTATTGATATACATTCTCACTTTGCCGTTAACATTCCCGGTAAAATATTCGTGTTTAGGCACGTGAGTATGCCCGTTAACTATATACTGAATATCTTTCAGATCATTCTCATTCATCCAGTCCCATTCTTTTTCAGCTCCTTCTGAAAATGCATCACCCGAGCCCTTAAAGATATCTATTACGGGCAACAGTTTAAGCATAGCACTCTTAATACTCTCATAGTCTGAACCTGCCAGCACTTTATCTAATAATTGCAATCTATCAACCAAATCTCCTGTGATAATTGTATCGATAGTCATATCATCCCATTTCTTTGCAAGGGAAGAAGATAACAATGACTTAATTGATTCTTTTAATGCAGAGTATATAGCATTTTTATATTTCTCAGAGATATTTTTTTTCATATACCAATCGAGCCAGCGGAATACATCCATCATTGGTCTTATATTGTTCAGATCTTTTATTCTATTTATAAACTCTTTATCATTCTTACAAACATTGTTGTTCTTAATCCGGTGAATAAGCCCTGCCATCAGCTCAGCTGTAGCCACCTCTCCTATTGCCATTACTTTATATACTTTTGGATCAAAACGTTTTATAGGATTATCCTCATTAAGTACCTCATTATAAAATTCCCAGCCGTGGCATATCTCATCCCATTCATGACCATGTCTGGCTTTTACACCATACTCAGGTGCATACAAACCTTGAAGAAATTCTACTCTATCAGGATTAGCATTATTTTGTGTTACTTTCTTCAACCGCATTCTGATTTTATCCTGAAGAGAATTAAAATTCCAAAGAACTCTATCATGATTTCCAACCACGTAAGAGACCTTTGTATATATACCTGTATCTTCTGCGATATCATTCAACATTTTCATCAATGCCCGACAGGATTTAGTATTTAGTACATCATCTAGTATTTCATTAAACTGAGTTTCTATTTTATTAAAATCATTATTCATTGCTGTTTCTGGATCGAGCTTACCTCCCCATGGTCTATTTTCCATTGTTATTTTCTTTCTTAACCAATAATCAGTCCTAACAAGATCCAGTATATCTCCGAGTAAGACAATCCGTAACTCTTTCGCTTTATTATCATCGGCATTATTCATTATTCTGCTTTTCAGAATTTCTTTGAAGACCTCTCTTTTCACATTATTTGCGGTCGATTCATCAGTTAGATGAAGATCACTAATTATTACTAACATTATATTAACTCTTTTTTATAAGATTATTATTTTAATACAGATTCAGTCACTCTTAAATTTTAATTAACCGAAATATATCCTCTCTATCTTCCCCCAACCTTCTTCTAAAACTCTCAGTATATTTCCTGAAGTAATATTTTTAAGGTCTGCATTCGTTATATCCTTGTCCAGAAAAAATTTTACGAGATCAGGAAATATCGAACAATCTTTTAAGTCATCAGGCGGATCAGTAAATCCATTAAAGTCGGAACCTAATGCAATATTATCATAACTTCCAGTTACTTGATGTATCTGCTCAATTGCATCGTAAATACTTGGAAAACCAAGATCGGGAAATTAACTATGAAACTAATTTCTTGCTTTCGAATGTATTAAAAAGAAATTTCTAAATAAACTATAATATCTATTTAACTAATTTCTACTTCGTCCCTTCTCTTAACATTCCAGTCTATCCAGCCAAACAAAACTAATGCTATCCATGCAATATTGTTTATTATTTTAAATCCATTTACTTCTATCGCAACGTCTCGAAAAAGCCGGTCCCAGTAACCTCTCCCAGCCTTATTTTTGTAAATGGTTCTGTTACCTTCAGAATCAAGACTTAATAACTTGTCGTGCTGGTAAGCATAGTCATGAACTAATCCGGGCGTGAGAAGCAGACCCACCGGAGAGAGAATAGCCCAAAAGATTCTTGGGATAGAAGCTCCATCGAATACAAATCCCTCTGGAATATATATTTTAGTATCATCCGGCAAGACATAGCTCCAATCTTCAAGAACCTCCCAATTGCGAATTGAAGTTATCCAACGCCATAGAGCAATTATAGGCGGAACATTTTTAGTTCTTATAGGAATAGGACGAAGTTTTGGAAGTTCAAGCATTTTCTTATCTCCTAAAAAATTACCTATTGTTAATTAACCAGCAGTGTATTACAGATAGTTCTATTTTCATTTATTCAATTGTGTCCCAATTAATATCCCGACAGCAGTACCGCCAATAATTGCACCCCAATGCGGCAAATCGAATCTCGGTTTCTCTAATTCATTCATATATAGCTTACTAATCTCCATATAATGAACATAAGCGCTGTCATAACCAATCCTATAGGCTTCCGATTTTTCTTTTTCCAATACCAGAACTTTATCTTGAAGGGAAATAACTCTAAGATTTAACGTATCCAACGAAGCCAATTTAATATTTTGTTTTTCATAATTAATTGAATTGTTATGATCAATAATGAAAGTTTCACTAAACCAAAGGGGAACACCGAAATATTGCAAAGAAATATCTACCTCACTAACATATTCTTCAAAGATCTTTATTTTTTCTTCCGGTAACTCAGGAAACGTTGATGCAAATTTATTTTTTAGATCATCGGGTGTTTTCAGCATTCTTACTCCCAGCTGTTCTTTTTTTCTAACCGTTTCTAATATTCTAACCTGTTCCCTCAAATTATCTGCATCTGTCTCTAATTCTGTAATTCTATTTTGAAGAATTTGCTGCATCGTATCTTTGAGCGCCACAAATGCCTTTATCGAATCCCTTTGAGATTTCATATCCTGCCTTTGTGCTTCAACACGTGCTATTTCTTCCCTGTTGGCATTGCTTCCAAGAAGATATGCAATAACTACTAAAACCACGGCTAATAATATCCAGGGCAGAGCGTTCTTAAGCATTTCTCACCTCCAGTTTATCTTCCGTTACCTGTTTTAAACCCAGCGCTAACCCAATCCTGTACACCAGGCCAGGATCGCCCTGAACAAAATCATAGTGAACAATGTGACCACCGCTTTCTGCACTTCTCAATTTTATAAACGTGTTCCTTTCATCTCTTGCCAATTCCATAATCAACCCTTTAATCATACTTCCTGCAGGCACATGCATTTTATTTAATTCTTTCATATTGTGTTCAAATAACTTATTAATATCTTCTTCATTAATTTTAATTACCTCGCTTTCTTCCTTGTCGTTTATTTCCAATTGTGTTAAACTGCATTCAGTTATTATTCTTTGCCAAAAATTATTATCCGGAGCCGGATCGCTTTTATCTGATCTTACCATAGTGTGACCTATAATACCCTCAAAGTCAATTAGTTTTTTCTCGTAGTACTCTAAGTAATTTTTCGGCAGATTTTTAGGAATATTAAAAGTCTCACACAATTGGTTTACCAATTCGATTACAGAATCGATCTGTGCAGTCTCGTATTTATCAAAGTACCTGTAACCACGGTAGTCTTTCCCGTAATCAAAAGCCTCACTTTTGTTTTTCCTGGTTTTATCGCTTATACGATCGAAGCAATACAGGCTTCCCCCAGATTCGATTAATCCGCCCTCGCTTGCTATTTCTATACCAATAAATCGTTTTTCAAACTTTATTTTTTCGTCTCTTCGCCATTTTAAGCCAAACTGCCATGCCCATCCTTTCGGGTCGAATACCTCGTAAACTGTACCATCCCTCCCAATCAGGTAAGCTGTTCCAACCATCTGTCCGTCTGTTTTCCACCAATTTAATGTTGAGGATGCAGTTCCTCCAACAGTATGGTGAAGCACTATGCCGGTTTTTTTACTTCCATTGTGAAAGTATTGATCATCCGGTAATGTCAAATTTTTACTCAAGATAAGCGACATCTCACGCCTCCTTTTAAAAAGTTAATAAATTGTAATTGCTAATACAGTCAAATACTATTCTAGGTGTTAACACATCGCTTTTGGAAAATATTCCTGAAACTTTTGTGATTAATCCTAATGCAGCAATAAGTACTGGCAGAATTGACGTTATTTTACTTAAAATATTTTCTTGAAGTGCTATGAAGAATGCAAGAGCTAGCACTATCAGCAGAATCGGAGCCCGCCGTCAACTCAATAACCTTTGTTAGATCGCTTATAGAAATAATTCATTGCTCAAACAATCTATTGAGGAAATTATTTATTGAATATTTTTAAACATTTTATTTGTTTCTCTTATTGAAGGTCTGTAACCGGTAGTAATATAGTCTGCTGGAAATTCAAACACGCTAAGAGTTGCCTCGCGTGGATGAGCCTCCATATTTGTCTCTTTTAAAGTGACAGCGAAGCGGTGTTTGTCAGGAAGTAAAGTATTATCCGTTAACGGCGCATCAAAAAAGGAAACCTTATATTCCAGCATTCTCGCTTTATCATTATCAATGATGACTTCGATTTCGATAGCAATTTCTTTTACCTTTATCAATTTTATAGCAATAACATGTCCTTTCTCATTTCTATTTGTATGATTTTCACCATTTTCATGGTTGCCTTTCTCTAATTTATTCAAATTCACAAAGAAGATATCTCCCTCTTTCATCGTAAAGATTTTCGATTTTGAACCAACTAATAACTCCTGCGTCACTGTGACTTCTTTTGCAATTGAAACGAGATCATAAATGACGTCATCTCTTTGTGGTGTAGGCATATAACTGGCTTCTTTTTCCAGAACGTCAAATAGTGCTCTTGCATTGAATATGCCATGAAAGTTCTGCTGGAAGAGCTTCAATCTTATGACTCGGTCACGCACATCAATTTTTGAGTTTAGAAATTCATTGATTAATACTCCGAACATTTTTTGTCTGAAGTCAATCTCAGATTGTTCGCGCTGGCTCATAATCTGTAATGCCATTTGATTACTTCTATTCTTCGCTTGCTGTAGGTTTATTACATAAGTGAAAACTAAACCAACTACACCAAGAAAAAGTGTAGCTTCAACTTGCGCCCATCTTACAATAGATTCGCGTTTCTGTTCAGCCATTTTGTGTACCTATTTCAGTTTATTATTATAATCTTAATGTCATTACTAAATGACATGACCTTTCATATTAAAAGTTAAGGTCTGTAAATGCCAACTCACATCAAAGTAGTATTATCGATTTAGTCAAATATTCACTTATGAAAGACTAAATTGCTTTAAATTTGATTGTTATTCGCAATCTCAATAAGTTTGATAATCCACCTTACTGATGCTAACTAATTGTAAAGAGCTATCAATCTAAAACGATAGTTTAGACTTCAAGTATTATCAATACTCGTTCCGCATCCCGGGGGTATGAATAAAAAAAAGAAGGAAAATGTTCGGTTAAAAATTATTCACTTTACCCCCCCAAAGTACATAGAAAACAATTCTGTACTAACTTCCAACAATAATTATTTAAAGTCAAGAAAAATTTTATTGTTCTTAAAATAACATCAACATTTAATCCTATACGAATTTAAAACACAATTCAAATTTCATATTTATTTTGGACAGTAGTGTCAAAAGCGGATTATCATTTCTGAATTAATTTAAGCATTTGAACTTTCATTTTAATTGATTATATAATACCTAATGTATATAAATTATCAGGAATTCACTTGTAAAGGAACATTATTGGTAGAGGCGAATTCGAATATTACGGTGATTTAATAGCGAAGGTATTAGATATTTAAAACATTTACACCTGTAATAATTAAAATTTTCTGAAACTTTCATAAGATATATCGAAAAATAAAATCCTTTAAATAATAAGGAAAATTTCATTATAAATAAGGAGGGCAAAAAATGAAAAAATTGATATTTTTTGTTGATCTATGGTTGATTGTTTTTCTATTTTCTTCTGCAATCTTTTCTCAAACTCACTTCACAGCCACATTAACCGGTGACCAAGAAAACCCGGGTGTTACAACAAGTGCTACAGGAACTGGTGTTTTCAAGCTTTCTGATGCAGGATTAGAATTCAGTGTAACTGTGGAGGGATTGACTTTCACTGCTGCACATTTCCACAATGGGGCTATCGGTGTCGACGGTGGGGTTGTTCGTCCCATTACAGATGATTTTACAGGCAATACTGCCTCCGGAATATGGACAAGCACTGATCCCGATCCATTAACACCTGAATTGATTGCCGATCTGCTAGCTGGCAACCTCTATCTTAACATCCACACTACAGCAAATCCCGGCGGCGAATTACGAGGGCAAGTCAACCTCAGTGCAGGAACAGGCTTTAATTCAAACTTAGATGGAGATCAAGAAAATCCCCCTGTCATTACAAACGCTATGGGAACTAGCTCTCTCACTCTTACTGATGCAGGATTAGAATTCAGTGTAACTGTAGAGGGATTGACCTTTACTGCGGCGCATTTCCACAATGGGGCTGTTGGAGTTAACGGTGGGGTTGTTCGTACTATTACAGATGACTTTGTAGGCAATACTGCCTCTGGACTCTGGACAAGCACTGATGCGGAACCGTTGACACCTGCATTGATTGCCGAACTGCTAGCTGGCAACATCTACTTCAACATTCATAATGCCGCAAATCCAGGTGGTGAAATCCGTGGGCAAGTAAACCTTGCCACAACTATTACTAGCGTTGAATTAGTCGATGAAACTGCAGGCATCCCAGAAGAATTCAATCTTTATCAAAATTATCCAAACCCATTTAACCCAACAACTACTATTCGGTTCGAATTGAAGGAATCAGGACAAACAGTATTGAAAATATATGATTTACTTGGCAAGGAAGTTTTTAGATTAGTGGACGAAGAACTACCAGCGGGCTCGTACAAAGTAACTTTTGATGCAAATTTTCTGCCATCGGGAATATATTTTTATCGATTGGAATCCAGTGGTTTTAATAAAGTACGGAAGATGATTTTGCTTAGGTAAGGAATATCATCACTTAAAAGTTAGGATAATACAATTTTATTAACGGTTTACAGGGCAACTCTATAATTGCAGATTCTGCTCTAATGAATGTGCTAAAATTTATAAGTGGGACAATTGGTTTAAGTGAAAATGTAAAGAAGAAAGTATATACAAGTAACATATGTTCCATCTAGTACTCCCGTGCAAATTGAAGGTCATTGCAATTTATTATTGAGCGGAGAGTCCGACACTAAAGTAGAGAATAATTATGCAGTGCGTCCAATCTTCAACCCGGAAACTCATATGGCGTTTGAAGGTTGTAAAATATGGTCGTTCTAGTAAAAAAATTATTCCTTCAGTTTCTCCCTATTCCCCCTCAATTCCTTCAATGTCCCACCAAATGCTACATCTACCTGCTCCGGGCAAATATATTTTTAGCAATTTATAAAATTTCATTTATTATTTGTTCCGCAAATTTTTTGGAAAAAAATTATTTATTAGATTTGTTGCAAACCCCAAAGAAGGTTCATCGAGTTTAAATAATTACTCCTAGTAAGAGTGAGTGAAATATTAATAATTTGGAATTACTCTCGCTTCAAATTAGAAAACTAAGTTGAGACCACAATAAAAATACCTGTCAATCTTCGATTCTATTATTTATTACTAATGCCAATTAAAATTTTTGTTCATTGCTTCACTGCAAGCAACGAAATACTCTTTACGCCATATTCTTTACTTGCACCCTGTGCATTCTTGGAGATGAATTGATATTGTGAATTATCTTCTACTTTTTCTACACGCATTCCTGATTTTTCAATTACAGTCCTGTAATTATCCACCTGCATCGCTCCACCAATACAAGCAGCCCACAAATTTGTATTGCATGTAATTGATTCCGAAAGTTGTGTTTCTGTTACAATATCTGATATTGTCATGCGACCACCCGGTTTCAACACTCTTGCAATTTCTTCAAACACTTTGCCTTTGTCAGGAGCAAGATTTACAACACCATTGCTAATAACTACATCAAAACTTCCGTCTTCAACTGGAACATCAACCAGGTAGCCTTTAAGATATTTAATATTATTTATCCCTGCCCTTTTTCTCAGATCTTCAGCTTTAGAAAGCTGTTCTTCAGTCATATCAATACCAACAACTTCACCAATTTCACCAACTTTTAGTGCGGCAATAAAAGTATCCATTCCCGCACCGCTGCCAAAATCAATGACCCTTTCACCTTCTTTCAAATCTGCTAGATGGAAGTAGTAACCCACACCTGCAAATGATTCAATCGATTCATTCGGTATACGATCAAGGTCTTCTGGCAGATAACCTAATCTTGCAGCAAGATCGCGACCCATTTCAAAATGAAATTCTCCTTTGGGATTTAATGCTACCTCACGATACATATCCTTAACCTTTCGTTCTAATTCGTCCTTATCAATTGTAGCTGCTGTTTTTTCTGGTGAAGTGTTCATCCTGGCTCCTTTGATTTTTTTTTGAGAGTGTAAATATTAGTTTTTTACCTGATCAAAAAAGACCGGTATTTCAAAATATATTCTAGCTCGTTTAATTTTATCATCTCCTAAATCATAAACAACACATGATGGCACACGAACTTCTTTATTAATTGTAGGAACTCCGACAAATTCACCAAAGAGTTTTCCAACAAAATCTGCTTCGAATGCAGCATTCGAATCAGAATAAATACGAAATTTGGATTCTGTCCTTGCGTCGAAGGCTTTATGATAAATGTAGTTGAGTATTTCTTTTAGATTTTCCATCCCATGTGTTTCATCACCGGTTGCCATATTTGTAAATACTATATCCTCTGCCATCATACTTAAATTATAGTGATCTGAATCGAGATATTTAGAAACAACTTCGTGTGTGGATTCAACCGACATTTGGTCATCCTATTATTATTGAAAAAGTGAATATTTATATATATATATATAAATTATTTTACTTCGGACAAAGTGAATTGCTGCTAGTTTATATTAATTAATTAAAACCATTCGATTCTATATATTTTTCACTAGTACTTGTACTAATGATTTTTAACGCTTAAAATTAACTAGTGTGTGAATTTAAGTATGTTTATATGTTATAACTGATCTAATTCTTAAGATGGATTCACTAATTCTCTTTTTTATCTAACATAATACTTGGACGTATGATTACTTCATTATTTCTGTTAAATAATCCTAGTGAGTTGGAAAAATACCTGAAGCTGATCTTTAGTGTTTACAATCCCATCTATCTTTCCGTTTTTATCTTTATAGTACTAATGGCATTGTTCTATATCTCATATAATTATGTCTATAGTCCCTTATTACTCAAGCACAGAAGTGAGAAGGAAAAACTTGAACTGAAAAGAGAGAAGTTACTTGCATTATTTACAGAGCTGGACCCCAATCCAATAGTGAAGATAGATCCTCTTGGCAATATTGTCGGGTTAAATAATTCGGCAAAAGAAAAGCTCGGGTTAGATACGTCAAATGTTTCAATAATACCAAGTTTAACTAGTGAATTTGATATTAACATTGGTCAACTCATAAGTGACGATAAGACTATGACTGTTACTAAAAAACTTAATGAGAAGTTTTATGAAATCAATATTCACGGTATTTCACTTTTAAAGATGGCTCAACTTTATTTTTATGATTTAACAGAGAAAAAAGATTATGAAGAACAAATGCACGTTTATCAGAAACTACTAAGAGATTCCTCAGCTCGTTTAACACAGGTGTTGGAAGAAGAAAGAGACCGATTTGCCGGGCTGCTTCACGACTCAATAGGTCAAAATCTATTATTTATAAAATTGGGTTTATTGAAAGGCAATTCAAGTAGTTCTAAAAAGTCGTCATCTGATGAATCTTCAGAAATCCTTGAATTAGTAAATGCTACTCTCGCGGAAATAAAAGACATCGCCCGGAATATTCGACCGTTAAACATAGAGGAGTTAGGTTTAAAGACAGTGCTTACTTCGATGTGTAAGAATGTTTCAATAGAAAGTGGAATTAAGATGCACTTAGATCTTAAGGATATTAAGGTTAAATTATCAAAGGATTTGGAGATATGCATATATAGAGTAGCACAGGAAGCATTAAACAATATAATCAAACATTCTAGAGCCAAAGAGTTTATTGTTAATCTGAGTATTGATGATGAATGTGTTACTCTAATTATATCAGATGATGGAATAGGATTTAAGCCAACAGTGCTATTAAATAAGAAGTATGTATCCGAAGGAATGGGTTTATTAAATATGCAAGAGAGAGTGGAGAGATTGAACGGTACATTCCACATTGACTCTTCCCACGATCATGGTACAGTACTATTAGCCGATTTTCCAATAAACGAAATGAACAATGAGAATGAACTCGACTATAAAAATCCTAGTAGCAGACGATCATAGTCTATTCAGGAGCGGTATCATTAAGCTGCTTAAAGACCACAGAGATATTTATATTCTTGCCGAAGCAGAAAATGGTTTAGAACTAATCAAAAAATACTTTGAAGTATTACCCGATATTGCATTGGTTGATATAGCAATGCCTGAAATGTCCGGACTAGAAGCAGTAGCCAAAATCAAAGAAAAGGACCCGAAAGTAAAAGCATTGTTTCTTTCGATGTATGATACTGATGAGTACATTTACAGAGTTCTTAAAATCGGCGGAATGGGCTTAATTAATAAGAACATTTTAGAGGGTGAGCTGGCTTATGCTATAGAACAAGTTTGTAAAGGCGAGAAATATTTTCGGGGTAAGTGGACTGCTCTTAGCATTGAAGATTTTATTAGAGATTTCGAATCACACCAGACCAAAGACTTTATTCCTTCACCTGAAGTTAACTTCAGGGAGGAACAAATACTTAAGTTTCTAAATGAAGGATTAAGCAGCAAAGATATGGCTGAAAGTTTAAGCTTGAGTAAAAAAACTATTGATTTTTATAGATCCAATCTTATGAGAAAGTTTGACCTGAAAACTTCGACGGAATTGATTCGATTTGCAGTTAGATATTTTGATGCCGAAGGAAAGAATGGCGCTCCAGATACACTGTCTTAAAACTTTTCAATCACTTAATTTCATTAGTACAAGTACTAACTATCATCTGTAAAGATTTTAATAGTTTTCTAATGTCCTTCAATGGACCTTAAACATTTTTCTTTTCAAACTAAATGGAGGTACGTTATGCGTATTTTTAAAATATTTCCGCTCTTCGTTTCATTTATTGTTCTGGTTAGTTTTTCAAATTCTTTTGCTCAAACTTATGGTAAGATATTTACAATGAGTGAGGCTAACCAAATTTATGGCTCAGTATTGAAGTCAATCTCAATACCCACAACTACTATAGAGAATTTATTGAATGAATGTAATAATTATATTATGTTTAGGATAGTTAACAACAGAGTATTTGTCCTGAATGATTCTAGAAGAGTTCTCCGTCCGGAAAATAAGTCAATTAATTCAAGGGATGTGTTCACAATGTACAGCAAATCTGTTGTGCAAGATTTACTAAGCCAGGGAGGTGGCAGTGATGCTTATATTGAACAAAGGAATGGTGTTTTGACTGTAACTTATGGAAATTATACAATGGAAGTAGGATCAATTTGCCCACCAGTATGTAATTAATTATAGAATGTCCATCGCTTGGGTCATAATTTATATATCTGGTATTGTTTGGTTATTTCCCCCTATTAGACAATATAAAGGGAATTACTTCCATTATTTTCTTATTCTGGCGCTTTCAGATCCTATAAATATATTCTGTGTTTCTTTCATTGGAGTGACTCAAGGCTGGGTTCATTCAGTTGCTGGTTTATTATTGGTTTATTCAGTTGGTTATAATAATAATGAATTTCGAAAATATTTGATTCATAACACAGTGTTAATTCTAGTTTTTATAAGCTTACTTCTTGTTTTACCTAATCTTCGATATCTTATCTTAGCTACACATATGATGATTCTTGCTAAATTCCTTAAAATAGCATTTGTCCACCTACACAATAATTCGAAATTGAATCTATTTTATTTGGCATTAATTTTTTACGAGATAACTATTGTAATCAACTTTATCGATTTGATTACTGGAATAAGTGTTGGTATTACATTCTTTTATATAATACTTGCTTTCCAGATTCTACTTGCGATATTCTTCACAATATTTAGAGAGGAGAATCCGATGCTTAATTTCAAGCTTAGGCCTTCTCCCTAATTTTGTGTTTGAAGAGATAAACAACACCTCATTTTTAATATAATCCACTATAACAGCTAACTTTTCACTAGTACTTGTACTAGTAATAAGCAAAATATTAATGTTGATTTCTGGTAGTACTACTAATGATCTTTTCCTCTTAAAGCCTTATAATAGTTTTGAAATTAAATGATTACATACAGAATGTTTTATCAAAACTATGCACATAATATTATAGGGTAATAAAAATTTATATAATGGAAGAGAGAAGAGTAAGTGGGAGTGATAATGAGGGTGATATCAGAACACTTTGTAACGGTGGTGAATTTTGTTCATCTAGGCAAAAGAACGATGCAATATCTGATATTGATTTGAATCTTCACACATATTATTTACCTGCTGATAATAAAAAGGCATATGTAATTGTAAAAAGTGATACTACTGGTAAATATCTAACGACTTCGGAGGATGGAACTACAGCTAATAATTTTGTTAATTTATCTGATTGTTGAAGGCAATAAATCTCTGTTAAATATTCTAAGTATTGTATGATTATTAATTAAACATTTTAAATCTAATGCATAAGTGGGCCGATTATCTAATCTCTGCGGTGAGATATGAAGAGAATTTGAATAGTAAATCCATTTCACACTTCAAGATTCATCTTGATAATGGTGACTCCGTGGGGGAGGGTTCAACCTGGACAAAGCAAGAAGTACTTGAAGCAATTGCTAAGGGAAAATCCTTTTTAACAATTATTAAGGATGAACGCGGGAAATGGAAAAAGGGCAGGGGAGTTTTTCTCACAAAATTTGATAAGACTTATTTAAGGACAGACTCTGTAAGTTTAAGAGAACATGATCGAGTTGATGTTCGGGAATTTTAGTTGTTATAGGAATTTTTTAAAGAAGTAATAAAATATGAATTGATGACCTTGCATGTACACTAATATTTATTACAATAATTTTGAAGTTAAAGAATTCCAAAGTGATATAATCAATTCAAATAGAAAGGTAATGAAGAGTAATTGAGAATAAAAAAAGCTTTCAATTTTCAAACTTACCTTATCAACATTTTTCCGCCGTAGTCCCGCCAGAGGAGGGTAAGCTACGCCTAATCGGGCAAGTTCTTTGTTTTTATAAACTTTATGAATGTATGAATATTTATAATAAATGAAACTCCAAAGGAATTAGAATCTGCACCTCATAAATTGTAAGAAACAATATATTATAACTCATCATAAGAATAAAATGGTTATATAGCAATCATGATGTAATGAAATGGGAGGATCTCAATAAGCAATTAATTCTTGCTTATTAAAAAATATTTTCTGATTTTTTATTAAACTCCTCATTATTATTAGTCGTCTAACAAGAAAGATTTAATTCCTGCACTGGTTAAACTAAATATTAATAACACAAAGATGTGTAAAATGGATCTCAAGAAATTTTCTATGGCAGTAGTCGGTGGATTCTTTGCTATGTTTATTCCCGGCGGTTTGTGGCATATGTTAATAATGCATAACTTTTATGAAAAGTATGGTGGGGATTCTGGTTTAGCTGAACCAAATATGTTATTTATCATACTTGGTGTTTTAATTTTAGCAGTACTAATGGCTTATATGTATCCACTGGGATATAAAGATGGTTCTCCGTTAAAGGAAGGTTTGCGATTTGGAGTTTTAATTGGATTATTATGGATTCTTCCCTACAATGTGATTATGATCGGTGTTATGGGAACAGCAAAAACTCTTGTTGTTGTTGATGAGCTGCGGCATATTTTTGAGCAAGGAATCGGTGGTATTGTTATCGGTTATGTTTATAGATCAAAGAATTCTTAGAAAGTAGATCGTAACTCTTAATTAATTCAAGATTATTTCAAAGATATATCGAACCAATTAATATGTGTTACTTGAAATTCGTCTAAGCTGAATTGCTATATAGGATCGAAGAATTAGAAGAAGCTAAATGTATTTGTATTCACTGTCAAATTGAGTTAATTAATTAGGAAATTTATTTGGAATAATTAATGGTAAGACTAATAAAATAAATTAGAATATAAAAACGGCGCTCCACTAATAGAGCGCCTAATTCAATCCAATAAGTCATAAGGTTACTCCAGGAGAAAAACACACAATTTATATTATTAATAATTCTTCTTTGGTTTAATTATCTAATCTCGATGAGACTATGACTTTTCGTATTTGAATGATCGATTGTCCGAGATATATTTATTGTAAATTCTATCAAATGTACTTCTAACCTTCTCACTATCGTCAGACTGCCTAAGAAATTTTAATCGATACATTCCAATATCAGATTCAATCTTATATAAAGATAAACCTGCTATTATTCTGGACTCTACAGTATTACCATAATGTGCAAGTATTAGCAAATAGATGAGGGCTTTATCCGATTTCATCTCACCCAGAAAATATGCACTGCTGGTTTGTAGACCAATATTATCTGACTTAATTCCAGCGAGCAGATTTTGTTCAACTCGATCATACTCTTCGTCACTAAGAATAGCATAGTTATTATAACCATTTATTTCTGGCTCATCAACATTAGATAGCTTGGTGCCGAATGCTGCAGAGTTTAGTAAGAGAGAAATAACTGAAACGAATATTAGGTTTATAATTAAGTATTTCATTTTAACATCTCCTTCTGTTGGTGAATGAGTGTGTTAATTAAAACTCAAAAGATATTACAAAGATTAGGTGTGTGAGTCACGCGAAATAGGATATACGGTATAAATAGTTATTGGGTGGGTAAATGATGATTATGTAGAGTCTACTACTAAAAATCTAGTCATCTATTATTGCAATTAATTCTGACCAAAATCCAACAAACGTGAAAGCATCTTGGAACTATGTTCCTTCATTCAAAACTAAGATCATGCCGGATGTCTGGCATCTTGTAATGTGGGATTCCCCGGAAGAGTTCAACCTTCTGCTTGAAGAGAGCATCTAAGAATTTATAAAAAAATCAAAATGGAGCGTATCTACTAATTGCAATAATTAATTAAATTTTCGTATTTTGAAGAAAAGAAATTCTCTACAACACTAATCAACTAACTTATAGTTTAGTATTTAGTAATTGCAAAACGACGAATCACTTTTCTTATTGACCTAATATTATTAAAAATTTATTAATAGTTTAATTTGAGAATTGAGGATTTCGAAATAAATTATAAACCTCGCTTGTTAATTGAACTGTTTATAATTGAATTAGCTACTTAAACCATAAGCAAATGTTATTTGAATGAATAAGTTTTTCCGTTTTGGAATTTCGGATGTTTATGTTAGATTTTGCTCTATGGGAAGTTGGTCAAATCTTAGGATATTTTAATGCTTTCGAGTAATACATTTAAATTTGATGTTTTATTGATTGGCGGTGGTGGCGCGGGTCTCCGTGCCGCAATTGCCATCGCGGAAACCAATCCAAATTTTAGTGTGGCAGTGGTAAGTAAAGTCTATCCAATGAGGAGCCATACGGTTGCAGCCGAGGGCGGTGCGGCGGCAGTCATAAAAGAAAACGACTCTTTTGATGATCACTGCATGGATACTATTGCTGGGGGAGATTGGATGAGTGATCAGGATGCCGTGGAACTTTTTGTGAATGAAGCCCCTAAAGAACTGACCCAGATGGAACACTGGGGTTGCCCTTGGAGCCGGGAACCAGATGGGAAAGTGGCTGTCCGTCCCTTCGGTGGAATGAGCATTGAGAGAACTTGGTTTGCAGCAGACAAAACTGGATTCCACATGCTCCACACTCTATTCCAAACCTCTCTCAAATACAACAACATCACTCGTTTTGATGAATGGTTTACAACAAAAATTCTGGTAGAAAACGGAAGATGCCAGGGAGCTACAGCTATTGAACTCCGCTCCGGCAAAGTGGGGGTGATTGCCGCCAAGGCAGTGATTATGTGTACTGGTGGAGCAGGTCGGGTTTTTCCCTTCACCACCAACGGCAATATCAAAACAGGGGATGGAATGGCAATGGCTTACCGGGCTGGCGTGCCTCTAAAAGACATGGAATTTATTCAGTATCACCCTACCGGTCTTCCAGGTACAGGGATCCTAATCACGGAAGCAACTCGAGGCGAAGGAGGTATTTTAGTTAACAAAGATAATTACCGTTATCTTCAGGATTACGATCTGGGTAAGCCTCTCGATATCGACGATCCGATGCACCCTGTTAAAAAGAGCATGGAATTAGGTCCTCGAGATCGCTTAAGCCAGGCCTTTGTAGCCGAAAGGGAAAAAGGCCGGACAGTGCCTGGACCTTACGGTCACGTAGTTCACTTAGACATCCGACATCTTGGTAAGAAAATAATTGACAAGAAACTTCCCTTTGTTAGAGAACTAGCAAGGAATTATGCGGGGATTGATCCAGTATATGAGCTCATCCCTGTTCTACCGGTGGTTCATTACATGATGGGTGGTATTGATACCGACAAGGATGGTGCTACTTCCCTCCCTGGATTATTTGCTGCCGGGGAATGCGCTTGTGTATCCATTAATGGAGCCAATCGACTTGGTTCCAATTCTCTCACAGAAATTTTGGTCTTTGGTGCTTGTGCAGGAAAGGCAGCAGCTACGTACGCCACAGAACATCCTGATCTGGACATCGCTGCCGTGGAGAAAAAATGTACTGATGAGCAGGAACGTATAGCGCGGGAATTTATCCGCAAGACAGGAGGCAAGGAACGGATTGCTGCCCTAAGAAATGAATTGAAGGATACCCTGGAATCGGGAGCCGGTATCTACCGAACTGAGGTAAGCCTTAAAGAAACCTGTGACAAAATTGATGAACTACGCGAGAGATTTGGAAATGTCTTAATTGAGGACAGTAGCCTCACCTTTAATACGGAACTAACCTCAGCTCTGGAACTTGATTTCATGTTGGACGTGGCGGAAGCTATTGCCAATAGCGCATTGGCGAGGACAGAAAGCCGTGGTTCGCACCAACGCACTGACTTCCCGGAACGGAATGATGGAAAATTCCTGAAACATTCCCTCGCCTATCACACCGACGACAAACCGCGCATTAACTACAAAGATGTTGTTATCACGAAATGGCCACCGGGAGAAAGAGTCTATGGAAAGGAGGAGTAATTAATGGCAGAAACAATGGAGATAAAAATCTTCCGTTATCGTCCTGAGGTCGAGAAGGAACCCATGTTTCAAAGTTATGAAGTACCGTTTCGAGAAGATTGGGTAGTGCTGGATGCCATAAATTATATTAAGGATGAAATTGATGGTACACTCTCCTACCGCTGGTCGTGCCGTATGGGCGTATGCGGTAGTTGTGGGATGATGATAAACGATATACCAAAACTGTCGTGTGCAGTCTTTCTGAAAGAATACTACCCCAAAAAAATATGTTTGGAACCGCTAACTGGATTCCCGGTAGAGCGAGACCTCATCTTTGAAATGGATGACTTTCTGACTAAACTGGAAGAGATAAAGCCGTACATAATCCGCCATGAAGGCGAGGAAAAGGCCTTGGAGGAGGGGGTATACCTCCAGACACCTGCTGAGCTTGCTCATTACAAACAATACTCCATGTGCATCAACTGCATGCTGTGTTATGCCGCCTGTCCCATCTATTCTATTGATTCCACCTTCATAGGTCCCGCCGCCATCGCCCTTAGCCAACGGTACAACCTTGACTCCCGGGACCAGGGACGTGACTCCCGTCAGGATATAATCGGAAGCCACGCAGGTATTTGGGACTGCACCTTTGTGGGGGAATGCAGCACCGTTTGTCCTAAGGATGTAGATCCGGCGGCAGCTATCCAACGGGCAAAAGTCTCCAGTACTATCGACTGGTTTAAAGAAGTACTCATCCCATGGGGTAAGAAGAAATGAGCCCGTATCAAAAACCGTTCCCTAACAATTGGTGGCTGAAACGGATGCCGTACTTCCTCTTCATTATACGGGAGCTGACAAGCGTATTTGTAGCGGGTTATTGTCTCTTTCTACTAGTTCTTATTTATAAACTGGGGCAAGGACCGGAAGCTTATGGATCACTCATTAAGTCTCTGACGTCCTCCACAAGTATCGTTCTACACGTTATTGCACTTGTTTTTGTACTCTATCACGCCATAACCTGGTTCAACCTTACGCCGAAGATTCTAGTGATATACAAGGGTCAAGACCGTATTCCGCAATGGCTTGTGGCAGGATCGGTATATGTTGGGTGGATCGTGGTATCAGCTGTTATTGCATGGTTGGTGGTGGGAACATAAAGATGAAGAAGTCGAACGAACCGATATGGTGGTCTCTATTTTCAGCCGGAGGTATGGTAGCAGCCATGGTGTTCCCCATCCTCATTGTCATCACCGGCATCTTGGTCCCGCTTAGATTAGCAAGCGAGGATTCTCTCAACTTCGAAAGAATTCATTCGGCGGTTTCCCACCCGCTAATTAAGTTGATCCTTTTGGGAGTGATTGCTCTACCTCTTTTCCACTGGGCACACCGTTTCCGTTTCACCCTAGTGGACATCGGACTAAAAAACTTCAGCACCGTCATCTCTATCCTTTGCTACGGCAGTGCCATTGCTGGAACAATCACCGCAGCAGTTATCCTCTGGAATATTTAACTTAAAATATTTTGGATGAAAAGGAAAATCGATCTTTAAGCCGGAAGTTCACCCCGATTTAAATCCTTAGCCCGGTCACTCTGCATAGCGGTGGAATCAGTTATTGTAACATAAATAAAAGACATCCAAAACATTGTCTGGTGAATATCACTATTACCGTTATTTCAATCATCCCACTAAAGGAACCAGTAGTTGATGAATACTATTATCCTGTTAAAATGCTATTCCAGAAAGCTAAACGGATTAAGAAAGAATGAATAATTATTTGTAAATTTAATCCAATGCATTTATCATTATACACTTAAGATCAGGAGAAGCGGTAATGTATAAACTTAAATCTCTTTCAAATTCAGCGATAGGCGGAGCCCTTAAAAAAGCTGAAAGATATCGCTTGCTGAATGAACCCCGGTTAGCTGAAAGTATCTGCATGGATATACTCGATATTGATCCCGATAATCATGATGCTCTGGTAATGCTGCTCCTTTCAATAACAGATCAGTTTGGAGTTGAAGGATCAAAAAATGAAAAGCGTACAAGAGAACTTATACCCCGGCTTAAAGATGAGTATGAACGAAGTTATTATGCGGGTATCATTTGTGAACGACTTGGAATAGGGGCAATCAATAAGGGAATACCTGGTAGTATTCATATAGCTTATGAATGGATGCGCGACGCAATGGAGCATTTTGAGAAAGCAGAAGCCATTAGACCCAGCGGCAACGATGATACTATACTTCGCTGGAATACTTGTGCCCGATTAATCGAACGCTATAAACTTGAACCAAAGATGGAAGATACTACCGAGCAATTTTTGGAATAAATAATATGATTTGATTTATTGTTATGATTTTGTAAAAGTTTTATTAATAATTTACAAAAGACAATCATAAATTAATTTTAAGTTTTATTAAGAAGACTGATCACATAAACAATATACGATTCAGCAATCCTTGGCTTTCCCATATCAAATCCCATAATTTTAATAATATAATCAACCTTTCAATTCGATCATTCAGTTTAATTATAGTTATAATTTAACTAATTTATATTAAAAGTAATTGATCATTCATTAATTCTACTAATGGAGAATGCCATGATTTGGAAACATCAAATGTTATCGCTTATTATATTCTTACTAACACCGATAATTTTAATCGCTCAAAATTCAACTTCGTGGCGCATAGAGGGTGGAATCACTATTTCTCATTTTCAGCAGCAGGTTAAATCCAACATTGGTGGTCCGAAGGAAGATGAGTTAATTAATAATTTTGAATTTGGTTTGATTGCAACCGGTGCGTATGAATTCAATGAATATTTTTCTGCAGGAATATTTACACGGTTGGATACCGGGGAACGAAATATGGCAATTTTTGACGGTTTTGATGCAGAGGGGAAAACAAAGGTAAAGGATAAAATTGGAGGCTCATATACCGAAATCTGGATCGGTGCGATGATACGTGGGATGTGGAAACAGTTTTCACTCGATGTTGGATATACACCATTCGGTATTAGACGTGACGATGGACGATCTGATCTGCCTTCAGCATCCGGTAACACTTCAGATTCATTTGAAACACATCCAACCATAGCCTGGCTGATTGCATTAGGTGGAACTATCCCGGTTGGGTCAACATTAGATATTTTTATTAAGGTTGAATACAGAGTAAGATATTATAATAAACGAGGTGGCGAAAACCTTGAAGGGGATATAAATCTCGGAACACAAAGTATTGCACCGATAATTGGAGTTGCGTGGCAGCTATAAACAGTAATCTCTCAATTCATATAATTAAACTTATTAGCTACATGCGCTCAAATAGTTCGGATAATTAAATGTTTGTGATAGCTTTTTAAACAGGGCAAAACCCATCGCTTTTGAAAACAAAAACCATATATTTATGGGATTGAATTCACCCCCCGGATAAATTAAATTCCTTGTAAGAATTATTAAAATGGCAGATAACTTTTACCTCTAGAATAGGAGTGACCACTATGCATAAAATTTTTACTATCTCTATAGTGGCTTTAGTTTTATTTTTAGCCTCCTCCGCCATGGGGCAAGTAATGGTCAGCACGCTTACGGCGGAACTCAACGCCAGCGGCGGAGTAGCAGTTGATTCGGCTGGTTTCGTTTATGTGGCTGATTTTGGCATATTTCTAAATATGGCTAATGGAACGAATGTATACCGCGTCTCCCCTCATGATGGTTCATTTAGCGTGTATGCCAGCGGTTTACAGGGCGCTTCCGGAAATGATTTTGATTCCCATGGAAATTTATTTCAATCAAATATTGCTGCTGGTAAGATTAGCAAAATCAATCAGCAAGGAGTAGTTACAGATTTTGCGAGCGCTAACATCCAAAGTCCGGTAGGCATCGCGGTCGGTCCCGGTGATACGGTTTTTGTAGCAAATTGCGGTAACAATACCATTGCTAAAATAACTCCGGATGGTATTTCTACTGTATTTGTCTCCAGTAATCTCCTGAACTGCCCAAATGGTTTGACCATGGATGACCAACTCAATCTATATACCAGCAATTTCAGCAACGGATGGGTAGTGAAAATTACACCGAATGGAACTGTCAGCAATTTTGCTTTTATCCCAGGAAACAATAATGGGCACCTGACTTTTGCCAATGGGAAACTTTACGTGGTCGCACGTTGTAACAATCAGATATATGAGGTTGAGTTAGACGGTACAAGAAATCTCTTAGCCGGCAGCGGCACACCTGGAAATGAAGACGGTCCGGCATTGCAGGCAACCTTTTTCTTACCAAATGGCATCCGCGCAAGCCTTACAGGCGATACACTTTATGTGAATGATGATACTGCCCCCAACAGCGGTTGCTCCTCAAGCGCTCTCAATCCCGTTGTTGTGCGTATGATAACGGGCGTTAACCCCCCGACAGAGATTACAGACATCGGTGGAGAAAAACCTCAATCATTCCGGTTGGAGCAGAATTATCCCAATCCGTTCAATCCGAGTACAATAATTTCTTACTCTCTGCCCCAAGCATCCGGGATCAATATTATAATCTACAATATGCTGGGACAAAAAATCCGTTCTTTGGTGGAAGAGTTAAATCAGTCAGCTGGGACGTACAGTACTCAATGGGATGGCAGAGACGATGCTGGTAAACAAGTACCAAGCGGAATTTATATTTATCGACTGCAGGCTGGCGACTTCGTTCAGAGCCGTAAGTTGATGTTAATGAGATAATTCTCTTTAGGAATGCGTTCAGCCTGGATCAAAACAAAAGACTGACCGTTAGACAGAGTTATCACGTAATGTTTTTAATAATAATTTTAATCACAATGTATATAAGGAGGTTTTGTCATTATGAAACTTTTTAAGATTACTGTTTTACTCTATTGTGCTATCTTGCTATCCCCAATAAGAGGGAATTCCATAATAATGATCGACGATGATTCACAAGGTCAGGAAGAAGTCACTATCACATATCTGCAAAATGACGGTGTGCTCATATCGGACGGAACGTACAAAGTCTTAATTGATGCAATTTTCAATCCCCTTTCGGGCTGGATAAATCTTGATCCTGCAGAGAATAGCAAACTCACTAATGCACAGCCGCCATATGATGATGTCGATTTAGTTTTAATCACACACAACCACGGCGACCATTACAGCATCAGCAACGTGAACACACACATGAATAACAATTCTAACGGCAAGGTGATTGCCCCGCCGCAAGTGATGGTAAATTTTTCCGGCCCGCAATTCCTCAACATCAACCCGGCATTTGGCGAGAGTGAATCGTTGATTGTGAACGGCATCGAAGTAGAAGTGCTGCACATTAGACATTTCGATGCTTTCGGTATTGATTTTAGTGATGTGGAAAATTTTGGCTACCTGATTAATATTGGCGGCTTTAACATTCTGCACCTCGGAGACGTTTTTATGTCAGTTGAGAATCTACAGAATTTCGGATTGGCAGAAAAGGGTATTGATGTCGTGTTGATTCCGACCTTCCATACGCCGGCGCATTTGATGAATTCACACAGGGATGCTCTGATCAGTCAAGTCCAACCGGCTAATATCATTGCTCTGCATCTTTTATCAGGGAGTATTGCAGTTATTACTCAACAAGTAAATGACCTGTACCCCGGAGCGACTATTTTTTCTGTACCTTTACAGTCATTCTCTTTGGGTGTAACATCTGTTGATGGGACAGATCAAATCCCTGAGAATTTCAGTCTCGCCCAGAATTATCCAAATCCCTTTAATCCAGGTACAACTATTGAGTACAGCCTTGCACATGCTTCTAGTGTGGTTTTGAAAATTTATGATGTGCTCGGAAATAAGATCAGAACTTTGGTAAATGCTAGCCAGATTGCAGGGAGAAAAACTGTTGCCTGGAATGGAAGGGATGATAAAGGAGAACGTGTAAAATCGGGTATATACTTTTACGAATTAGCAGCAGAAAATACAGTCCAGGTAAAAAAAATGATCTTAATCAAATAAGGAAAAACGAAATGTTTTCAAAAGTTATAAAATTAATTTTAACGGTAGTACTGTTTAGTTTTATGTCTCCAGTAAATGCACAAAAAAGGGAGATCGAAGAAGACCCACTTTCAGCCCTCAGATGGTTTTATGAAATGCGAAAAGATAATAATGAAATTTATTCTGAAGGCAGGCGTTGGGAGGCCTATTTAGATATGAGGAATAATACATTAAACAAATCATCTGCAATGATTACTGCCAATTGGGAAAGTATAGGACCTAATACAATTGATTCTTTAACTGGTAGAATGATCTCACATGCATTTGATCCAACTGATAATAATATTATTTGGGCAGGTTCAGCCAATGGTGGATTATGGAAATCAACAAATGCAGGTGAATTGTGGCAATCCGTTGCAAATGATATTCCAACCCTTGAGATTTCTGAAGTAACGATTAACCCTGCCAACCGTGATGAAATGCTTATCGGAACAGGCGTTGATAGAGGTCAATCTGTTACGCTAAGATCTGGTATAGGCGTTCTTAAATCTACAGATAGAGGATTAACCTGGACTCTAACGAGCTTTTCGTATAACCTTAGCAATGCAGTTGCTGTATCAAAAATAATTTGGCATCCTATTGATCAAAATCTGATATACATGGCGGCAAGCAATGGATTTTGGGCCTCTACGGACGGTGGAGACAATTGGTCGGTTAAAAGAGTTGGTCGGGTTTCTGATATTGAAATAAATCCGGCTTCACCAAATATTATTTATGCGGCTTTCAGACAAGAAGGAATTTATAAATCAATTGATGGTGGTGAAAACTGGAATGCTTTGGCAAACGGATTACCTTCAGGGCCGATTGTTGGGTTAACAAGTTTAACACTTTGTGATTCACAACCGGATGTTCTTTATACTTCTATTGCTAATTCCAATACCTGGGAACTGGAAGGATTTTTTAAAACTATTGATGGTGGAAATACTTGGTCAGAAGTTTTAAATGCACCCAATGTACTATGTAATCCTGGAGGTAATACTTCTTGCATTGGTTGGTTCGTGAACAAGTGTGAGGTATCACCGCTTGATCCTGATTTAGTTTTCTTAGCTGGTATCCAAATGTGGCGATCAGATAATGGTGGAATGTCCTGGACCTGGCATGATTACTTCTCTAATGGTATAGGATATGATAACTCGGGATTAGTTTATGTTGATACATGGGACATTGGCTTCGATCCGGTTGAACTAAATACTATTTATTTCTTCAACGATGGTGGAATTCAGAAATCTACAAACGGTGGTCTTTGGTGGGAAAAGAAAAATAAGGGCTTAGTTACAGCTCATATATACAGAATAGCGAGTGCTCCCAATGATACAACAATTTTAGTGGGCGGCTTTCAAGATCACGGTTTGCAAAAATTGGATAGCAATAATGGAAATACAACCTGGACCCGATGGTCAATAGATGACGGAACTCAGGTTATTATACACCCTTCTAACAGCCAAATTTTCTACGGCAGTTTTTTCTTTGGTGTGCATGTTAAAAACTCTTTTGGCGGTGAGAATTGGTTAATTAATACAATCCCAATCCAAAATGGAATTACCGAAAGTGGAAAACAATTTGCACCGCTTGAGATGGATATCCAAAACCCTAATACTTTATATACTACGAGTGTTGCCAAAATATATAAAACCACCAATGGTGGATCATTTTGGAATGCTGTTGCAAATATTCCGAATATTTACACAATCGCGATCGATCAAGTAAACAGTAATATAATTTATGCACATTCATATACCGGGAGTGGCTGGAGTATATGGCGTTCTGATGATGCCGGTTCTAACTGGACAGGGATCACTCATAGCTCTATACCAACCTGGCGGGTGGTTGATCTCGAAGCCGATCCAAGCAATGAAGGTGTAGTTTATGCTGTTAGAAATAGCGCCTTCCAAAATTCTGATCATGTTAAACGTTCAACGGATTATGGCGAAACCTGGACAAATATTACCAATAATTTACCGGATATAACTTGCAGCGCTATTGCGATAAGTCCTTACAATCCGGAACATCTTTATTTAGCAACAGATCTCGGAGTTTTCGTTTCGACTAACAGCGGCGCACAATGGGACGAGTATAATGATGGACTCCCATTGACTTATGTATCAGATATTCATTACCATCCGATGGATCGTACATTGAGGATATCAACAATTGGTAGAGGCGCTTACAAAACCAAAGCCGTTGACGCCAATATTACAATAGTTGAAGGCAATAACGAGAATATTCCTAATGATTTTATTATCTATAACAATTACCCAAATCCTTTTAATCCAACAACCAATATAAATTTTGAAATTACCAAACCAGGTAATATTCAGGTTAACATCTACGATGAACTTGGACAGCAAATTCGTGAATTGATAAACAAAGAGTTTTCTGTAGGATTTCATAAAGTCGCCTGGGACGGCAAAAATGAATTTGGTATGAGTGTTTCTTCCGGGACATACTACGCAAGAATTATTAAAAATGGTATAGCAAAGTCGATTAAAATGATCTTAATGAAATAAATTGAAATGTCATAAGTATCGAACAACTATTATCAAACAGTATTTTTGATTATTTTAATAAGTCAATTACGAATATGGAGTTTAAGTGCCACAGGCTAATTCGAAAATACTTTTTCCTTTGTTTTTTCTATCTTGTTTAATCTCATTATCGGCTCAGCATAAGCAATTTGTTTTTGAACGAATAACAACAGAGGAAGGATTAACACAAAACAATATTAACTTTATAACGCAAGATGAATTTGGATATACGTGGATTGCGACCGAAGACGGATTGAACCGTTATGACGGTTATGAAGTCAAAACATATAGATATGATCCAAGTAACAAAAACTCACCCCGCGGTAATTGGATGCATAGATTATATACCGACAGTCGCGGTAATATTTATATCTCACAGGCGATTGGTGGATTTGATATTTTCGATCAGGCATCCGGTAACTTTTATCCTTTAGTAAACGATCCCTCCGATTCAACAACTATTAGCAGTAATTCGTTACCAAGTTCTTTTTGGGAGGATACCCGGGGAAATATATGGATTGGTTATGCTGGTCGGGGTCTCAATAAGTATAATCCCGAAATGAAAACTGTTCAAAGATATTTACCCAATCCTTTTGATGAAAATTCTATTTCGGGTTTAAATATTTCTTCAATTTATCAGGATAAAATGAATGACAGTTCTCACGTATGGATTTCAACCATAGACCGGGGATTGAATAGAATAAATATTAATACAAATACTATTGAGAGATTCGAATGGCGTGATATTCAGTATCCACAAACTCTTTTTGACTTTATTCGAAATACAATTACTAAAAGGGGAATAGCTGAGAAAATAACTGATGTTACCGATTCGGCTAATGTTAAGAAAAAATTTATTGTAAACAGTGCAAAATCATTTATTATTATTTGCGTCGGTGAAGCTTTACAACAACAGAAGTACGACTATGGTTTTATAACCAAGGATGGAAAACTTATTTGGGATTTTGATCAAAGAAAATCCTTGAATGCAGGCGGTGCAAATAAAAATAGAATTTTAATCGATGTAATTAAATTTCAACCCGGGAGATACGAATTGAACTATGTTTCAGACGATAGTCACAGTTTTGATATATGGAATGAAACACCACCGTCTTACCCGGAGTTTTGGGGGATTCAATTAATTGAAGTTAATGATGAGGAAGCGGCACAAATTAAAAGAGTAATTGAAGATGTTAATTCTACCTATGCTTTTCCATCTCAAATTGTGGTTGGTATTAGTTCGGATTCAAAGGGCAATGTATATTTTAGTACTTGGGGAAGTGGATTACTAAGGTATGATATACATTTAAACAAATTTGAGATTATACTCAAAAACAAAGATGAAAATCACAATGATAATTTCTTGGGACAAATCGGTATTGTAAATGATAATTTACTTTGGGCATTTAATAAAAAAGGCGGACTTTTATTAATCGATCTAAAAGAAGAAAAGAAAATCCAACTACCGCAGAAGATAGTTGTTAATCCAAGGATAAATAATGTATCTGTAGATAAATATGAAAATATATGGGTCGCACACGGTAGTAATGGTTTATATAAAATATCTTTAGAGGGAAATAAAGTAACTGTAAAGCATTTTACACATGATGAGGATGACGAGAAAAGTATCAGTAGTAATGCAATTCGTAATATATTCTCAGATAAATTTGGTAACGTTTGGATAGGCACATTAAAAAATGGTTTGAATAGAATAAACCCCGGCAAAATTAACTTTCGTATTGCATTGAATAACTTACCTTTGAATTCAACGGGAGACTATCCATCAATTTCATCCTTTGCAGAGGATAATAATAACTTATATATCGGTACTATGGGGAGCGGTATATTTGTGCAGGATAAAAATTCTCAAATAATATCACTTATAAAAAAACTTAATAACATAAAATTTATTAGATCATTAATGATAGATGGAAATTTTTTATGGATAGGAACGCATGGGGAAGGATTTTTTATCGCAGATTTGAGAGACATGAATTTAGATTTAAAACTATATGAAAACTTAAGAGAAGAAGTTTCCAATCAAAGAATTATTGCATTATTTAAAGATTCACATGGCTATTACTGGGTTGGAACCGGATCAAATGGATTATTTAAACTTGACCCAATCACTAATTCTTTCAAACATTATTATCCAAACGTGAATGACTCAAGTTCTCTCCCATCAGTTACTGTTTGGTCGATTTATGAGGATAAGTTCAATACGCTTTGGATTGGAACAGCCGTTGGCGGTCTCTCTCGTTATGATTACGATTCAGATAATTTTGAAAATTATCTGAACAATGATTCAGACCCGGGTTCAATCAACAATCTTAGTGTTACTTGTTTTACAGAGGATGATCTTGGAAATTTTTGGGTCGGCACTTACAGTGGTGGTATTAACAAAATGGACAGACAAAAAGGACAGTTCTCATTTATAACTACAAAAGAAGGGCTCCCGAATAACAGAATAGATGGTCTTTTAGTTGATAGTGATGATTGTATTTGGGTATCAACAAATTATGGGCTTGCCCGGTATAATCCTCAGACTGGACAAATAAAGAAATATGAAAAAACAAATGGTCTGCAGAGTAATGAATTTTTACGCGGGTCTTTTTATAAATCAAAAGATGGTATAATGTATTTCGGCGGGGCAAAAGGATTTAATTTATTCGACCCGCAAAGATTAAGCGGAAGCTCTGAAAAACCAAAAATCTTGTTTACAGAATTTCGCAAATTTAATAAACCAATTCGCTTTGACAAATCCTTAAACCAGTTGGAAGAAATTGAATTATCATATTATGATAATCATTTTTCATTTGAGTTTATTGCATTAGACTATTCTAACCCCGCTAAATCTCAATATGCATACAAACTTGAAGGATTTGATCCCGATTGGATAAATTCTGGTTCACGTAGATTTGCAAGTTACACTAATCTTAATCCTGGTAGCTATACATTTCGGGTAAAAGCGGCTAATTCAGAGGGAATCTGGAATAATGAAGGTATAAGTATTGCACTGGTAATTACTCCACCATTTTGGATGACGTGGTGGTTTATTCTCGTACTCACTTTGGTAATTGCATCAACTTTATGGGGGTTGCATATCAGGCGATTGAGAGTTAAGGTTAACCATACTCTTACCCTTGAGAGAATTAGAATTAGTGAAAGGGAAACTGTTAGAGAGGAGATGGCAAGAGATTTCCACGATGAACTCGGACATAAACTGACAAGAATAACAGTGTTTGTAAGACGACTCAAGAAACATTTAAACGGTGCAGCGAAAAATATTATTGATGACCTTAACAATGTTTCTGAAACATCAAGCGATTTAAGAATAGGCGCAAAAGATTTGATTTGGACCCTGAAACCTGATGAGGATTCTTTGTACGATCTTACCATCCGATTGAAAGATTTTGGCGATGATCTATTTGATGGTACCGACATTAAATTTTTGGAAAGTGGAATCTCAGACAATTTAAAAAAATACAATTTACCGATGGAATGGAAAAGACACCTGGTTCTTATTTTTAAGGAAGCAATGAATAATTCACTCAAGTATGCTGGTTGCATGAATGTTGAATTGAGAGTAAACGTGGTAAATAAAACATTAACAATGTCTCTTTGTGATGATGGAGTTGGATTTGAATCAGC
>JADFLR010000014.1 GCA_022564295.1 Bacteroidota bacterium | reverse complement strand
AAGAATATGATGAAGATGATTATAATGCAGAACATTCTGAAATTGGAGGACAAGGATGAAAACAGAAAAAGAGATGAAGGGACTTGATAGAGATTTTTAACCTGAAAGTTGATGAGAATTTTCAACCTTATTGAAGGGGTATGGGGGGCAAAAGGGACGTCGGCTTTATGGGTGTGAAGGGCGCATACATTCTACAAAGATTTTACAAATCTATGACATCTTACTGACAAGTGAATCCTATTTATCAACTATTATGGGGTTGCAATTAGAATAATTTGCAACAAATAAATAATATGAACCAATTAATTTAAAATGAGGAAAATCTATGAAAACCGTTTTTTTTCTTTGTGTATTATTTTGTTTTTATTTTCTTGCGATGTAGCTGATCCTCCTGCTACCGGTCGTTGCAGATGGGGTGCTTTAGGGGCATTATGTGATGTAACAACAAGCGAATTTTGTAGAAATCTACCAAATGGAGTCTGGTATAGGGGGGAAGATTGTTCTCATAGCCATTAAACGATGCTGGATTTGATGCAAAAAACTATTGTGATTCAGTAGAGCCGATGGCTCTCTTTAGCTTGAAAATTTATGCTGTATTAGAAATGAAGTTGCAAATCTTGTTAGTGAGGAAAAACCTATTGGGAGTTATGAAGTTGAATTTGACGCATCCAAACTTCCGAGTGGTATTTACTTTTACAAAATACAAGCAGGAAATTTTGTAGAGACTAAGAAGATGGTGTTGATGAAGTAAGATTAACCTCGTAAGAGGTGATCCCCTGCCTTCATATTTATGATGTGACCTCATTAATCATCGTAGGGCAGGGGTTTTTTATTACTTTCTAATCGTTAAGTTTATTTTTCTTGACTTTAGTCAAATATTATCCAAAGTTAATTGGCAATTATAAATTCTACTCCTTTAGGAGAGGTTGGAGTATGCATAACAGTATATTGCAAGACTAATCTTTTCTATTGATTCCCCCAAAAGCGTGGAGTATAGCATAACTCATTAAAGGAGAATCTCTATGGATAAAAATGCTAAGAAAACTGCTTTAAGAATGATTCCCTATGGATTGTATGTATTAACAGCCGAAACAAAAGATGGAAGAATTGCAGCAGGTACAGTTAACTGGGTTACTCAAGCATCGTTCGAGCCGCCTTTAATTGCAATGGGTGTAAAAGCCGATTCAGGCGTACATAGTTTAATAAAAGAAGTAGGTGTGTTTGCATTAAATTTTCTTGGAAAGGATCAACAATCAACTGCACATGCATTCTTCAAACCGACTGAAAAAGATGGCAATACAATTAATGGTGAAGCATATGAAGCTGGAAGTACTGGTGCGCCTGTCCTTGAGAGTTGTTCTGCTTATGTAGAATGTAAATTAATTCAAACTGTTGAGAAGGGAGACCATTCTGTTTTTATAGGAGAAGTTGTCGATGCAGGAGTTAAAAAAGAGCCAACAGGTCGTCCGGATGATTTAACTCTAACTCTAAAAGACGTAGGTGAGAAAATTTTTTATGGCGGTTAAATCAAGATAGATATAATAATAAACAATAGTTAAATTTATACTATGCAGTAAATGTGAAGTTTAAAGCAATTGGTAAATGAAGAAAGAGAAGCCGGTAGATATGCAGTTAAGTTTAATGCAACAAGTTTACCAAGCGGAATTTATTTTTACAAATTACAAGCAGGAGATTTTGTTGAGACTAAGAAGATGGTGTTGATGAAGTAAGATTAACCTCGTAAGAGGTGATCCCCTGCCTCCATATTTATGATGTGACCTCATTAATCATCATAGGGCAGGGGTTTTTTATTCTGATACTTTTATCAAATACTAAAAAACTTTCTGCAGTCGCTCTCGCAAAAGTCTGCAAAAAGCAGTAAAATTTTAATAATACTCGCAGAATCCGTCCCTCTGTGTAGCAGAATCTAACGATCCGTGTTAATAGCCAACATCCCTTTCGGTATTTTAGAAAGACCTGTCCGTAATAGTCATTTGGCCAGGTGGAAACTCTTTAAGAATCTTCTTTACGGCCTTGGTGATTTTGTCCTCAGTCATAATCATAATTCCAATCTCATCAATTTCATCCTTATACAATCCATGCCAGATGACATTATTCGACTCAGGGTCAATAAAGTCCAAGACTAACGTGACTTCGACATAAGTCCGCCACCATAATACCCCGATCCGTAACCGAACCTGTGGCGACCATAACCGTGGTGACCAAATCTGTAAGCAAACCCGTAGAGACCATAGCTGTGACCAAAGCCTCCGTAACCATAACCTCCGTAACCATAGCCACTGGAAAGCACATTCACTTTATCCTCTACCTGGATGCTATAAGCGATCAAGAAGTCAGGTCTCTCTGCCGTTTGCTTTTGGAAACCGTTAGCTGTTAATTCCTTATCTACGGCCTTTTTTAATCGTCTTTCAAAAAGCGTATTGCGTTGAACAGCATTATCTGATTGAGCAGTCCAATCAAACGTATGGAAATTTGCGAAATTAATTTCGCGATCATAGTCTGATTGCACAAGAACTTTAGAACAACCTGTAATTACTGCCATCAAGAAAATTCCACTGATAATCAAGTTGATTTTATTTATTGCAGTCATCTCTATTCTCCTTATTAGTAGTTATCATTTAGTTAGTTATAGTTTCAAATATAATATTATATATTTCTTTCTTTAGTTAATTACTGACCAACTATAGATATTTTTAACTCTGAAATGTGTAGTCAATAAGACAATAAAGAGGGAAATTATTGATGGTTACTATTTAAAGTGATGAGCGTCACTTTCGCATCTCCCTTCATCAGAGATAAGTAACAACAAAGCTGATGAGAATTTATCCCCATACACCCCAAAACGAAGGGGGCGGCATCTGTTGTGAAACCCCCTCGCACAATCTCGAACAATTTTATATAAGCAGACGCAAAACACTTGAAAGATATGTAGATGGAAATTTAAAAATAATTTTTGAAAATTTTTTAAAATCCACTACTTGCCAATCGTTAAGTTTATTTATCTTGCTATTGTTCAAATAATGTTGCAAGTTAACCATTGTTGGATGATTTTGAACTCTTCATTTTGAGGAAAGTTGTAGAACAAGATATTGTTTTAACGAGATTATTCTTACCTATTATTTTCCCCAAGGTGTGGAGTATAGCATAACCCATTAGAGGGATAAATTGCTGTGCTTCCTTATTTCCCTTAATGAAAATTGGTTTCTCAATAATTTTTTAGGAGGGCAAAATGAGACGATTTTTTACGAACTTAGCTGCTTTGACGTTGTTCTGGCTAAGTATAGTTGCCGCGCAGAGCACTCAACCCTTCACACTGAATGCCAGCGATGGCGTGCCATTGGATCGGTTCGGAACCGCTGTTGCTATTGATGGCGATTTTGCCATTGTTGGGGCTCCTGGACACACTGATAATGGGGCTGAATCCGGCGCGGCATATATATTCAGGAACGATGTTACAACGTGGACGGAGATCGCTAAGCTAACCGCAAGTGACGGCACCGCTGGCGACGAATTTGGTTTTAGCGTTGCCATACAGGGCGACTATGCAGTTGTCGGGGCCCGAGAGAAAGATGATGTCGGTCCCCACTCTGGTGCGGTTTATGTATTTCAAAGGACGGGCAACACCTGGACGCAGACCACTAAGCTCATGGGTAGCCTGGTAACGTGGGATTCTCATTTTGGTTACGACGTTGCTATTGATGTCGATTATGTGGTTGCCAGTGCGACCAGCATTGACAAACAGCATCCAGGACTAGTTTTCATATTTCAGCGTAGCGGCAACATCTGGAGGGAGGTGTCCAATTTTTTTACTCCAGATATCGGCGAAGGCGATAACTTCGGTTCCAGTCTTTCCATCAGCGGGGATTACGTGGTTATTGGTGATGAAAACTATCCCGCGGGAGGCGCTTCAGGCATAGCTTACATCTTTAAACGCGCTCCTGCCGGGGCGGGTTGGACAAATGAGGCAAAACTCACTGCCAGCGATACGGCCCCCGGCGATCAATTCGGCTTGAGCGTTTCCATTGACAGCGAATTCGCGATTGTCAGTGCACCCAGTGATGATGATGCCGGAGAGAGCTCCGGTTCAGCCTACATTTTCCAACGCCAGGATACTAACTGGGTTGAGATTGCAAAATTGACTGCCGGAGATGCGTTTACCGGCCAACTCTTTGGGTGGAGCGCTGCGATACGCGGTGACTTTGCAGTGGTCGGCGCTATCGGCCCGGATAATGACACACCCGGAGCCGCTTACGTATTTCAGAAAAACAATACCACTTGGTCGGAAATTGCAAAATTGATCAGCCCTGATATTGGCGAAGGCGACCTGTTCGCCAGCAGTGTTTACATTAGTAATAAGTATCTTATTATTGGAGATAAAAATTTCCCCGCAGGATTGGCTACCGGTTCAGCTTATGTCTATCCCTTAGCGGTCTTACCTGTTGGTATTTTTGAGGACCGTAACGAAAGTCCTACCACGTTTGCACTGCATCAGAACTATCCAAATCCGTTCAATCCTTCTACAAATATTAAATACAGTGTTCCGAATAATGGTTTTGTTAAGCTCTCTGTTTACAATTTAATTGGTGAGGAAGTAAACGTGTTAGTTAGAGGACAAGTAAATGCGGGATTCTATGAAGTAACATTTAATGCAACTAACTTACCAAGTGGTATCTATTTCTATAAACTTCAAGCTGATGCTATTGTTGAGACTAAGAAGATGGTATTGATGAAGTAAGAGGTTTGCTATTAAATATTTTTTTATTATTGTTGTATTGTTAATGTTAATAACAACCCCTGCTTAATGAATTATCAACTGTCCTCCAGCTTTGATTTTAAGTGGGGGTTTTTATCACTTGCTAATCGTTAAGTTTATTTTTCTTGCGATTGTTCAAATAATTTTGCAAGTTAACCATTGTTGATTGAATATGAATTCTACACTTTGGGGAAAGTGATGGACCAAGATTATGTTTTTACGAGATTATTCCAACCTATTATTTTTCCCAAGACGTGGAGTATAGCCAAACCCATTAAAGGGATAAATTGCTGTGCTTCCTGATTCCCTTTAAATGAAAATTAATCACTTAAATTTCTAGGAGGTGGTTATGAAAAACTTATCTTTACTTTTGATTGCATTTCTTTTATTACAATCTTCTGCACTAGCACAAAACTGGCAGCTGCAGTATGATGGTCTAGATGATTTTTGCAATCTACCAGACGGACAAGAGCTGTTTTCAAACCTTGATGTGTTTACAGTTGAATTCTGGATCAAAGTTCCTAATATTTCAGACGGTCCCATCTTTATAGGTTCAGGACCGGGTGGTGACATATTATTCGCAATTGACCCTACTGGAATCACTGCTTTTAGTACCAACCTATTTTCGGTAGGAGTTTTTGTACAAGCGCTTCCAGGTGCATTTCCAGCCGACGGTATGTGGCACCATTTAGCCTGTGTTAGATCGGGACCCGGTGCAGGACAAGGAATAATTTATATAGACGGGGTCGATCAAACCAATCCTGCTTTCAACACTCCTGGTGCTGCTGTCCCGCTATCAGGAAATTTAACTTTTGGTGTTGGTTTATCTAATTTCTTTTTTAATGGTGCAATGGATGATTTACGTATCTGGAATGTTGAAAGATCCCAAACTCAAATTAACAACAATAAAGATATAAAACTTACAGGCAGTGAATCTGGATTGATAGGGTACTGGCAGTTTAATGAGGGTTCAGGTCAAACAATTATTGATAGCCAAACAAATGGAACCACTCACGATGGAACACTGGGAGCTGATGGTAGTCCTGCTTCTGATGATCCAACAAGAATCCAGGATTCGGGTTTGCCTTTACCAGTTGAATTAACATCATTCACAGCATATGTAAACGCTGAGGGAAATGTTGTTTTAAACTGGAGTACAGCAACTGAACTCAATAACCAGATGTTTGAAATAGAAAGAAGAAGTAAAGAAGGCCAATTTATCACAATTGGCTATGTTGAAGGTTATGGTACAACAACAGAACCACAGGAATATTCTTATATAGATAATACTGTTGGCACAGGAATTTACTATTACAGACTGAAGCAAATCGATTTCGGCGGGCAGTATGAATATTCAGATGAAATTGAAGTGGAAGTAAATGGTCCGTTAACATTTGCACTAGAACAGAATTACCCAAACCCGTTCAATCCATCTACACTTATTAAATACAGCGTTCCTGAAAACGGTTCTGTTAAACTCTCTGTTTACAATTTAGTTGGTGAGGAAGTCAGTGTACTGGTTAACCAAGAAGTTGATGCTGGATTTTATGAAGCAACATTTAATGCAGCCGACTTCCCAAGTGGAATTTATTTCTATAAATTACAATCAGATTCTTTTGTTGAGACTAAGAAGATGGTGTTGATGAAGTAAAATACATCGTTATTCTGTACACTGATTAAAGATCTTTCTGGGTTCAATTCTTTAACTCTCCGCTACATATAGTGTATGTCGCGAATGTCTGAATTGTGTAGTTATTTATTCAATTAGAGCATTTTTTTATTTCCAATCATTATAATTACTCCCAATAATCCATTTACAAAAATCGGGTTCTCAGTTGCATCCGAAGAGACAGAACGATCGCTGCCAGTAAAACTAAAAGTTTACGATATGTTTGGGAACGAAATTATTACACTTGTAAACGAGGAAAGGCTTTCCGGAAATTACGAAGTTGAATTTAAGGCAGAAAATTTAACTTGCGGTATATATATTTACATGCTAAAGTCAGTCAGTTTTATTGAGACTAAACACCTGACTGTCGCCAGGTCGGAATGGTATTAATAAGATAACAATAAAAATTTAATTTTAAAAAGGGTTAAAGCTTGAATAGTATCTTATTCGACCTTCTCAAAAATTAAAATAAAATTTATTTCCAAACGGATGGGGCATTGTGCCAATTGAATAAATTTCTTCATTGTTTATGCTTAACCATTGTTTCAATAATTCATCTAAAAACACCGCCTCTTTTCAATAAATCATTATTCAACTCCAATGCATCAATTGCTTCATTAAGTTTTCGAGGTAAAAACTGTATTTTATAAATCTTTTTATCTTCAAGAAAATTTTTATTGTAAGGTCAATATCCCTCATTAATCGGATCAATTTTATTAACTATTCCGTCTATACAAGCTAACAAGATTGAGTTTAAACATAAATATGAATTAGCTGCGTGATAAGATTTTTTTAAAATTCTTCTGTATGTTTAACTTTTCTGAATCCATAACTTGAACCATCAAAACCAACACCTGCCGATAATTTTTAAAGTGTTCCCAGTTAAACAGGTAACAAAAAATGATGCGACCCCCTGTTAGTTAAATCACTTCGACTTTGTATTTTTTTATTAAGTTATCGCAATTTTGTTATTTGTTAATGAGAATTACATAACAAATTCTGCAGATTATATTAGCATTAGAAATTGAATGGCTGTATTAAGTTGATTGTTCTATCCGAACATCTCATTTTCTTTATGTTGAAAAATTACTAAATATTAGTGTCAACCAATTCGAAAAATTTAAAATAAAAAAGCCCCGTTAATAAAACGAGGCCTAAATAATTATTCAATTTCTTCATCTACTCAACATTGATATTGTATACAATTTTGAGCAAGACGATTGCTGAATTGTTATTTTATAAGAAGCATCTTACTTGTCTGAACGAAGTGTTGTGTTTCTAACTTGTAGAAATAAACTCCTCCGGGTAAATTATCGGCAGAGAACACAACGCTGTAAGTTCCCTGAGATTGTATTTCGTTCACTAAAACTACTACTTCTTTACCAAGCACATTATAAACAGATAAGTTTACAAATTCACTCTGAGCGATTTTGTAATGAATTTTTGTTGAAGGGTTAAACGGATTGGGATAATTCTGCCCTAATGAGTATTTATCGGGAGAAATAATACTAATTTCAACCTCGTGTGAATATTCGTATGTTCCGTCATTGTCTATTTGTTTCAATCTGTAATAGATGATATTTGCACCGGAAAGATCACTATCAGCAAAAGAATAGTCCTTTGGTGAATTGCTGTTTCCGTGTCCTTCAATAAATCCAATTGTTGTCCATTCTTTTTGATTGGCTCTCGGGTTAACTGTTCTTTCAATATCAAAACCGTAATTATTTACTTCTGTTTCGGTGCGCCATTTCAAGTTAACAACTTCACCACCAACCTGAGCGCTAAATGAAACTAATTCTACCGGTAAAGGTGTATCAGAAACAGTGGGTGATGGTGCAGGTGCTTTGCCAATAGATGACCAGGAATTCGTAGGTGGTATTGGGCTATCAACACCTACTGCTGTATAATATGGGGTTGATGGGGATTCTGTCGGAGCAATATACCATTTATTGAAACTACTATTCCAGTATATTAAATGTTGAGTGAGCGGCGGTGAAACATCTTGCATATATTTATTTCTTCCATTCATTGTTCCATCTAATAAATATATTCCGTTAACCACGGATGCTCCTGCGCCAGTTACATCCATATTCTGCGCAGAACCAAACGGAGAATTTAATAACACGAAGAGTACTAGCACCGGAATAAAACTGCCAAATCGTATTAAATTTTTCATGATGACCTCTGATTATTAGTAAATGTTATTTTGCTCTTTGTAATTATTTTACAGATTTTTTACTTAGTATATTAAAAATGGTGCCAGAAATGGCGCATAGATTGAATATTTTAAGCAAGTTTTGTTTGCTGGATGGAAAAAATTACATGTAAAAAAACGATTTTAGGTTAGTTTTAGTTAAAAACTTGAGTTATTAAAATTAATAAATCAAATTATTCACAAAATAATAATTAATGTGAAGATGATAACTATTTGTAAACATTAGGGAAGGTGAGATGATTGACTGGGTGAATACATGGAGCTCATCAAAAGTATTATGAAATTTTGACTTAAAACAATTAGTCATTCATACTCTTATCTTATAGATTTACTCGTACCGACTTGAGGGAGTACTAATTGATTGATAATTAAACAAAGTATAATTTTCTGAGTATGTGTAATGTGGGTTAATAAGTTATAAGAAGTTAGCCCGACAGAATTTATCCGGGCTAAACAATTTTATTATCCGCTATAATTTAATGCGGCAATTCCCGGAAAAATTGCAGTGGTATCTAATTCTTCTTCTATTCTTAACAATTGATTATATTTTGCAATTCTATCGGATCTTGAAGCTGAACCGGTTTTGATTTGTCCTGCATTAGTTGCAACAGCAATATCGGCAATAGTTGTATCTTCTGTTTCGCCGGAGCGATGACTGATAACATTTCTGTAACCGGCTATTTTTGCCATTTCTATTGCATCCAAAGTTTCTGTAAGAGTCCCAATCTGATTAACTTTGATCAATATCGAATTAGCAACGCCCAATTCAATTCCCTTTGCTAATCTATCTGTATTCGTTACAAATATGTCATCACCCACTAATTGTATCTTACCCCCTAATTTGTCAGTTAATAATTTCCATCCATCCCAATCATCTTCTGCCAGAGCATCTTCGAGCGATACAATTGGATATTGATTAACCCAATTTGTATAATATTCTACCATTTCTTCGGATGATTTTTCTGATTTATCCGATTTAAAGAATTGATAACTTTTTTTATCGCTCAAATACATTTCACTGGAAGCAGGATCGAGGGCAATGGCAATCTCTTCACCAACTTTGTATCCTGTTTTATTGATGGCTTCTAAAATCAACTCAATTGCTTCATCATTCGATTTAAGATTTGGTGCAAATCCGCCTTCATCGCCAACAGAAGTATTGTAACCTTTTGCTTTCAACACCGATTTGAGAACGTGAAATGTTTCTGTTCCCATTCTTAATGCTTCAGCAAAGTTTGGAGCACCAACCGGCATAACCATAAACTCCTGAAAATCTACATTATTATCTGCATGCTTTCCTCCGTTAAGAATGTTCATCATCGGTACAGGTAAAGTTCTTGCGTTTGTTCCACCTATATAACGGTAAAGTGGCAAGTCAAGAGTTTCAGCCGCAGCTTTTGCACAAGCAAGCGAAATTGCAAGCATTGCATTTGCACCAAGATTGGATTTGTTTTCCGTACCATCAAAATTAATTAGAAATTGATCTATTCCAACCTGGTCTGCTGCGTCAAAGTCAATCAATTCATCTGCTATCTTTTCATTAATATTTTCAACTGCTTTTAGAACACCTTTACCGCCATACCTGTTTTTATCACCATCTCTCAACTCCACAGCTTCGTGTTCACCGGTTGATGCTCCGCTGGGAACAGCCGCCCTGCCGATAACTCCGCTTTCAAGTAAAACTTCTGCTTCTACTGTGGGATTCCCCCTCGAATCCAATATCTCTCTACCTACTATATCCACTATGGTTGTCATTTCATTCTCCTAATCCATTTGAGTATAAAAATAATATTTATCGAAAATCAATAATTAAAATTAGGTAAAGGGTAATGAAAAATAAAGCATGGGTATGGTAATAATTTTAGTTTTGTTCTCCTTTTGAATTTATACAAGGTATGGTTGGAATTGGATTTTATGAATTAATATCCTTTTCAATCAATCCTATTTAATCAGGTTCGCTAATGCCATAATTGATATTATTTACCCAGCCTGTTAGATAATTTAATGTATTTAAAATCATTTCGTTTTTTACTTATAATATCATATCTTTTAAAATGATTCAACCCGGTTAATCTTCGAATCTCTTTTTTTAGATAGAAAGTTTTACAGACAAAAAAATTTAGAGGAATTTATGCGTAAATCGTACTTTATTTTACTATCAGTAATTATCGTTTTTGTAATTTCTCAAACTACAATTGCTCAATGGATAAATCTCGAGGACCAAACAGCAGACCGACTTAAACTATCATCAATCCAGAAATTTGATGGAGAAGAAAAAGATATCGCCATCGGAGACTTGAACCGGGATGGATGGATGGATATAGTGGTGGTGCGAAAAAACCCTTTCTCAAATCAAGGACCAAGGGCTGATCTTCTTCTATTGAATGACCGGGGTAAACTCGTTGACAGCACCCTACATTATGCACCTGAATTTATATCAAACCCATCCGATGCCAGAGACGTATTAATAATAGATATTGACGGTGATAATTGGGATGATGTGATTGTCTGTAATACATTTGCGCAACAGCCGATATTATATCACAATCTTGGTAATGATGAAAGTGGGGAATGGTTAGGGCTTCAGGACGAAACAGCATCTCGATTTCCTTTATTAACAATTAATCCATTGCAGTTCTGTGCTGTGTGGGGAGGAGACATTACCGGGAATGGTGCACCAGACATTTATTTCTCAAATTATAATCCAAGTGGGTTATGTTTTGATGTTCTCCTTATTAATGATGGAACCGGAAACTTTACTGATGAGACCATTAGCCGGCTTGGTACACTCCGTAATTCTGCATTCGGTACATCTGTTGAAATTCACGACGCAGATAATGATGGTGATAACGATATTGTGAAAATATCTACATTATTTGACGTTCCTCCATGGAATGCAATAGGTGTATTCATATTATTTAATGAAGGAACCGGAACATTTAGCAATTGGCAGAAAATTTTCGGGAATAGTCCTTATATGTTCACAATTGGTGATCTAACTAACGATTTAAAAAAAGATGTCTATACTGTAGACGACCAACAAGATTACGTAAATATAGCAACAAACTTGTGGCCTGATAGTCTAATTGATTTTAATACGTCCACCCTGAGCAATTCTCCCAGAACTACTGGCTTTGGCGGTAATGTAAAAATGGCTGATGTCGATAATGATGGTGATCTGGATGTGGGAGTTGCAAGCGTAGATGTTGATTTTCCTCCTTGTGAAACTGGCGGGTTGCGTAAATTTACTTTATTAAGGAATCAAGATATTGCTTCGGGAACATTAATGGATCCGTGGGGAACAACATCTAATCCCTGGAATCTATCTTCATATGATTTTGCTTTCCTTGATATTAACCGTGATGGTAATATGGATATATTCCTTGGTTTGTGTACCAGTTACGCAATTTTTATGCAGGATCCTATAGATCCTCCGACAAATCTATCCGCTACTGAAGGAGATGCACTCGTCAACCTGGATTGGTCACCAAATCCTGAAAGCGATATTTCTCTTTATGTTGTTTACAGAAATACAACCAATGATAATTTAACCGCAGATTCAATTGCAGCAGTTATTCATCCGGATACAGTTTATTTGGATGTAAATGTTATCAACGATACTACTTACTTTTATTGGATTACTGCAAGATCCAATAACGGTGATGAAAGTTATTTCAGTCTGCCTGATAGTGCTACACCTTCCTCCCCAATACCAGTGGAGTTAATTGGTTTTGCCGCAACAAGCAGCGGTAATATAGTCGAATTAGAATGGCAAACTGCTACGGAAACCAATAACTACGGTTTTGAAATTGAACGAACCTCCCCTCTATTACCTCCTCATAAACAAGGAGATACCGAAGGCAGTGGTGATTGGGAGATGATAGGATTTATTCCCGGCCACGGTACAACAACAGAGCCATATAAATATTCTTTTAAAGATGAAGTTATTTCTCAAGGTTCCTTCCAATACAGATTAAAACAAATTGATTATAATGGTTCTTTCACTTATAGTGATGAGGTAAATATTGATATGACATTACCTCTCGAATTTAAATTATTTCAAAACTTTCCCAATCCGTTTAATCCTGGCACTGTAATCAGTTGGCAATTGGCTTTGCCCAATTTCGTTACACTCAAGATTTATGACGTATTAGGCAGCAAAGTTGCAACATTAATTAACACAGAATTACAGGCTGGAAATTATAAAATTGAGTTCGATGGAGCTGAGTTTCCGAGCGGTATATATTTTTATCAACTGAATGCAGATAATTTTTCCGATGTGAAGAAAATGATATTGACGAAATAGAATTTCAACTGGGTGAGACCACGTAATATATTGATTATCGGAATAAAAATTCTTCAACTACTAATCATTAACGGACTAATAGAAATTTGAATCTGAGTGAAGACGAAAAACACTACTGCTTATATCGCTTGGATTGCAATTTGCATAATTTGGGGAACTACTTATCTTGCAATAAGAATAGATGTTGCTGACTTTCCTCCAATGCTATTTGCCGGTTTTTGCTGAATTGCTGCCGGACTTATATTAGTTTCAGTTCAAAGTTTGATGGGAAACAAACTGCCGCCTAAGAAAGAAATAAAACATCTCGCTGTTGTTGGTATTGCTTTGTTAGGTATAGGAAACGGACTTGTTGTTGTTGCCGAACAATGGATTCCGAGTGGATTGACAGCGCTTCTAATGACAACTCTTCCCTTCTGGATGGTAGGGTTTGAATCACTATTACCCAAAGGACCGAATTTTAGCCGTTATATTTTTATAGGGCTGCTCCTTGGTCTTTCAGGTGTTTTTATAATGTTCGGAAAAGATTTGCAGTATTGGATACAAGGCAGTTACTTGTTTGGTGTGTTCGCATTGATGGGTGCGGTTATTGCCTGGTCTCTCGGAAGTATTTATTCAAAGTATAAAAAAATCTCGGTTCATCCAATGATGGGCGCTTCAATACAAATGTTGATTGCCGGAGCATTACAAACTTTACTGGGCTTAATTCTCGGCGAACATAATAACCTTCACTTAACTCAAAATAGAGTTTTATCTATTGCATATTTGGTTATTTTCGGTTCTATATTCGGTTATGCCTCTTACATATATGCGATTCAGCATCTGCCGCTTTCTTTGATTTCAACCTATGCATATATTAATCCAATAATTGCATTAATACTTGGATGGTATATTCTTAACGAAGATCTATCAATAAACATACTCTTTGCAGCCGCTTTAATCTTTTCCGGCGTTATGATGGTGCAAAAAGGAAATTTCATCATCTCATCGAAAAACTAATTGTAATGCAACTTACATTTTTAATTTTCATTGCTGACTTTCCTCTTTTTTTTATTCATATTGCTTCTATCAATAAATGATTTTAAAGGATTGCAATGAAAAAACTTCTTATTCCCATCATTATGTTACTGTTTATTATTACTTGCGGTAATGCACAATCAAATAAATTCGATCATTCAATATTTGATGCTCTGCTAAAAGAATATGTTGATGAGAGTGGAATGATTAATTATCCGGCATTTGTAAACAACGAGAAGTTTGCAACTTATCTTATAGCAATTGAAAATGCGGATCTTAGTAAATTAACAAACGAAGATAAACTTGCATTTTACATTAACGCCTATAATGCTACTGTTATTAATAATGTACTGAATCATTTGCCGATAAATTCTCCTATGGATGTGGATGGTTTCTTCAACAAAATAAAACATACTATTGCCGGTAAAGAAATCACTTTGGATGAACTCGAACATCAGTATACATTGAAAATTGAACCTGTGCTCAGTCATTTTGGATTAGTCTGTGCTGCAGTTAGCTGTCCGAAAATAATAAGAGCGGCTTATGACGGCGAAAGTGTTTTTAAACAGTTAGAAGAAAATGGAAGAATATATTTTAATGATTCGGATAAAAATCGTTTAGACAGAGAAAATAATATTCTTTATTTATCCGAAATTTTCAAATGGTTCAGTAAATCGTTTAAGAAAAAGTATGGCTCGCTTACGAATACTGCTGCACATTTTCTGAATGATGAAGATCGTATTTTTCTAATGAATAACAAAGCTTTAGTTAAATATTTAAAATATAACTGGAAATTGAACGCGCAAACGAATTGAAATCTTTATTGGAAATAGCTAATTTGTTATTATTTTAATCGGTGTTATTAGTAATGTATATTTCAGTATTAATTTTAATGAATTAACTTATCGAAAATAATATGGATACTTATTATAACCCAAAAGATTTAGGGAAATTTAGTGAGATGGGCGAAGGAGCTCCCGAGCTCTGGAAAAAATTCAACGAGTGGTACGGTGCAGTATTTCAAGCAGGTGCACTAAGTGAAAGAGAGAAGGCTTTGATTGCATTAGCAGTATCCCATGCGGTCCAGTGCCCTTATTGTATCGATGCATTTACTGAGGCAAGTCTTGAAAAAGGTGCCGATCTCGAACAGATGACCGAAGCTGTACATGTTGCAAGTGCAATACGCGGAGGTGCATCTTTAGTTCATGGTGTGCAGATGAAGAATATAAATGAAAAACTAACAATGTAAAGGAATTTATCTTTAGGATATCAATGCAGGCACGGCATAAAAGTATGAAAGCATTTGGGGAAAATCTTGCTATTGCAAATGAGCAATTGAAAGTCATCAATAATGGAAATTCTCTGCCCCGGTTCGATGAAAAGTTTGAATTGGTTGGTGAAGGACGTTTAAAAGCTGCCGAAATAGAAATCTTTCAGATAAATCTTGGAAAGATGTGCAATCAGGTTTGCAAACATTGCCATGTTGATGCCGGACCAGATAGAAAAGAAATCATGAAGAAAGAAACAATGCAGGATTGCTTGGATATTCTTAATACAAATGATATCCCGACCGTTGATCTTACAGGCGGTGCTCCTGAAATGAACCCAAATTTCAAATGGTTTGTTGATGAAGTAAAAAAACTTGATCTCCATATCATAGTCAGATCTAACCTTACAATTTTGGAAACAAATGGTTTTGAAGATTATGCTGAGTTCATGGCAAATCATAAAGTGGAAATTGTTTCATCTTTACCGTACTATAAAAAATCATTTACTGACAAGCAGAGAGGAGACGGTGTTTTTGATAAATCAATAGCCGCAATGAAAAAACTTAATGCACTCGGTTATGGTAAGGAAGACCCAGAATTAAAATTTCATCTTGTTTATAATCCAGTCGGCGCCTATCTGCCTCCATCTCAATTAGAGCTTGAACAGGACTACAAAAGAGAATTAAAAAATAATTTCGATATTGATTTCAATAATCTGTACACAATAACAAATATGCCAATAAGCCGTTTTCTAGATTATCTCATTCAATCAGGTAATTATGATTCTTATATGCAAAAGCTGGTGGATTCTTTTAACCCTGTTGCAGCTTCAAATGTAATGTGTAGATTTACGATATCTGTTGGATGGGACGGACAATTGTACGATTGTGATTTCAACCAGATGCTTGAATTGAATATGGATCATGGGGCACCGAATCATATAAAGAACTTTAATTTAAATTCTATCAGGAACAGGCGGATTGTAACAGGGCAGCATTGTTACGGTTGTACAGCAGGGGCTGGTTCAAGCTGCGGAGGTGCAACAGCATAATTTTCAATTCTTGATTCATAGTTGAATTTCCGTTAAATAATTTTATATTATTTAAGGAGCCACATCATGAGCTCAAATAAATTTGAAAAAACTGTACGGGAAATTTTTGCTCTTGCTGGTATCGAAATAAACGGAAGCAATCCGTGGGACATTCAGGTTCATAACAAAGAATTCTATAAACGCGCATTAGCAAAAGTTGAGCTTGGTATTGGTGAATCGTATATGGATGGATGGTGGGACTGCGCACAAATAGATGAGATGATCTGTAAAGTTATCCGTACAAAACTGGACGAAAAAGTAAAGCGGAATTTTTCTATCACCTACCATATTCTTTTAGCGAAGATTATAAATCTTCAATCCTATAAAAGAGCTTTCAATATCGGGGATAAACATTACGACCTTGGGAATGATCTTTTCCAAAATATGCTTGATAAAAGAATGAACTATAGCTGTGCATATTGGAAAAATGCTGATTCACTTGATGAAGCACAGGAAAATAAGCTCGAATTGATTTGCAGAAAACTTAACCTGAAACCCGGTATGCGCGTGCTGGATATTGGCTGCGGATGGGGTGCATTCGGCAAATATGCTGCTGAAAAATATGATGTAACCGTTGTTGGTATCACTATTTCGAAGGAGCAGTTTACTCTTGGTAAAGAGTTATGTAAAGGTCTTCCCGTAGAATTCCGTCTTCAGGATTACCGAGACCTTAATGAAAAGTTCGACCACATTGTCTCGGTAGGAATGATAGAACATGTTGGCTATAAAAACTATAGAACATATTTTGAAGTGGCTAACAAATGCTTAAATGATAACGGACTATTCCTTTTACAGACCATCGGAAACAAGATATCAGAAAGAGCTGTTGATCCCTGGATGAACAAATACATTTTCCCTGATGGTATGCTTCCATCGATTGCACAATTAGGTAAGGCAATTGAAAACTTATTTATTATGGAAAATTGGCATAACTTCGGCGCTGATTATGATAAAACTTTGATGTTATGGTTTAATAATTTTGATAACAACTATAACAAAATAGAAAGCAAATACAGCAAACGTTTCTACAGAATGTGGAAGTATTATTTGTTATTCCTCGCAGGAACCTTTAGAGCAAGAAGAAACCAGCTTTGGCAAATAATACTTTCAAAAAACGGCCTTTTCGGTGGATATAAATCAGTACAATAAAAGAGATTAGTGTAAGCAAAAATGGTATAATAATTTCCTTTGCGGTCTTTACGCGAAATAAAAGCAACTGTTTCAAAACTTATCACTGTTCAATAACTGAGATGCTGCTGCCTGCGTAATTTGAAACATACATCGTGTTATTAGAAACAGATATTTCGGTTGGCTTGTTCAGATGTTCATTAATGATGTGAATAAGTTTACCATATAAATCATAAATAAGAATCCGATCCCCTTCAAAATCTGTTACAAAGATATTGTCATCAGTTACTTCGATTCCCGTTGCAACATTTATTTTATCTTTAGCACCAATTACCTTTAGTACATTACCATTATAATCAAAAACCTGTACACGGTTGTTGTATGCATCAGCCACATAAATTTTATCATTTACAAGTGCCACATCGGTTGGATAATAAAGTTCTCCCTTTTTATGCCCTTCCTTTCCTATTATCATAACTTCGTTTTCATTCTGCAGTATTATTCTGTGATTATAAAAATCAACAACGGCAATCAGACTATCGTTTACAAAAACACCTGCCGGTGCATCCGGTTTTTCTTTCAACGGGTATTCTTCAATTTCATCACCATTTATAATTTTAATTTTATCTGTTAAATATTCCGGGACATAAACTTTTGAATTGTATATTGAGAGATGCATCGGTCGTTTAATATCCGGATACTCTTTTACAATACTTCCATCTAAATCAGTTTTAATAACACGATTATTTTTTGCATCTGATATCCAGAGATACTCCCCATCTGTCTGCAAGCCTGTTGGTGAAATGTTATCAATTTTTATTTCACGAACGAATTTCCATTGCTTATTATTAACTAAGTCAGCAGACTCTTCCCCAGATTCCTTACAGGAAATTAGAATTGGCAAACTAATCAGCAGCAGATAAAGGATTTTAGTCATCCTTATCCGGCTTCTCATTTTTCCCGGAAAAAACAATCTCCCTCGGAGTAAACCCGGCTTTTTCAATCTTTGTTCTAATTTCTTCTTCAGATATATTTTCCGAATTGGTTACCTGCAGCACTACCAACCCCTCCTCAAAATCGATGTTTATGCTTTCCACTCCATCCAAATCGTTGAGCTTCTTCTCTAAGCCATAAGCACAAAACGGGCAGGAAAGTCCATCAACTCTTACCTTCACTTCGCTTGATTGGGCAAGTGTAGATGATATTCCTAATAAAAATATGATTAAAATCATTTTTATTACTGGTTTCATTGTAATATCCTCTCTATCATTAAAAAAATAAAAATCTTATACCAAGTGTGTACGCAAACTTCGTTGTGTTTCTATCATCAACCACAGGTATTTGCACTCCGGTCTCAATTAAAAAAGTACTTGATGTCATCAATTGCAATCCGGGGGATACAAAAAGCAGGTGCTTATTTACTTCTAAAGTATGAGTACCGTTTAATTCCAGAAAAAGATTTAACTGGAACGGCGGATATTTTTGCGGCAGCAGCGGATAACCAAATGCAAAACTATAAATTAAGTTATCGGGCAAATCGCTTGAAACAAAAGTATATCCGACTGTTCCGTAAATGCCGTAATTTATTGTTACGTATCCTGTTATAATAGAAAACTGAGAAGCGTTAGCATTAACACTTACATTTGAAGCACCGGTTGTAAAAGTTTGTGTATATTTTAATAGTGCTCTGAATGTTTTAGCCCTTCCATCAATCTGAATAATTGAATACTTACCAAACAAAGTAAAATTTCCGAATCCTGATTGACTTTCGTCATTATTGGGGGATCGGAAAACATACGGCTGGATCCCGCCTATTTGAAAATCTGTTGTAACATTGTACGGAACAACCAGTGGCTGAATGTAGGTCTGTCCTGATTCAGTAGAAATATATTTACCGAATGTTCTTATACCACCTCCTTCAAGTCCTAATAGTAGTGGACTATCTGTAAATATTGGTGGACCTTGTGCATATAAGTTTATGCTTACAAATAATAACAAGGAAATTGAGACTAATTTAAAATTAATTAACATCTTTTATTCTAAGTTAAACTAGTTCAGTTCAGCAAGAAATTCCTCGATCTTACTTTTAAGTTTAGAATAATTAAGCATTAGTTCAGCTGTACCTGCTCCCTGGTGCTGCCAGTAACTGGGTTTAGTCGGTTTATCTTCATCCCATTTTTCATTCGCTCTATATAGGAAATAAACGTCCCAGGCAGGCCCATTAGCAAGCCATCTGTTGTCCGTCTTTTTCATAACGCTTGTCCATAGTTTTCCATTTACAAGATTTTTATCCCATGCTTGAAAAACCATTCTTGGATCATTAACCTCTTTGCTTACCTTATCAGCAAGCTCTTTGGAATCTCCGGAAAGCATAGGTTCCCATATGATATACATTTTTAATCTCTCATCAACAATTTCTTCCAATAACTTTATCATATATCTGTATCCCTTTATACAATAGGGGCAAGATGGCGAGAGCAGTGCAACAAGCCGAACTGATCCATCGCCTTGCTGAAACGCTTTTTGCAAAGAAGAAAAGTCAGTTACTTCCGGAATATCATAAATTGAATCGGTTTCTAATGTATTTCCGATATTATTATTTTGAAAGACCAAAACGCTCATTATAAGAGTCACTAAAATAATTGACAATATTTTTAATTTAATCATAATATTTTCTCCTCATAATAATTAAATAAGCCACTTTTAATCAATACATTCTGTTCGATTTAAAATTTAAAGACTGCGCTATTTTTTATCTGAAGATTCATATGAACAGCAGGATTTGGAGTTCCCATCTTTATTGGAATAGCAGCAATTAGAAGAATCTGAACTACACTTATAATCCCCAATATTAGAATAAGTGCTGTCACTCTTATCTTGCAAATAAAGTTGATCGGCAGACGATATATTTGACTCAATAGAGGGATATCCAAAATTAAACGCCATCAATCCAGCAAATAGTAAGACGGATATTATAAAAATAAATTTCTTCATTAGTAGCTCCTGTTTGATTTAATTAAGAAATAAGCAATTAAATTTCACTAATATCATTTATAAAATTTCTCACAACCATAGCACAATCATTTCAATCTCAGATTCATTTAAATTACCCACAATCATATAATTCCCTGTTTTTCCCTTCCAGTTAACTGCTGTAGTATTTCCATCTTTCACTATAAAACATTCGATACCTGAGATATATTTTTTCCCAATTGTGTAGTTACCGAATGACCAATTGCTACCAGAACCTTGTTGAAGCACAGTAAACGGCTTACCATTAATTGATGAGGAAATCTCCAAACACTCATTCCCGTTACTGGTCAATAATCTGGTATTATTCACGCTGCACGTCTGCTTCAGAATTTTATAACAATCAGTTGTCAAATTCGGGTGACGTTTAATCTCATTAATTCCAACAGTTTTGACGTTGAATGTGTTATTAAATTCCTCTTGTTTGTCAGGAATATCTTTCAAATCAAGATAATACCCAAGATCAAATGCAACGCCTGCTTGTTGTGTTATGTTTCTGCCTCCTGAAGGACCAAAATTTAGTAAGTCACTCCAGATACTTATTGCTATTAAAAATAATAAAAGACTAACACCAATAAATACTGGTTTAAAAACAATTCGTGGGGTTGGCTTGCTGTAAAAACCACTATGACGTTTAAGATCTGCAGCTTCAATTTTCATACGAATCTGGTTCCATAGAATTTCTGAGTTATTAATTTCAGGATTTATACTTCCAACCTGAAAAGCTTTGTTACAAAATTCTATATGTCCAATTTTTTCTTTGCACCTATTACATTTGGAAATATGACTTTCTACTTCATCCTTTAATTCAGAATCCAACAAACCTTCTGCATATTGCAGTAATAATTTGTCATATCTTTTATTATGAAAAAATCTAAACATTTTCTTCCTATTGATTCATTAAATATTGTTTATCAATTCCTAATTTTTCAAGTTCAATTTTTAATTTCGTGTAAGCACGATTTAATCTGGAGGCAACAGTACCGGAAGTAATTTGAAGAATCTCAGCAATATCTTCATAAGTAAAGTCTTCAAAATTTCTCAGTATAAGTACAGTACGAAACGGTCTTTTTAATTTTGTTATCGCTTTGTTTAATAATTCGGCAATTTCAGTTGCGTTGTGTTCATCTGGATTTTGCTTCGGCATATTCATTTCTTTTTCGGTGAGTATATGAAGAGGTTTTTCTTCTTTCCATTTTTTAAATTGTCTTTGTGAATCTATGCTTGTATTTAAAGCAATTCTATATATCCAGGTTGAAATTTTCGACTTCTCTTCAAACTGGTGAAGTTTATAGTAAAGTTTTAAAAATACATCCTGAACAATATCCTCTGCATCTTTGTGCGAGAGTGTAATGCGGTATGCCAAACGATATACCTGTTGATGATAATCGTTAAACAAATCACTTAATAATTCTGTGTGTCCGGAACATGAATCATATTCAGTTAACTCTTTTGATTCAGTCAACTTTGATTTAATATTGCTCAGATTTGCAACTCCTAAAAATTTATTCACTAAACTGCTTGATTTAAATATAAAATCATACTCAATTGCAAGGTCCATTATCGTTACTCATCTAACTATTTATGGTTTTAATGTTAGACGATAAGAATGATCAATTTCTTCCCGAAAACTATAAACTATATTAATTACACTTAAGAAAGTTGATTTTTGAAATGTTTTAGAAGAATATTAAGATTTTCTCAATATAACAAGGCATGAAATATGTAGTTTTTAGAAAATTCCAGAGCACCTTAAACCATATTCCTTTAGTATCATATCTGTAATTTTATTTATTGTTTATTAATTACTACAATTACAAAAGTTTATCACATACTCCATAATCACTTGCCTTTATTTTGATGCCCTACTACTTTATTTTTTATAATCGTTAGTTAATTTTATGCTTCTATATTTTACAGCAATTTTATTGAAGAAACTTATCATCAATGAATTTAATAGCATTTCTATGTGGGGTTTTTTCTTTCTAAACAAAATTCATTAGTTCTTTAAATGTCAACTGTCCGAGTTGATAACCCTCCTCAACGGTAAGAACAGTTGTATTCATCTTTTTATCCTCTAACCAAGTATTTGCAGCATCAGGTGAACTGAAAAAGAAAACATGATGACAGAATATCATCCAAATTTCTTCAACACCCTTTATGCTATCTTCCTTTACGTCAGGAATTACAATTGATAAAGCAGCATTCACCGGTTCTGTTTTTTCTACCATTGTAGGGGATACAGTTATACTTATTTTTTCACCTGTAACCGGACATTTGGATTCTATTTTTGCACTCTGCTTAATCATAGCAGGTAAAAATAAACTATCCCACGCACACCATGTATGTAGTGTAATATCATTTGACCGAAAAAGATGTGGATGCTTATTCTGGGACAAGCCAAATAAACCAACTACATTGCCACTTTTATCAAATTCACTAACCTGCCGCAAGAATGAAGTGGCTGAATCAAGCGGCATGTTAATTTCTGATGCTACCAGTGCAATTTGCTCTTGGGAGACAGGTACACCATTTGCCACCATCCGCCAGACTTTGATTAACAATTGCGATTGATGCGGTTCAAATCGTGGCGGTATGCCTGCATCATTCAATAGGCTTGCAATTTTGCTGAGGTTCGTTTTCTTTAAATTCATTTTTTACTCCTTGTATGTTTATTCATTTTTCAGTTGAATAATCGTAACAGAATTATCCCCATAATTAGAAACAAATAACTTTGTATCGTTGAGTGCAGATATTACACCGATAGGCTTATTACCTACAGAATATTCTTGATCAAGCTTTTGATACGTTGAAGCATCGTACACAAAAACTTTCTTTGCACTGAAGTTTACAACGTAAAGCAATTTTTCTGATTTGGATAAAACAGCTTCTTCGGGAGATTTCAAATCAGTGATCTCGTGAATGATCTTATCTGTATTTGTATCAATTATATGAATTTTATTCAGCTTAAAGTTGCTTATAAAGAGTAATGAACGATCGTGGTTGTAATGCACCAACTCCGGTTTGCCACCCACCTCTAATAAACTTGATTTTTTAGTTTTTGTGTTGATGACCGAAATAGTTCCATCTTTTGTATTGGTCGTATAAATTTTACTTTCATCCTTTGAAATGCCTATTCCGTCAGGACCATTGCCGGTTTCATAACTATCTAAAATTTTTAGAGAAGCTGCATCAAGTTTTAATGCTTTATTCTTCCCCGTTTCAATTACATATATAAATCTTCCGTCACCCGTTGAGGTTATACCTCCTAAGTTTTCATTGAATGATTTTTCTTCTACAATCTTGTGAGTGGTAAAATTGATAATCACAATTTGTTTATCGTAGCCGCTTACTGCAACCAAATCTGAGTTGCCCAATCTTGAAAATCCCCATGGATATTTTATTCCCTCAATCTTTCCAACTACATTTTCTGTTTCAGTATTAATTACAGAAATGAAATTATCTTCAACATTTGCTACATAAAGAAATTTTTCATCGGATGTTAAGAAAAGTGCATCGGGACCTTTGCCTACTTTAATTATCTTACTTTGGGAAGTAACTGTTTTTTCAGGGAGCTGCACGGATTGATTCTTCGTTTCGGGATGTTCTTTATTACAGCCCAAAAATATAAGCAGGGCAAAAAATCCAAAGAATAATATTTTTTTCATTTTGTCTTACGCTTTCTTTTTAAGAATTTGATTTACTCACTATCGGTATTACGAAATCCGAAAAGATTCTCACAATTGATTTAATTTATTATATTGATATTCTTTAATAACCCATAAATTATTATAACATCCACCACAAATAGTTTACAATAATATACCACCATCTTAATATTTATGGATAATTGCTGCTTTCATGATAATACTTTTTTTCAGGATCTATTTAAAGCATTTTATTTTACAATAGTATTCTTTGCCTGATTTTGTGCAATAGAATCCTTTCTCAAAACTTGTTTATTTTAGCCAAATACACTGCTTGTTTCTCATCTAAAGGTTTTTAGTCTGGTCTGATACAACATCCTTCATGGTCAAGAACCGCTCCCTCGTTGGCTATCGTCCCTTCTAAACGGTTGATGTAAAAATCAGGGTCTTTCCGGAATACTTCTGCGCAATATGGACATCGGCAGAAGTCAACTTCCCGCCCGGCAATTTCCAATATGACTGCCATATCCGGTGGTTTTTCAGCCAGACAGCTTGGGCATACAATTAAATTGTCAGTATCCTGGAGGTATTTGATCGGATCCGTGATGAACAATTCACTACATCCCTGACAACAAAAATGGTGTTCTTCACCATTATAACTGTAAGTGGCAGCATGCTCTTTGCTAATCCCTAATCTAACAAGGGAACAGCCACAAGTACGGCAAATAAGAGTTTTCATTTTATAACCTCTTGATGATTTAATTGCGTTTAAAGTTTTTGCTGTTGTTTTACTTCTTTTATAACTCGATTGATATCCCCTAAACAACATCGACCTTTAGGGTTTGTAATGTCACAGATACATTTTTGATCTTTTACTTGTTGGGCGATTTCTTCTGAGGCGGTGGATTGCCCGGTTGAACGAATCTGCTCTTCGATCCTTCCCCGTGTCCAATCAAAACAATAACAGACGTTTACATTATCGCCATTATCTTTGTGAAAAATTTTTACCGTGAGGTCTTCCTTAATGAAATAGGATGGTCCTTGGTGACTGAAGTAGACAACGTCACAGGAGGGCTCGTTACAATAGTAGTATTGGACATTTTGTATCTTTTTTACTGAATCTGGTTTCAGAAGATGTTCAAGCGTTCTCCTGTTGATTTTCCGTGAACTGGTTTTAGATACCGGACAAGTTGCTAGTGCAGGCGCTGGGGTCTGTTCTATTAGACAACACTCGCCGCCCTCTTTATGCTGGTCAGCAGCTATTTCTTTAATTGGTACAGTACAACATGTATTCATGGTTTTCTTTTCCTTTTTCTATTGTAATTTTGATCATTACATTAAAAAAATTATCTTCTAGGTTTGAACATCATGATTTGGTCATTTCCAAAGTTTACTACCTAAATAAAACCATCCGAAGTGACCGCAACATCTGCAGACTTTTCAATTATATTTATTAAACTTGATTATTGCTTAGGATTTTTTCTCTAATCTCATCTATAGAAGGCAAACCATTCTCATAAACCCTGCAATTTAATGAAGCAGACTCCGGTTCTTCTCTTCCTTCAATATCTTCTCCGTTAATAAGTACTGTCGGTGATCCTCTGAATTTTAATTTTTCGGCGAGTTCATTACTCTCAACAAGAACTTCGTTATACTCAATTTTTTCTTCGCTACCTTTTATTGCCTCTTTAACTCTGTGGATCATTTCTGGAGAGTTGGGGCAGCCGCGAAAATGTTGAATTTCAATTTTTAATTTATCATTCATTTTCTAATCCTTCATTTATCTTTTTTATTTCATAACTTTTTACTTTATAACCAACTTCATCTTCAATTGCTTGTGCAAGTTGCTCCGGCTTTATTTTAGACTTATCATACTTTACATTAGCAATTCCTGTTTCATAAGAAGAAGTTACCCTGATTACACCTTCTTTAGTTCTTAATGCATAGTTCACCGATTCTTCACAGCCAGTGCAGGTCATTCCTTCGATAAATAGTTTTGCTTCTATAATATTGCTTTCATTTACAACAACAATATTATTATTTGTATCCGGAAAGAAGATATGCGAGTAAGAAGGAAATGCGAACATTAAAATACTAGCGCCTGCAACAACCCAGAGGAATGCTTTTGAGTTAAGAAAGCTTTTCTTTGCAGGAATTTCTTCGTCATCACATGCACATTCCAAATCACCATCCTTCTTCGGTTTATATGCATTGTAAAAAGCATATCCCAGCACAATGGCTGTAAAGCCAATCAAGTATGGTCTTAACGGATCAAGAAAGGCAAATGTTGATGCAATACCTCCCAAACCGACCAGCACTGCTAAAACAGGCGTAATACAACAGAGCGATGCAGCAATTGCAGCTAACATTCCTGCACCTATCCATTTATTTTCAGATGCTGTTTTCGTTTCCATAACTTATGCCTTACAATAAATTTTCTATCGCTTTTTTGTATGTTCTCTCACATCAATAAAATCTAAATAAACGAATCACTCCTGCTGGTTATTCTTTTCAGTTTCCTTAACAGTTACTTTATAAGGACTCTTCTCGAATTCCTTTTCAATATCTTCGCTCTTTACTTTTTCAGGATCAAATTCAACAACGGCTTCACCTTTTTCCAGATCAACTTCATACTCTTGTACACCGTCAATCTTTCCAAGTTTACTTTCGACCGAACTGACACAACCCTGACAGGTCATACCTTCAACGGAATAAGTTTTTGTTTCAACTTTTGTTTCATCACTTTTTGTTTCGGATTGTGCACTGATTGTAACTGTTAATCCGAAAATTATCAGCGTGGAAAGAATTAATAAGTATTTCATTTTAGTTTCCTGTTATTAATGTTAATGATTGTTTGTTATTAATAATAAAATCATATTTAGTTCTGGCTGATCAAATCAAACCTGTTTTGTACTTCTGGTATAACAAAGTACTGAGAAAGAATATCCATAAACAATTTACTTTCTAAAGAGTAATAAACTGTTTGGGAATCCTTTCTACTTTTTACGATGAGCCTATCTTTAAGTTTTCTTAAATGCTGCGAAACTGCAGAATCACTCATTTGAAGAATTTCTGCCAAATCGCAAACACATAACTCTTTATGTGCATAAAGAAGATAGACAATCTTCAATCGTACCGCATTTCCAACAACCGAGAGAAGATCCGCAAGAGTATTCAAACCTTCAAGTTGATTGATATTCTTTTTTATCAAACCAAACTCTTCATCTGTAAAATGCGGACCAATGCAGAGATGACCTTCAACCAGTATTTCTTTCTTTTTCATTTATTTAACCTTTAGTATATTAGCAACTGCTAAAATACTAAATAGTATCTATTTGTCAAGTGTAATAATTTTCGTTTATGTGATTTGAGATACACAGGTGAAAATTGCGGAGACCAAGCCGGCGAAAGATAACATGGTACTTTTTGCAATCGATTCAATAGCCATATACAAGCTGGCAGGATTAAGTTCGGTTACACAATAAAAAGAAATGGAGATTGTTACTGTGGTTATTATTCTAGTACAGCTCAATTATTGGGTGTGGTTTATTTATTAATTAAATCAAGAGGGAACAATGTCTAATAAGAAAAGCAAAACGTCCAAAGTAGGAAGAGATGCTGGCACTGGAAAATTTATAAAGGTTATAGAGTCTGAGCGCCGAAAGAAAACTACAATAGTTGAAACAATTAAGAAGAGCGCTGGTAAGCGGAAAAAGAACTAAATAACTTCCATGAAATGTTCGATAATGAGAATAGACGCGATAAATAATTCTTATGCCAATTGTACTAAAAGTATTGACATTGTGAATATTTATTAAGATGTTTGAGTATTAAGGAATATTTCTGGCTTAATCTTTGGTAAATATTTACGGGAAGGGAAGAATGGCTTTTATTGATTTTATTAAAGATCTGTGGGCGCTTTTAAACTCTGAAAATAACGACCCCATAATTGTGGGAATGATAGCTATTATGGTGGCGTTAATTATAAATAGCTTAAGATGTTATAGGAGCTGTAAAAGATTAATTGAAGTGAAGGATGAATGGATCAAAGATTTAAGGGAAGAAAGAAACAAATATCAAGAAATAGCGTTAAAACAAGTAGGAGGAAAAAGAAAGAGCTCAAAAAATAATTAATCATATTCTAAGGAGGAAATAATGACTGATATACTTGCTATTGCAATAATGATCGTTGCCATAGTAATAATGATCATTGAATATAATTTCTTTAAAAAGCAGAGAAGAAAGACACAAAAATATCCATACTTCAAATTGAGAGATCAAATAATCTCTGCCATAGTAGAATCTAAAGACCCATCGAAATACGAACCAATATATTCAACAGTGAATTTTACGGTCAATCTTATTAAATATTTTAATTTTAATTTTTATTCGGCTGCTTTAGAACGGTATTTAAGTACCATCATAGAAAGAGCTGCAAAAGTTAATTTTGTATTTAACGAAGAAACACTTAGGATTTATAAGCCCAGCGACATGTCACCTGAGGCCAAAGAGTTAGGAGAGCTTTTAATAAAATCTGCCCGAGAAAACAGTTTGTTGCTTAGGTTGGCTATGACAAAAATTGGCTTTAATATATTATTCACTTCAAAATTCATAAAGTCAATAATAATCTTCTTAATTAATAGATGGAACTCTGACAAATTCGAGACGCAGTATGAGGTCGTTAAAGGATATTCCTATTTAAATCACAAACTTGCACTTTAATTTAAGCCCTTTTTATTAAGGGCTTTTTATTATATCTTCAACGCTACAATAGTACTCCTGTTTCTCATCACACTCTTAGTTACTTCGTGTATTAGGTGAGTATCACCGTGATATGTAAACTCGTAGCCCGGCACGAGTGTATCTTGGTTACTGCTTGCTTCCAGTTCGTGCAGCCTATATTCAAAACGTTGTGTACTATTTTCCGCTCCGAACAATATACTGGTTCAGCGGGGATCCTCAGACTTGCACTCGCCCCTAAAGTCTCGCATTAGTGTTGGAATACAGAAGTATGCAGTTAGAAAAATGTTAAACGCGTGAGCTTTTCAAACTTTTATAACACGATTAAAGAACTCCCTCGTCATATGCTTTCTCACCATGAACTGAGTGATCGATTCCGATTGTTTCCTGCTCTTCAGTAACCTTCACAGGAGTGATGAAATTAATCACTGCTAACATACCATATGTAAATACAAAGGCATAAGCCGCAGCAATGGCAACAGCTCCAATTTGTATCATGAAAAATCCAGAGTTTCCTTCAAGTAATCCACTTTGAAAATTAACTGTCGTCGAAGCAAATATGCCTAGAGAAATAATGCCTATTACACCACCAACTCCGTGAACTCCCCAAACATCCAGGGCATCATCCCATCCAAGCTTATTCTTGAGCTGAACTGCCATATAACATCCAAGTCCAGCCAAAATACCGATAATCATAGCCGCCCAAAGGGGTACAAAACCTGCTGCAGGTGTAATTGTAGCAAGACCGGCAATAGCGCCTGTAAGGAAACCAACAAACTTCGGCTTTCCTTCCCTGATCCATTCGACAATTAACCAAGTTGTTGCAGCAAAAGATGCTGCAATATCAGTATTTAAGAATGCCAATGTTGAAACACTATTAACGGCTAGTGCACTTCCCGCATTAAAGCCGTACCACCCAAACCAAAGTAATCCTGTACCGATAGCAATTAATGGAATACTATTGGGAGGCGACTTTTGATCTCTTCTTTTACCCACATAGATAACAGAAGCAAGTGCGGCAAATCCAGCTGACGCATGTACCACAATACCACCGGCAAAATCAAGAACGCCCCATTGAGCCATAATACCGCCGCCCCAAATCATGTGTACAAATGGATAGTAAACCAATAATTGCCAGAACACTAAGAAAATCAAATAAGCTTTAAAAGTAATTCGATTGACGAACGCACCGGTTATCAGTACTGGTGTAATGACGGCAAACATCATCTGATATGCGATGAAGATGTAGGTTGGAAATAAGCCATCATCTCCCCAGGCTTCATCGAAGGCTATTCCTTTTAAAAAAGCCAGGTCAAGGTTACCAATAATACCTCCAACGTCACCGCTGAAACATAGTGAATAACCTACAACAACCCACAATATTGTAGTGATTCCCAATGATACAAAGGTTTGCATCATTATCCCTAATATGTTTCTCTTGCCAGCTAAACCGCCATAAAAAAAAGCAAGCCCCGGTGTCATCAGCATGACCAGGCTGGTGCATAAGATCATAAAAACTATGTTTCCTGTGTCCATAATATTTAATTCCTGTTAATTAATAATATTTCGCAATTAAGCCTACGACCTCTATAATGAGAAGCCAAAGACCAAATATACTTTTTGTGCTTGTGGATTGGTAATCACTGAAGTCATCATTGGCAAACTGAAATCTTCAGAGATCTTAATATCTTTTGATACAGTAATACCCAAATTCACAACACCTATATCATTACCATAAAAACCGGTTTCACCTACATAGCCTGACCCGGAAAGATCTGCTGAGCGTGGGTCTGTTAGATTGAAACCTACAAAGGCTTCAAATTTAACACCACTATTTAATGTAGTTTCATAACCCAATTCTAAGTAGGTTGAGTTTTGTATGCCATCTAAACTGTTTAAAGAGGCAGGATTATCGGAAATCCTGCTGGCATCAGCTCCGTATAAGTTGACAGCAATAAAAACCGAAAAAGGTATTTTATCGGTTCCGTTAAAACTAATTTTTCCCTCAAATATATGCCCGGTTGTAGTGTCAGCATAATCAAAATATTTATAATCCGATGACTCATCCGGGAAAAAATAATCGGTTAGGGTAATAGATACTTTATCATCAAATAAATTGTAGGTAGCATATAAATCAAATTCCTGAAAAGGGTTATCCCCGCCCAGTGAATATGCTCCCCAGATTCCTATAACAAAGTTTCCAATTCCCATTTCTATGTATGGTTGAATATTTGGTGATGCTCCTCCAAGCTGAGTGCCCCTCCATACATATCGACTCACAATATCAGCGCCCAAGTCCAAATTTACTATTGATGAAACCTGTGACGAATCCTGCGCAAAACCAAGGTTGATAGAACCGACAATCACTGTAACAATCATTACAATATGAATGATTAAATTTTTGATTTTCATTGTCTTTGTTCTTTTTTAATGAATAGCACCATTAAGTTGTTACAATTATAATGATAATAATCAATGAAAAAAAATAATTATCTGAAGACAAGATATCATTTTTTTGTAATAATTAATATTTTAAAACTCACTAAACGATGACTCTCATTCAGCCTCATAAAGATCCACACAAAAAAGGAAGGTAAATAACCATTGCAGCACAACTCTAAATATCCTTGAACACTGTTGTTCCTTAAAAGGTAATGAAGATCCATGGTTTCGGGTATAATTTAATCTGGAATTAATAAATCAAAGTATCACGGGTCGCATTCGGAATTTTTGTAAATTACAGTTTTATTTCGTAGCACAGGACAAAAATAAACGGTGCACGACATAGAGTAAAAGCAATGTGGTTAGGGGAGGCTTTTCATGGGTGGATCTGATCACACTTCTTTTACTCAAGGAGTTATAGAACATTGATAACAGAAGTTAATTATTTAACAGAAAGGATTAGAAAATGGGGAAAGTAGCAGTTTTAGGTGCAGGTTATGTAGTAAAACCAATGATTGATTATTTTATTGATATTTGTAAATATAAAGTTATTATTGCAACGCGCACCGTTTCAAAAGCAGAAAAAATAATTGCTGGGAGATCGCTTGGTACTCCAGTTAGTTGGACAATTGATCAAGTTGATGCTTTGGAAAAGATAATTAGAGAAGTTGAAATTGTTGTTGCGATGATACCTCGATCATGTCATATGGTAATTGCCAAACTATGTCTGAAAAACAAAACTCCGATGTTAACAACAGATTTTAAACATCCTGGAATTGCATGTTTTGATGAAGAAGCCAAAAAACAAGAGACTCTTATTCTTACAGAACTTGGTGAAGATCCTGGGCTCGATAACATGGGTTTAAAACAAATGATTGATGAAGTGCATTCTACGGAAGGGAAAATCACAAAAATTGAATCCTATGGAGCAGGTCTGCCTTCGTTTGAGCATAATCGCAATCCCTGGGGTTATAAATTCTCATGGGATCCAAATGGACTTATGCGTTCAGCAGTATCACCTGCTACTTACCAGATAGATGGAAAAGTAATTGAAGCACCCGCAAAGTTTGAGCATCACAGATTGGTGGATATTCATGGAATCGGTACATTTGAAACTTATCCCAGCAGCGACAGCACCCGTTATTTAAAAGAATTTGGATTGGATGAAAATATTTCCATCTACAAAGGATTACTGAGGTATGTCGGTTATTGCAACACAATGATAAACCTCTTAAAAATAAAATTGATTGAGAATACCAAAGAAAAGAATTTTGAAAATACAACTTATAGCCAATTTATTGCTAATCTCATTGGCTCTTCAACTACAGAAGATATAAAAATTAAATTTGCAAAATCAATAAGTCTGGATGTTAATGATGATTTTGTTAAAAAATTAGATTGGCTCGGATTATTTGATGATGTTCAAATATCAATAAGCAGCGGCACAAATTCGAATCTGCTTGTGGATCTGATGCTGAAAAAAATGGCGTACGAACCACATGAAAGAGATATGATAATCGTTCACAACGAAATGGTGGTTGAATTTCCTGATAGGAAAGAAAAACGAATTTCCAGTATGCTGGTCGAAGGTATTCCTTATGGTAATTCTGCTATGGCAAGAGCTGTTTCATTACCACCGGCTATTGCCGCAAAACTAATTTTGGAAGGAAAAATTATAAGAAAAGGAGTGTGTATACCATCAACAAAGGAAATGTACGAACCTATTTTAGAAGAAATGGAAACTTTGGGATTTTCATTTAAAAAGGAGATAATTGTCTCATAAGATTTTGAAAATTATATTGTAAACCTATATTTATAATTTTTCTTATTCCGGTTTGTATAGTCTAAGCCGCTGGATGTCAAAACCCAAACAGAATCGCTGCAAGTCCTATTCCAAAGCCAACGATAATATTAATAACTTTTAAAGTAATAAATCCTCTATTAGAAACTGCAAGCAGCGGAAGAGCGCCATGCCCATCCTGTGCAATAGAGCTTGCCAGCAATATTCCGAATGGAATGGTTCCGCTTGCAAATAAAGTAACAAAAATAAGGTGGGGCCCTGATTCTGGAATTATACCTATTAGTACAGCAATTATCAGCACAAAATACATGTTGGCTTGGATCCATGCCTCCACATCTATATAATTATCCAGAATGTGGATTACCAACAATGCACCAAATGTCCAGAGAAAAATTCTAAGCAGATGTTTTTTAAGTACATGTTCCCACAAATGCTTTTCCAAAAAGTGATCCGGGACAGTGAGCACGACAAACAATCCAAATAAAGTACCCGCTAACAAAGTTATCCTTACCCAGTTCCATTCATAGGGTTCAATCGTACCTAATAATATTAAGATAAGGAATAAACTTAAAACACTTAATAATAATACTCTTTCAAAAGTTATTTCCTTCAGTTGTTTTAAAATGTAACCTTTTGGATAGCAATCCAATAATTCATCTTCGTGTAGTTGTAAAGAATGCCCAAGTTTTTCTAATAACTTTTCCTGTTTTGCATATATTTTATCAACCAAATATCCGGCAGTAAAACCAACGATTGATAAAATAAAAATTAATAGTAAAGCTTTTGTTGGAAAAAGCGATAACATAACATAAGCTTCGTCACCACTGGTTGCTATCATAGTTGCTACAAGTGCACCGAAACTCACCACCCCATGTGAGTAGAGCGAAACAATGGTAAATGCACCAAGACAGCCGGGAATTGCACCTAAAATTATCCCAAGTGCATATTGCCCGAATCTACTTTTTTTCAAATTATTTTGCCAGCTTCCATGAGTTTGTACATTGATGTACTCTATTAAAAGCATCATTACAAATACGAAGCTGGTTATTAAAATTGCGTGTTTTAGTACTTCAAGAATCATTTCATCTGTTTATAATTTTTTATTTTTGTCAGTCCGCTGAAGGTGAAAAACTCATCCCTATTCATGGGGATTCGTTTCAACTGCTAATATTACTTCTACAAATAAATATACCTAATTTAACTCATTAGTTAGGATGAAGAAATACTTCAAAAGGATTCCTGCATTTTTTATTATTTTTGACGATAAGATAATCTTAATAGTTTTTTATGGCTCATAATAATTCACATTCATCTACGGGAATAAGACTGCTTATAACAGTTCTTTTGAATCTGTTCATAACTGTAGCAGAAGTTATTGGCGGAATAATATCCGGCAGTCTTGCATTAATTTCGGATGCACTTCATAATTTTAGTGATGCTATTTCGGTTATAATCAGTTACATAGCAATAAGGTTAAAAGAAAAAGATAGTTCTTCAAAGCACACATTTGGTTTTAAACGTGCTGAAATTCTTGCTGCTGTTATTAATTCATCGGTGCTGGTTATAATTTCAATTTATCTTTTTTACGAAGCGATACTAAGATTCCAAAATCCTGAACCAATTAAAGGTATTTTGATGACGGTTGTTGCATCAATAGGTTTAACCGCAAACATAACCGGCACATTATTACTGAAACGGGATGCTAAGACGAGCATGAATATCAGGTCATCTTATTTTCATCTTCTTAGTGATGCCGTTTCTTCCGTAGCTGTAATAATCGGCGGATTGGCAATTACGTTTTGGAATATGTATTGGCTCGATCCTCTATTAACAATATTAATTGCCGTTTACATTACGCGGGAAAGTTTTAAAATTTTATCGGATGCAATTCACGTATTGATGGAAGGCGCTCCTCCCGATATTTCTATTCAAAAGATACAATCTGAAGTGGAAAAACTGGAGAGAGTAGAAAACATTCACCACGTACATATCTGGACAGTCGGAGAAAACGATGTTCATCTTGAAGCTCATATTGATGTTGCAGATATGATGATAAGTAAAAGTAATATTTTGGGTGAGCAGATTGAGGCATTATTAAAAACTAAATTTGGTATTAATCATATAACACTTCAGTTTGAGTGCGAGCAGTGTAAAGATGTTGGGCTGGTTATAAATGGAAAGCATTGATGTTAAATTGTTTGCCTGTCTGTCGGACGGGCAGGTTTGGGACTAATAGTTATAACTCTTCCCCATTAACCTAACACAAAATGGTTCGCTTATACCTTTTAATTTAATTTGTTTTTGCTCTGCTAAATTACTGCGCCCATTTAACATCTCATAAACATATTCGGAAATAACGAAATTATTATTCAGTTCTTTAGTGGCTGATTCGAGTCGTGCAGCTACATTTACCGGGAAACCCATTACTGTGTAAGAACTATGTTCATTAACCCCGGTTTTACCAACAATAACCTTTCCTGAATGTAAACCAATCCCTACATCAATTTTATGATCAAAGTATTTTGTAATGTAGTTTTCATTCAGCCCGATAAGTGAATCAAGAATTTGTTTGCCTGCAGTATAGGCATTGTTAATTGCATCTTTAATTGGTTCATCAAAACCGAAGACCGCATAAAATCCATCACCGGTAAATTCAATTATTTTTCCATTATGCTTAATTATAATATCACTAAACATAATGTTTAACCGTCTTAATATATGTATCACATCAAACGGAAGATGCTGTTCTATAAAAGGTGTGAAGTTTCGTATATCCAAAAAGAAAAGCGCCATCGATTTTTCTTCTCCGACAGTCTGTAAATTTTCAGAATCGTTTTCATAAACATAAAGATCGAGATCCGTTTCATCTCTTATAATTCTCTGAATTTTAACATCGTTACTCATAACTTTCGTTTGGCAGGCAAGACGAGCATTTTCAGGAAATTTCTTTTTCATGCGTAAACTTAGTTCTGCTTTGTTTGGATGAGAAAGATGTTCTCCACCTTCCTGCACAACTACCCTGCAGGTGGAGCATTCTGCATTTCCACCGCAGGCATGGTAATGCGGAATGCCTGCTTCCAAAGATGCCTGAAGAATTGTTTGTTCTTCTTTTATCTCTATTATTTTTTCGTTTATTAGTTCAATTTTGAATGACATAATCTAAAATACAAATTAGAATAGAAGTTTCAGAGTTATAATTTATTTACTGATTTTTTATTTTATCATTATAGATTTGAGTAAACTCTACTTTAATTTCGTCTCTTACTTTTCTAAATATAGAGAGAATTACTTCTTCTGTTCCGGTTGCATCTGCAGGATCTTCAAAACCAATGTGAAGTTTCTCTTTTACATCACCCATAAAAACTGGACAGGTTTCCTTAGCATTATCACAAACTGTAATAACATAATCGAAATGATCATTGACAAACTCGTTTACATCTTGTGGTTTCCCTTCACTAATGTCTATTGCCAGTTCATTCATTACCTTTATTGCATTTGGATTTACTTTTCCTTCGGGTTTTACTCCCGCTGAAAACACTTCTAATTCATTATCAAAAGATTTTAGAAATCCCTCTGCCATCTGGCTGCGGCAGGTATTACCGGTACATAAAATTAATATTCTTTTATTCATATTCATAAATTTATTTCATCACTCAGACACTAAGAGCACTTAGTTTTACTTGGTGATTCTTAGCGTCCTAAGTGTCTTAGTGGTTAAAGATTAGCTTTTATAACCAACTACGGTTATGCTGAATATTCCGATCTTATTTTCTTTAAAGATGTTCATTTCTTCATCGGTAAGATAATTCTTTAATATATCATCTGGCAGTTCAATCACTTTAGTCTTTTTTATTTCAACATTTTCAAAGCCTGCCTTCTCAATCATACTCAAATAATCTGCCTGTTGAACGGCTCCGGCAACACAGCCCGCGTACATCTCTGCTGATTTTTTTAACTCAGCTGGAAGTTCGCCTTTAAGTACTATATCCGACACACAGAAATGTCCGCCTGGTTTGATTATCCGGTACATCTCTGCAAATGCTTTTTCTTTATCGGGAACAAGATTGAGCACACAGTTGCTAACAACAACATCAGCAATATCTTGTTCAAGAGGTATTTCTTCGATCCCGCCTAATTTAAATTCAACATTTATAAAGCCAACTTTTTCTTTGTTCTCTTTCGCTTTATCAATCATTTCCTGTGTGAAATCCAAACCGATTACCTTTCCCTCTTCACCAACAATTGCTCTTGCAACAAAAACATCATTACCTGCACCACTACCGAGATCAACTACAGTATCACCTTTTTTAATTCCTGCGTATTCAGTTGGTAGTCCGCAGCCAAGTCCTAAATCCGCATCAGCAACATAGCCTTCAAGATTTGTATAATCATCTTGCATTATTGTATAATCAACAACTTTGCTTTTAGGACCGCAACACGAGGTGGGACCACAACACGAGGAATTTCCTTCTGCAATCTCCCCATATTTTTCTTTTACCATTTCCTTTATTTCATTATTTGTAAGCATGATATTTTCCTTTCTTTAACATTTACATACTTGTAAAAATAATTTATTAAAACCATTCATTGCCTTTTCCAAAACTATTGGATTAATGCAGTAGCAGATTTTTGGTCCTTCAATTTCTCCCTTAATTAAGTCCACCCTTTTAAGTTCTTTTAAATGCTGTGATACTGTTGATTGAGAGAGCGGAAGCAAATCAACTATACTCCCAACCATGCATGAGTCAAGATCATTCAAAATTTTGAGTATTTTTATTCTTGCCGGATGAGAAAGTGCTTTTGCAATTTCGGCTAATTCAATATCGACTTTGTTAAACTCTTCAGTTTTTGAGACTGCCATTTTCATTTCCTTTATCGTTCATCGTAAATATACGATGAATATATTTTAATGTCAAGTTGCTTAAGAATTCATCAATATCATTTTTATTTTGATAATTGATCCCAGTGAAATATCTTTAAGAAGTAAAAACAAGTGAAAAATTGAACAACCGGAAAATAAATATCTTAATTATTTACTTATTGCTAATATGGACAACGCTTGCAGCTTATTTCGCTTTTACTGATCTTAAAATCTCAATATCCGTTGTTAATCAAAACTCTGGTTGGGCAATCTTTTTAGAGAATTTTGGTGAGATCCCTGGTCTTCTTGTTCTTTATTCAGGAGCTGTTATCTTTATTGCTTGGTATAAATCCGGGAGTAAGTTAAAATACTATGCGTTTTCTGTCTTTGTTTTTATTGCAGCAGTTTATTTATCAAGACGCATATCAATTATTATCTATAACGAAGTTACAGGCAATTATGATATTGTTACTAACTATAAATTGTATATTTTTCTGATTTTTTTTGTACTCAACTGGTTCCTTTATACCAGATTAAAAAAGCTCAATTATTCCGATACGTTAAAAACATACTCCAAAGTAACCATATTACTTGGTTTATATGGATATCTCTTTTTAGTTCAACCAATAAAACAATTATGTGGAAGAGTCAGGTTTAGAGATCTGGATGCACTATACTCTAACTTCACTCCGTGGTTTCTTCCCAATGGAATAAATGGAAATCAATCCTTTCCTTCGGGACACGCAGCAATGGCATGGATAATACTTCCGCTTTTACTTCTTGTTGTTAACAAAAGTACAATAATTAAAATCATTCTTCTTGTATTAATTTTTTCCTGGGGATTAGCAGTAAGTTTAAGCAGAGTAGAAATAGGTGCACATTATGCTTCGGATGCATTGTTTGGTACATTAATAATCTTAATTGTTTTCTTGCTGCTTATTAAATACACACAAAACTATTTTATTCTTTCACAAAAATCGGAATAATATACTTATCGGAGAATGGCGAATTATATTTCAAACCTATTTTTTCATAAACAACTTTAGGAATTCCGATATCAGTAAGTATGATCTCACCACACTTTTCTGGAGACAAACCCGTTTTTGGTAAAGCTAAGGTTATGGTTTTATCAGGCTTTACAAATTCACCGGGATTCTCACCAGATGTTGCTAAAATTCCGGTTGGAATGTCTAAAGAGATTGTTGGGATTTCATTTTCATTAATGAATTTAATCATTTCTAAAACTTTTCCCCTCGGTGCAGAAATTAAAGAATAACCAATCAGTGCATCAATTATAATATCCGGTTTTACATCATTCTCTTTTTCAAGTGGAATAATTTCTCCCGCAGCTTTCCTAAAAATTCCCAATTGATAGGCAGGAATCTCCTGCATCTTTTCTTCGTTGCTTAATATTACAACGGGTTTATAACTATGATTTAATAAATGTCTTGCCGCACAAATCCCGCCGCCGCCATTTCCCCCCGGACCGGCAAATATTAAAGCTGTTTTACCAAGTGATTTCTCTTTAATGAAGTCAATAATAGTTAATGCAAGATTTCTCCCGGCGTTTTCCATCATCTGAAACATATTTGGTCCATTTTCCTCAACTGCTATACGGTCAACTTTAATCATTTGTTCTTTTGTGACTGTAGGTACTGTTAACCCATCTTTGGTTACAAATTCTTTTATCATTGGAAGTGTTATTTATTGATTGTTTTATTTTGTAGATAATTATTGCCGAATATATAATAAAACACAGCTCTAACAAAAAAGTATTTGCCTGGAATGAAAAGAAAACCGATTTTACAGTATTAAATTCAGCCAAACATTGAGAAACATCGAAATGACAAAATCAGATTTAATTAAGCAAAAGAAAGCTGCTGCAGAAAAAGCTGTTGAGTTTATTGAAAGTGGAATGTTGGTCGGACTTGGTACTGGCTCTACTGTAAAATTTATGATTGAGGGCTTAGCTAAAAAAATAAAGAACGGATTGGACGTAAAAACCGTTTCGACATCAAACGCTACGAGTAACTTTGCAGAATCTCTTGGAATAACCGTTTTAAATTTTAATGACGTTGAAGAAATTGATATAACAATAGACGGTGCGGATGAAGTTGATCCAAACCTGAATGGAATTAAAGGCGGAGGAGGTGCCTTATTAAATGAAAAAATAGTTGCATCTTCATCTAAAAAAAATATATGGATGGTTGATTCAACTAAACATGTTGAACTGCTAGGAAGATTTCCCTTGCCGGTCGAAGTGGTTCCATTCGGTATTAATCAAACTTTAAATAAATTATTTTTGTTAGGATATAAACCCGAATTCAGATCTGCTGCTGGAAAGAATTATGTGACTGATGGAAATCATTACATTATAGATCTTCATTTAAATAAAATTAAAAACCCTGCTGAACTTAATAATAAATTATTGCTGATTCCCGGAGTAGTAGATACAGGATTATTTTTAGAAGTTTGTGATGTGTTGATAATAAGTGCAGATGATGAATGTAAAATAATTTTAAAAACTTGAAAAAAGACCGACTTAATATTAAAACCGGTCTTTTCTCTTTCCCCCAATTCTAAAATTATTTTCCAGCACTCATCTTTTTAAGTTCTTTGGAGACCTTTCTTGAGTTGTTATATGCCATGAAACCAAGCATTGCGAGAAAACCGATAACGAAAAGTTCTGTCATTCCCATAATAGTATTTACTCCTTTTTTAACTGATTATTTGACTGTGTCTGATAATTTTCAAGTTTAATGCCACCAGATTTGTCGCCTAGTATCTCATTAAAAGTATATTTTGTCGCAAATTTATTTTACAATAATTTGTTGTCGGTAATAATTACTCGAAAAATTGTCCCATTTGTAAATATTTACAAAAAATGGGTGCTAACAGTAAGCACCCATTTCATTATGCGGATTGTGAGTATCCAAATTTTTTACTTCAAAAGCAATAATTTCTTTGTGGAAACCAAGTTATTAGCCTTAATTGGGTTTCTTTTATGAAATGCATTTAATATTTTCCTATTTATTCGAGTGTGTTTCTACTGTAAATGTAGAAAGGAAACAATAAGAAAAAGAAAAAGATGGGTTTTTATAGAATAAGTTTATTTGTCATCTCATTTATTAATGGGTTTATTTAAACAGGTGTATTATTGTTTTTTCACAATACAATGAGTAATTGGCTTATGACTTTAAACATTAATTAAATATATATATGTTAATGGAGGATTTTATAATTTGTTAAATAAATTTTTATTGTCTTATGGAACAAATATCAATAGCTGATAAAATAAAATACTGACTCAATTATCTGATTATTATTATTGATAAAAACATAAAGAAATTATTTTTTTTGTGAGATACTATATTTTTGAAAATTCAGGAGGGACAAATGAAACTTTCTAAACTGACATCTGTACTCATTTTAAGTCTTTTAATCCCGGTTTACATAATAGCCCAGGTTCAATCATCATTTCAATATATATCACCGCTCCCGGATTCAAAACTGCATTCGCGGCAAACAAATATTATTTTTAGTCATAAAAATTTTATAGATCAATCAACTTTACTTAAAGATAACGTGATAAAAGTAACCGGTTTACAAAGTGGTATTCATAGTGGGAAAATTATATTATCGGATGATGGAAAAACTATTTTATTTATACCTGATGAACTGTTTGCACCTGGCGAAACAGTTACAGTTGCATTAAATTCAGGTATAAAAACTATTACAGGCACATCAATTAATGCTATATCATACAGCTTTTCTATCACTCCTTTAGAAGAACTAATAAGAATGGATCCTATTGAGAGACTTGACATAGGAATTACTATGGAGGACTTATATTCGCCTCAGGTTCCAACTAATGTTTCAGTACTTGATACAATTCCGGAGGATTTTCCTGAAATTACAATTGGTACGGTAGATAATCCTGCACCCGGTAATATCTTTGTATCAAATGTAAGATTTGGAGAGAACAACACTGATGGCTTCTTTTTAATGATACTCGATAATGAAGGTAATCCAATAAAATACAAACGTATGTCTCCAATAGCCGGATTTGATTTTAAAGTTCAACAAAACGGTTTACTAAGTTACTCCGAAGTATTTCAATTTCTCCCGGGCTATAGTTTCGGGCAGTTCAAAATTATGGATACATCATTAACAGTGATCGATTCGGTTCAAGCGGGTAATGGTTATCAAGCTGATTTGCATGAATTTTTGATTATGCCTAACGGACACTATTTATTAATGATATATGATCCACAGCCATTTGATATGAGTGAAGTAATTCCAGGAGGTGATCCGAATGCAATTGTGATCGGCGGAATTATACAGGAGCTGGATGCAGATAAAAATGTTGTATTCCAGTGGAGAAGCTGGGATTACATCCCTATTACCGATACATACGATGATCTATTTGAATCACAAATCGATTACATTCATTTAAATGCTCTTGATTTGGATGACGATGGGAACTTGTTATTCATCGGCAGGCACCTTTCAGAGGTTACTAAAATAAGCAGGCAGACAGGTGAAATTATCTGGAGACTTGGTGGTAAACAAAACGAGTTCATCTTCATCAATGAACATCCTGAAAATGAACCAAATTATTTTGCAGAACCGCATCACATAAGAAGAATAGATAACGGAAATATTACTCTTTTTGATAACGGCGATTTCCACACGCCGCCATACTCCAGGGCTGTTGAATATAAGCTTGATGAAGTTAATAAAACTGCAACTTTGGAATGGGAATACAGGCATACTCCGGATGATGTATATGCATTCGCAATGGGCTCAGTTCAAAGACTAGCTAATGATAATACTTTAGTTGGCTGGGGTACGGTTAGCGCTTTTGGCGGTCCTGTTCTTACTGAAGTACACCCTGATGGCTCTACAGCTTTTGAGATGTTTTTCCCTCCTGAACTGGCATCTTACAGAGCTTTCCGTTTTCCATGGGCGAGCGGTTTACCCACCGCTTCGGTTACTAAGTTTGAAATTCTAGAAGGTAATACATACACCTTTAATGAGGAGGGAGATACAACAGGAACAAAAATTAAATTCAATACTCTTGAAACTGTCCTCTACAATGCAGTAACCGTAAAACGTTATGAGTATTCCCCGGTAAATCCTTTATTTAATGGAAGGGCACCTGTAGTATATCCAACCCGCATTACAGCTACTGCAGCCGGCATAACTTCTCTGGAAGTTGATATTTGGTTTAATTTTAATCACATACCACAGATAACGGATCCGCAAAACACAACTGTTTACCACCGTACCACTATAGGCTCGGGAATATTTCTTCCATTGGCAACAACTTATTTACCAGCCAGTAATGAACTTAAAATCTCATCATTACCAAGTCTTGGTGAATTTATATTTGCTTATCCCGATGTAAATGTTATCCCGGTATCTCCAATATTAGTTTCACCTGAGAATAACAAGATAGTAAATCAGAATCTTCCTTTAGATTTTGAATGGTCTCCACAAGGATTTGCAGATAAATTTAATCTACAAGTTGCTACTGATGCCGCTTTTAATAATAAAGTGGTGGATGATTCAACTCTTACAACGGTGACGTATACCTTAACTCCATTATTACAGGAACAGGATTATTACTGGAGAGCAAAATCGAAAAATTCGGCGGGCTGGGGTGATTGGACAAGTGTGTGGAGTTTTAATTCTTCTGCATCTTTCTTAGACTTAACTTTTCCTAACGGTGGTGAGGTTTGGAAAACCGATACCTCTATGGCAATTAAATGGGATCATAACTTGTTAGATAGTGTTAGGATTGAATTATACAGAAATGAGGCTTTCTATAGTGTAATTGTAGATAGTATGTTTTCAATTACAGGTGGATATAAATGGTGGGCGCTTGATAGTATACCGAATGGTTCAGATTATAAAGTAAAAGTTACTACATTAGATGGCTCATTTGAAGATATGAGTGAAATAAATTTTACTATAATTTATATTCCCGTAAATGTTGAACAAATAGAAGAAATCACTGCCGATTATAGACTCGAGCAAAATTATCCGAACCCTTTTAATCCATCAACAATTATAAGATATTCTATACCGATCCAAAGTAAGGTGAATTTAACAATTTATAATTCAATCGGTGAAAATATTGCTGAGATAATTGATCTAACCCAAAATGCCGGAAGCTATGAAGTTGAATTTGATGGAAGTGAATTATCAAGTGGTATCTATTTCTACAGACTGCAAGTTGGAAGTTTTATTGAAACAAAGAAAATGATACTGCTTCGTTAATTCCGCCAAGGGGAAGGCAATGCTTTTAAGAATCAGCATTGATAATGTAGAATGAATTACCTATTATTAAAATATTATACTTAATTCGGCTGGATTTATTTTAAATATTGGGAGAGTGTATTGAGTAATTCTAAAGATTTTCGCCACTTGCTTGCTAAGTTGGCAATGATTTTTATTTTCTTTTCAAATTTTTCTAATCCTCAAAATTCTAATCTTGAGAAATATCAATATATATTTCCTATTCCTGGTTCCATACAATTACTTCCGGAAGACAATATAATAATAAGCCAGGGTGAAATACTCGATGAGTCAAGCCTTGATAGATTTAATCAGATTGAAGTGATTGGCTCACGGAGTTTTAAACATAACGGTGAACTTATTCTTTCCACCGATTTGAAAACCCTGATCTTTGACCCGGCAGTTCCCTTTACCCTGGGTGAAGAAGTTATTGTTGAATATAATGGTGGAATTAAAACATTAAAAGGGGATGAATTGTTACCTATTGAATTTTCATTTAAGGTTTCTGAGAAAATAGTTGATTACGATTCTCAATTCCTATTAGAAGAAATTAATGATATTGGTATCTCCGGAAATTATAAAATAAGTAACGACTTATCAAAATCAGAAGAACCTGTTAAAATTAGTGACTTACCTGAAGATTTCCCTCATATAACCATTAATGTTTCAGATAATCCCGCACCGGGATATATTTTTCTAAATCCAAAGGATGAAAATGTTTTTGCAGTAGGATACTTAATGATTTTAGATAACAGTGGAGTACCTATTTATTATTTAAAAACATCATCACGCAAAAGTCCCTTTCAGGTTCAGCATAATGGTTTATTAACATTCTGGAATAATGACGCGAATAAATTTTTAGCAATGGACTCTTCTTATAATGTAGTGGGTAGTTTTTCTTGCATAAATTTTGGTACAGATTTCCACGATATCCATTTATTTCCTAATGGACACTCACTTTTATTAGGAGTTTATTGGCGAACAGTGAGAATGGACACAATTGTAGCTGGTGGTGATTCAGCAGCGCAGGTTCTGGAATTTATAATTCAAGAACAAGATACTGATAAAAATGTAATCTTTAAGTGGAGGACTCAGGATCACTTTCAGATAACAGATGCAACGGAAGGTATAAATTTGCTTGCTCATTCAATAGATCCATTTCATTGTAATGCAATTGAGCTCGACAACGACGGGAATCTATTATTATCATCCCGTCATTTAGATGAAATTACAAAAATAGATAGACAAACCGGAAATATCATCTGGCGTTGGGGAGGTATCAAAAGCAAAAATAATGAATTCCAATTTATAAATGATCCTAGAACATTTTCACATCAACATGATATTCGCAGGATTTCGAACGGTAATGTAACTCTATTTGATAATGGCAATCTCCTTACGCCACAATACTCCAGAAGTTTAGAATATAAGTTGAATGAAACTGATAAAACGGCAGAATTAGTATGGGAGTTTTATAATGTGCCAAAGACATTTTCGCAAGGAATGGGAGGAACTCAAAGATTACCTAATAATAATACTGTAATTGGATGGGGCCGAAATTTAACGGATCTTAGAGCCATGAGTGAAGTTCGGATTGATGGCACAATAGCTTTTGAGCTTTCTCTATCCAATTCTGTTCTTAACTATAAAGCATTCAGGTTTCCCTGGAAGACAAATTTATTCGTAACCGATCCGGATTTAATATTCTTTGAATCTGTCCCTGTTGGAGATTCTACTACGATTGTGTTTAACTTAATTAGTAATTCATCAGGAGATATAAACATCACAGGTTTCTTTAATAGAGAGGAATCTTACACCGTAGAACATACAGTTCCATTTATACTTTCACCTTATAGATCAGAGTCCATTAAGATTAAATTCAAACCAATTGCTAATGGCTGTTATAAGGATACACTTCATATAAGGTCTGATACTGATACCACCAGTAGAATTGCACAATTGATGATCCTGGTTGGACAAACTGATACAACAGTTTTAAGTGTTACCGCAGAATATATAACTAACGAATTTGTATTAGAACAAAATTATCCGAACCCGTTTAATCCATCAACTACTATAAGATATTCTATGCCGATCCAAAGTAGGGTGAAATTAATAATTTATAATTCTATTGGTGAAAATATTGCAGAATTAATTAATTCTAATCAAAGTGCAGGTAGTTACGAAGTTAGTTGGGATGCTGGTAATGTCGCTTCAGGAATTTATTTCTATTCCATCAGAGCAATACCTGTTAACGGAAAGGAAATATTCCAATCAGTAAGTAAAATGATTCTGTTAAAATAAATTATTGGTCGCTGTAATAGATTTAGAATTAAAATATGCAAAGATTGTTAATAAAATTTTTTCTGCTTCAAGTTTGCTCCCTTTTGATATTGTGCCCCGGTAATTTATTTCGGGCTCAATCATTTTCGGACATACTGCCAGATTATCCCCAAATTGTGGTAGACGTAAATATCAATCCATCCGATGATTATCTTTTCCTGGGATTAACAGCTTTGGGTGCAGGGCACTTACTTATACTTGATAATAACGCAACTCCTGTTTTTTATAAAAAAGTTGAGGGAGTAATATTTAATTTTTTATGGCAGGAAAACGGAGAATTAACATACAACATCTTTCCCGATTCAAGTTTTGGGCTTGATAGCTCAGGATCATTTGTAAACAAATTCATTACACCCGATTCTATCGATTTTAATTTTCATGAACTTACCGTTCTGGAAGACGGCACTTACTATGTTCTCGGTGATGAACGTGTTGTTGTGGATTTAAGCCACATTGTTCCGGGCGGACGAACTAATGCAACTTTGATTACACAAAATATTCTTCATATGGATGCACAGAATAATGAAATATGGAGGTGGCGCTCTTTCGATCACTACGATATACTTGATGCAGATAGCGCCGTAATTTTAACTCAATCTGTAATTGATTGGTCCCATTGTAATTCAATTAAAATAGATTATGATGGGAACATTCTGCTTTCAACAAGAAATTTTAACGAGGTAACAAAAATAAACAGGCAAACTGGAAATATCATCTGGAGATTTGGCGGGGAACGAAACCAATTCCAATTTATTAATGATTCCAGAAGGTTTGCGCGGCAGCATGATGTAAAAAGAAACGCTGCGGGTAATTTAATTCTTTTCGATAACGGAGTACGTTTAGAACCCCAATATTCCAGCCTGGTAGAATATGCACTTGATGAAGATTCACTTACTGCAACCTTAGTAAGAAGATTTTCAAGAGATGAAACTGTTTGGTCTCGAATAAGAGGTGGCGTGCAGGGTTTACCAAACGGCAATCATCTTATTAGCTGGGGAGAAAGTGATGAGCCGGCAGTTACTGAAATCAATTCTGATAATGAGATAGTTTATGAAATAAGTTTTCCAAACGGCGGTCATCGTTACCGTTCATTTCGTTTTCCGTGGAAAACAAATTATTTTTCCGTAAATACCGATTCATTAAACTTTGGGACAGTATCGGTGGGCGATTCCTTAATCAAAAACATTTGGGTAAAAAACAATGGGAATGATACTGCAATCATAAATCAATTTTATTTTATAGACTCAACGTTTACAGTTTTAAACAAACTGCCTATAAATATTACACGCAACGATTCTGTAGAATTAGAAGTAAAATTCAAACCTTACAGTGAAGGATATTTTGAAGATCAGTTAAATATAAGATATGTAAATGATACTCTTCTGCTTGGTCAGCAAGTTGATTTATTCGGTTCAACTAATAGAGTTACAGCAGAAGATAATAATAACAATCCAATTAATGCATTCTCCCTTTTTCAAAATTATCCTAATCCATTTAATCCGGGCACAACTATCATATATTCAATTCCGGTACAAAGCCAGGTTACCATAAAAATCTTTAACTCGCTTGGGGAAAATGTTGTTGAGCTGGTCGATTTAATGCAGAGTGAGGGCAACTATCAAGTAGACTGGAATGCAGGTAATGTTGCTTCAGGTATATATTTCTACTCGATAGAAGCAGTACCGGTTGATGGTTCAGATATATTTCGCTCGGTAAGGAAAATGATATTGTTAAAGTAAATAAATCTTTTTAATTATACCATCCGGCGATTACCGGATGATATAATTATATAAATCGATAAGTGAAGAAGCGAGCAATGTTATATATTTCAAGATCAGCTAAAGCATTCTATATATTTTTCCTTGGTAGTGTCTTATCATTTAATTTAAATGATCTAGCGCTTGCACAATATCCTAACCAATCTACACTTTTAGATTACCCTGAAATTGAAGTTGTTATTAATAATAATCCATCCGATGATTATCTGTTTTTAAGTCTCACAGCCGGAGGTTTCGGTCATCTTCTAATAGTAGATAATCAAACTATACCTGTGTTTTACAGAAGGATTTATGGTACCATATTTGATTTTAAGTGGCAGCCAAATGGAGAGCTAACCTATATTATCATTCCCACCTCCAGTTACGGTATGGATAGCTCCGGTACACCCAGTAACCGGTTTTATACTCCACCGGGTTTTCTGTTCGATTTCCATGAATTAAAGGTTTTATCCGATGGGTCGTATTATGTACTGGGCAAAGAATCGATTATTGTAGATATGAGTCAGTATGTTGAAGGTGGTGATACAAATGCAATCTTGATTACGCACAATATTCATCATATGAGTTCTTCGGATAACGAAATATGGAGGTGGCGATCTTTTGACCATTATGATATTCTTGATGCCGATGAGTATGTTGATTTAACTCAGCATAAAATTGACTGGACACACTGCAATTCAATTGAAGTTGATACTGATAGTAATATAATTCTATCAACAAGAAACTTTAACGAAATAACAAAGATTGACAGACAAACCGGCGATATTATCTGGCGGTTCGGAGGTGAAAGAAATCAATTCCAGTTTATAAACGATAACAGAGGTTTTTCCAGGCAGCATGATGCAAGAAGAATTTTGAATGGTAACATTATTTTATTTGATAACGGTGTTCGTGCTATCCCTGAATACTCGAGCCTGGTCGAGTATCAACTTGATGAAACGAACTTTACTGCTACTCTTGTTAGGAGATATTCAAAGAGTGATACTTTTTATTCTCGTATTAGAGGAGGAGTTCAGGAACTATCAAATGGCAACTTTTTGATTTGCTGGGGAGAAAGAGATGACCCAGCAGTTACAGAAATAAACTCTAATAATGCGGTTGAGTATGAAATTAGGTTTCCAACCGGGGGTCACCGGTATCGTACTTATCGCTTTCCATGGAAAACAAATTATTTCTCAGTTAATCGTGATTCTGTGAACTTTGGTATAGTAGATGTCGGCGATTCAGCAACCACAAATTTAACATTATATAATTACCGGGAAGAAGAAGTTACAATTAACGAAATATTCTACCGGGATTCTTCTTTCTCTGTTAAAGAAAGTTTGCCGATTATCATACCTCATCAGGATTCGGTTGAAATTGTAATCATGTTTAAACCTTACTCAAATGAATATTTCACGGATAAAATTAATTTTAGATATGTGAATGATACGCTGCTTTTGGCTCAGCAGGTATTTGTTGAGGGGGCAACAAGTCTTACCTCCGCAGAAAAAGATGATAAGAAGCCAGACTGTTTCTATCTTTCGCAGAATTATCCTAATCCATTTAATCCGGGTACAACTATCAGATATACCATTCCAACTCAAAGCAAAGTAAGTATAAAAGTGTATAATTCTATTGGAGAAAATATTGCAAAATTGGTTGATGTTAATCAAGCTGCTGGTAGTTATGAAATTAATTGGGTCGCCGGGAATTTTGCATCAGGAATTTATTTTTATTCCATAGTAGCGATACCTTCCGATGGAACAGAAATATTTAGGTCTGCAAGGAAGATGATATTGCTAAAATAATGGGTAGGTTTATTAGATTAAGAATGGATAATTTTATTAAGGAACAAACTGTAAATTATTTAATCTTTATAATTTGAGGACAACAATGTTTTTACTACTCTTTATTTTATTATTTACAGGCTTAAGTCCAGCTCAAGATTACAATATCGAAAAGTATCAATTTATCTCACCTCTTCCTGGCTCAAAGCTAATCATGCCCGAAAATAATATAATTATCAGGCAAGGGGATATTATAGATGCTACAACAATAAAAGAAGCATCAATTGAAGTTGTTGGTTCGATAAGTGGTTTGCACTCCGGAGAATTTTTTCTTTCAGATGATATACGAACGCTCATCTTTATTCCATTGATCCACTTTACTCCGGGAGAAAAAGTTAACGTAAAACTTTACAGTGGAATTTACACAGCTAGCAGGGAAATGTTGAGCCCCATCACTTTTGATTTTTATATAAGCCAAACATTATCTAATGATGAACGTGAGAAAGCTTTAGGTGATGTTTTGGATTTTCCATATACTAAAACAAATACTAATTTCGATACTTACTTTCTAAGAAGTAATTACTCTATAAATAATTGTTTGCCTGTAGACTTTCCTACTATCACAGTAAACGTAAATAATAATCCAACTGATGGATATTTGTTTTTTGCCCCCTTTACGCTATATCCACGTTTTGGATACCTGGTTATAATTGATAATAATGCGATACCAATTTATTATAATAAGATGCCTAATGTTCAAACTGATTTTAAAGTTCAACCAAATGGATTATTGAGCTATGGTAATATATTTACCCGTTATTTCTACACTATGGATTCATCCTACTCTGTAGTTGATAGTTTTTCCACTGGCAATGGCTATTTGACTGACAGTCATGAATTTCAAATTCTACCAAATGGACACTATTTTTTGATGGCTTATGATCCACAACCTGTTAGAATGGATACTATTGTAGCAGGAGGTGATTCATCTGCTATTGTAATTGGATTAATTTTACAGGAATTGGACCTTAATAAAAATGTTGTCTTTCAATGGAGAAGCTGGGATCACTATCAAATTACCGATGCAACAGAGGATATCGATTTAACTCAGCATACTATTGATTATGTACATGGAAATGCAATTGAATTAGATTTCGATGGAAATTTACTTATTTCCAGCAGGCATATGGACGAGATTACAAAAATAAGTCGACAAACCGGAGAAATCATCTGGCGCTGGGGTGGCTTAAAATCAAAAAACAATCAGTTTCAATTTATCAATGATCCAATTACTTTTTCTCATCAACATGACATAAGACGATTGCCAAATGGTAATGTAACTCTGTATGATAATGGTAATTTACATTTCCCAAAAATTTCCAGAGCGCGTGAGTATAAATTAGATGAATCAAACAAGACTGCAGAATTAATATGGCTACATACTAATGAACCTCCAATATATAAATCAGCACAGGGAAATGTTCAAAGGCTTTCCGGAAATAATACATTAATTGATTGGGGAGGATGGATAAACCAGGGAGCTGAAGCAATAAGCGAGATCCAACAAGAAGGTTCGGTTGCCCTGGAAATTTTTTTAGTTGATACATTTATAAATTACCGTGCTTTCAAATTTCCCTGGAAAACAAATCTATTTGTAACAAAACCTGATTCCATATTTTTTGAATCCGTTCCTGTTGGTGACTCAGCCACTATAAGTGTTGATCTAATTAATAACTCAGCTGATCCTGTTGATATTACCGGGTATTATAATGTAAATGAAGACTATGTTGTAGAAAATCCTGTACCATTTACACTTCCGGCGTTTGGTGCTGTAACTCTCAATATTAAATTTATTCCCAGCGAAGATGGTTATTTTAAAGATTTTCTTCATATAAGATCGGATACTGAGACAAGCAGAATAGCACAGGTTATGATATTAGCCGGCAGGACGGATACAATATATTCTGATGTGAAAAAAGATGAAATAATTTACAATTATGTATTGGAGCAAAATTATCCAAATCCATTTAATCCGGGCACAACTATCAGGTATTCCATTCCAACTCAAAGCAAAGTAAGTATAAAAGTGTATAATTCTATCGGAGAAAATATTGCTGATTTAATTAATGCAAATCTTAGTACTGGTAGTTACGAAGTTAGTTGGAATGCCGGCAATATCGCTTCAGGAATTTACTTTTATTCAATTGAAGCAATTCCAACAGATGGAACTGATTATTTCCATTCTGTTAAGAAGATGATACTTCTAAAATAATATGTGAACGTAACGAAGGTTAATAATTTGCTATGTTTAAAATAATTTTTAAGATATAATAACAATGAAAAAGATTTTTCTATTTTTGATGTTTTTTAGCTTATCTGTTCAATCTGTTTTCGCCCAACCAGTACGAGAAGATGGAAACGAAAGTTTTACTTTTACTTACCCAAGCCTTACAGTTACTGTTAATAATAATCCATCTCCCGAACACCTCTTTTTAGGACCTTCCAGTTCCGGGTCAGGTCATTTAATCATATTGGATAATGAGTTAATTCCCTTGTTCTATAAAAAGGTTACCGGGCAGGTTTTTGATTTTAAACTACAACCAAATGGCAAATTAACTTATAACATTTATTCAGTTTACAGTTATGGTATGGATAGCTCGGGTATTAGAGATAAACAGTACTTAACTCCACAGGGGTTCGCATTGGATGTTCACGATTTGCAGGTGATGGAAGACGGATCATATTACGTTTTCGGAAGAGATCATATCACAATTGATATGAGTCAGTATGTTCACGGAGGAGATACTGCTGCAATTCTTATAGCCCATACAATCCACCATATGGATGCCGATGACAATGAACTCTGGAGATGGCATTCGTTTGATCATTACGATATTCTTGATGTTGATGAAACTGTTGATCTAACCAATCACACGATTGACTGGACGCATTGTAATTCATTAGAGATAGACCCTGACGGTAATTTAATTATCTCTACAAGAAACTTTAATGAGATTACTAAAATAAACAGGCAAACCGGCGAAATAATATGGCGGCTTGGCGGAGAGAGAAATCAGTTCCAGTTTATTAATGATAACCGCGGCTTTGGAAGACAGCACGATGCAAGGATGCTTTCAAACGGCAATCTTGCGTTATTTGATAATGGGCATTTTCTTATTCCTCAATACTCGAGTTATGTTGAATATGATATTGATGAACAGAATTTTACAGCAACACTTATAAGAAGGTATTCACGTAATGGCACAATCTATTCTCCAACGAGAGGCGGTTTGCAGGAATTATCAAACGGGAATATTTTAATTAGCTGGGATGACATACAAAATCCATTTGTTTCTGAAATAAACCCTGATGACTCTACTGAATATGAAGTTAGGTATGATAACCACGCTCACCAATACCGTGCATATAAATTTCCCTGGAAAACAAATCTTTTTTCAATACAATACGATTCCCTCGATTTTGGAGTTATAACTGTTGGAAATTCTTTCAGCATTGATGTAAAACTGTATAATGCAAAAAACTACCCAGTAATTATTAACGAAGTATTTAAAAGGGATTCTTCTTTTTATGTAGATGAAACTCTTCCAATAATAATTGCTCCACACGATTCTGTTGAAGCAACAATAGTATTTGAGCCGATTGAAAATGGAAGCTTTGTCGATAAAATAAATTTCAGATCTGTTACAGACACTTTGCTTATTGCCCGGCAAGTATTTGTTGAAGGAACAACGTACCCGGTTTCTGTGGAGGAAGAAATACATGAACTATATAATTATTCACTTTCACAGAACTATCCTAATCCTTTTAACCCATCTACAATTATCGAATTTCGGATATCAGATTTTGGATTTGTAAGTTTAAAGGTATATGACATTCTTGGGAATGAAATTGCAACTCTCGTAAATCAAGAGTTATCGCCAGGTGTGTATGATATTGAATTCGATTTGGGAGCAAGCCACAGACTTGCACTCACGAGTGGAATTTATTTCTATCAATTGAAAGCAGGAAATTTTATCCAAACAAAAAAAATGCTGATAGTTAAATGATCTTTCATTTAATACGTAATTGCGCTTTGCAGATTGATAATTAAATGATATAGTAATTTAATTCGAAGTCCCCCCTTTTGTGTGTAAGTATCTTAACCTGCTTCCTTTAAAAATTATACTTCCGAGAGGAATTGATGGATATATTGGAGAGATTGCAATTTCAATCAAACCTTCAGCATATATAGAAATAAAGGTGTTTCTTGCTGAAAAAATAAAAGTCCAAATTGTCTTCTATGAAAAGAAAGAACAGTATGTAATAATTTTAACTGATTTTATTTATGCAAAAATATGTCTGAATTTTTAAATACACTTGATTCGAAAAAATTCGCCTCGACAAATGGATTATGGAATGAACTAACATTAAACGACCCCTGGAGTGTTGGATATATAACAACTTTAATAGTATCATCACCATTTCATAATAAAGAGGAATGGGAAATTTTTTATTATAATTCGGGAGCCAAAAGAAATCAAGAAATAATAAAACTTAAAGATTCAGAAAGAGTCATCGTCACGGATGAGTTATATAAGAAGAATAACCCAATCCTATTTAATAAAATTAATTATTCTTTAAAAAACATTAATCACAATTTTGGAAGAACAGAGGATGATTTTAAAAAGAAAGGTGCAATTTTATTCGATGAGCTAAAGAAACGAAATCTAAATAAATTGAATCTCACTGAAGAAGAAGCAACAGAATGTGTTAGATTTAGGGTTATTTGTGAAACTTGGAATGGAGTAATTGTTAGAGAACATAACACAATTGAAAAATTAAAAAAATTATTTCCCGACTTAACATTTAAAAAATCTGGCGGAGATGCAGATTATAAATATGGAATAGATTATGAATTGTCAAAAGATGATGAACTAGTATGTGCGATTCAAATTAAACCAAGAAGTTATTTTTACAATTTTCCATATCTTAAAATTGCACAATCTGCAAATCAGATAAAACATGATGGATATAAAAAAGTGTTTAAAAGCCCTGTGTACTATATTACTGCTGATATGAGAGGAAATATAATAGACAATAATCAGATAAAAAATATTAGAGGGTTGTTAGATTAATAATTTAAATAATTTAAATTGTGATTTTAGTTAAATTAGATTTAGTTGATTCCTATTATTCTTTAATTTTTGTTGGGTATTCTTGATATTATGTTTGATTTTTTGATGTAGCATTTCTTCCATCTGTTCCGCTAATAATTCTTTAAGAACTGCCGAGAAAGAATTATCATCCAATTCAGTAATCTTCAACAATTGATGAAAAACTAAATCCTTCTCCTGATTACTGACACATTTAAAGCTATAATTTGAATTATAATATTTGACTTCTTTTTCTTTTTCCCTTTCGTTAATAAAATTTAGATGTTGAGTTATTCTATTTTTAAGTACTGCTTTTGATAAATTAATAGAATGAATAATCCAAGATTCAATCACAGTTTGAAAATTGTGGTCTATTTCAAAACCATAACTGTTTCTTCCATTAACAATAGAAGCAATGGTAGTAGTCCCTGTGCCTAAAAAGGGGTCTAATACTGAGTCGCCGTAAACAGAAAACATATTAATTAGACGATGTGCTAATTCAAATGGAAATGCTCCACTTCTTTCTCTTAATTCTTTATTATTTAAATTCTGATTTGCCCCTGTCATATTAAACCAAATATCTGAAAACCATTGATTTCTCTCTTCCCAAAAGAAAGCGCTCTTTCTTCTTTGACTTTTTTCTAATTGAGATTTAAATTCTCTTTTTAATCCCTTTCTAAATATTAAAATATACTCATGTTCCAATGTTACATATGCTCCAACAGGAAGCATACCTGAGCCCATATATTTGTTAGGTGCATTTGTTGTTTTTCTCCAAATTATATTTGGAAGGTTATGAAAACCTTTTTTCAAACAATAACTTAGAATTCTTGAATGGTTTGAGTATAACTGAAAATTGTTTTTTATTGTTCTTGTTGCATCACCAACATTTATACACATAATACCACCATTTTTCAAAACTCTAAAACATTCGTCCCATACTCTGTCTAATTCTTGATGCATCAATTCAAAAGCTCTTTCTCCCTTACCAATATTTAGCTCATTACCAATATCAATATTCATTGAGTTAAAAACATCATCCCACATTTTAATCATAGGATAAGGAGGAGATGTTATAATTAAGTTCACTGTATTGGGTTCAATTCCACTCATATCTCTTGAATCATTATAGAGAACTTTGTGAGTCGTTGTAAAGGAATCCTTCATTTTACAATTAAAAAATCTTAATAAGTTTTTATCATAAGAGAGTTACTATCTCTAAATAATATGTTGAAAAAATAAACTATAATATATAATGCAAAATTGCATAAATAATTTTATATTAAACTATTATACAACAATTGTAATTAGGAAATATTTTCAAATTGTTAATGATAATTATCAATTCTACTCTTTAAGTTCTTAATTAATTTTAGCACATCTTCTAATTGTTTTGGGTCACTAATACCATATATGTTCAACATTTTGGTGAATGATTCGTTACCTGTTTTTTTATCACCTAAAAATAGATAATCCAAACTTAATCCTACCTGGGCTAAACTGAAAAGTATGTAACCACTTGGGACAGTGTTACCAGTCGTATACTTAGATAATTGACTTTGAGGAACTCCAATAACCTTTGCCAGTCCTGTCACACCTCCAAATTTAACCTGTGCAAAGGTTTTTAATCTGTTCCCAATTTCTTTTTTAGTTTTTGGACTAATATCTTTAATTATATATTTTTTTAACATTTAATATAAAATTGGTTATATTATATATATAAAATACTATATTTTATATATAAATATATACATTTATGGATATTTAAACAAGAAGAATTTAGAAAATTACTATTATTATTTAAAGATTTTTTGGAAGGAGAAAATTTACAGTACATAGATAGTACTGGTAAGAATCCGAGTATTAATTTACAAATTAAAGATAATAATGGATAATTTCTTTAGGAAAATTCTATTCATTTCACAGCAAAATAAAACTAATATATTTGCAGAACAAGGAAGGTTCGGTCTAAATTGATTATGAACGAGAAAGTTTCCTTATATTTTAGGGTGTCCACAAAAACCAAGACCATCAAATGTAATTAATGGAACTACGAAAGTATTGTGAGGCTCGTGGAATAATAATATTTAAAGAATATTAATATATCGGGAGCGGTTCTGAAAGCGATAGAGTATCTTATAATGAAATGTTAAAGGAAAGGTTGGCTAGAAAAATATTGATGCATGCAGTAGATTCAATTGTTTATAACCGGATTCAAAAAACAGAATAGTCATTCAATTTTGGAAGCAGAGCTTTAGAAATTTTTGAGGATGGAATTCTAAATCAGAAAAGAGAACTTCTAAATCTCTTAGGTTCGAAATTGTTATTAAATGACAAAAAGTTTTCAATTCAGATCTAAAAACCAATAATTTACATTCAGGATATAGCTTCTGAGTTAAATGGGGTTAAGAGCAAAATATCAAGGTTAGAACCTCATCTAACACCTTATAATAGAACAACTTACAAGAATAATAATTCCACATATTCCAATTTGTACCCCGGAGAGGATTCGAACCTCCGACCTACGGTTTAGGAAACCGACGCTCTATCCTGCTGAGCTACCGGGGCATAAGATATCATTAAAAATAAGCGATACAAAAGTAAACAAGTTTAAAATCTTTTAAAAGATTAATTTGGAGGGATTAGCAGTAAAACAACTAAATATTAAACCAATAAGTAAATTTAACCACAAATATATTATCGGGTGTAAGGTCCGTTAAATTATTGAATGATGTTCCGAAATCAATATCGCCATCGTCTTCATTACGTGTCCTCGTTTGAGTCCATACAAAAAAGATAACTGAGCCGGGTAAATATTCCCATCTTAAAACCGCATTGCCTCGCAGCGATACAAAATTGAAATCATTGTTACCTATATCAATTTCAGGTGCAGGACCATCGCCATCAGGATCGGCTATAAAATTTTCATCATCAAAAGTTGATCCTTCTTCACCATAGTTTATCCAATCATAAGTACCTGCTGCCCTAAGTTCTTTATACTTTACATATTTACCAGAGGATATTAGCGGCTGAACATAAAGCTCCAAGCTTAAATTGGGGCTAAAAGTCCAGTTTAATCTTATACTTCCCGAATAAGTTTTCTGTTCGAGTTCACCGAATACATATCGTTTCCCAAAAGTTTCTGTTGCCATAGCGTCATCATAAGTACCGATGTACTGGGAGAAATCAAGGTTGTTTTCAAAATCCGGATTAAAACTGATTGATATATTAGGTGCCGGTCTAAACTCAATTCCGAAACCAAAATTCCAGAATTTAGAAAATCCATTTTGAAATGTGTTTGTAAAAAAGCTTAAAATCCAATCTTCTCTATTATCTGTACTTAAAGAAATCCTTCCAAAAAAATTGGGCGGATTAAGCGTTATTGGTCCGCCTCTTGTTCGTGTATTATTCATCACCTCAGGGTTTATCCCGATGTTCCAGTATAAATTATAGTAGTTAAGAAACTGGAAGTCTCCGAAATGAAATAAACCACGACCTATAAGATTGCCGCCGAAATCATAGTTTTGGAACGCAGCAAGCATTAATGTTAGGGAACGATAATAGTCCGTTGGAATCGTCCAATCATAGCCAGCCCCTATATGCATATTTATCACATCAGTGCGAAATAAAAATCCAAGGTCATTTACTTCGAATGATGGTGTAATAAATCCAAAAGCACTGTTAACGAATAAATTTCCTTTCTCTTTATTTAGTACTACTCTGCCGGCAAATCCTATTAAAGATTCTGCACTACTATCTACTGAAACCTGATTTGCATCCGGTCTTTGAAAATAATGTCGGGAGCTCTCCTGAATATCCAAAATCTGCTGTGAATTACCTTTAACATTGCTCAACCCCGTCCAACCGGCAAGTACCCAAGTCCTCGAAGAATCGAGGAAAGTCCAGCCATCTAATCCAACGGAAAGGGAACTCTTGTTAAATTCATCCTCTAAACGTTGTTCTTTAAAATCTCTTAATGCCAAAGTTGATAACACACCAAGTCCCTGACTTCCTTCATTAAATTCCTTCTGCGCCCTTATAACACCGTAATATGTTAGTGGTTCAACTTCAGCCCGGGATTCAATACCATCTGTATACAACCTTGCATATTCGCGTTTTGTTAATGATTGAATTGTTCCGAAGTTCCAACTAGTGCCGAGTTTACCTGTTAATTTCGCTGCTCCAAGAATATGAGTGCCCGTTGGGTAATCAATGTAGTCTGCATCCGGTACACTTCCCTGAGGATCTCTTCCAATTCTTCGGCTATAAAAAAAATCAGGGCTTCCCCAATTGAAACCCCAGTAGTTTTGTGCCCCGCCTCTGCCAAAATCAAATATTGAAGAACCTTCTATAAAAAACGGTCGTCTTTCCGGGAAAAAAGTTTCTACATCTGATAAATTAATTATTGCCGGATCGATTTCAACCTGCCCAAAATCAGGGTTAATTGTTCCGTTAAGAGTTAAGCCCGTTCCAACACTCATTTTAAGATCTAAACCAGCACCGGGCACATAATTGGAGCCATCATTAAATGGATTTCCATTTTCCGCTTGTGTGTATTCCGCTTTCCCTGTTATATATGGGAATATCTCAATTTGATTTGGCGGAATTAAATCATTCATTCCATGTAATTCAGCAAAGTGTGAAACGAATCCATTCTCCGTTTTAGGGACAAAAACGAGAAAATCATCTTCGTTTTTTCTGGCAATGGTCCTTCTATAATTTATTCCCCAAACATTAGGGTTAGATTTATGAAATTTTAATTGTGAGAAAGGAATACGCATTTCAACAGTCCAACCTAAGCCATCAATTGCTGCTTCCCCTTCCCATACAGCATCCCATGAATCATCATCATACGTATCGTTAAACAGAACTCCATCAATCAAAACACCCGCAGCATTTATAACAAAGAAATAACCACTTCTTTTATCATGATAGGGATCAAGACCAACTGCAAAAAAATCCGAGTTTTCTAAATTATCTCTTCTAGATAAACGTGCGATAATTGAATCGGGTGATGAGTCAAACATTCGTGCGGCGATGTAGAGCGCGTTATCATCATAAGCAATTTTTACAACAGTTCTTTCCGAAGGCAGTGCACCCTCAATTGGTTCCCTCTGAATGAAGTCTTCAAACCCTTCTATTTGCTGCCAGAAAGGTTCAATTAGTTTGCCATCGATATGAATAGGTGATGTTAATCTTTTCGCATAAATTTTAACATCATCATTTTTTATTATAAGTGAATCGGGATCTGTTCCGAAAAGAAACTCAGAACTAACAAGAAGAAGGATTGGAAATAATATCGCTTTCATCTGTTTATAATTTTAATTTTTTGTCCTGATATACGGTATATGAGACAACTTAATTGCCCCGACTTTTGAGTCGGGGGGACTTGCGAACACAACAGAAATACGGCTTTAGCCATAACTTGAAGGATTGAAATAAAAACTAAAACAAGTTGGGGTTAAAACCCAATCCTTCGTTTGTTTTTTTTATCCCACTTATCATTGCTCATTTTTGTCCCGATGGGTCGGGAAACTCGTCCCGATACATCGGGACTCGTTTTATTATCAATTTATTCATTGCATAAAATATTAAGTCTTGATAGCATCACATAAGTTCAATTTAAATTAACAAAGGGTTGCACTCAAGTTACATGCAACCCTATAAATTTTACTAAAGAAAATTAAAAAAATATTCGAAACGATTTAACTATATTTATACGAACGGTTTAATAAAGTGATAAAAAACTTCTTACCGCAATTTTTTAATTTCTATCTCACCCAGTGCAACATTCAGTTCAATTTTACTGCCGCCACCGTTCAATTCAAAAGTAACTTCAATCTGTTTTTTATTTCTATATCGATTTACAGTCGTTGGAGCAAATTCTGATTTAATATTTTGCAATTCTGATTCATCATCCCACATTTGCACGTGAGCAGTAGCAACAATTGTAACTTTTGCAGAAGCCGGAACATATAATGTAATATTACCCACACCTGTATTTAACTCACTTACACTTTCGCCATCGGGAATTAATTTGGCATATATGTTGCCTGCACCAGTATTGGCTTCAATACCCCCTTTAATATTTTCAAGATTAATATTTCCTGCCCCGGTGTTCACTTCAACTTTTCCTGTTGCAGCTTCCAGACTAATATTACCACCACCCGTATTTAGCTCTGCACTTCCACTAACACTTCCAACTTTCACGTTTCCCCCTCCTGTAGAGATATCTGCATTACCACCGATGTTATCCACAGAAATATTCCCTCCAGCACTGGATACATCAGCACCACCTTTTATATATCCAATTTTTATATTCCCTCCGGCTGTGCTGATATCAGCCATACCATTGATATTCCCAATTTTCATATCTCCGCCTGCAGTAGATATATCAGCATCACTATTTATATCTCCTACCTTAATATTGCCTCCGGCTGTGGAAATATCTGCCTTGCTATTTATATCTCCCACCTTAATATTTCCTCCGGCTGTGGAAATATCAGCTTCGCCTTTTATGTTCTTCATTGATATATTTCCGCCAGCTGTTGATGCATCAATCTTTCCATCCAGATCATTTTTTAATGTTATGTTACCTCCACCGGTTGAAAGTTCCAGGTCAAATTTGGAAGGAATAGAAATATCAAATTCAATATGGTATGAATCTTCTCCTTCGAAAATAACTTCAACTTTATTTCCGTTCTGAACCATAGTAAGTAAAGCGATTTCACTATCAATAACATTTTTTACAACTACATTTACTTCGTTTTTATCCCAGGTATCAATTGTAATATTTCCCATCCTGGTAGAAACCTCGAGCATATCCCCTGATTTAACTGTAAAGGATTTTTTTTGATCCTGCGCAGCTGTAATACTGATTATAGCAGACAGTAATAAAGTAATTGCAATTGCTGTAAGATGTTTGGATTTCATTGCTTTCATTTTAGTTGTACTCTTGTAATATTGTTTTTGTCCTATAACGGATGTATGAATTATCATCCGTCTGTAGTTTTTGTTTAAATAGATCGATTTCATTTTTATTAAATGTGAAACCTTTTTTGCCCGCATCGACGAGAGCATTTATGGCCTCTATCCTTAATCCTGAACTTGTATCGGTTGTAAGCACATAAATAAATGCTTGTTTAACATCCTCATCATAAGGAAGCTTCTTCATCAGCTTTAATGCTTCTCTTCTAACACCAGGATTTTCATCAGTCATAACAACCGTAATTAAGGCGTTCTTTACATCCACATCAAACTTTATTGATTTTTCCGAATACATTGCATTAATCGAATTAAACCTGGAACCAGGATTTTGCTCATTGAGCATTGAGTAAGTAAGAATGCTTTGGATTTGGGGGTCATCAACCCGACCTTTAAGATAGACAGGTTTCATTGCTACAAATGTGAATTCAACTTCCCCATCTGATAGATCTGAATCAATAAAGCTGATATTACTAATAGTAACATCATCTTGAAAAACAGTGAACTGGTGATTTATTTTATCCGGTAATTTGTTGGGATCAATTGTTGAAGAGCCATAGAATAAGTAACCGACAAAAAAACCAATTGCAAGCAATGCTGCTCCTGATAGTACTGCCCGAAAAGGGATTGTTATAAATTCATTTAAGTATTGAACCATATTATCTAAATAACCTTTGCGTTGTCTTTCATTCCGGATGGCTCCTCTTAGTTGTACACGTGCTTCCATCAGCAGTTTATCATCAACTTCAAGTTTTTTATTTGATATTAAGGACAGCAGATTTCTCTGTTGTTCTAGTTCATTTCTGCATTCATCACAGTCTTTCAAGTGCAACTCCAGCACAGATTGTTCTTCATTAGTAAGCTCGCCATAAAGGGAAAGCCGGATCCATTTTTTTATTTCATTGTGATTCATAATAATCTCCTAAAACCAATTAAGCTGTTTGATGAATAGGTTTAAGTTTCTTTCGTAAATTTCTAATTGCATCGAATAAATATTTTTTCACTGTTCCTTCTTTACAATTTAACATATTAGCTATTTCCCTAATTTTATATCCTTCATAATGTTTAAGAATAAAAGTAATTCTTTGTTTTGATGAAAGTGAATCGACCGCATCACGGATAATATCACCAAGATCAAGATTTATCATCATTTCTCCCGGATCCATTTCATCATCAGCCAGCTCATATTTTTGAACTTCATCGTCTTCAGTTGCAATCTGTTCATCGATAGACTCATGCAAATGTTTTTTGCTTCTGCTTTTATGCGTTAAGCAAACGTTGGTTGCAATCCGGAATAACCACGTTGAGAACTCACTTTTCATCTCAAAATTTTTCAGTCCCCTGTAAACACGTATAAAAACTTCCTGGTAAATATCTTTAGCTTCATCAGTATCATACACGTATTTGAGGGCAATTGCCAGCACTGATCTATCATAACGATAAATCAATTTCTCAAATGCCGTATCATTTCCACTTTTAGCTTGTATTAGTAATTCGTTGTCGCTTAATGCCATTAAGTTTCCTAAATGTTATTTGCTTAGACCTGAATTAGATAAAAAAGGTTGTGTGTAATAATAAGAAATAATTTGATTTGAAAAATTCGGATAGAAGAGATCACGATTTACTATTTAACAAATCAGCTACTGAATTCAAGTGATATGTTGGCTTTATACCATCCGCCCCATTCGGATAATACTTTACACCTGTGGAAACTAATGCGGAATCTATTCCGAAATTATTTCCTAACGCAATATCCGTTTCAAGCCGGTCTCCAATCAACAAAACTTTTTTAAGATCAACTTTTAATCGCTTCTTAATTTCCTCAAACATAAACACAGATGGTTTGCCGAAATGTTGCTCGAGTTTTTTGTGTGTTCTTTTTTCCAACGCAGAAATTGTAGAACCGGCATCTAACACTTCGCCATCATCCACAGGGCAGGTATCATCAATATTTGCAGCGAAAAAGCGTGCACCATTTTCAAGTGCGCGGGCTGCAATTTCAAGCTTTTCATAAGTAAGTGTTCTATCCAGGGTAACGATAAGTATATCAATCTCATTGGGCGATTCTGAATAAACTAATCCCGATGCTTCAATCTCCTTAATAAAAATATCTTCTCCTATCGCAAAAAAATTCGCTTTGGCAAATGTATTGGATAAATATTTTTTAAGCACGATAGTTGAATTTACAATTTCATCTTCTTCAATTTTCAATCCATGTGTAATTAGAAATTTATAATAATCGTTAACACTTCCGGTGGTTTTGTTGGAGATAAATATTACTTCCTTGCCGGATGTTTTAATATAATTTACAGTTTTTTCCGCATTCGGTATTAAATGACTCCCGCGGTAAATCGTTCCATCGAGATCAAAAATAAACCCTTGGTATTTTTCAATCATAATTTATGATCCATTTGAATTTCAATCATAGAACCAGCTCCCTTTTCATTTCGGCAAGTGCTTCCTTTATTGTGTGGGGTTTATAACCAAGTTCCGTTTCAGCTTTCAAAGTAATAAGTCCTGATTTCAGCGGTCGTCGGGCAAGCTGATTCAATTCATTAGTTGTAATCGGTTTGATTAAAGTATTATCGAGTTCAAAATAATCCGCAATCTTTAAAGTGAAATCAAATCTTGAAAGGAACTCCCTTCCGCCAATATTATAAATACCTGTTTTATTAAACTCGTTGATTTTACTTATTGCCTGAACAAGGTCATCGATAAAAGTTGGGTTGTTAATCTGATCGGTTACAATTCTAATTTCATTTCCATCAAACAAAGATTTTACTACCCATTTAACAAAATCGGGTCGACCCTCAGGAGCTGTTCCGTAAAGAACATTCGTTCTTAATATTGTATAACCACAACCGCTAATTCTTAACGCATTTTCACTAGCGAGTTTTGTTCTTCCGTAATATCCGAGCGGATTAGGGGTTGCATTTTCTGAATAAGGTCCGTTATTACCATCAAAAATATAATCGGAAGAGATATGAATTAAGTGTGCATCGATTGCACGGGCGGCTTCTGCGAGATACTCAACCGCTTTAACATTTACTTTCCAGGCGGCTTCACGTTCGGTTTCGCTTTTATCTACGTTTGTGTATGCGGCTGTATTAACAATAAAATCCGGACAAAAATCATAGACAGCTTTTTTTATTTTTTCACGGTCGGTAATATCACATTGAAGATAGTTCACGGAATCAATAACCGATTTTTCTTCAACTGAAATTGATAGCAGTTCGAGATTCCCGGGGTGAGTATAAAAATCCACAACTCGTTGACCAAGCATTCCGTTAGTACCTGTTATCAATATCCTATTCTTAATTAAGTCTCTGAAGTACATCTTTTTTAAAATCTTTAAATTCTGTTATTAATGAGTATGTTGTGGAAACCCCGGCTGCTAAGTTGGCAGCCATTAAGGAATCAATTATATCTACTTTTCTAATATAATTATAAAAGATAACCGCCCCAAAAACATCGCCGCAGCCCACTTTATTAAGCACTTTAACTTTGATAGCAGAGATGAAAACAGATTTGATCTCTCTCTCCTCAATAAAATAAGCCCTTGCACCATGTTCATCTTTTGTAACAATTAAAATTTTTATTCCATACGAAAACATCTCCCGTACAATATCAATTTCATTTTTTTCATCAGATATTGTTTGAATTTCCTCTTCATTTACCTGAAGTATATCAATGTTCTTTGCCCATTTATCAAAACCAGAAATGCGGCGGAAGTTTCTTCTCATATCATTGCTTACTCCGCGCGAAAAAGTGTGAACATCGAAATAAATTAAACCGTTAAATTCTTTTCTAACCTCTTCCATCTGTTTTAGATTAATATCAAAACCTGTAACCATATTAATAAAGATGCCGTCGAATTTGTTAAGCTCGTTCATTGGAAGAATAAGATTCTGTGTGATGTTGCTGTATGTTTCATCTCTTTCTTTGTTGTCATAAACGGTGAGTTTTACCGTTGGGATATGATCAACATATTGAACATACTGTGTATTAACCATTTCATAAATATCCTTAAACAGATACTCATTTTTTTTGCACATGGAAGTACAAAGAAATATTTCATCATCTGGCTCTGTCAAATACCTTAGAGCAATTGCTGAATAAAAAATTCCGCCGGGTTTTAACTCATCATTTCCTTTATAGCTGATCCTGTCAACTACCGATTGTCCTATTATTAATAGTTTCATAAATATTGTTTAAAATTCGCTCGTTTAATTTAATAAACAGTGATGTAGTTTTGTGTGCTATTCCCATTTTATCTTTACGTTTATATTAATTAAATAAGTCGGGATTATAGGGTCTCTAAAATCCTAAAATTTGTAAGTTTGTATAAATTGCTTTTTTCGATTTACAAAAATTGTTTTGCATTCTGTGTTTAAGAACACGATGAATGTGATAATTGGTTTCTAAGTTGGTTAGAATTCGTTTATATTTGATTTCCATTTTTAATCCGAAAGTTTAATTTATAGTTAGTATGAAAATAGGAATAACCTGCTATCCAACATACGGCGGAAGCGGTGTGATTGCCACCGAATTAGGAAAAGAACTTGCACTTAGGGGTCACGAGGTTCATTTTATAAGTTACGCTCTACCATTCAGATTAAGCAGTTACATTGAGAATATCGTTTTTCACGAAGTTGAAATGAGCAGCTACCCGTTGTTTGAATTTCCTCTTTACAGTTTAGCACTTGCCAGTAAGATGGTTGAAGTTGCCGACTTTGAAGATTTAGATTTGCTTCATGTTCATTATGCTATTCCTCATGCAACTAGCGCTTTTCTTGCAAAGCAGATGATTAAAAGCAAAAAGGATTTGAAAATAATAACTACTTTGCACGGTACCGATATTACTTTGGTTGGATTAGAACCATCTTTCCTTCCGCTTGTGAAGTTCAGCATAGAACAAAGTGACGGTGTTACAACAGTTTCCCGATTTTTAAAAGAAAAAACTATAACCAACTATTCCTGCGAAATACCAATTGACGTAATACCAAATTTTATTGATAGCGACCTTTATAAACCCGACGGAAAAACTACTTTCAGAGAAAACATTGCACCGAACGGGGAAAAGGTTCTTGTACATACATCTAACTTCAGACCTGTAAAACGCGTGCCCGATACAATAAAAATTCTTAAAAAAGTTATTGAATATATCCCTACCAAACTTATTCTAGTTGGCGATGGGCCTGATCGTTCGGAATGCGAACGGCTTTGCAGACAATTGGATTTGTGTGATCAAGTGAAATTCCTCGGCAAACAGGAAGGGCTCGTAGAAATTTTAAACTCAGCCGACCTGTTTTTAATCCCTTCACAATCAGAAAGTTTTGGATTAGCTGCATTGGAAGCTATGGCTTGCGGGTTGCCTGTTATTAGCTCAAGCGTGGGAGGGCTGCCGGAATTAATAAGCCATAATGAAACTGGTTTTATTGCAGAAATTGGTGATGTTGACAGGATGGCTAAGTATGTTGTTGACTTACTAAATAATGATAAGAAGTACAAACTTTTTTCTAAAAATGCCAGAGACAGAGCAGTTAATAAATTCGATAAATCGAAAATTATACCTATTTATGAAAAACATTATCAAACCATATTGAATAGTTAAAGTATGATAGTTTATTGTGCGGGAGCCATAAAAGGCGATACCACTTACCAAAATAATTATTTAGAAATGATTCGGTTTATCCAATCTATGAATCACACAGCATTAGCCGAGTTAAACGGTAAGTTCAACGCTTCTATCCCGCTTAGCGATAACCAGATTTACACGAGAGATATAAAATGGATTGAAGGCAGCGCACTGATGATTGCTGAAATATCAGGTCCGAGTTTGGGAGTAGGTTTCGAAATCGCTTATGCAATATTTCAAAAGGAGATTCCTGTTTTGGCACTCGTATCAGCAGATGTTGAAAATATATCGGCTATGATTACCGGATGTAATTCCGAACTGCTTAAAGTAAAAAGATATCAGGATATCGAAGATATGCAAAACATAATTTCAGATTATTTTAAGAATTTGGAACAGGAAAGTGACGGAAAAGGAATTCATCTCCCAGTACATAAACAAGCACTCTGAAACAAGCAACAAAATCTTTCCGGATGATTTTACCAACCTAAGTGATACAGAAAAGCTGGAGATGCCGCCTAACACTCTTGTGTTGGGATCCGAATTTTTTGGCGCTGTTGAAATTCTCACAACCGAAGGTACACCCGTTTTACAGGCAGAAAGCATTCATAAAGCAAAGTACATTGTTTATGCAAATTTAAATCGAAGCGGTAATATCATCGTCCCCAAAAATGAATATGAAATTAAAACCGCAGTTGAGAATTATGAAAAACACCTGGATTGGATATTGCTTGATATTGAAGAAGAGCTAAAAAAGAAATTGCCGGAATCAAGAAATCTTCATTCTGTAACAAATGAGATATTTTTAAAATTAAATTTGGTTCGCCATTGAGTAAAAGTAAGCAAAGAATATCCGATAAGGTTTATGATTATCTCACTGAAATTTATGGTAAAGAATCTGCCGAAAAATATTTAAACTACATTGAAGAATATCCTTCCGTTTATGTTCGTGTAAATGATCTTAAAATTGAACGGGATGAGCTTGTTAAAAGATTAAATAAACGCTACAACATCAAACCGGAAATTTTTGATGTTTTGCCCAACACTTTAAAATTCCATGAGCGTGAAGAAGATCTCGGTAAAACATTAGAAATAGTATTAGGTTATTATTACATTCAGGGTTTTTCTTCTATGCTTCCTCCTTATGTACTTAACCCTTCTGAAAATGATAAAGTTCTGGATCTATGTTCAGCACCTGGTTCTAAAACAACACAAATTGCTGAGTTGATGAATAACAAGGGAACATTGATTGTGAATGAAGTAAAACTCGATAGAATAAAAGCGCTCATCTATAATCTTGATAGATTAAATATTATAAACACCGGTGTTATTCATTCAAAGGGAGAGCTGCTAACAAAATATTATCTAAACTATTTTGATAAAATTTTAGTTGATGCGCCATGCAGCGGTCTCGGCATTATGCAGAAAAAAATAGAGGTGAACCAATGGTGGTCTTTAGACCGCGTTAACAAGTTACACGATTTACAGGTTAGATTATTAGTCGCCGCAATTAAAATGCTTAAAGCAGGCGGCGAGGTTGTTTATTCAACCTGTACTCTCACTCCTGAAGAAAATGAACTTGTAATTGAAAAGCTGTTAAAGAAGTATCCTGTTGAAGTAATTAAGATTGATCTTCCTGTTAAGTATAGAAACGGGTTTACAATTTATAATGGGAAACAGCTTCATCCCGATCTTAAAAGAGCAATCCGAATCCTTCCGTGGGAAGCAGATTCCGATGGTTTTTTCATGATAAAGTTAAGAAAAACAGAAGAAACAGATCCTCTTAAAAAAACAAAGTGGAAAAAAAGTTATACATCAGAGTTTTTAAAACCGAATAATAAAAAAATTAAGAGGTATCTTTCTTACATTTCCGAAACATTCGGAATTGATGAGGAAATTTTTCTGCAATACAACTACATTTTAAAGCGAAAGGATATTTTCTTTTTAAATAAAAACTGGAATGATGTTAATCTTGGTTTGTTTCATCGCATCGGCACCAAGTTTGGCACAATTGATAAAAGAGATGATATTGTACTTCACACAAATGCAGCACAAATACTTGATAAACATATTACCAAAAATATTTACCAGGTTAAGGATAAAGACGAATTAAGACTTTATCTCTCAGGAGGATTAATACCGAATGATGATATTGATAAAGGTCAGTATGTTATTAAGTATAGTGATTACGTTTTAGGAACAGCAATTGTTACAAGCGGTGGAATTAAAAGCCGTTTTCCACGTTCTAAAAGGACACAAACGATTCGGTTGGGCGAGTTTTAATTTTACTTCAGAATCAACATCTTCTTTGTTTCAGTAAAGATTCCGGCTTGCAATCTGTAAAAATAAATACCGCTTGGTAGATTGGCTGCATCAAAGATAACTTCATAAATTCCTGCGGGTAACTCTTCGTTTACAAGTGTCTTAACTTCAGTTCCCAAAACATCATAAACCTTCAGTATCACAAATTGTCCACTGCTCATTGCATACTGAATACTTGTACTTGGATTAAACGGATTTGGAAAATTCTGTTCTAACTTAAAATCCATTGGCTGAAAATCTTCCGATGCATTTGAGGTTATAGTAAAACTGTAATCAGTAACTTTCGGGAAATGATCGGATGCATTCCGTGTGTCAAACTGCAGCAAACCGTATTGAGTAAGCCTGTCCATACTCATTATTTCTGTTTGGATAACAAATGATTTTTCAATACTCATTACACTATTTGAATAGATTTGAAAATCCAATCTTCCAGGTGGGAAAGATGAATTATCATTACGCCATGTATAAGCAGTGCGTTTGTCTGTCTGCTGAGCTATCAAATCTTCAAGATCAGTCTCATCCCAATCCGGCGGACCTCCGTTACCAAAAAGCTGAGTGTTAATTATCTCTCCTGTTACTAATGTAGTTAACTGTTGTCTATCGCCCACAAGATTGAGATCGCCTAAAATAATAAAAGGTGTGTCTTGCAGTAAATCAATTGAACCGCCGGGAGTTTTTGCATCCAAAATAAAAGCAATTGTTGCATCAGCTTCCTCTTGTCTGATTACATTAGCACCGCAGCATCTATAATGAGCATTTATGACCATAACATCCTTATCGAATTCTGCAGGTAGATCAATTAAGGATGCTGTGATTCGCTGACCTGGAAATACCAACCAGCTCTGAATAATAGGATAAATTGATGCGGTAACATTTCCGCCGTCTAATTTAACAGTGGTCCAGCTCTCACCGTTTTGTAATGGTAAAATATCATCCAACAATGTTTGAACCTGAGAAGCCGTCGAGTTCCATAATTCATTAAAACCTATAATATCGGGTCGAATTGCCTGAAGTATTCGCGTAAAGTTTTCTTCTCTGCTAAGGTCCAGCAAGCCATCGTTCAAAACATTGTAATTCATCACTCTCATCAAGGAAGGATTTTCCTTGTTAATTTCAATTAAGTTAACAGGCGGCGTTGGTGTTTCATCGAAAGTGTAATCAAAAATATTTCCACTGTTCGGCATCCAATCGCCGTTTGAATCATTATCTTTAAAAAATATTTTAATAGTTGAAGAAGTGAAAAGCAGATCGGTCCCATTTGGCAGCACATTTCTTCCAATTGCGATTTCATAAGTTGTATCGGTAACGGTTGGTAAGCTTCTATATTGAATATCAGGAAATCCAATCTGCGTAGTTCCGTTTTTGTAAAATTCACCATTTCTAAAACCGAAATCCCATTTAAGCTCGGCACCTATTCCGTTTACAACAATGCCGGTTCCCATGTTATTATCACCATCGATGTACAGGGAAATAAAATTATCTTCAACAAGCTTAAACTCAGGTGTTATTTTCAATCTTATAAAAAGAAATTGTTCGTCGTTTGTAACAGAAAAATATCTGAAATCAAAAATATTCCCGTCGCCAATATCATCAATGTAAGTTGGGAGGGGTATGTTCCAGTCGTCTGTTTTCCCATCCAAAAAAATAGGCAGAGATTGAGCGGATAAATTATTAAAAGGAATAAAGAGCAGAAATAGCAATAGAATTTTTATCATTTTTGTTCTCAATTTGTAATTGTTTTAATATAAAAATAGTTTTAATTGTATAATATAAAAAGGTGTTTAAAAGGATTAAAAAATGAACATTCAAATCATCGGCACAAAAAAGTGCAAAGAAACACAGAAGGCAGAACGGTTCTTTAAAGAAAGAAACATTCAATATCATTTTAGAGATTTAACTATAAAAGGTTTATCAAAAGGTGAACTTGATAATATTAAACGGGAAATTCCTGTGGATAATTTGTTGAATAAGGAAGGGAAACAGTTTAAGAAAAGAAATATGGAGTATATGATTTTCAATACTGAAGATGAATTGTTAAATGATCCACTCCTCTTAAAAACCCCTATTGCGCGAAATGGAAATTTATCAACCGTTGGCTATGAACCGGAAATCTGGAAAGAATGGATTGCTGAATCCAAATCCTACTAATCATACCAATTATAATTAAATTTTTCCGAATATCACAGTTTTAATTTTTTACTTGACAGCTTAGAAAAAAAATGCTATATTTACTTTGTAATTCAAAGTACTTTAATAAATGAGGGACAAAATGACTGATTTAGACGCACAGCAAGAACTTGCCTTTATAAAAAAGGTAATGACAGACAGCCGGAAAATATTGATTGATGATGGTAGGGGGACAATATTCTGGGGTTTATTAATATCCTTCGGATTACTGATCACGTACCTTTCAGTAGCACAAGGATGGGAATCAACTCTTAGCTGGTTCTGGCCCGCTTTAATTGGTTTCGGATGGATTTATACAATAGTTACTGAGATAAGGCGCGAAAGAAAAAGAAGAGTTAAAACATTTGCCGGAAAAATTATGGGTGCAGTTTGGATTGCTTTTGGAATATCAGCAACAATTCTTGGTTTTGTCGGAACAGTTATGGGTGCTTATCATGGTGTAATTATTAGTCCCCTAATTGCAGTGCTTCTTGGAACCGGTTACCTCGTTTGTGGAGTTTTGTATGGTAAATCCTGGGTTTCCTATTTATCTATTGGATGGTGGGGCGGAGCTATTTTGATGTTTTATATGCAAAACTTAGAAACGCTTTTAATAATGATTGGTATGCTGATACTTTTACAGATCATTCCAGGAATATTTTTATATAGAGAATTCAAAATAGAGAGAGCGATTACAGAGTAAATGAGCGACTTTAATTATCAACAACTTGATGAAATAATACATTCTCGTATTCGTCTTGCTATTATGGCTATGCTTGTTACTGTGGATGAGGCAGAATTTACTTTTCTAAGGGAAAAAGTTAATGCTACAGACGGAAACCTTAGCACTCACTTAAAAAAATTGGAAGAAAGCGGCTATGTTGCGGTTAGTAAATCATTTGAAAACAGGAAACCTGTCTCCCGTTATATGCTTACAAAAAAAGGGAGAACTGCTTTTGAAATGTACGTGGAGCGTTTGGAGAAATTAATTAAGAAATAATAATTTTTAACAATATACTTTGATTACCAAAGTACTTTCACTCAGCTACAAAAGAGGAAGCTATTTTAATGCAAACCTTACCGAATTGCTAATAATGGTATTCGATAATTTAACAACGCGTAAGTAACCGAATTGAAAGAAATCTATTTAACTTTTTCCTTCACTTATAAAAAAGCCGCGAAAAAAATTTCCTCAGCGGCTTGAATTGAGATTGCTACCCTTCGATGGGCTCAGGGTGACACCTATAATATGCTAAATATTACACATCATAATAAAGCCCAAACTCAAATGGGTGCGGCTGCAAAGCCATGGGTTTGATTTCTTTTTCCATCTTATAATTTATCCACGTTTCAATTACATCCTCTGTAAATACATCGCCTTTTAATAAATACTCGTGATCATTTGCTAATGCCTTTATTGCTTCTTCCAAAGAACCGGGAGTCGATGGTACGTTTTGTAGTTCTTCCGGTGGAAGATCATATATATCTTTATCCAATGGTTCACCCGGATCAATTCGGTTTGTTATTCCATCTAATCCTGCCATCATCAAAGCAGAAAATGCAAGATAAGGATTTGCCGAAGGATCGGGGCATCTGAACTCAACTCTTTTTGATTTTGGACTTGACGAGTACATAGGTATTCTTACAGCTGCACTCCTGTTACGCTGTGAGTAAGCAAGATTCACCGGTGCTTCAAAACCCGGGACTAATCTTTTATATGAATTTGTTGTGGGATTTGTAAACGCTAACAGGGATGCTGCATGCTTTAAAATTCCACCAATAAAATAAAGTGCCATTTCACTTAATCCTGCATAACCGGATCCTGCAAACAACGGTTTCCCTTTTTTCCACAGAGAAATGTGCACGTGCATACCGCTTCCGTTATCACCCTGAATTGGTTTGGGCATAAAAGTAACAGATTTATTGTGAAGCTTAGCTGTATTCTTTACAATATATTTAAACATTAATAATTGATCTGCAGATTTAACCAACGGTTCAAATTTTAAATCAATTTCACACTGCCCGCCGCTGGCAACTTCGTGATGCTGCGCTTCAACATCAATTCCGCAATCAATCAGTTTAAGCACCATTTCATTTCGTAAATCATTTAATGAATCTGTAGGAGGTACAGGGAAATATCCTTCCTTATATTGCGGTTTGTAGCCTAAGTTTGGATTCTCTTCTTTTCCACTGTTCCATCTGCCTTCAACTGAATCAACATGATAAAAACAATGGTTCGGCTGTGAATCATATCTCACATCATCAAAAACAAAAAATTCAGCTTCCGGTCCAAAGAAAACTGTATCTGCAATACCGGAAGTTTTTAAATATGCTGTGGCTTTCTGTGCAATGTTTCTCGGGCAGCGTGAATATTTTTCTTTTGTTGCGGGTTCGTAAACATCACATATCAAACTAATTGTCGGTGCTTCAACAAACGGATCAACAAACATAGTTGAGGCATTAGGAATTATCAGCATATCGCTTTCGTTTATTTTTTTCCAACCGCGAATTGATGAACCATCAAAACCGTATCCGTCATCAAACGAATCTTTATCAATCTGGCTGGTCGGCACAGTAAAATGCTGCCACTGACCCGGGAAATCCATAAACTTAAGATCAACAAACTTTATCTTTTTACTTTTAATAAAGTTAAGAACTTTGTTTTCGGGTGAAACTGTTTTTGCCATTTTTTTATCCTATATTTTTTTAATTAAATATTGATTGCTGTTGTTTCTTTAATTGTTGAAAGTACAAATGTTGTTTTAGTTGCCGTAACGCCCAGCCAGGTTTGAATTTCACCTAATAATTTTTCAAGCGCCTCGGTGTTCCTCACAACAACTTTAAGTAAATGTGATCCCTCCCCAAGAACGGAATGACATTCAAGAATCTGAGGCATTTTGTCCACATGAGCTATCAAAGATTTATAATGTCTGGAAGAATCCATAACAACATGAATATACGCCATAATATCCAGACCAAAAGATTGTTTATTGACTTTAGCATAATAACCTTCAATAATACCGTGCTCCTCCAGTTTATTTAATCTTTCACTAACCGAAGGAACAGAAAGTCCTACTTGTTCGGCTAATTGATTTCTTTTAGTTCTGCCTTTTTTCTGAAGTGTCTTTAATATCTTAATGTCTATGTCATCTAACATAAATTACCTTAATTATTTAGGTATATATAATATTATATCTCGTAAAATAAGGAATGTATCAATACGGAACAAATACTTTTAGTTTATATTTTGATTTTACCAGATTAATTATTGTTTTATTTCAATTTATCCTAATTAAATAAGATATTTTACAACAATCGTGCTAAGTTTTTTTAATTCCGAAAGGTGTAAGGGCAAGTTTTTCCTCTTTTATTTTGTTGAAGAGGGTAAGATTTTCCTGTGGGCGTTCAAGAAGCTGATGATAAAGATGGTATTGAACCGCAATATGATTCAAAGAGACAATTTTAATTCCATTTAATTCGAGACGAAATTGTACGTCACTATCTTCCCCGATTGACGGTGCTTCGTATCTTTCATCAAAACCATTGATGTTCAACATATCTTCCTTATAGAGGGAGAAATTACAACCAAGCAATCCTCTTTCCTTTTTGTTGAAGATTTTTCTCAGCAATCTGCTTTTAAAGTAAAATCCCTTTTCAACATAAAACGACTCACCGATTAAACCATCTATAATTAATGCGAAATTATTTTTTTCGATAATTCCATCTCTTACTTTTTGCTGTGAAAGATTCCGGGTGTATTTATGCGATAAGTTTACTCGCCTTCCGGTAAGGCAGCTCCCTTTTTCAGAATATGAAATATGTTCCTCAACAAAACGAGAGTGCGGAATGCAATCTGCATCAATAAATATTATGTATTCGGAATTTGCTGTGGATATGGCTTTGTTAAGAATTTTATTTTTACGAAATCCTTTATCTTCCTGCCAGATATGTATCAACGGAAAGGAAATTTCTTTTGATAAGCTTTCAAGTTCTTTTACTATTTCTTGCTTTGAACCATCATCGGCAACAATAAATTCAAAATCCTTTTCGGATTGCCTTTCAAATCCTGCAAGCACTAAACGCAGATAATCAATCTTATTATAAAACGCTGCAATAACGGTTGCTCTGGGCATACAAATTTACACTTCCTTATTTCTTTTTTTTCTAAGCTTTTCTTTCTCCTTTTTTCTGTCGTAAACCTTTTTTGATTTCTCAACTTTAGGAGGTTTTTGTGGAAGAGGAATTCGCTTTTTCTTTTTCTCTACTATTATTTTCTCTTTCTTTGTCATTATTCAACATTAAATGCACCAGTTTCAAACTGCAGCTTTTGGAATGAATTTGTATTAATATCTACTACGATTGATCCATCGTATACGTCAATATCGAAACATTTCAATGGATTATTTCTAATACTAAAACATTAACAAAGGGCAACAGTTCACCGATTGTTCCACCAACCACCTTTCCCTAATCTTATTGCTATGGGTAAATGAAGGATTAAAGAATAATATGTTAAAATGTAATAAGTTTAAACAAAACAGTTAAAGTCTTTTCATATAACCCTCCGGAGTGAAAACTTATTTTTCTTTTTTGTATCATTAAATCTTATATTATTATAAAATAAATAATTATCTTAGATATATTCACGGTTGAAATTAGTAAAAGTGTAATTATATGTACCGCTATAAATTATCTTTTCTCATTCATTAAAGCAAAAATTATTGGCGCAAAATTTAACAATTCATAAATTAAAAGCTAATATTAATATCTCTAAATCAATTAATTACCGGGTAAAGTTATGGCAAAAGCAATTTGGAACGGACAGGTAATCGCCGAAAGTGATAATACGGAAATTGTTGAGGGCAATCATTATTTTCCGGCAGATTCGATAAAGCGGGAATTTTTCACCGAGAGTGATACACGTTCAACTTGTCCATGGAAAGGTGAAGCAAGCTATTATAATATTGTAGTTGATGGAAAAACAAATTCGGATGCAGGCTGGTATTACCCAAATCCAAAACCTGCAGCAGAAAATATAATAAATTTTGTTGCTTTTTGGAAAGATGTTGAAATAACAGATTAATCTATTTAGTCAGTTTATTGTTTTTCATAATAATCTCTTAATAGAATTCTTCCTCCCGTAGGTTTTACTTTGAAGACTATTTTTCCGCCGGAAACTTTTGCCCCGCGAGTATGAATCAACAGATTACCTGCATATGTTATACTTGGATTTTACAACAGGCAAATAGTTGCATTAAACTGGTTTGAGACATTATTTGCAAATATGTTTTTGGGTGATATGCTGAAGGCAGTTTTGAAGAATCGGAAAAGATGATGCTTAAAGCGCTTGAGCTTCAGCCGGAAATTGTAATCGCAACATTACATCTTTCTTTAACTTACCGGGAGATGGGTAAAGAAGAAAAAGAAATTGGGATGCTTAAAAAAGTTCTCGAATTGCAAAAAGTCAATTTCAGGGATACGTTTGCAAAACGGAAAGCAAAATAAAATTTAGATGAACTGCTAAATTAAAACTTATTTTTATTCTGTTTTATTTTCGGTTGCACGATATTGTACCATCCCACCTAAAACGTTTACAGCATTAAAACCATTTTTTACAAGTAAATCAGTTGCGATTCCCGATCTTCTTCCGCTTCTGCAAATTACTGCAATATCTTTGTCTTTAAATTCATCTAACTCACTCAATCGTTTTTCAAGTTCCGGCAATGGAATGTTTAACACACCATCAATATGACCTAACGATTTATCTTCAAGCTCGTATGGATTGCGAACATCGAGAAGAACCAAATTTGAGTCGTTTCCCATCATTTCCCGCAATTGATCCACGGTGATGGCATTTTCATCAGCAGTTTGCGCACAACCGACAAAGTTTACCGCTGATAAGATAATGCTGATAAAAATAAAATTAATTGAGTTCATTTAATCTCCGTTGAAATTAATTTAAGCCGCACATTCCGCTTGCACAGCCGCTAACACTCGGAACTTCTACATTGCAATTACCGGCAGCACAACTGTTATCGGAATAACCAACACTACCCGTTGAGGCGCTAAAAGCCGAAAATAATTTTTTTACTCTTGATGAATCGCATTCCGGACATGAAATTTTATTATCATCGTTGCTTTTAGTAAGTATCTCAAACCTGGATTCACATTCGGAACATTTATATTCGAAAATTGGCATATTTATTCTCCTGTTAATATAATAATTATTAATTAGTGTTTTGGGTAATTATTTGTAGGTTAAGAATTATTTTTGTTTTTACTGAATTAGATATTAAACAAATTTTTTCCGAAGCAACATAAATATGTTCAGGTAGCCGTGTATTCGGCACACATTTAGGAAATTCCGGGGGTGTTGCAACTTTAAATGAATCCAATGTTGGAGAAGAAAGAGTACCCACCATGCCTTTATCCCATTTTACTGATGTATTAGATAAAATTTGTCTTCAATAAGTAATTAAATGTTTAGAATATCTGTGCTAAGTTATTTATCCGGTTAACTCACTCGCAATCATCAAGATGAAGAAATTTCATTAATTTTTCGTGAGCATCTTTCGGCATTTTTACGTTATACTTACGGTAGTAATCTATAGTAATTTCAACCGTTTCAAAATAACTCTTGCACCCAGAGCATTCCTCAAGATGCTTTTTAATTGCAATACACCTATACGAATTGAGATCTTCACCAAGAGACTCACAAATATGGTGCATTACATCTTTACAATTAACTTTATCTTTGTTCATTTTTGAAAAGATTTATTTAGTTCGTTTCTTAAAAAAGCTCTTGCACGGTGCAATCTCGATTTAACTGCCGGAACAGAAAGTTCTGTTGCCCCTGCTGTTTCTTTGGTTGATAGTCCTTCTACATCACGTAAAATAAAAATCATCCGATAATCCGGAGATAATTTTTTTATTGCATCGTCCAGTATCGATTTAAGTTCATCATTTTCCGTACTTTTATACGGAAGCGTACTCCAATCGGCAGCATACTTATCTTCAAATAATCCTTCATCATCATCAAGCGAAACAAACGGACGACTCTTCATCTTCCTCGCAAGCATTAAACAATGATTCGAAACTATCTTGTACAGCCAGGTAGATAATTTTGAGTTACCATCAAACTGATGCAGTGACTTAACCATGCTGTAAAATGTCTCCTGCATAATATGCTCTGCTTTGTTTTTATCCCTGCATATTTTAAATGCAAAGTTATAGATGGTTTGCTCATAATTTTTCACAATTTGAGCAAGAGCTTTTCTATCGCCTTCCTGCGCAAGTTTTATAATTTCTGTTTCTTCCATTAATATGATGCACTGATCAAAAATTGGTTTCCACTTATCTTTATTTTTTGCGCTGTAATTTAACATAAATTGTTCGCATATTGTATTGGAATTCAATATTCTTATTGGTCATTTTTCAAAGTAATTAGTAATTTAATTGTATTGAATAATTAATATCTAGTACAATCATTTATTAAATATAATTTTCTCAAATCTGTAAACTTTAATGACAATACACAGGAACACTAAAGAAATAAAACTAAATAAGTTTTTTGCCGGTGTAAACGATTCGGTGATAAACACTCTTTTCAAGCCGGAATATTTTAAGGATGTTATAGAGGGTGATATAATTTTTGAAACTGGCGACAGTGCTGATTCTCTATACTTATTGCTTAGGGGTGATGTTAAAATAAAATTCCCTTCCAGTCATTATATAAGCAATAAAATATTTAATAACTTCTTTGGTGAAAAAGAACTGATAGAAAAAACCCGCAGAATTTCCTCGGCTGTTGCTAACAGCAAATGCCTTTTATATTTAATAGATGAAAAAATATTCGACGCTCTGTTATCCAAATCAGAAGTCATCAAAAATAATATCGATAATTATGGTGAGGTTGAACTTCCCGAAGCAGAATCGGTTTCCACCGGTGGAATTAAGTTGACTGATGCAGCAAAACCAATTTCATTTAGAGCAACAAACTCACCTAAAAAAGAACAATCTAAAATTGTTACCCAAGAATTTGAAAATAGCAGCGAATCTATTTCAGAAACAATATCTGCAATTATTGAGCAAGAAGACTCTAATACTGAACAGAAATTAGAAATTGATGACGAAAATTTAAGTAAAGATTTTAGTGATGAAAACATAAAATTAAATATGGAATTAGACGAGGGCACGGAAATTAAAATTGAACAACCGACTTTAGAAGAGCAGGAACAATTGGTAGAAGAACCTCCCATGGAAGAAATTGATGTTCAAATAATTCTTGGGGTCCTAATTGCCGTGCATAGCCAGTTAACTGTTTATGATACAATCCAATCTGTAATAAACGGAATGAAAGTTTTAACCTCATCAGAAGCCGGAGAAATTTATTTGGTAGAAGAATATGCTGGTAACATAACAAGGTACGTCAATGATAAGGGGAGGATAAAAAAACATACGTTTTATAAAATTTCCGAGGGTTTAACAGGTACATGTTTACTGCAAAAAAGAATTATTAATTTCGATAATCCTTCGGAAGACAGCCGGTTCGTTTCTGAAATTGATCAACCGGGAGATGACAGGTTAAAATATATTATTTATGTCCCTCTATTAAACACCAACGAAGAAATTGTTGCGGTGCTCCAATTAGCACATAGTAGCAAAAAATTTACAGAGGATGAAATAACAAAAGTTAAATTGATTTCGGGTCATACTGCTCTTGCCATTGAAAGAAGCAAGCGTATTGAGCAAATGATTGAGGAAGAAAAGCAAGATGCGAGTATGAATATATCAAAATTTTTAGCTGACAACATTTCAACTCCCGTAAATGTTATTAACCGTTACGCTTTACTTTTAAACAACGAAGAATTTTCGGAGAAAGTAAAAGAGATAATATCAATGCTTCAGAAACAGGCAAACTTATTCCCCGATATTATTCAAGCAGCTTCCGATTATTATAAATCAGATTTCGAATTAAATTTGGAAAACTTCAGTCTTAACTCCTACCTGAACAGCATATCCGAACTGCTTTCAGAATATTGTGATTCACGAAATATAAATCTTTTTAAAAAATTTAGTGAGGATGCCAAAGTAAAAATTGATCCGGGCAAACTTTATATGGCATTATACCAGGCAATCAAAAATGGCTGTGATGCGATGGAAAAAAATGGAAATCTTTATATAAGTACGGAGAAAGAAGGTCTTTACGCAAATATAATTATCAGTGATGAAGGTGCAGGAATACCCGATGAAGACAAAGATGAAATATTTGAGACAGTTTTTTCCGAAACCAAAGGAAGGAATAAGTTTGGTTTGGCAATCACGAAAAAAATAATTGAACTGCATAAGGGACAGGTTACATTTTCGAGCAAATTGAATGAAGGAACAACATTTACATTTAGCATACCTATTTCTACAGATGCTGAATTGATACCTCAATTTGACCATTCTCCATTCGTTAATGATGATGCAGAGTTAAAATCAGATGTAGATAGTAACTCTGATACAAAAACAGAGTAGTGTTTTTCATCTATGGAACTACCCCATCTTAAAGATGAACCAACAAATTTCAATTTAGTTGCTCTTCTCGGTGCAACTGCTACAGGTAAAACAAAGTTAGCCGCATTTCTTGCAAAAGAATTAAACGGAGAAATAATTTCTGCAGATTCTCGCCAAGTTTATAAATATATGGATATTGGTACGGGGAAAGATTTAAGTGATTATATAGTTGACATTATTAATGTCCCTTATCATTTGATCAATATTGCCGAACCGACCGAAGAATATAATCTTTATCGTTTTAAATCAGATTTTTATCAATCGTTTGAAAAAATTAAAACTGCAGGAAAGATGCCGTTTCTTGTAGGTGGAACAGGAATGTATTTAAGTGCAATCTTACAAAACTATAAATTACGTAAAGCAGATTTATCACAAAACCGAATTGAGGAATTAGAAAATTGTTCGGAAGAAAAACTGCGGGAAATACTTCTAAACATCAAACCAAAACAGCATAACATAACCGATTTAATTACTAAAGAGAGAATTATTAAAGCAATATTAATTGAAGAAGCAAATCAATTTGAAAATATTCAATCCCAAAATCCCATTTCTTCTTTGAATATTGGAATTAAATTAGAGCGTAACGAAATAAAAAGACGAATAACTAACAGGCTTAAAAAAAGATTGGATGAAGGAATGATTGATGAAGTTAAAAATCTCTCGGATATGGGAATTACACATAATAAATTATCATTCTTTGGTTTGGAATATAAATTTATAAGCCAACACTTGCGGGGAGAACTAAATTATAATGATATGTACCAAAAGCTTAACAGCGCAATTCACAGTTTTGCCAAGAGGCAGATGACCTGGTTTAGAAAAATGGAAAGGGAGGGCGTTAATATAAATTGGTTTGATGGGAAAGATTATAATGCTGTTCTAAGTTTTATCAAGGAGAGAATGGAGAAAAATGCAAAACCTTTCGATTGATGTTCTTTCATATCTGAGTAAACATTTAATAAAAAATTATGAGATTGAATGGCAAAGAAAAAATGGAATTAATAATGTAATCGTAATTCCTGCAATTGCCGAATATGATAATATAAAAGTGTTGCTAAAATCTCTCTCTAAAAATGATCCGGCATTTTTTCCATTGTCTTTGATTTTATTTGTTATCAATAACTCCCCTGTTTCCAGTAATGAAATAAAAGAAGATAATTTAAATAGTATAAATCTTCTTCGTTCAATCATTGGTGCTGATAATAATAGTGATTTTTCAAGAGAGATAATTAATTCGGGATTGCAGATTGGATTGATAGATGCTTCATCTGAAGGCAAAGAGTTAAACACAAAGCAAGCGGGAGTTGGTTTAGCAAGAAAGATTGGAATGGATCTCTCACTTACAATTTTTGATTATTCAAAAGGCACAAAAAAGATGATCATATGTCTAGATGCTGACTGCACCATCTCGCAAACTTATTTAACCAACATCATAAATGATTTTAATAAAAACAATTACTCTGTTGCAGTTGTAAATTTTGAACATCCGGTTGATGGGACAGATGAGTATAATGCGGCAATAATTTGCTACGAAATATTTTTAAGATACTATGTAACAGGATTAATATTCGCCGGCTCAGATTATGCATTTCACACAATCGGTTCAACTATGATGTGTTATCACAACGCCTATATGAAAATCGGCGGAATGAACAAACGAAAAGCGGCTGAAGATTTTTACTTTCTGGAAAAGCTCGCTAAGAATTATCCAATTAATAAAATTGATTGTGCAATAGTTTATCCATCAAAAAGAAGTTCATGGCGGGTGCCTTTTGGAACAGGACAACGTGTAACAAGATTTTTGTCAAAGATTCGGGATGAATATTTATTATTTGATCCTGATGTGTTTGGAATATTAAAAGAATGGTTGGAAATTTATAATTCGGATGCGATTTCAGATCCACAGGATGTTTTAAATCAAGCTAAAGAAATCCATACCGAACTTTATAACTTTTTACTCCAAAATAATTACCTAAAGCAATGGGAGAAGATTTTAAGTAATACAAAATCCGGGAAACAATTATCACACCAAAGAAAAATTTGGTTCGATGGATTTAAAACATTAAAACTCATTCATCATTTAAGAGATACTGCCTTCCCCGAAATAAATATGTTTGATGCATTGAATATGCTTTTTATTAAATTGGGCATTAATAATTCTATTATTAGAAATGGAAAGGAGGTTCCGGAATTAGATGTTCAAAAAGAATATCTTAATTTACTTAGAAACTTTAGTTGATCGGTCGTCTTGATAAATTATTAACAGTTAGATAAGCACTTTTTTATATCGTAGCGGCTGTCTCAAAAGGTCCGAATGTTTGTCATTTCAGTGAAAACGGAAATCCAGCTGTTTGAAAATTTACGAGATTTCCACTTTCGTGGGAATGACAATTCCGCAATTTTTACTTTTGAGACAACCTCTACCCAACAATCAAATTAATAGTTTAACCGTTTCTCCGAAGGAGTCATTTGTACAACAGTTTTTTAACAACAAAGAAAATTTGAATGCGAATCAACAAGAAAACAAAAAAATGATAATTAAAACCGAACAAGATGAAATACAAAACTATTTAGTTGATGCTTCTAACACAAAAGGATTTTGCGATGCAGTTTATATTCCGGAAAATGTTTCTGAAACGGCTGAAATAATTAAGGAAGCAAATGAAAAAAAACAATCAGTTACAATTTCGGGTAATGGCACTGGCTTAACAGGAGCTAGAGTTCCGAAAGGCGGAATTGTAATTTCAACTGAAAGGCTTAACAGGATAGTTGAAATAAATACGGAACAAAACTTTGTAATAGTTGAGCCGGGCATACTCCTTTCAGAATTACAGGATACGGTTAAACAAAAAGGGCTGCTTTATGCGCCCGATCCGACAGAACGAAATTGTTTTATTGGTGGAACCGTTGCAACTAATGCTTCGGGTGCAAGAACATTTAAATACGGTCCCACAAGAAATTACATTGAAGAATTAGAAATAATACTACCTGATGGAGATTTTCTTTATCTGAAGAGAGGAGAAAATTTTGCGGATGATCTTTACTTAACGTTAAGAACATCTTCCGGGAAAGATATCAAATTAACACTCCCTGATTATGAGATGCCGAAAACAAAAAATGCCTCCGGCTATTTTTGTAAACGTAATATGGATGCAATTGACCTGTTTATCGGTTCGGAGGGAACTTTGGGAGTGATTACAAAAATAAAATTAAAACTACTACCATTACCATTTAATGAACTTTCTTGCATTTTATTTTTTGAGACTGAAAATAATGCTTTAGACTTTTTAATCAAAGCAAGAGATGAATCGTATAAGAACAGAAGACTAAAAATAATTAATTCAATCGATGCAGCAGCACTTGAATATTTTGATAAGAACTCTTTAAAATTCTTAATAAACGATTATCCAAATATTCCTGTTAATGCCGAAGCTGCAGTTTGGTTTGAGCAGCAATGCAATGAAAATGAAGACGATTTATTAGAATTGTGGATAAACTTATTTTTAGATTACAACGGTAAAGAAGAAGATGCATGGTTAGCAATGACTGAAAAAGACAAAGAAAATATTATCGGTTTCAGACATACAATTTCCACTAACGTGAACGAGTATATAAGCCTAAACAATTTTCGAAAGCTAGGAACAGACGTTGCTGTGCCGGATAAAAATCTTATTGATTTTTATTATGCTATTAAGAAGGATGTAGAAGAAAAGAAATTAGACTATGTTATTTATGGTCATTTGGGCAATTCACACATTCATCTTAATATGCTGCCGAAAACTGAAGAAGAATTTGCAAAAGGGAAAAAACTATATAAAGGCATTTGCAGCCATGCAATTTCGTTAGGTGGAACATTCTCAGCAGAACATGGAGTTGGTAAAAATAAAACGGAATATCTTATAGAAATGTACGGGCAGGAAAATGTAAACAAAATGAGAGTGCTTAAAAAGACTCTCGACCCGAATTATATTTTTGGGGTGGGGAATATTTTTGAGAAAGAGTGATTCTCTATCATTAAAAAACTATTTGCGTTAAATCAATTAACTATTTTATAAGTCGTGCCCTCTTTTGAATCTTTCAATTCAATACCAAGTTCTTTTAACTCTTCCCTTATTTTATCTGCACGAGCGTAATTCTTTTCATTTTTTGCTTCCGTTCTCCGGTCAATCATTTGTTGAATAAAATTTACATCGATATCCTTATTTGCAGATTTGTCATCAACATCAAAATTCATAATTCCTAATACTTCTACCGCAGTTTTTTCCAGGAATACTTTAACATTTTTATAAAATTCAACACTAATGTGTTCGGTTTCTGTAATCCTACGGTTTACTTCTTTTACAAAATCAAAAATAACAGCAACTGCCTGCGCTGTGTTAAAATCGTCATCCATTGCTGCAATAAATTTATCTTCAAATTGCTTTATACCTATATCAGGTGCTGCTCCTTCAGTTCGGTTTTTATTTAATTCCAGGCTTATTCTATCAACAAGATTTTTGAACTTCTCCAATCCTTTTCCAGCCGCAACAAGTAGTTCATCACTAAAATTAAGCGGACCGCGATAATATGCCTGTGTAAAAAATAATCGTACTGCTTCAGTGGAATGTCTTGCTAACACATCTCTTGCGGTAATAAAATTACTAAGTGATTTAGACATTTTTTCATTTTCGATATTTAAAAAGCCAAAGTGAAGCCAGTACTTAACAAACGGTTTATCGTTTGAAGCAACACTTTGTGCAATTTCATTTTCGTGATGCGGAAAGATGAGATCATTTCCACCAGCGTGAATATCAAAATATTCTCCAAGGTGTTTGCAGCTCATTGCAGAGCACTCGATGTGCCAGCCGGGTCTGCCTTTGCCCCACCTGCTTTCCCAATACGGTTCACCGGACTTTGCTTTTTTCCAAAGTGCAAAATCAAGCGGATTTTTCTTATCTTCATTTATTTCTATTCTCGCCCCAGAAACCAGATCATCAATATTTTTTCCGCTTAACTTTCCATACTCTTTAAATTTTGATACCTCATAAAACACATTGCCATCAATGTTATATGCAAATCCCTTATCCTCCAAAGATTCAATCATACTTATTATATCATCCATATGCTCTGTTGCTTTAGGATAAATATCTGCTTTCATTCGTTTTAATTCTTCCAGGTCATCAAAAAAAGCGGTGATGTATTTTTTTGCAAATTCGTTAAAGTTTTCATTTTTTATTGCTTCATCTATTTTTTTGTAAACACTATCAAACTCTTTATCTAACTTAGCTTTGTAATAAACAAGTGATGCAACTTCATCCGGTTGTAATGCTCTCTGCTTTCCGTTTGCTATTTCTTCTGTAATGGATTGAGGATTAATTTCTCCTTTATCAACCAATTCCTTACCTCTTTCAAGCATCTGTTCTGGTGTTCTTTTTTCTATTGGAATTTCGGTAATTTTCTCTTCCGGTACAAGGGCTTTTTTAATGCCGGCTAATTCCTTTTCCGGTTTTTCAAATTCACCCATTATTTCACCTCTGTTATCATCTAATAATTTGGGATCGATCTTGTCTTTGAGAAAATCCCTGACTTTTTTATAAAGTGCTTCACCTCGTAATCCAAATTCTTCTGCGAAATTAGATACGAGTTTTTGTAAATCTTTAATTATTTAGATGGAATTCAGGAGATTCATAATTTTTGCAAGGTTCATATCCACACATCCCAATGTCAACCCTACTTTTTCGTATCAAAGTCCAATATATTTCAATTTCTTCTAAAAAATCTACACGTTGTGTATTATTTGTATAATCAGAGAAAGATACAATAATTTCAGGATTCAAATGTTTATACTTAAAAAATCCGGAATTGGTCCTTGTAAAAACACCTAAAACAATTTTCTCTAAGGGAGAATTTAAGAGCTTAAAAGTAAGTAAAAGTCTATTCTTGGCTATACTCTTAAGATTTACATCATAAAACAAACTGGTTCCATTTGAAGACAAATTTTCCATATCAAACCTTTTCCAAAAACAATTCAAATCTTTCATGTCTAACTTTCTCTTTACTGCGATTTTTGAACTTTTTAACTGGATTTAATTCAGAAATTTTTATTATGGAAGCATTGACTTTTTCTTTTATTGTTTTTTCCCATTTATCAAGCATTTCTTTTAATTCTTCATCAACTTTGACGAATAAAGAAATTTTATCAGTCTTCTCCAGTCCAGCTTCTTTCCTTAATGCTTGAACACGCCTCATAACTTCCCTTGAAAAACCTTCAGCTTCAAGTTCTTCATTTGATCGTTTGTTTAAGTAAA
>JADFLR010000039.1 GCA_022564295.1 Bacteroidota bacterium | reverse complement strand
TCAAACAGTCGAATTTCTTCCAATAGTTTTATTAGGCGCTCCTGTTGAAGTACTTGCCTACAAAGCAACGATTAGTGCAGTATGGGGTATGTATATTCATGCAAATTTAAATGTGCATACAGGTAATCTTCAAAAGATAATTAACGGACCGGAAATGCATAGGTTACACCATACTACAGGAAAAGGCAGAAACAGAAATTTTGCAACGAAATTCGCAATATGGGATTGGCTCTTAGGAACAGCATATTTACCTGGAGGCATAAAAGCTAAAGATTATGGATTAAAAACTTATTTTCCGAAGCATTATTTTATGCAGACTTTATATGCTTTTAGAAGCTTTAAATTTAAGAAAAAACTAAAGAGCCAGGAAGTGTAACAAACTCAAAGTTATTCAAATGTAGGGAACTGATGTTATAAATTAATTTTTTATTTTTATTGTAATACTTGTCGGTTTCACTTTTACTTCTATTTTCACTATTTTCTTTCCATCCATACCAATTTCAGTTCCAGTTGCCGTTATTTTCACTTCATTTCCCTTTTTTTTGATTTTTGCTTTTATTTTACCGGCTTCATAATTCTTGAAATACTCAGGAAATTCCCAACCCGTAAAACTTTGACCACCACCTCCGTACTCAGTCTGCTTTTTGTAATATGCCTGAGCATCGGCAGAAAGATAGTTTAAGTCTGAAATAAGTTGATCACGATTAGTTTCAACTGCGGATGTTGCAAATAAATTTATTCCGATAACAATTGCTATTATAACTACAATTGTTCCAAGCAATATTAAGAGTAATTGTTGAAAACCCATATTTTTATCTCATATTAATAATTAGTATTTAAATGGTTTTTATTGAGAATAAGTATAATTTCCAGAAAACAACAGACGTAACAATAATAATACCAAAGATAATTAACTATGATTTGAGTTATTAAAGATCCATAGTTTCGGGTGCCGGGGTTAAAAAGTTGTGAATCCTAATCATAACCCATTGGCAATAAATATTCTTAAATCAGGTCATAACAATTCTCTATCACTGGAATAGAACATTATTAAACAAAGTAAAAACTACCGCAAACATTTACAATAAGAGTCTCGTATTGAAAATGATTCGGTTAAAATTTTATAAGTGTATTTTGAAAGCTAAAAATCTAAATACTCCTGCAATTGAAGCTCCCGATGTAACATTAATATAATTCAGCATTTATAAACTATAAAATAATTTAAAACAATTTCCTAACTATTTATCCAATTGGTAATTAAAGAAATTGCTTTAAGTATATTTGGACAATAATTTTGAAGAAATGTACCATTGATTTCATCCCTAGAATTTATTTTTAAAGCAGCTTCCATTGCAGCTACACCATCAAAATCAACATATGCAAGTCTTGCCGTTAATTCTTCCGGTTTCATTCCAAAAACTTCACCGGGTAAGATTGCAACACCGGTTTCTTCAAATAATCTGGAACATAATTTAGAACTATCAGAAATATTCTTTTCTTTTAATTTTTCCTTAAAATTACAGAAATCTAAGAATAAATAGAATGCTCCCTCCGGCTTTGGCGTATCAATTCCTCCTGCCTGAAGTTGTTTTGCAATTTTATTACCGAGTTTATCTAGGATCCATCTCGATCTCCATAAATAATTCTCAATATCACTCCCACCCTGAAATGCTCGAACAGCAGCATATTGAATGGGAGCACTTGTGGAAGTAAAAGTTTCACTTGCCATAACAGCAATAGCATCCAATAACCACCTTAAAGATGCAGGAAATGTGAAAGTACCTAAACGCCAGCCGCCTGCTCCGCACCACTTACTTAGCCCGCTGCTTATTATTGTTCCTTCGTCATAATACTTTGCTATAGATATATGATTACCTTTATGATGAAGTTCACCGTATATCTCATCTGAAAGTAGTATTATCTTATGTTTTCGCGCAACGTCAGCAATCCTTTTTAACTGATCTTCAGTATAGGAAACACCAACAGGATTTGAAGGATAATTAAGAATAACAATTCTTGGTTTTAGATAATCATCTTTACATTGTGATTCTAATTCTTCTGCGGTGAAAAGCCAGTTATTATTTTTTGAAGTGCACAACCAGCGAACTTGTCTTCCGATTATCTGTGCTTGCGGCGAATAAGAAACCCAACTTGGTGTTGGTATTACAAGGTCTCCGTAATAAACATATTGAAGCAAAAACATTAATTCTTTGGAACCGGGACCAATGAGTACATCATTGGGAGAATAACAAATTCCATCATTGTTACAGTGATATTCTGCAACAGCTTCTCTTAGTTTTTTTAATCCTTTTACAGGTAGGTAATCTTTTTGATGAGCGTTTATTTTTAATTCTTCTACAACTGATTGTGGAACTGGAAAAGGCGATTGCCCTAAACCGAGTTTGCAAACTTCCCTTCCCTGTTTGCGTAGTTCATCACTTTTTTCATTTATCACTAAGGTTGCAGATTGAGGTAAACCCCGCACATTAAGGTTTAGATTAACATCAGGTAGATTGTTATTCTTCATTGGATCCTAAATAGAAATTATTATTAATGTAAGATAATTCTATTTTGAATTTAATAACAAATTGAAATGGATAGCGTAACCTGGTTTACATTCCTTCACTAAGATTTCGTATGCCAATTAATTTCTAAAGTTTATTTTAGCAACATCATTTTACCAGATACCTGTCGACGTGCAACTTCCAGATTATAAATGTAAACCACCGCTGGAGACAGAGAATCCCTCATTATTTTTACTATCCCATTTTGACAAATAATTACCTGCGGGAAGCCTTTCATTAACTACCGTTCTAATCAGTTTACTCTGTATGTCGTATATATTCAAAACAATTTGAGAATTAGTTAAATCGTATGCAATGGTAAATGCAATTATTGTATTTGGATTGAAAGGATTTGGATAATTGTTTATAAGAATTTCAGAATCGGGAATAATTAATTTTGTTTTGTCTGTCTCTATCGATGTTATTAATGTACGACCTCCTCCGCGGGAATTGCTAAGACTATCTGCTAAATATGAATTAACCCAATCGGGACGTAATGCAGATTGCAAATAAGTGTCATCCCATTCATCCTCCGTTAATCTTAAAAAATTTGTAGTTGTTTATTCATAATAACTCATTGCTGGACCGACAAATGCAGTCGACACACCCAAATGATTTTCAGTAATAAATACACCTAAATTGATCGGACCTGTACCTACGTGTGAGATTGCTCCGATCATTCCTCCACCACAATTAGTGGGAGTTGTATAAATATCAGCAACAATATGATCGCTTTCCATCAGTCCCTTATATCCCATCTCACCACTGAATGGGTCGTCGTAAAAAAGGTTGGGATACCATCCGTCAAAAGCAATTCCGCTTTGTCCAGTGTCATAGAGCATATTTTGCAGGAATGAAACTTCGCCTGAAGATAATTGAATACATGCAAGTTCCTTTTCACAAATTGACTGAAGTGTATCAGCAATTCCGTAAAACCTGTTAAAGTAGTCTATTATCATCGTTTTTCTAATTGGGTCAGGAAAACTTAGACTGGTAAAATAAATTGAAGCTTCATCAAAAAGATCTTTCAAATTTGAATATAATTCAGGAAATGGTTCAACAAAACTAAAGGGAAATGAACAAACTGTTTCTCCAGTATAAGATTGTTTTGCATACAATAGATTATCATGCCTTAACTCAGTCCACGAGGCAAGCTGTATGTTCATTTTTTGCTGCCAGTATGCTGCAGTTTGCATAAATTCAGGAAAATCGTTCCTATTCTTCGAGTGGGTTCAATTTTCTTAAAGAGTTCAACCAATAATTATAAATTGAACTTCCCCAAAAAGCTGGATCGTAATGATCAATTAAATACCTAAGTGCAGCAAGATTTGACGAGTAGTGATACTCGTTTAATTCATCAATTAAAAGTTGAGTGGATGCACTATTTCCTATAGAGAAAAGAACATCGAGTGTTGATGGAAACAGTCTGCAGATTTTATTACCCATTTATGTTATTCTGTCAAACACAACTGTAGCTGTAACGTAGGAATCAATTACAAATCTTTGCCCAAACATTAAGAATGCAGAGGCAGGTACAATAGAATCAGGATTCATTGGATTACTGTAAAGAATCTGCGATAGGATTAATTGATATGCGAACGCCTGGTTACTAAGCGTATCCTGAAATTCTACCATTTTAAGACTATCTAATAATTGATTTGCACTATCAAGAGAAACTGCTTGTTTTAAATAGTCGAGATTATCTAAGGTAACATTATCAGATTCACCAACAAAAAACTTTATTACATTATCAATTTCCTGGTGTAATAGTTCTACGCCAGCAAGATCATAAAGTTCATCAATTAAAATAGCATCAATTGCCTGCCTCTGCACGTCTTCAAACGTTTGTGGATGACATGGAAAAGATGATGCCTGGGGAGAAATCAGATATAGTTCAATTCTTCCAAACCACATCATAGTTTTAAAGTAGGGTTCCTGGTTTACCGCACTTGGATCAAATGGATCATAAACATAGTGTCCTCTCGGTTTGAATTGACTCCAATCATAATTCCTGCAATTGCTGGAAAATAAAACATTGGTGTCTGCTTCTTCAGCTTCAATCCAGCTAAGAACATCATTTACCAAATCTGTATTTTCCGTGTAAAACGGAGATGTGGTTTGCTGCATTAGAATTAGTGGGATAGTTAGATAAACATCAACATCCCTGAGCATTGTCACCATTTCAGGGTTTGATGAATACCTGTTATGCAATTGCTGCATAGAGCTTCGCAGACCATTTAACAACTCAATCAATTTTGGTTCGAGTAATCCGATTTCCACATCCTGAAGAATTCTATTGTAAGAAATGTGAAGTGCATGAAGTATTGCATCTGTAGAAACATAGACCGGTAAATCAGCGTTGAATATTTCCAGAATTGCCTGACCAAATGATATTTTGTTTAACCTTTCGCTAATCACAAAGCCGTGTTTAGAAATAAGTGATTTTTCAAATTCGGTAAGATTGTATTTAATGTCGATACTATCGAAGTATAATGCATCTTCATAATTTGTTGAAATATTATCCAGAAAATTTCCCGCCGGATGCATTGACAGCAGCTCTTCAGTATTCATATCCTGGTGTTGAGAAAGGAAGTCCTGATAGTCATCTATATTAAAAACCTGGGCGCTTGTACTATAGATAAAAAAGATAGTTAAAAGAATTATTCGAATGTATGAGATATTTTCCCACATGATTCACCTCTTTTTTTTGTAAAATAACTAAGAGATTAATCAATGTCAATTGTGAATTAGCAATTAATAATAAAGCCGGACACTCCCTTGTTAAGATGCAAAAAAACTATCATTAAAATTCTAAGGAGGCTTCGCGAAACCTTGTTTAACTTAAAACAATTAATTAATATTGACAACACTTATTGTATTCCAACATTTTGCTATGCTATTCCCCCCTTTTAGAGATTTTGCAAAGGTATCTCTAATTAAATCTTAAAGTAAATGAAACAAGAATATTAGCTTCAACAATGCTTTGAGAAATAGTTGGAATATTGCCGCCAAAATCTTCACTTGGTATATCCCACCAGCCAAGCATTCCTGCTAAATTCATTTCAAAATCACCTTCGCCTGAGCTAATCCCCAAGCCCGCTGTAAGGTACTTTTTGTCATAATCGGTCGGTGCGTCTTTTAGAGGAGACATGTTATAAATAAATCCCGCTCTTGCGCTTAAGCCGGTCCACGGCAAACGAAATTCCGCACCTGCTCTAAGGTTTACAATTTGGGTGTATCGTTCAAGAATATCTTTATTTAAAGCAGCTTGTTTAGTTATTTCCATTTCACCGGAAAATTTCATCTGTGTATAATCAATGTAAGTCGCCTCGGCAGTTACCGTAATAATCCAAAGGTTAACTGCTGCTCCCGCTGTAAATTCAAATGGAGAAGTTACTCCGTATTTTGTTTCAACCACAGGAATATTAAGTTCATTAATTAAGCCTGTGGAAAATTTACTTGTTCCGTTAAAGTGATGCTTTTCAATTATTGAATATTGTGTCGGAATTTTAACCGAGCCGCCTATTCCAATAAAATTGAAAAATTTGTACAAGAATCCGAATCTAACATCCCAGCCATTATAAGCCCACTCAACTACATCGTTCAAATAAAATTCCTCAAAACCGGCAGTTAAAGGATCACCATCTATTGTTTGAACATCATCTCCGTATATATTTTTTGTATCAATTTCAAAATATTCACGGTTACTCAAGTAACTTCCAACAGCATAGTTTATACTTGCTCCAAAGAAAACATTTGAAGCAAATTCGTATGCAAATCCAAACGACCAATGGTTGATGCTTCCTTCATCTAAGACAGATGCTTTTTGATTAAGATTTCCATTTAAAATCGTTGTATTACCAAGAAGTTCGCCGGATGCTGTATCGATAACAGGAAAGCTCAGTTGTAAGGAATCCGTAATTGCACTGTTATTTCCTGTCAAATCGTTTATTATAGTACTACTACTTGAGTTAAACGCTTCGAACTTTACAATTCTGTTAAAGTCATTCGATTTATTGTAACCAAGCGAAAACACTAAGTTTTTACTTGCACTGTCTTTCGGAACTGGATAAACAATTCCAAACTGGCTAAAGTTTGTTTCTGTTTTATGAGAATCTAAACTGTCACTGAGAAATTTAACTTCGTTATAGTAAAGATTTAAATTTATGCTTCCGGAAAATGTAGTTTTTTTTGCCAAACCAAGTGTCGCGGGATTGATTAACGTAGCTGTGTAAGTATTTCCAATAATGGAATATGCATTCCCCATACTTAATGAACGGGCATCATAAATAATTCCGGGTTGGGAAAGCCGGAAAGCATCACGATGAGTTTGTGATAGGTAGTCTTGTGAATATATATTAATGTTTAAAACCAGTATAACTAACAATAATGATGATAAGAAAAATTTGTTATTAAACATAAATACCGCCTTCTATTTTCGAAAAAAATTAAGTTAAAATTATGTATTTTAATTAAAATTTAATAGTACTTAAATCATTACCTCATTACTTTTTACTTGAAATGAAAATCTCTTTTTTACAATGATAATAATGAAGAAGGTATAAACAAGCCCTCAAGATTAAGGAATAATCGAGAGGGCTTTGTGACCCCAAGGGGATTCGAACCCCTATTACCGCCGTGAAAGGGCGAGGTCCTAACCATTAGACGATGGGGCCAATTATCTAATGAAATGTGAAAAGTTGAAAGTAAAAATTATTACTATTAAAAAAAATCTTTATTGTGGGTGAGCGATGGGGATTGAACCCACGACCTTCTGGGCCACAACCAGATGCTCTAACCAACTGAGCTACGCCCACCATTAAAGAAATAATCAAATCACAAAATTCAAATTACAAATAAATTCCAATTACTAAAATCCATCTAATTATGAGTATGTAATTTATTCGTTGGAGCTTATTTGAATTTTGGCAATTGATATTTGTTATTTCCACTGGTACGCCAGAGAGGACTCGAACCTCTAACCTACGGCTTAGAAGGCCGTTGCTCTATCCGGTTGAGCTACTGGCGCAACTATCCAATAATTTTAAGAACTAATCTCATCAGGAATATCTTCTTTTAAGGATATCCCGAATCTTTCACAATTTATTAATAGCTTTCATTTTATCGCGGTGGGCGGCAGGATTCCTCCGAAGGAGTCCCTTCACGAGAAACTGCGACCTTCTACATCACTATACTCAATATTCTCTTAGAACTTTTAATTTCTTTGTCGGGGCGGCAGGATTCGAACCTGCGACCTCCTGCTCCCAAAGCAGGCGCGATAACCGGACTACGCTACGCCCCGAATCTTAATAATCATGAAAAACAAAAAAATATACTTATTATTCATCAATAATAAGTACGTTTTTTAAAAAAAATGAAGTACAAATATAAATTATACGTATCTAAAAACCAAAGTTATTACCTGAGAGTTTAGACGGCAAAAAGGTAGATTTTAATCACCAATTGTTGAGAATTTTTAACTCTATTATTTCTTAGCTAAATTAAATTATTAAAATGATAATTTATTTATTTTATGAATCTTTCCTGGTTTATTTCTAAAAAATATATTTTTTCAAAAAAAGATTCACGGTTTATCAATTTCATCTCTGTGATTTCCGTAACAGGTATTTCACTTGGTGTAGCAACATTAATTATCGCTTTAAGTGTGCTTAATGGATTTGAAAAAACCTTAACGGACAAGATAATTGATTTTGATTCGCATATAAAAATTACGTCTTTCCGTTCCATTCTGCCGGATTACAAAAGCACTTTGCCTTTATTAGAAAATTATCTAGCAAAATTTGATCCGACAATTTTACCTTTCGCATCTAAGCTGGCTATAATAAGCAGTAAGAAAAGTAAAGAAGGCATAAACTTAATCGGTATCAAAAGTGATTCTCCAAAGCCGGGGTTCATAAGAGATATTATTAAAGGTAATTTTATTTTGGAAGACCCGCTTTCCCTTCCTATAATTGTCGGTAAGAAGTTAGCTGATAAATTATTTTTAAATATCGGAGATGATGTTATAATATTTGCCTTAAAAAACGATCGTATTCCTTCGGCTGATAACCTGCCAAATATAGAAAAGTTTAAAGTGACAGGAATATTTGAAAGCGGTATGGCTGAATATGATGACCTTTATGCTTATACAAACCTGAACAACGTGCAACAACTGTTTGGTATAGGAGATAACATTACCGGTTACAATATTAAGCTGGGTAATACCACAAAGATTGACAGCTTAACAAGATTTCTTAGTAAGAAATTAAGATATCCTCATTTCGTAAGGTCTATTTACCAAATCCACAGGAATATTTTTACATGGATTGAGCTGCAGAAAAAGCCAATTCCAATAATGCTTGGATTGATAATTATTGTAGCTGTATTCAATATAATCGGGACACTTTTAATGGTTGTATTAGAAAAGACAAACTCAATCGGAGTTCTAAAATCGTTAGGTGCTAAAGGAAATCAAATAATAAGCATATTTCTCATTCAGGGAATTATGCTTGCAATAGCCGGAATAATTTTAGGTAACATGCTTGCTGCTTTGTTAATGGGAATTCAATTGAAATTTGATATTATCACACTTCCCTCTTCGGTTTATTTTATGAGCAAGGTTCCAATTTTTATGACTGTAGAAATATTTTTACTTGTATCCTCCGTTACATTTTTACTTTGCATAATTGCTGCAATCATTCCAAGTTATGTAGCATCAAAAATTCGTCCGGTAGATTCTCTGAGGTTTAGCTAATGAAACTCGAAACTTTCATAGCGAAGAGATACCTTATCTCAAAACATAACATTAATTTTATTACAATAATTTCAATCATTTCAATTGTTGGCGTTACAATTGGAGTTGCAGCACTGATTGTAGTACTTTCGGTATTTAATGGGTTTGGAAGTTTAGTAACAAAATACCTGATGAATTTTGAGCCGCATATAAGAGCCCAGGTTATTTCGGAAGAAGGAGAAAAAAATATTCAACAGTTATCCAACCTTTTGAGTGAATTAAAAGAGACCGAAGGATTTACTCCTTTTGTAAACGGAAAGGTGCTGGCGTTTAATAAAGGATTGACCAGGGTTGTAAATCTTAAAGGCATTGAAAAGGAATTGGCTGATAAAGTATATAATTTTTCTTCGAGCATTTTGTACGGCAACGATGAAATTGCTTCAACAAAACCTGTTCCTAAAGTTATAATCGGAATACAATTAGCAGATAAAATGCAGGCAGTTACGGGAGACACTTTAACACTTATTTCACCATTGGGAATTGAAAAATCAATAACGCAGTTTTCTATGCCGCTAACTAAAAAAGTTGTGATAACAGGAATCTATAGTTCCAACAACAACGATTATGATGCAGGTTATATAATAACCGATTTAGAGTTTGCCCAGTTTTTACTCGGTTACAAAAAAACCATACAGGGATATGAAGTTCGCTTAAAGGACTCGGATGATGCATTTGCAGTAAAAAACATTTTGGAAGAAACTCTTTCTGAAACCGATTTCAGCATTAAAACCTGGTTCGATTTTCATCAGGAACTTTACTCTGTAATGAAAATAGAAAGATGGACTGCTTACTTAATTTTAATGCTCATCATAGCAGTTGCCACCTTTAATATACTCGGTTCCCTTTCAATGTCGGTTATAGAAAAAAGAAGAGATATTGGAATACTAAGTGCAATGGGGATAAGCGAAAAATCGATTTTAAGAATTTTTATGTTCGAAGGAATACTGATTGGAATTATCGGAACATTACTTGGAGTGCTGCTCGGTTATTTTATATGTTATCTTCAAATAGAGTATAATATTTATCCGTTAAACCCAGCACAATATAAAGTTGATTCTTTACCTTTGGAATTAAGATTAAGTGATTTCTTTTTCGTAAGCGGTGCTTCTTTGCTGCTAACATTTTTTGCAGCCCTTTATCCTGCAAAACGAGCTGCAAAAGTTAATCCGCTCGAAGCAATAAAGTGGGAGTGAAGTTTTTTTTAAGTTACTTGTTGTGTGAATTTAAATAAGAAAAAAAGGAAACTGTTAAAACAATTCATATTGAGATTTATTTTTGTGTTTACCCACGACTTAAGTCGTGGGTAATTATAAACACTCCTCAATTCATAACCGTTTCAACGGTTTGATAACCATTTCACACAATAGTTTTATGGCTTATTCTACATTTTAATAACATAATATTATATGGATATCATATTAAAAGCAGAAAATCTTAATAAATCCTATAAGATGAATAAGAATGTGAAACTTGATGTTTTAAAAGATGTTTCACTGGATATAGAAGCAAATAAAATATCTGTTATTGTTGGAGCTTCCGGAGCCGGTAAAAGTACGCTGCTTCATCTTTTGGGTACTTTGGATCGTCCTGATTCCGGAAAGATAATTTATAAGGATGAAAATATTTTTGCATTATCCGATGACCGGCTTGCTAAATTCAGGAATAAAAATATTGGTTTCATTTTTCAGTTTCATCATCTTCTGCCAGAGTTTACTGCACTTGAAAATGTTTCTATTCCACAGATGATCTCTGGTATCTCATTATCAGATGCTGCTAAAAAAAGCAGGAAACTTTTAAACACTGTTGGGTTGTCTGAAAGGATGGGACACAAACCTGCAGAACTTTCCGGCGGTGAGCAGCAGCGTGTAGCTGTAGCAAGAGCATTGGCTAACGATCCACAAATAATATTCGGCGATGAACCTACAGGCAATCTCGATTCCAATAACAGTAAGGCAATTCATCAGCTAATTTTAGAGTTGCGTGATACTTTAAAAATGACTTTCGTAATTGTAACTCACAATTCCAACTTGGTAAAACTTGCAGATAAAGTTTACGAGATGAAAGATGGGAAGGTGTTTGGAAAGTAAATGTTACTCTAAAATACTATAAATTATTTTTGGAAGCACATAATTATTGTGCATTTAATAGCCCAGGAACACCGGGTTAATTTATATTAGCTAATATCATCTATTTTGAAATTACCCACGATAAATTAAAAGCAGTAATCAACACTTATTTACTTTTTGGTAATACCAGAGAAATAATCAAACATCAATCTCACACCGTACCCGGTCATAAAAGTTTTGGTATAATTGTTTGTATCACTATTCATTGCTGGTCCTGCAATATCAATATGCGCCCAGGGAATTTTATCATCGACAAAATTTTCTAAGAATTTAGCTGCGGTTATTGCACCTGCCCACCTGGAACCTGCATTGTGAACATCAGCAACCTTGCTTTCAATCAGTTTATTATAATCATCCCACATAGGTAAACGCCATAATCTTTCATAAGTTTTCATACCTGAATCAAAAAGAGTATTAGCGAGTTCATCATATTTTGTGAAAAGTCCTGCAGCAATTTGTCCTAAAGCAACAACACAAGCGCCTGTTAAAGTAGCAAAATCAACTATTACATCAGGTTTCTGTTTTGATGCGTAATCTAAAGCATCTGCAAGTATCATTCTGCCTTCCGCATCTGTATTATCAACTTCTATTGTTTTACCGGAAGCTGTTGTAACAATATCACCCGGTCTCATTGCATCGCCGGATACCATATTTTCCGCAGTTGGAATTATACCCAACACTTCTACAGGAAGCTTTGCTTTAGCGGCTGCAAGAACAGTTCCGGCAACAAGTGCTGCACCTGACATATCAGCTTTCATCTCTCCCATTTTGGCAGCAGGTTTAAGAGAAATACCTCCTGTATCGAAGGTAACACCTTTGCCAACCAACGCAATCTTTTTTATCTTTTTCTTTTTCCCTTTTGATTTTACAGATGGTTTATAGTGTAAAATAATAAATCTTGGTTTGTTCGAACTTCCCTTCCCTACAGCTAAAAGTCCACCCATTTTTCTTTTTTTAATTTCTTTCTCATCAAACACGGTTACTCTAACACCAGCTTCGGCTAGTTTTGTTTTAACTCTAGCTGCCAGGTCGGATGGTCTTAGCGCACTTCCCGGTTCATTCTGTAAATCCCTTGTAAAGTTAACTCCGCTCATCAAAATATTTGTTCGGCTTATTACATTCTTTAACAGTTTTTCATTATCGGCGTAGAACAAAACATTTATTTTTTTAGGTGTTTTCTTTTCCGATTTATATTTATCAAAAGTATAATTCCCAAGTAATAATCCTTCTATAAATGTTTGATAATAATATGATTCATTTTCAAAGTAATTTTTAAATGTTTTGTACGATGGAATAAAAATATGGAGATTTTTTAATTCTTCTCCTTCAAGCTTTTTAATTAATCCGGCAAGATGATTCCGGAAAAAATCAGAGGAGAATTTATCATCTAATTTTACTTTGCTTAATATTAATGCATCGGGTTTTCCGGATGGTTTTGAAATACGTATTTCTTTTCCTTCATCAGCAAGAAAATTTTTCTTTTGGAGAGCAGAAAAATTCACATTAAATATTTTTTCAAGATTCTTAAAACTATCAGCCATCTTTTTTTCATCTATTAGATATTTAACACCGATGGAAAGCGGGTTATAAACAATTTTCCTGTTCGCAGATTTTATATTCAAGCTAAACATTTTGATCCTGATAATAATTATTGAAAAATTCTCTTGTAAAGTTTAAAATATTTGGCATTTCATCGATCATGATAGAACTATGAAATCTTGCACCCGATGCGTTAGTATGCCCACCGCCGCCGAAGTTAGCAGCAATTTCATTTACAGGAATATTCCCTTTAGATCTGAAACTAACTTTAAATCCATCTTTAAGTTCAATAAACAATAAACTAAGCAAAACATTTTCAATTGAGAGCGGATAATTAACAAAATTTTCCGTATCACTTTCCAAAGCACCTAACTCTTTAAAAGTTCCTTGCATAATGTACATATAACCAATCCTATCGCTATCAATAAGTTTTAGTGTATCTAAAGTTCTTCCCAACAATTTTATTTTACTTATTTTACTTTGATCGTAAATTTTATCGTAAACCTCTCCGGGATCCACTCCTGTTTCAAGCAATTCTGAAATAATTCCATGCAGCTGCGACGATGTTTTTTGGAAACGAAATGAACCGGTATCAGTCATTATTGCAGCATACAACGGATAAGCAATTTCATAACTCAAATCAACTAACTTTGTTTGTTTAATAAAATCGTAAATAATATGACCTGTTGCAGCATAACTATCATCCACAAAATAATGGTTTACAAAATTCTCGGGGTTCGGATGATGATCGATGCATATCTTTATACCTTTAAATTCTTCAAAGAACTTCTGCATACTTACAACTCTGTTAGCACTGTTAAAATCAAGAGCGATCAACACATCCGCTTCATCAAAGAGTTGTTTATGCTTTTTTTCATCAAATATCCGGATAATATTTTCCGTATCGAAAAACTCTAAGTTGTAAGGAGTATCGCTATGATTAATAATATAAACATCTTTCCTCAAACTTTTAAGAATCCTATACATAGCAATCTCTGACCCAATCGCATCTGCATCGGGATTAACATGAGTGGTAAGAAGAAAAGTATTATTATCTTCAATAATATTTTTTAGAGTTTCAAAATTCATCCAATAAAATAAAATTCACACCTTCTACAAAGTTGGCTTTGATTAGCCCCCATAGGGGCTTAAAGCTTTTTCCTGTTTTTTGAATATCGAACAAAGATTAACGATTTTAGTATTTTGAAGTATGTCTAATTTCATTATTCGTTAATCGATACCTGCCTGCCGGAGGACAGGGTCATCATTCAATTTATTTAAATACATACCGGCATAGCCAAAAGAACACGACCACCTGTAGAGTAAGTGGTTTTCTAAAGTAAAATAAAAAAAGAAGGGCTTGCATTAACAAGCCCATCAAATAATAACCAGTACTTAAACGGTTAAATTAGCTTTAATTAACTTCCCAAGTATTTGCACCGAAGAGAGCTTTTTTCAAATCACCCTTGCCTCTTTTCTCGGTAACAAAATCGATCTGAGAAGCGATTGCACCATCATAAGTTTCTTTTTGAATTTGTCTGAACACACCGATAGGAGTCGGGAATGCCGGGTCATCTGTTATGTGTGCAAGTATCATAGCAAGAATCGGCTCCGCTGAAAATTCATCGTGAACAAGGATATCATCTTTGGTGAACGAACCGGTTGTAAGATCGACAATTATCGGTTTTGTACCATCGAGCTTAATACCTTTATCCAGGTCTTTTCCGAATACCATTGGTTTACCATGTTCAAGGTAGAGAATGTTATCATCTTTAGTGTCTTTGTCGGTTAAAAGAGAGAAAGCACCATCGTTAAAAATATTACAATTCTGATATATCTCCAGAAATGCAGTGCCTTTATGCCCACCTGCTCTTTTAATCATTTCCTGCAAATGTTTCGGATTCACATCAATAGCTCTTGCTACAAAAGTAGCTCCCGAACCGATAGCAAGCGAAATAGGATTAAAAGGATAATCAACACTGCCGTAGGGACTAGTCTTTGTTATTTTACCCTTTTCAGATGTAGGAGAATACTGTCCTTTTGTTAAACCGTAAATCCTATTATTAAAAAGAAGAATTTTAAGATCAACATTTCTTCGGCAGGTATGAATAAAGTGATTACCGCCTATACTAAGAAGATCTCCATCACCTGTTGCTACCCAAACATCAAGTTCGGGATTTGCAACTTTTACACCTGTTGCAATTGCAGGAGCTCTACCATGAATACCATGAAACCCATAAGTGTTAATGTAGTAAGGAATACGGCTTGAGCAGCCAATACCGGATACCCAAACTACTTTTGCTTTTTCTTTTTCTATTATATCAGGTAATGTTCTTTGAACCTGAGCAAGTATTGAATAATCACCACACCCCGGGCACCAACGAACGTCCTGATCACTTTTATAATCTTTTGCAGTTAATTTTATTGTTTGCACTTCGCTGTTATTTGCCATTATTACCTCCAAGTAATTCGGTTATCTTTCCTAAAACATCTTCAGTTTTAAATGGTAATCCTCTTACCAAATTTTGCTGTTCAACTTCAATTAAAAATTCACTTTTTATTAAACTGGCTAATTGCCCGAGATTTATTTCAGGAATAAGCACTTTTGAATAACTCTTCAAAACATCTTTTGTATTTTTGGGAAAAGGATTTATATGACGTAAATGTGCATGTGAAACTTTATATCCATTTTTTCTTGCCAGATGAACTGCATCTTTAAGTGTACCATAAGTTCCACCCCATCCCAATACAAGCAAGTCACCGGAATCATCACCATAAACTTTCAGATCAGAAATATCGTTGGCAATATTTTGAATTTTTTGGTTACGAATTCGGACCATTTTATCGTGATTATCAGGTTCATAATTTATATTACCTGTAATGTCATCTGTTTCCAAACCACCTATTCTGTGTTCGAGACCAGGAGTACCCGGGATCGCCCATGGTCGGGCAAGGTTTTCATCTCTAATATAAGGGAAGAATCCTTCTTTCTCTGTTCGAAACTCTTTGTGAACATCAGGAAGGTCTTCAATATCAGGAATTCTCCATGGTTCGGAACCATTTGCGATGTATCCGTCAGTTAATAAGATAACAGGCGTCATAAATTTCAAAGCAATTCTTGCAGCTTCAATTGCCTGATAAAAACAATCGCGTGGTGTTTGTGCAGCAATAACACAAACAGGAGATTCACCATTTCTTCCGCAAAACGCTTGTAATAAATCTGCCTGCTCAGTTTTAGTTGGCAAACCCGTGCTTGGTCCGCCACGCTGAACATTAACAATAACAATTGGAAGTTCCGTCATAACAGCTAATCCAATTGCTTCGGCTTTAAGAGCCATTCCGGGTCCACTCGTAGAAGTAAGTGCAAGATGGCCGGTAAAAGCTGCTCCGAGGGCAGCAGTGATTCCTGCAATTTCATCTTCTGCCTGCATTGTTTTTACACCAAAATTTTTATAATTACTTAGATACTGTAATATATCAGAAGCAGGAGTTATGGGATATGAGCCAAGAAATATAGGCAAATTACTTTTAACTGATGCAGTTAAAAATCCTAATGCAGTTGCTTCATTGCCTGATATATTTCTGTAAGTACCTTTTGGTAAATTTGCGGGGTCCACTTTATAACGTGTTGTAAATATCTCGGTGATTTCACCAAAGTTATATCCCGATTTCATCGCTTTAATATTACCTTCTGCAAGTTCTGGTTTGTTTTTAAATTTAATTTTTAACCATTCTTCAGTTTTTTCCAACGGTCTGTTGTATAACCAGTACATTATCCCCAATGCAAAAAAGTTTTTACACCTTGATACTTCTTTGAGAGACAGCGAACTATCTTCCAAAGCATTTTTAGTTAACGATGTTATTGGAACCTCGTGAACGTGATAACCATTCAGAGTATCATCTTCCAAAGGGTTGCGCTCGTAGTTTGCTAACTTTAGGTTTTTAGGATCGAATGAATCTGTATTTACAATGATAGTTCCGTTGGGTCTTAACTCAGGTAAATTCTTTTTTAACGCTGCAGGATTCATTGCAACTAAAACATCAGGAACATCTCCCGGTGTATTAACATCGCTACTGCTAAAGTGAAGCTGGAAACCACTCACTCCGTAAAGGGTTCCGGCGGGAGCACGAATTTCAGCGGGATAATCGGGAAGTGTGCTTAAATCGTTACCAACCCATGCAGTTGTATCGCTAAACTGCGTTCCTGTTAATTGCATTCCATCACCTGAATCACCTGCAAATCTTACTGTAACATCAGATAAAGTTTCAATTTTTTTCTCTTTTACTTCTGGCATTTTATCTCTCAAATATTTTAATTAATTACAAAAATAAAATTACTAAGAGTATGTCCATTTAACAATACCCTTAAATTTATTACTCAACATTTAACATTATATTCAAAAATTCTTCTGCTGTAACAAAGCCAGTGATTCTCTCCACCTCTTCACCTTTTGAGTTGAGAATGAGGACAGTTGGAACGCCGACAATTTTATATTTTTCTCTCAAATGTTCGACTTCAGGTGAAAGTGACTCTGTTAAATCAGCTTTATAGGTTTCAAATTCTTCTGAAACTTTTATTACTTCCGGATCGCTGAAAGTTAATGCATCAAGCTCTTTACAAGGGATACACCAATCTGCATAAAAATCTATAATAACTCCTCTGTTGCTAATCTCAGCAACTGATTCTTCAGAATATGGCTGCCAGGCAACGCTTTTAGTATCCGAAGGAATTAATGCATACACCGCAATGCTAATTATCAAAACAGAAAATATTGTTTTGAATATTTGAAACCCCTTTACGCTTTTTGCCTTCTTCTCAAAGAACAATACAAATACTCCGGCAAGAATCATATATATCGGCAAAATAAAACCTGCTGCTTCATCTGGAAATAAAGGCAGCAAGAAATAGATAGCCATTCCAACAAGAATTAAACCAAAAATATGTTCAACTCCCTGCATCCACTCGCCTGCTCTCGGCAAATTTTTAATTTTGCCGGAAAAAATTGCAAGGAAGAGGTAAGGAGTTCCAAGACCCAAAGCAAGAACAAAAAACATAATAAATCCAAAGAACGGATCTTGTTTTGATGCAACATAAGTTACAAGTCCCAACACAAAGGGACCGATACACGGTGCAGCGACAATACCAAGTGTTAAACCCATAAAGAAAGCTCCATACATTCCGCCCTTCGCACTGCCGGCTTTCGCTACTAATTTATCCGGAAATTTGAATTCGTATACACCGAACATGCTTAAGGAAAGAGCAATCAGTATTAAAGCGACAGAAATAATTACAATCGGACTTTGTAAGAGAGCACCAAAAAGTGCACCGGTAAGAGAAGTTACAACACCTATAACCGAATAGGTAACCGCTAATCCAAGGACGAACAAGATTCCCATCATAACTAATCTTTTTGTGCTGCCTTCACTTTGCCCACCGAAAAATCCTATTGTAATTGGAATTAAAGGATACACACACGGAGTAAGGTTCAGTGCTAAACCGCCGATAAAAACAAAAATCAATCCTAACAATATTCCATTTTCTTCTAATATGTTCGAAATGTCATCCGAAGAACCACTGTTACCAGTTGATACAATTTGCGTAATACTTAAATCAATATTTTTAAACACTTCCTGATTAATCTTATTTATAACATCTTTTTTACCGGCTATTTGGATTAATAATGTATCAGCTACAATAGTTGGAGCAAGACAGCTTTGATTGTTACATGCCTGATATTCTACACTGATAACTAAGGGGTATTTACCGGGTAATAAATTATCTGCTGCTTTTACCAACCCGCCAATATAAACTTTACCTTCCCATACTGAGAGCGGAGTATCCGAAAAGCCCAATTTAATATCGTGTGCTTCGGGATAAGCTATCTTCAATAAATTAAAATTGATAGTATCATCTATCATAACAGTGGTAGGAATTAAAAATTCATCTTTGGGGTTATTGGAATTTATATGCCAGGTTTCCTCAACATCAGCTTCAACAGCTATTTTGAATTCTCCGGCTGGAGAAGTTTTATCAAATGATTGATAAGCTTTAATCTTTACAATTTCATTCTGCAAACCGAATTGAGAATACGCTTGTCTTGAAAAGATGATAATTGTTATAACAAGTACAAACAGTTTTATGCTATTCATATTAATAATAGTGTTTAGTATATGAATTAATTACGCCAACCTTGAACAATCGGAAATCTTCTTCCATATCCAAATGCTTTTCTGGAGACTTTGATTGCGGGTGGTGCCTGGTATCTTTTAAATTCATTTATGTCAACTAATCTTAACACTTTTTTAACAATTTCTTCTTCGCCGATAGCTGAAGTGATTTGGCTGAATTCTTTATTCTCTTCCAAATACATTCTTAAAATTCTATCGAGCAGTTCGTATGGTGGAAGAAAATCCTGGTCAGTTTGATTTGGTTTTAACTCTGCAGATGGTTTTTTCAGAATAATCTCTTTGGGAATGATCTCTTCATCCCGATTAATATAATTTGCAATTCTATAAAGATCTGTTTTGTACACATCTGCCAACACTGCAAGTCCACCATTCATATCTCCATAGAGAGTACAGTATCCAACAGCCATTTCTGATTTATTTCCTGTTGATAAAACTAAATAATTATCATTATTTGCAAAAGCCATTAAATATACTCCACGTATTCTCGCCTGCAGATTTTCTTCTGTCAACCCGTTCAAATTATTATTAAACGATGGAACCAACATTTCAATTATTTTATCAACAGCAGGTTGAATTGAGATATTGTTTTTAGAAATATTAAGATTACCAATAAGTTTTTCAGAATCAGTTACACTTCCTTTGCTTGAATACTTTGACGGCATTAATACAACATGCACATTTTTATTACCGAGTGCCTCAACTGCTATGTACGTTACAAGTGCAGAATCCAAACCGCCACTTAATCCAACAACTGCCTTTTTAAATTTTAACTTTTCACAATATTCTTTTACACCATAAATAAGTGAAGAAAGAACTTCTTCTTCAAAGGTTCCTTCCGTTTTTATATTTAACGATTTTTTTATTGTTGTATCGTAAATGAAAAAATCTTCTTCATAATTTTTTCCTAACTCAACTAAATTCCCTTTTTCATCAAAGCACATGCTTGCTCCATCAAAAATAAGATCGGTTTGCGCTCCTACACAGCATACATATGCTAACGGTATGTTATCTTTTTTACAAACAAGCGACAGCATCTCGCGTCTTTGTTTTCTTTTTCCGTAGAAGTATGGGCTTGCAGAAATGTTTATAAGAATTGAAGCACCCTTATCTATGATTTTTTTTATCGGGTCTTTGGAATATCTTCTTCGGTACCAGTAATCTTCATCGTTCCAAATATCTTCACAAACAGAGATGCCCAATTTTTCTCCTTTGAACTCAAACACATCAACACTTTTAGCTGGTTCAAAATATCTCATCTCATCAAATACATCGTAATTCGGGATTAGTGATTTGTTTTGAATAAATTGAACTTTTCCTTCGAAACAAAGTATTGCAGAATTATGAATGTTGGTTCCAATCAAATCGTCGTCTTCGGTAATTGCACCAAAAATTAACCCAACATCATTCGTTGCTTTTGCAATTTCTAAAATATGATCTTTAACAGCTTCACGGAATTCTGATTTTTCAACCAAGTCTCTGGGCGGGTAACCTACCAGGGAAAGTTCTGGGCAAATTACGAGATCGGCAACTGCTTCAACTCCCTTTTTGTAACCATTTATAATCTTATTTTTATTAAAATCTAAGTTGCCAATTATTGAATTTAACTGGCAAAGTGCGATCTTCATATTTGTACGTTTGGAATTGGTTTTTCGATTTTGAAAAAAATTAAAAGGGATATTAACAACATTGGCAAAAAATCTTGAAAATTTTAGATTGAAATATAAGAATATTTAGTTCAAAATTAGTAATGAATGTGTACTAATCTAAATATATTTTACACACCTTATTATGAATATCAAGTGAAATCATAGAGTGGATTCAGGAATACACAGATTTGAACTGGAAGAGGTTGAAGGATTTAGTAAGAAACAGTGTAAATTGATTATGTGCTTTTCATTGTCATTCTGAAGGAACGTTGTGACTGAAGAATCTCTTGTTTTGCAATGACAAATAAATTCACAAAACCGTGTACCATTACTGTAGTTTTATCTCCATACGCCGATGATTGTCATCATTTCACCGAATATTAAGTGCTTTAGTCTCTCCGGTTTCATATTTTTGTTTTAGACTTAAGGATAAAATTGGTAAACAAAAATGAAATCAAATAAATTATACAGAAGCCGAATCGATAGAATGATCGCAGGTGTCTGCGCCGGACTGGCAAAATACTTCGATATAGATCCTACAATAGTTAGAGTACTGTTTGTTGTAAGCATTTTTATCGGCGGAGGAGGAATTATAGCATACATTATTCTTTGGATAGTTGTACCCGAAGAACAAATTATTTTCCAATCGGCGGCACAAGATTCACAAACGCATCAAACAGATTCTGATAGTGAAGAATCAAATTCAAATACGAACCAAGAATCATCAAAGTTTGATTCAAATAGCTTTACTGCTGAAATAAACAAAAAGGTTAATGAAGCAACAAACGAAATTAATAAGATTGTGGACGAAGCCCGAAGCAATAAAAAAGTTTTTGGCGGTACAATTTTAATATTACTAGGAATTTTATTTCTATTAGACAACCTGTTTCCCTATTTTGATTTTGGTGATTACTGGCCTATTATTTTAATAGCTATAGGCGTGGGTATAATAATTAAAGCAACCAGGAATTAAATTATAAAAGCAAACTGCTATGAAAACATCTAAAATTTTTTGGGGAACCCTTTTTATAGTATTGGGTTTATTGGTCCTCTTAAATAATTTTTCGTCAATCAATGTTCACTGGGGAGATCTCTGGCAGTTCTGGCCAATCTTACTCGTCTTGATAGGAATATCCATGTTGGTGAAGAATAAATTTGGTAAAAGTGCTTTAGCAGGTGCGGCAGCAATTTTACTTGCTCTAATCCTGTTTACTTCAGTTAAACTTACAACCGATTTTATTAAGGGAGATTTTGAATTAGTATTAAATGGTGGTGAAGATTATAATTTTGCAATTACAGAATACCGGGAATCTTTCGATACAAGCATTGCAAAAGCAAAGTTCTATCTTGAAGCAGGTTTGGGCAGTTTTAACATAGGAGATACCACAAGTGAATTAATCTTTGTTAAAACAGAGGGGATTGAAAGACACTATAAACTGACAAAGATTGATTACGATAACGTAAGCAAGCTAAAGCTGAAAATGAACAAAACAATTTTCCATCTTGGTAAAAATAAATTCAAGAACAGGGTGGAAATTGCTCTCAATGAAAATCCAGTCTGGGATATAAATATTGATGGCGGGGCAGCAGCAATGAATCTTGACTTAACAAAATTTAAAATTGAGAATATTTATGTTGGTATGGGTGCGGCTTCATTAGATGTTAAATTAGGTACTTTATCTGATGAAACAAGATTAAACATTGAAGCTGGTGCATCAAACATTGATATTTTGGTACCAAAAGAAGTTGGCTGCCAGATAAAGTTGGATGATGTGCTTTCATCAAAAAATATTTACGAATTTATTAAAATTAAATCGGGTCTTTACAGAACCGAAGGATTTAACGATGCAGAAAAGAAAATATTTATACAAATTGATTGCGGTGTTTCCTCAATAAATATTAGAAGATACTCAGAGTAAATTTATTTAATAGACTTGAACTTAATCTTGAACTTTAACTTTATCTGAAATCACATTTTATAGAAGTTCAGGTTCAAATTCAGGTTCAAGAAAAAGATTAAGAATATCTTGATTATTTTGGTACCCACAAATACTTCTCAAGTTGAACGCAGCCCTTTTCATCAAACTTAACACCTTCTTCTTTGAGTAAATCTTCCATTAAATTTGGATCACCAAAATGATGTTTACCTGTTAATGCACCGTAGCGATTAACAACTCTGTGAGCAGGGATGTCTCTCCCGCATCCATTTAATGCCCAGCCAACAGTTCGTGCAGAAGATTTTATTCCGCACACTTCAGCGATGTGTCCGTATGTAGTAACCTTTCCGTAAGGAATTTGTTTTGCAACAGCATAAACCTTATTAAAAAAGTCTGTGTTCTTATTAGGATTTTTCTTTTTCAAATTTAATTATCGGTTTAGTTTTCGCTGAACTTTGATAAGTAAGCTTTGATGAACTGATTTATCTCACCATCCATAACGGCCTGTACATTTGAAGTCTCTTCATTAGTACGATGATCTTTAACCATATTGTAAGGATGAAAAACGTAAGAACGAATCTGGCTTCCCCATTCTATTTTCATTTTACTTTTTTCTACTTCATCTAATTCCGCATTTTGTTTTTCAAGTTCAAGCTGGTACAATTTTGATTTTAACATTTTCATAGCATTAGTTCTGTTCTGCAACTGAGATCGTTCACTCTGGCAGGCAGCTACAGTTTTTGTTGGAATGTGAGTAATCCTAACAGCGGTTTCAACCTTGTTAACGTTTTGACCACCCTTTCCTCCTGCACGATATGTATCAACACGAAGATCTGAAGGATTTATCTCAATCTCAATTGTATCATCAACTTCAGGAATAACAAACACAGATGCAAAGGATGTGTGTCTTCTTTTATTGGAATCGAACGGGGAAATTCTTACAAGCCGATGAACACCATTTTCTGCTTTTAAATAACCATAGGCAAATTCACCAACTACTTCGATAGTTGTACTTTTTATTCCTGCTCCTTCTCCGTCAAGTATATCTAGAATTGTCATCTTATAGTTATTTTGTTCACCCCATCGCAAATACATTCTAAAAAGCATATCTGCCCAATCCTGTGCTTCTGTGCCGCCTGCACCGGAATGAATTGTTAACAGACAGTTTTTATCATCATCTTTCCCACCGAGCATATTTTTAAATTCAACATTTTCAACGTCTTTCTTCAATTCAGAAATTTCATTTAAGATATCAGACGAAAATGATTCGTCTTCTTCCATTTGTGCTAACTGAATGAACTCATCTAACTCGATAACTTTTTTATTGAGTTTTTCCCACATATCCACCCAGGTCTTTCGTGATTTAATTGCCTGTAATATCTTTTGTGCGGTTACCTTGTCATTCCAGAATGAAGGTTCTTCGGTTTGTGCTTGAAGTTCTTTTATCTTTGACTCTTTACCGGCAATGTCAAAGATACCCCCGAAGTTTTTCTACTTTGTCTTTATAAGATTTTAATTCTTTATGTTCTTCTTCGTACATGATTATTCCAGTTTTATTAACTTGTATTTTTGTCACCCTGAATTCAATTCAGGGTTTTGTTTGCATTAGCAGATGCTGAAACAAGTTCAGCATGACGTCTAAATATCCAATTCCATTCTCAGTAAAGCTGCGGCGAGTGTTTTACCTTGTGCATCATGTTTTAATGAAACTGTTCCACCGCCGCCAAGAGTATTGTGCAGCATAAAATTTAATGCCCGGATATTTGGTAATTCATAACGATCAACGTTGCCTTTACAAATACCGATAAAATGTTCTTTTACTCTTTCGGCAGTTAAATGCTTTTTAATTATTTCGTAACCTTTGTCATTGTAAGCGATAATCCCAATGTTTGCAGCATCACCTTTGTCGCCGCTTCTTCCGTGAGCAATATCTATTAGTTTAATTTTCATCATTCTTTATGCTGAATTCATTTCAGCATCTTCAGATTTTATGTGTAAAGAATTTTAATTGGATCAGAAATTTCAGTATATAAATCTTTCCAATCTTTATTAGTTGATTCCATTAAATTTATCTTCCACTGTCTATGCCAGTTTTTCAATTGTTTTTCTCTCTTAACAGTTTTTGTTAAAGTAGGATGTACCTCGTAATAAACAAATCTGTTAACATTATATTTTTTTGTAAATCCATCACTTAAGCCCAGCTTGTGTTCATAGATTCTTCTTGCTAAGATATCTGCAAAGCCAATATACAGAGTTTTGTTTTTACTAGATAATATGTAAACAAAATATTTTTTCATTATTACGAGATCCTGAATTGAATTCAGGATAAATTAAGAATTTTAACTTTAGGTGTAACCAATTTTTTTGGAATTAGTGCAGGCCAGTATGCCACAACATCACTAGGTTTTGGTCTTCCTCCGGCAAAACCTGTTACGCTCGGCGGACCTGTAAGAATTAATGGTGCGATTTGCTGACCAAATCTTTTTACGGCATCTCTATCGTGTGAACGAACAGCTACCCTTAATACAATTTCGTTGATGTCATCTTCATCAATTACTTTAGCCAATGATTCATGTGTTGCATTGTAACCGATAAACTCGGTACGAATTTCATCAAACTGAAGACCTAGATTATATAATCTTTTTCTCAAGATCATATCGGCAGCTTTTGCTTTTGATAATGCCTGAGGCCAGGAATATGTTAACGAGCCAACAGCAGAATATCCGTCCTCGTATGAACAAGATACTTTATAAAATTCCGTTTCCGGTTTCCCTTTTACATTATAAACTTTAACCCTATTATTGCCAAGATCTTCAAGTTTTATCGAAGTAAAATCAGCAACACAATCAGGAGTGATATAATCTGTAGGATCGCCAATTTCATAAATAAGCTGTTCTGCAACAGTTTCGTAAGAAACTTTTCCGCCGGTGTTTTCGTGTTTTGTAATGATAACTTCACCATTAGGAAATGCTTCAGCTATCGGGAAGCCGATCTCTGCCATGTTTTCAACCGATTGCCAATCACCTAAAAAGTTACCGCCCGTTGATTGAGCACCGCATTCTAAAATATGCCCCGCAACAGTTCCCACTGCCATAAGGTCGTAGTCTTTTTCATCCCAATCAAATTCGTAGATCATTGGAGCAAGGGTTAAACCGGTATCGGTTGTTCTTCCTGTTATAACAATATCGGCTCCATTACTTAATGCTTCAACAATCGGCATTGCTCCAAAGTAAACATTTGCGCTTAGTATTTTATGTTTAACTGATTTAATTGATTCACCGGTTTCCATATTATTTAGTTCGATGCCTGCTTCAACAAGTTCATCCAAACGATCGTGAATATCATCGCCTAAAACAACTGCTATTTTTAGTTTTTCAATTCCTAAATCAACTGCATGTTTTAAAATTTCATCAGCACAGTCAGCAGGATTTACACCTCCGCCGTTAGTAATAACCTTAATGTTTTTTTTTAAACAGATAGATAATATTTTTTTCATAAGTTCTGGTAAGTCACGTGCGTAACCGAGATTTGGATTCCTGTTTTTTTGTTTTTGCAGGATTGACATTGTAACCTCGGCAAGATAATCCATCACAAGGTAATCAACATCACCCTTCGTTACTTGCTGAACCGGCGCTTCGGGAAGGTCTCCCCAAAAGCCCTGCCCCGATGCAATTCTTATTTTGTCTTTCAATCAAACTCCGCGTACATTATTCTTTAATATTAATATTATTAATATAAAGTAATTGGAATTGAAAAGCAGGGATGCATTGGATGGAAAGATTGTTTGGTTAAGATAGAACGTGGTAATAATAAAAAATTCCACCAGTTTATTATAAGATTATTCATCTTTCCATTGTGATAACAATTTTCCATCTGAAAGGCAGTAGTGGTCGTTTAATCGATATTATTTATTAATTGAAGAGTCAGATCATCTATATCATCTTGAGATGAAACATTGAACCACCTTATTCTCTTATCTGCTCTAAACCAAGTAAGCTGTCGTTTTGCATAACGACGTGTATTTCTTTTAATTAATTCGATTGCTCTGCTTAAAGTTATTTCTTTCTCTAAATAAGAAATGATCTCTTTGTATCCAACTGTGTTTAGAGAATTGAGATTTTTATCATAACCATCATTAAGAATATCCATCACTTCATAAACCAAACCATCTTCAATCATCATATCGATACGCTGCTCAATTCTGGAATACAGTGCTTCCCTATCCCAATTTAATCCAATTTGATAAAAGCTGAACTTTGAGTTTTTATTTTGGTTGCTGTGGTGCTGGTAGATTGGTTTGCCGGTAAGATAAAAAACTTCTAATGCTCTTATAACTCTTTTCCAGTTTTGCGGAAGCATTTTCTCTGCACTGATTGGATCAACTTTTATTAATTCATTATAAAGAAATTCATTTCCGTATTTTTCTTTTTTAGCAAACAGTTCATTTCTTAAATTCTCATCCTTATCGGCACTGTCAACAATACCCTCAATTAATGCTTTTACATATAACCCGGATCCCCCTACAACCATTGCGGTCATTTTCCTTTTATGAATATCATCAATAACATTTTCAGCATCAATAGAAAATTTATTTGCATCATAATCTTCATCCGTATTTAAAATATTTATAAAGTGGTGTTTTATTTTTTGAAGTTCTTCTGAGGTTGGTTTAGCAGTTCCGATGTTTAATCTTTTATAAATCTGCCTGCTATCAGCCGAAATAATTTCGCCGTTTATTAGTTGTGCTAATTTTAATCCAAGATATGATTTGCCAGAGCAGGTTGGTCCTATAATAACAATTACTCTTTGTCCCACGCTTCTCTTCCAATTAAAGGAACAAAAGCAAACTCCGGGATGCTTTCAATTTCAAAATCTTGTTCCGATATTCTTGTAACAACCTTAAGTGTCTGTGTTCTTTTATCGCCAACGGGAATAACTAATCTTCCTTCAATTGCTAATTGATTTTTCAGAGATTCGGGAATATCAGGAGAGCCGGCAGTAACAATTATTCTATCGAACGGTGCGTGCACGCTCCAGCCGATAGTACCGTCTCCACATTTTGTAGAGACTCTTATTCCAAGCTTGTCAAATAATTTTTGTGTTTTGCGGTAAAGGTCGTTATGCCTTTCAATTGTATAAACCCCTGCACCCATCTTTTCCAATATGGCTGCCTGATAACCGGAACCTGTACCAATTTCTAAAACCTTATTACCTTTTTTTACTTTTAATGCCTGTGTCATTATAGCAACTGTATACGGCTGCGAAATTGTTTGCTCATAACCGATTGGAAGTGCAATATCACGGTATGCATTCGGTCTCATCAACAAAGGAACAAACTTTTCTCTTTCAACTTCGCGCATTGCTTTCAATACTTTTTGATCAGTTATTCCTTTTCCAGCAATACTATCAATTAATATATTTCTTTCAGTTTTCGACATATTAAAAATATAATTATGAACTATAAAAATAATAATATTATAAATTAGAATTTAATCACGATTTTCGTGTTAATTTTACACAAAACCCATCTCCTATCGATTCTCTTTTCAAGAAAAAAAATATTTAATTTTCTATTTTCTTCTTGCTTTTTTATGTAAAAAATTCATATAATAGGGGTACAATCTAACCGATTTTATTCTATTCACCATTTAAGGAGGTATGATCGATGTTGATGACCAAAGGGCCATAACGGAATTGAATTTCCTTACAATTCATTACTTAATTAACATTCATTTAATAAATTTACGAGGTAGCTATGTTTAGTAAATTTTTTACTCTTGTCTTGAGTGCTTTTATAGTACTCTTATTCTCATCAAGCTCATTTGCTCAAGCCACCCTGTTCTATGATGGTTTTGAGGCATATCCTGTAGGTACAGGATTGGCTTGTTCAAATCCTGTTGATTGGGATACTTGGACTAATGCTCCTTGCAGTGCAGAGGACGCATTAGTATCTTCAAACTATGCAGCAATGGGCGTAAACTCAGTTGTTATAGAAGGGGGTACTGACTTGATTTATAGGTTTGGTGATCTTACCTCTGGTAAGTATGCAATTGAGTTTTACATCTATATTCCTGCAGGTAAAGCCGGATATTTTAATGTTATGCAAAATTTCGACGCATTCTTTTTTTGGGCTACGGAAATATACTTTGATGCAGGTGGAACCGGTAGACATCTTACTGGTAATCCAGATGTAGCTTTTACCTGGTTGGAAGATGTCTGGCAGCATGTTTCGATAATTGTAGACTTGGACAACGACCTGGCTGAATTTTGGTTTGCTGGTTCATTGATCCAAGCCTGGGTATATACTAATGCTTCATCAGGTGCAGGTACACTTGAGCTAGCTGTAAACGACTTTTTTGCCGCAACAGCAGGTGATGAAATGTATTTTGATGAGTATACAGTAATAGATCTATTAGGAGGACCTGAACCACTGATGAGTTTAACTCACACACCAGGGGATTTAAATGTTGGTATCTTCAATGATAGCTCTATTGGTGCAGAACAGGTTGGTTTTACTGGTCCCGGTGTAACCTGGCTGGGTGTGAATGGGAATTTTGTCGGTGGAGTTATGTTCGGATCTGCGAGCACAGGGTCTGTAAACGGGATGATTGGTAGTTTCAGAATTATTGATATTCAAAATGTCACAAGTAATTTTGCTGGTGGCTTCACCTCTGACGCTAATTTTGACCAAATAACAGAGGCAACCGTAGACGATGGACTTGCACCATCACCGTACGGTGTAGAAGTAACTCAAAAGACTTACTCTAATACAGGTGATGAATTTGTATTTATCAGATACGGATTTACTAATACCACGGGGTCAATGATACCATCTGCTGTTGGTGGAATATTTATTGATTGGGATATTGATGCAGCTAACTTTGGCACTAACTCAGGCGGCTATACACTTTTCAACAATGTTTGTTATCAATTTGGCACAGTTACTCCCGAATATTACTTTGGTATAGCTTCATTAGATGGTGCATCGGGAATGAGAGTTACAACTGCAGGTGGTGCTGGTACAATTAGAGAGGAATCTTACACATTTATGACATCTTTTGATCCAGTTATAGATCCCGATGGAGATTTTAGAAGTTGGATAGGAACGCCACTTGGCGATATTGGCCCTGGCGAAACAGTATGGACAACGTTTGCTATAATTGCTGGCATCAGTCTTCCTGAACTTGAAACTTATGCAATACAGGCAAGTATTAAATCAGTTTCATTGGGATGGACTAATATAATTCTTCCGGTGGAATTAACATCATTCACTGCTAATGTTAATGATAATGGTAATGTTATATTAAACTGGAGCACAGCTACAGAACTTAACAACCAGATGTTTGAAATTGAAAGAAAAACTGAAGAAGGGCAGTATGTTACAATCGGTTATGTTGAGGGACACGGAACAACAACAGAACCACAGGATTATACATATACAGATAATTCTGTTGAAACAGGCAATTACTTCTACAGACTAAAACAAATCGATTTCGGCGGACGTTATGAATATTCCGATGAGATTGAAGTTGAAGTACTCGGACCATTAACATTCGGTCTCGAGCAGAACTATCCGAATCCGTTCAACCCATCTACTATAATTAAATATCGTATTTCCGAAACAGGTTCTGTAAAACTTTCTATTTACAGTATACTTGGTGAAGAAGTTAAGGTGCTTGTTGATGGAGTGGTTAATTCCGGATTTTATGAAATAACATTCGATGCTTCTAATTTACCAAGTGGTACATACTTCTATAGATTACAATCTAATAACCTGATTCAGGTTAAGAAGATGCTACTGCTGAAGTAAAAGAATCCAACTTCATTTTGAGAGCCGTCAACCGACGGCTCTTTTATTTTGCACTTCTTAATACTATAATGATATTTGCAAGATAATTTCATTGATATTATATTTGTCGTTCATTTTCGAACAAATTATTTGTTTTTATGCTCTTGCGGGAGTAGCTCAGTTGGTAGAGCATCACGTTGCCAACGTGAATGTCGCGAGTTCGAGTCTCGTCTCCCGCTCTAAAATAGTCCACATTAGTGTATATTTAAGTATTAATTTTTCTTGATTTTATGGCGCTGTAGCCAAGCGGTCTAAGGCGAAGGTCTGCAAAACCTTTATTCGTCGGTTCAAATCCGACCAGCGCCTCAAATAACATTTACACATTATTCCTTAACAGTTCTAACATTAGCAAAAAAATCCAGGAAATGTGTTATCAGAGGTATTCTATATTTATCTATTTCCATTAAAATTTCATGATATGCACCATCAATAAAAAATCCTTGTGCATCCTTACCCAGTTTCTTCAACTCAAAAACAAATTTCTTTTGAGCATTTGCAGTCACAATTTTATCTTTTCCAGCTTGTATTAATATAATAGGAATTTCAATTTTTTGTAATTCATTAAATATTTTCTTAATAGTTATATAAGATTGATAAACCCACTGATAACTAGGACCCCCTAATTTGATTGACGGATTATTTTCATACATATTCATCATAGCTTCAAATCGTATCTTACTATGAGTTAAATTATTACCTAAAAAACACTTCTCCTCATTATCATAAATCTTTTTGCCAAATAGATATCTAGATTTATCTCCAGTTAATAATCTTATCAATTCACAAGTAGGAAATTTTAATCCAAACATAGGAGAAGAAAGTGCAGCAGCATCAAAATCATGCGGAAATTTTTCAATGTATCTTGTTCCAATGGTTGCACCCATTGAATGAGCTAATAGAAATACTTTTTTTTGATATCTGGATTTTACAATATTCTCGATATAATATTTTAAATCATTTACATAATATTCAAACTTATCTATATGACCCATTTGGTTGTCAGCTTTATTAATTCTTTCAGAAAAACCTTGTCCACGGTGATCGATTATATAAACCGAATATCCATTTTTATAGAAGTCATAAATAAGTTCCTTATACTTTAGTACATTTTCTCTTCTACCATTAGAAATTACTATCGCCCCTTTCTCATTTTCATTAATCTCTTGTAAAAAATATTTATAGTAGATACTTATCCCCTTCTCTCCTTTAAAAAATCCACCAGACCCAAGTTTAAAAAAGCTATCAATTAGTGCAATATACTCTGAAGATGCAATTTGCCTTTGAGTTGTAAGATTATATTTGTTTGGACTATTATTCAGCTCGAAGATTTCATTGAAAGAATAGTTGGTAATAAGCATAGCAAATATGAGTAAAGATATATTTTTTAAATAGAAATTCTTTTATAACCGTTTCCCGATATAAAATAATATAGTAATTGTTCATTTTTATTACAACTCATTATTAAAATGATTATTAAACTTTTTTCTCAGATTTTGTTTTTAAATATTGTAATACAATATGTTAGTCGATTTAATTTCATTTGCAGGTAAAGTTATTATGCTATATGATTAATTGTTATTTACATTTTCTTAAAATAATTTTTCATCTACTAGTTTTGATGTGAATGTACCTTATACATCATATTCTAGATTAAATAAAAATCCAAATAATATAACAAAGGTTTAGCAATCCTCGCAGGAATTTCAATCATAATATTTCCTCACCTTTTAATTGTTTGGATACTACTCAGGGTAATTTTTTTTCTGATTAAAAAGAATATTCTTTTTAGTAATATTACAACAACCATTTTATCGATATTCTTAGTTTTTAATTTTGCTGAAACGAGTCCAGATGAATCGGGACGAGTTCCATCTGACCTTAATAAAAAATTCCGCCAGAGGCGGACAAGTATAAACAGATAAAATAGATATTATATATACAGCCCAAAAACCTGAAACTGTTTCAAATTTGATACTTATAATTAGTCCGGATTTAATTATTATCTCATGTTACACAAAATTGTCATTCTAAACGTAACGAAGTGAGGTGAAGAATCTCAACGTATATGATTTAGAGATATTTCGCTGCGCTCAATATGACAAAAGTCCTTCTTTTACGTAAGGTGGGTTATTATCTTTAAATAACGAAATCTTAAGAAATTATTTATGATAAATTAATATTCAGGATGAACAAACATGAAACAAAGAAAAAATATACTTTTTGTAGTGCTGATCGCGGCTTTACTAATCCTCGTTATATTCCAATTTACACATGATGATGAAAACATCACTTCATCACAAAGTAAAACTGATGCAAAAATTAAAACTGCATTTTATCAGGATATCAATAATGCTAATGATGATATTACAAGATCACGAAGAAACATTATTACAGAAACCGTAAAAAAAGTAAGTCCTGCTGTGGTAGGAATTAACGTTATAGAAATACAACAATACCGCGATCCATTAGGTTCTTTTTTTGATGATCCGTTTTTCAGGCAATTCTTTGGTGATAGAAGATCGCGTACCCGTGAAGTAAAAGAACTCGGATCGGGTTATATTATATCACCCGAGGGATACATTGTTACAAACGATCACGTTGCCGGAAATGCATCACGAATAACTGTTACTCTTACTGATGGAATAAGTTATGATGCCGAGTTGATTGGTTCGGACCCTGTGTCTGATATTGCTCTTCTAAAAATTGATGGTGATAATTTCCCTTACGTTGAGCCGGGCAATTCAGATGAAATAATTATTGGTGAATGGGCAATTGCGTTAGGCAATCCTTTTGGTTTGTTTGAAGTTAATGATAAACCAACAGTTACAGTTGGAGTTATAAGTGCTACCGGAATGAACCTTGAACCTATAAACGACAGATATTATTTGAATATGATTCAAACTGATGCTGCAATTAATGGAGGTAACAGCGGAGGACCTTTGGTTAACAGTTTGGGTGAAGTAATCGGAATGAACACACTGATCTTTACTGCAGGAAGCCAGGGAAACATTGGTTTGAGTTTTGCAATTCCCATAAACAAGGTTAAATCTATAATAGAGGAATTAAAAGACAAAGGAAAGATAGACCGCAATTTTGAAATAGGGATGAGAATACAATCAATTGATGAAAGTATTGCAAAATATTATAACCTCGATAGAACAAAGGGTGTCATCATCACAAAAATTTATCCGGGAACCCCTTCCGATAAAGCCGGTTTACAGGTAGGAGATATCATCCTAAAAATAAATGAATTCCAAATCAATAATGATAATACAATCTTCGGAGTTTTTTATGAGTTCCGGACGGGACAGGAAATAGATATTGTTATTTTAAGGGATGAAGAAGAACTTCACAAAAAAATGATACTGGAGCCGACAAGATGATAGAACGTTATACTCTTCCGGAAATGGGAAAAATTTGGGAAGATGAATTTAAGTTTTCAACCTGGCTTAAAATTGAAATACTTGCCTGTGAAGCACGCGCAAAATTAGGCGAGATTCCTGAAAAAGATGTTGATGTTATCAAAGAAAAAGCAAAATTCGATGTTAAACGAATTCTGGAAATTGAAGAAACTACAAAGCATGATGTTATTGCATTCTTAACTAATGTTGCAGAATATGTTGGTTACGAATCAAGACATATTCATTACGGAATGACATCATCAGATATTCTTGACACTACCCTTTCCTACCAGATGAAAACTGCCGGCGAATTACTTTTAAAAAGATTGTATCAAATCAAAAACATGGCACAACGAATAAATAATAAAACGCCATTGCAAATTATTAATTTGTTTACAATGCCATATGTTTATTTTACTGATATGTTAGCAAGTAAAGATTTAACTTTAATGGATATTGGTTCTGGGGAAGCACTTAGTAGAGGATATTTAAATCATAAATGGAAATATGTAACATATTTTGATAAAGAATATCATGATGAAGCAGTAGCAGTTGGAGATATAACGAATATTCCAAAAGATGATAAATCAGTTGATGTGACATTTTGTTTTGAAACAATAGAACATGTAAATCATTTAAATCAAAATTTAGCATTAAAAGAACTTGAACGCGTAACAAAGTCGTTGATAGTTATTGGTTCAATAGATAAATTTGGGTTAGATTATGTAAATGGTGTTGAAATTTTTAAAGCAAAGAATGGAACTAATCCATACCACATTAATGAATTAGATGTATTGTCATTTCCAGAATTAATAGAATCACGATTTGATGTAGTAGATTATTATCATTCAAATGCAAATATGACAATAGTGGAAGGATTACAATCTAGGCCAAAAGGCTTTTGTAATTATGTAATTATTGGAGTATCATAATTTTGGAAAATAATAAACAAATCTTTTTAAATCAAGTTATGTATCAGTTAACAATGGCAAACAGTACAGCAGTAACTCAAGTTACTGATCCAAAATATGTGGAACAGTTAATTAAGAGAGATGAGTTTGCGGTTGAGTTCAAATATGAACTGAAAACAGTAAAGCATTTTTCTGGTTATGTTAGCCACATCAATATTCCAACAGCACTTTTGAGCAATGACAAGCAGGTCATTAAATTGCAAGGGAAGCCATTTGCCAAATTTATGACGTACATGGGTTTAGGAAAACGTAGATTCATGCGACTGATTAAAGATAAGGGATTAGATCATGCAAAACAATGGGTTGTAGATCAGTATCCAAAAATAACAACAGAAGAATTTAAAATTCTGTTCGTTGGCGATAGAGTGGCAAGGATTACATCTGGGGAATATATTGGCATACCTCATAGTGTAGTTCAGCAAGTAATCGAAAAAAAGATTACAAGAAGAAGGCATCAATTTTGAAAAGATTATTCGATTCGGTGGAATCAATGGTTCATACAAATTACTTGATGCAAAACTGTCAGAGGGCGAGTTCTCCAAACAGATTTCGTACTTTAACAGAAATAGTGGGGATCATTCACTAAAGTTTTTTGGTGGTGGTGAAGTTCTAGTGTGCACAAATGGCATGATTTCTGGAAAAATAACTTCAGAGATGCGTGTAGTTCACAAGTTAGAAACTGGTGAAGTACAAAGACGTATTGAAAAAGAAATTGGTGC
>JADFLR010000055.1 GCA_022564295.1 Bacteroidota bacterium | reverse complement strand
GAAAATAAGATATCCCCCTCCCTTGTGGCTAGGGGAGAGGGACGTGGAGAGGATATGTGTATGGAATCCTTAATTAAGGGCGAATAATGTACGGAATGCCCCAGGCTTCCGCTTCAACCGGGGTTGAGTCATCAAATATTACCTGCCTCGGCATTGCATTTATAATAGCGTGGTAATGTCCCGGGAATTGATGCGCTGTGAATGTTTGCTCATAAACTTTTTCAAATCCATCATCACGAGGGGTTGAGGATATAAGTTCAAACAATTTTTTAGCTCTGTGGTGCCCGTGTCTGTTTGCACCGTAAGTTAATGATACGAAGTCTTCTTCTTCATAAGCACTGAAAAGTTCAACTCTAAGTAAAACTGATTCACCGCGTCTGATTATCGGGATCTGTCTCCACCAACGATCCCATCTTCTTAGGAAATACTCATTTGGAGATTCAATAACTATAGTGTCTCCGTCTGGAAGAAAGACCGTTAGTTTGGTGATGTCAATATTCGGACTTTGCGTTCCGCCCTCAGGTAAGGATATTGCAACCAATCTCCAATTCCTAAACGGATGATCAGTATTAGCAATTTTCTTAAATATTAAATTGCGAGTAATAACTGAAGTGAAGGGTTTTTCAATAACAGTGTCGGGTTCTGAGGCATTGGGATCATAAGAAGCAGCGATGAACAGCACTCCCTCGAATGTTTTGGTTAAAGTTCCAAATGCTATTGTATCCTGGAATTCTATATTAAGGTTTTTACTTACTAACCTCATTCTATGCCAGACTCTGAACGGAAAGATTTCTTCATCAGTTTTGCCGAGGTAATCCAGTAAACCGTCTTCATTATAGTTTGCCTCGAATGAGGTGAGGGAAGAATCCTGGTCAACAAGTTTTTCCAGTGCACCCTGATCTGTTGTAGGTTCGCCAGGATCCCCGGGCTCCACTGTCATCTCATCCTGGCATCCTGCGAAAAAAGCCATTACCGCAAGCAGTATAAGAGGAATGAAAAACCTCTTAACAAATTCTGTCTTTTTCATGGTATTACTCCTTTTGTTGATTGATAATAAAGTATTTTTAATTTCCATTAACATTTCTTCTCCATTTTTCTGCATTTCGTTTATAAACTTTCGTGCCAGCAGTGGCAGGGGTGGATAACTTATTATTAAACAATGGGTTAACCGAAGGCGTGGGGATTAATAATTGCATGGAATCTCATATTAAATGCATGGGATTTTTTATCCATGCAAAACGTAAGGGTTGTAATAAGGAGTAATTATAAAGGAATGATGAATTATTAAAGATATGCCATCCGGCATCTGCCGGACGGCATATCCGAAATGCTAATTTATTTAATTTTTAATACCTGCAGCTTCCTCAAGCATTGCAGTAGTAACTGATTTTGGTCTTTCAATCGGGTAACCGAGTGCACGATCCCAGATAATATTTGCGAGCACACCAAAAGCTCTCCCGACACCGAATAATACGGTGTAGTAATCATATTCCTTTAAACCGTAAAACCATTGTATAACACCGGATTGTGCATCAACATTCGGCCACGGATTTTTTGCTTTACCCTGTTCCTGCAGAATAGGCGGAGTTACTTTGTAAAGAATATCCACATATTTAAAGATCGGGTCATCGGGTAAATGCTTAAGGCAAAATTCTCTTTGTGCCTGGTAACGAGGATCGGTTTTTCTTAATACGGCATGGCCAAACCCTGGGATAACCTGACCGGAATTCAAAGTATCCCATACGAATTTTTTCATCTCTTCTTCAGTAGGAACTTTATCGCCCATCTTATCCATAACACCCTGTATCCAGCGCAGCACTTCCTGGTTAGCTAAACCGTGTAATGGCCCGGCAAGTCCATCAATCATTGCGGAGATTGAATAATAAACATCCGATAAAGCACTTGCTACAAGATGCCCTGTATGAGCACTAACGTTGCCGCTTTCATGATCGCTGTGCAGAAGGAAATACAATCTTGCAACTTCATCGTACGGTTTATCAATTCCCATCATATGAGCAAAGTTACCGCCTAGATCCAAACTGGTATCAGGAGCAATAATATCATCACCTTTATATTTATACCTGTAAATAAAGGCAGCAATTTGCGGAAGCTTTGCAAGAAGATTAAGTGCATCTTCGTAGGTTGGTTTCCACAAGTCCATCTTCCCAATTCCGGCATTGTATTCCTTTACAAATTCAGATTCTCTCTGCATAGATATTATAGCTGTGGAAAACATCACCATTGGATGACTATCTTTTGGTAGAGCACGGATTACATTAAAAACATATTCAGGTACGTGCTGCCGTTTATTAAATTCTTCCGCCACGTCTTTCACATCTTCTTCGCTCGGAATGTCGCCTGTAAGAAGAAGATAAAAGAATCCCTCAACATACGGCATTTCACTTCCCGGAACTTTTGGTAATGCTTCCAATGTTTCGGGTATTGTGTAACCGCGGAATCTTATTCCTTCAAACGGATCAAGATAAGAAATATCTGTGGTTAAACACTTTACCCCGCGGGCACCACCAATAACCTGGGCGATAGTTACTTCACTTACTTTAACATCGCCAAATTCCTTCAGAAGTCGTGTGGTTCTTGGACGCCAGCCATCAATTTTTTTAGAAAGTTTTTCTTTTAACCGGGACATGATTCCCTCCCTTTATTTAAGATTCGAAAACAGGTTAGATTCAATAATCGCTTCGTAATAATATTATTTTTTCGCAAATGATATGTAATTCAAAAATATTCGTTCGCGTAAAACATTTACTTTCCCCTATAAAAAAATAAGAAATTACATAGTTAAAAATATCAATTATTTGACCTACTAAGCAAATGAAATATTTTTACCAACAGCGGCTGAGAAAACTTTTTTACCCTTTTGCAATTTAATTATTGAGGCACCAATCCAATCAATTGCATCCTTATCCCCATGTACTAAAACTACATTACCAGGATTCAACCTGTTAACTATTTCGAGCAGTTCTTCTCTTTTTGAATGAGCGGAGAATTTAAAGTTTTTAATTTCGCATTTAACTTCAATTTCTTTTTCTGTTTCAGTCAGTTTTATTTTGTCTCCCTTTTTT
>JADFLR010000013.1 GCA_022564295.1 Bacteroidota bacterium | reverse complement strand
GCATTAAACTGATAATGATGTTCATGTATTCATTTATCGCAAAGTTGTTTGCAATATCTTCGGTACCAAACTCACTTACAAATTGTAAAGCAAGCGGAAGTATAACGAAGAACGCAAACACCACACCCGCTAAAAAACATATTGAAGTGGAAAACACCACGCCAAAAACATACTTCTTTTCAGTTTTCTTAAGTGCCGGAGCAATAAATTTCCATAGCTGGTAAAATATATTAGGAAGACTTAAAATTATGCCGACAATTACCGCTACCTGAATATAAAGTATTATCTGCCCGAATGGTTTTAAGTTCTGTAACACTGTTCCCGCATCTCTTGCAGGTTTAAGTAAAATATTATCAACCAGCAGATCAATAAATATCCACGCTGCAGCCGTTCCAATAAAAACACCAATAATAGCATAAATTAAACGCCATCTAAATTCCTCAAGATGACCGAGAAAGGTCATTTCGGCTTCAGGGTGTTCCGGTTCTTCTATATTTTCTTTTAAAGTATCAGGTACTGACACACTAACAATCTAATAAATTATTTGATTTCCAAATATAATGGATATCCGGAACAAAGTTCTTTTACTTCGGTTTTTAGTCCCTCTAATTTTTCCTCATTATCAATATTTTGAATTGATGAATTAATAATATCTGCAATTCTGCTCATTTCGTTTTCCTTCATACCTCTCGTTGTGACAGCAGGCGTACCAATTCTAATTCCGCTTGTAACAAAAGGGCTTCGTGTATCAAAGGGAATCATATTTTTATTAACAGTAATTCCGGCTTTCTCAAGTGATATTTCTGCTTGTTTGCCTGTTATATCTTTATTTGAAATATCAATCAGCATAAGATGATTATCTGTTCCGCCCGAAACAACATCGAAACCATATTCAATCAATTTACCTGAAAGTGCTTTTGCATTGTTAATAACTTGTTTTGCGTACTGTTCAAACTTATCGGAAAGAGCTTCCTCAAACGCAACTGCTTTAGCCATAATAATATGCATTAACGGTCCACCTTGTATTCCTGGCATAACAGTATTGTCGAACAGTTCGGACATCATTTTTATTCTACCGCTTTTTGGAGCAACAATTCCAAATTTATTTTCCATATCCTTTCCAACAAGAATAACACCGCCTCTTGGTCCTCGTAAAGTTTTATGGGTAGTTGAAGTTACAACATCACAAAAAGGGACAGGATTATTCAATAACCCTTTTGCAATCAGACCTGCAGGATGAGCCATATCGCACATTAAAAAGGCACCGATTGAATTAGCGATTTGCCTTAACTTTTCATAATCCCATTCTCTTGAATACGCACTTGCACCGGCAACTATCAATTTCGGCTTTTCTTTCTTTGCCAAATCTTCAATTATATTGTAATCCAATTGCTTTGCAGTTTTATTCAACTCATAACCAATTGCTTGATACAACTTGCCTGAAAAGTTTACTGGGGAACCATGAGTTAAATGCCCGCCATGTGCTAAGCTGAGCCCAATGAATTTATCTCCAGGTTTTAACAATGTCATAAACACAGCCATATTTGCCTGCGAACCACTATGTGGCTGCACATTTACATACTCAGCACCAAATAGTTCTTTCAATCTCTCACGTGCAATGTTTTCAGCTATATCAACAAATTCGCATCCGCCATAATATCTTTTGCCCGGATAACCTTCGGCATATTTATTGGTTAAAACTGAACCAGCAGCTTCTAAGACCGCGGGACTTACAAAATTTTCCGATGCAATGAGCTCAAGTTTATTTCGCTGGCGTTCAGTTTCTAACTGAAGAACTTCATAAATCTCGTTATCATTTTTTAAATGCTCATACATTTTTATTATCCAAATTAAAATTTATAATGTTTATAAAACAAACAAAAGGTTCTACAAAATATATGAAGAACCTTTTAAATAGTTGATATCACATGTTAATAAGTTTACGGAACGGTTACACTCTTACCAATCCAGGCAAAGCAATCACCTGTAATCGGCAGAACCTGCCCCGATTTATAACCTCTAAAGAAATAATCTTCTTGGGTAGGAACTGAAGTTGAAAGTGCACCGATTCTATTCTTCGCATCTGTTAGTGATGGATCCAATCGTACAGCTTTCCTGTATGTATCCACAGCTAACTGATAAACCATTTTGGTTTCAAAATCGAAATTACATGCTCTTGCCGATTTCTCATAGAGGGATCCTTCATAATAAATAGGTAACGCCCAACTTCCACCTACTGCACTTGCTTTAATGTAGTATTTTCTCGCTTTAGATAATTTTCCCATTTTTCCATAATTGATACCTAAGTTGAGATAATGTTCTTTAGCATCTGGATCGATCTCTATTAAATTTAGGAGTGCACCCTCAGCATTTTTTAATTGATCTGTTTTCTGATAAGCTGTTGCAAGCTGATTCCAATAGTTAACAGTTTCAGGAGATTTTTCAACTAAAAATTCTAATCCTTCAATCGCTTCCGGATAATTTCCAGCTCTTATAGCCATTTGAACAAACTTCCACGCTTTACCGAGATTTTCTTTATTATTAAGCCAGTTCTTTTTTGTTAAATCAACCAATTGATCTATATTCTCAACCAATCCTTCAAGCTCTGCGGGCCATTGTGGATTATCTGGTTCACGTTCCGATAGATAAGTGTATAAGTCTAATGCTTTTGTTTTAAAATCATTTTCATCCGATGCATTTTTAATATAAAGCTTACCTAACCGGTTATAATAATAAGATGACATATCTACATCATCTTGAATTGCTTTTTCATATTCGGCAATTATTTCTTCAGCCGGAGCGTCTAACCATCCTTCTAATATAAATGCCTTATGGGATTCGAAGTATGCTTTTTCTTCCGGAAAATGTTCAATTGCTAAATCGTATAAATAGATTATTGTATCTTCAATACTTTCTTTCATCTCAGGTGAAACATCGGTGGAATCATGAAGATACCACACAGCATCTTCCATTTTGTAATAAATCCATTTTCTAAATTTAGCTGGATCCATTTCCAAAACTTCCCATCCATAAGGTATAGCACTTTCGAAGTCTTTGTTTTTATGGTATTCTGAAAACAAGCTGTATTTTTCAAGAAGCTTTAACGAATCTGATTTTTCAAAATAATTTGAAGTTGTATTGGATAGTAAAACTGAAGAGAATACTAAACATAATAAAAATGTTAAGCCAATAAATTTATTTAACGTTTTCAAAATTAAGTCCTCTACATTTATAATTAGATTATTTTTCTGCCCTTTGGAACCAAAGTTCGCCAAAACTGATTCCAATATTTATCCTAAAAAAGTTTTCCTGAATTAAATTTTCTTGTAATCTTCCTCTTTGAGAAAATTCAAGACCGATATCGAAGAAATCTCCAAAACCCAACGGAAATGTTACTCCCGCAAATACAGAGAATTGGTTAATACCTGTACCATTAATTATGTACTGTGTCTGTTCATAACTTACACCTGCTCTCCACATAATTAGTTCCCAACTCGTTTTTCCAATACCGGGAACCGGTTTGTATTCAAACCCAAAACCAATTTTATTAACATCTCTCAAAAAAGAAGAAGTAAAACCAGCAACCGAATATTCACTCCATGGCTGATAGATATAATCCAGGTTAAATGAATAAGCATTACTTAATTGAAAAGTTAATCCAACCGTAATTCTTATTGGCACATTCATTTGGGTGCTGCCGGAAAAAACCGTATCTGCCACAGTTGTCGGATTTATGGTTAAAGATGTATCAGTATCTAAATCCGATAAAAGATTTACAGAAACACCTATTCTTAAATTAGAAATTGATTCTGAATTAAACAAGCTTGCAAAGTTTTGAGAAATCAGACCAACTGTTGTTCCAAACCCTGTCGAGCGGTAATCCAATTCATACTCGGCGGGCAGAAATGATGGATCATCAAACTCAATAGTTGATGAATAAGTTCGTTTACCAAAATAGTATTCAAGTGTAGCACCGAAAATCCAATCGAAAGGAATTGTTACGCTTGCACCCATAAATAATTTTGATAATCCTCCATCTCCCTCGTAGGTTTCAGTGTAATCACTGCCGACTGTTTCATCAGCTGCGTTTGATCGAACCACATTATAACTTATTCTGCTGTATGGTAATAAACCGGAAGCAAATCCTATCCCGAGTCTCTTACTTATTGGAAATGCAAAAGTGAATCCTTTAAAATCAGCATCAGTATAAAGTGCAGTATTTGAATTATCATTAAGTTGAACGCCATTTAACACGAGACTGAATTCAATTCTTGTTAATTTTAATGCAGCCCAGCTTGCGGGGTTTAATATTTCAACAAAGCCCTGGTTCAAAGTAGCGACGCCAGTCTGTGCTAAACCTAAACTCCGGGCAGAGTAAGTGTAATTAATATCGCCAATTCCATATCTCGTGTAGGATGAACTACTCTGGGAAAATAAAATTGTTGAATAAACAACGATAAAAAATATGGATTTAAAAATCTTCATTATTACTCTTTACTTGTAAATACTATTCGTAATCGTGGTCTTTCAGAAAGTTCAGGATACTCACTTCCTCTTATAGCAAATAATTCAAGCCCTTCTATTAACGAAGCAGGTCTAATTACCATACCCTGGTTATCTTCATTAGTTATCCACGATGTTATAAAAGAAGTAATATCGCCTGTATAAATATTATTATTCTTAATCAAAAAAATCGCTGTGCCCTCATCTATAGTAACATCAGAGCTATCCGTAATTTTGAAAACAGTTAAATTGGGATTAAATGATGAACCTGTTATGCTACTGAGCGTATCTTCTGTCAAAATTAACTCGGCTTTATTTATAATTATATCGCGGGGAACTTCAGATACATCAAAAAATAACCTTGATTGAATTGTTGTACTTGCCTGAACTCCAATATCTACTACAGGAAGAACGGGTAATTCTGCTATTATTGTACTAACATCAGCAAAAATAAATGCTCTTATTGTATCTACAAAACTTCCCGGCTTTTCAATCACAACTCTAAATGTTGCAGCATCGGATGAGGTTGTTGTTAATGCCTCAAATCCCACAACTTTACCTGTACTCATAGTTGGTATGATGTATATTCCATTGTTTTTACCCAAGGAAGAATCAATAGAGATTTTGATCCACTGAAGTACAAAATCATTATTGAGATCAAACGTATAAATTGAATCGGTGAAATTTTTGTTGGAGCTTAGGTCTTCCCCATCAAAGGAAAGATTAGCAAGACTATCTGATGTGAATCCTATCGACCAATCGCTAGTAATTTCGTGAACTGTAAAATCATATTCAGCAGTTGAATCGGTGTAAGTATAAGTTGGTGTTAGTTCAATGAATGCCGTATTTACAAGAATGTTGCCATCCAAAAAATCCTGGCGTAATGAATCTGCAATAAAAAAAGCGAAGTCCATCAATGTAGTAGCTTCAAGCTCATCTCTTTTTCCAATCAACACTTTGGAAGATAATCCGAGTGGAACAACTTCTTTAAAGAACGAAGAAGTTTGCGTTACTGTATCATCCTGAGTATCGAACGTGCTGACTATAACAAAATCACCCTCAAGTAAATCAATCCCGATTGACGTTGGGTCATCTGAACATGATAAAAAATTAATTACAATGAATAAAATAATTAAAATAATGGAAAGAGGATATTTCAAGCAGATACTCCGTTCAAATCAGTTATAATAAAATTTCCAGCGTCTAAAAAATTTTGAGCAACAAAATTTGGAATTTTATTTTCTTTTTGCAACATATAAAGCGTTTCCCTACCATAACCTGTTTTAATTAAAATTGTTTTAATACCGGCGTTCATCCCGCATTCAATATCCGCGGAAGAATCGCCAATAAAAAATGATTCGGAAAGATCGATGTCAAACTCTTCAACAGCTTTTTCTACCATTTCGGTTGATGGTTTCCTGCAGCTGCATTCTTCTGTAGTACTATAATCAGGATGAAACGGACAGTAATAAAATTTGTCGATTGAAACTTTAAATTCTTTTAGCAACGTATTTATCTTCTCATTGACCTGTTCAACCTGTTCAGTGGAAATAAGACCCCTCGCAATTCCCGATTGATTTGAAATTACGATAAGGAAATAATTAAATTCATTCTTAAGGCGGGATAATACTTCGCCAACAAACGGAAGAAGTTTCACTTTCCAGGGGTCACCCAAATAACCCGGATCTTCATTTAAAGTCCCATCTCTGTCGAGAAATACAGCTCGGTTGGACATTAACTATTTGATAGTACGGTCTTATAAAGCTCGATATATTTTTTAGCCGAAGAGTTCCAGCTAAAATCTGATTTCATTCCGGCTTTCATTATCTTCACCCATGCTTTCTTATCACCAAAGATGCTCACGGCTCTTTTAATTTCTTTAAGGAACGCCTTAGCATCATAATTCTTAAACATAAAACCGGTTCCCTCACCTGTTTTTTCATCATACCTGATTACAGTATCTGCAAGTCCGCCTGTCTCACGTACTATTGGTACAGTACCATATTTAAGACTATACATTTGATTCAAACCGCAAGGTTCATATTTAGACGGCATTAAAAACATATCTGCTCCACCCTCTATAATGTGAGCTAATTCATCATTGAAACCAAGGTAGCTGGCAAATTTGTTTTTATACTTCATACTCATCTTATCAAAAAAGGCATGATATTTTTTGTCACCCGTTCCTAGCAGAATGAGTTGAATGTCCATTTTCATTAAGTCTGGAAATATCTTTTGTACAAGGTCAATTCCTTTTGAATTATACAACCTTGAAATTATACCAAATATCGGAACATCTTCTTTATATGCTAAGCCAAATCTTTCAGTAAGTGACTCTTTATTTACCTGCTTAGCTTCGATGGTTTTAATTGTATATTTCTTCGGTATAAGTTTGTCCTTTTCAGGATTCCAAACTTTCGTATCTATACCATTTATTATGCCGTAAAGATCCTTTTTCCTTTTTGCTAAAACATCCTTCAAGCCGACACCAAGATCATTGCTGGTTCTTATTTCATTTGCATAAGTATTACTAACAGTGTTAATTAAATCTGCATACAAAAGTCCGCTTTTCATAAAATTAATCTTACCGTTCTGTTGAATTCCTTTGGAAGAGTTAAGTTCTTCAGGTAATCCTGTATTTTTAAATTTCGATGCAGGGAACATTCCCTGATATGCAAGGTTGTGAACCGTGAACAATGTTTTGAATTCTGAAAATTGTTCTACATCTTTGTAAACAGTCTTAAGGTATGCAGGAATCAATCCGCATTGCCAATCGTTGCAATGAATTATATCAGGAATCCATCCTAATTTTTGGATCAATTCAAACACGGATAAATTTAGCAGAATAAATCTTTCATCATTATCTTTATAATCTTTTCCCGACATAGGATCTGTGTATAAACTGTTTCTACTGCCAAAATATTCCTCATTATCAAGAAAATATATTTGTACTCTTATTCTCTGCCCTGGAAGGAAACAAGATCTTAGAGAGAATGTAACTTCTTTTCCGCCAATGTTTACTTGCAGATCTTTTAATCTTACAACTTCATGAATTTTATATTTTCTGTCATCAACAGCCCCATATTTAGGAACAACTATTCTAACTTCATGTCCCAACTCAGCTAATGCTTGTGGCAATGCCGCAGAAACATCGGCTAAACCACCGGTTTTCATAAACGGTACAACTTCTGAGGTTACAAATAATATTTTATATTTTTTTGCTGACATTTTCTTTTAAAATTTTGAAATAATATGTAAAATTACTAAAATTAAGAGTTTATCCCAAAATAAACTGCATGAACTGGTTTATCTACTTTATAGTTAAATGGTGTTAAATTTTATATGTTTACATAAATTTAATTTTATATTACTAACCTATTATTACGAAATGAATAAATTAAAATTTACACTCATATTTATCCCACTTATATTTTTTCTCGCGGATTGCAGTGCATCCACAGGTTCGAGATACGAAAAAAATGAGAAAACGAATGGAAATGGAGATAAAAAAAAGGTAACTGTAAATGAAGATTTTGATATTACGCGGTACAAAACCAAAATTGAAATAAAAATAATCTCTAATAATGAAGGGCTTTCTGATGTATGGTACGGGTATGAAAATGGTTCTCAGGAATCTAATTTTATACAGAACAGAAAAATTGTAGGGACTGTTGATGGTTACAGAGTTTTAGTTGTAGCTACCGATAATATGGACGAAGCAAATTCTATTAGAGCTGATATACGTATCAAAATTAAACGTAAAGAAGTTTATATCAGTTTCGAACCTCCTTTCTATAAAGTAAAAATTGGTGATTTTACAGATATAACAGAATCCAATAATCTTAAGTTTAAACTAAATCAACTTGGTTACACTGAAGCAAGGGTTGTACAAGAAACTGTAAATATTTTTGAAGAATGAAAAAACTGCTTTTTAATCCTTCGCAGCTTTTAACATTAGATACACACAGTAAAAACGTAAAACGTGGTACCGGGCTTTCTGAAATTGATTTATTACACGATCATTCCATCGTTATAAATAATAATTTTATTGCAGATATCATTCCTAATTCCTCAGTAAACAAAAATAAATTTGATCGGATAATTGATGTTACCGGCAAAACCGTTTTACCAGGTCTTGTGGAATGTCATACACACTCAGTATTTACAGGGTCAAGAGCTGATGAATTCAGACAGAAACTCGCAGGAGTTGATTATGAGAAAATCGCAGAATCAGGCGGCGGAATTAATTCTACCGTAAGGTCTGTCAGGCAATCGTCTTTCGAAGATATTATAAAAACAGTGAAACCGAGAATTGAAAATTTTATTTCTCAAGGCATAACAAGTTTGGAAATTAAAAGCGGTTACGGTTTGGATTTTGAGAATGAAATAAAATTATTACAGGTTATAAATTACTTGAATGAAATTTATCCGATTGATATAATACCAACATTTTTAGGCGCACACACTTTTCCACCGGAACATAAAACAACTCGTGATGAATATATTGATGAAATAATTAATAAAATGCTGCCTCATATTGCAGAGCAAAAACTCGCAAAGTTTTGTGATGGATTTTGTGAAGCGACTGCTTTTACCGCAGATGAAATCGATTTGATTTTCATAAGAGCGGAAGAACTCGGTTTGAATTTAAAATTACATACAGAACAGTTTAACTCAATTGGCGGGTTGAATACTGCACTAAAACATAATGCTGTGAGTGTTGATCATCTTGAAGTGTTACAGGATGATGGAATTATAAAACTTGGCAAGGCAGATACAGTTTCTGTTCTTTTACCCGGTGTTTCCTTTTTCCTTAAATATCAATATGCACCTGCACGTAAATTGATTGAGAGTAATGCTATTATTGCTTTAGCTACAGATTTTAATCCCGGCTCTTCTCATATTTCAAGTTTAAGTTTGATAATGAGTCTGGCTGCGTTGAATATGAGAATGACTATTGAGGAAACAATTAATGCTGTATCAATTAATGCAGCAGCAGCACTTAAAATGAATGATAAAATTGGTAGCATTGAGATTGGTAAGAGAGCAGATTTTTCAATCTTCGATACAGAGGAGTATGCGAATATAGTTTATGATATTGGAAGAAATCTCAATTGTATGACAATTAAGAATGGTGAGATAATTTACAATTCTGCCCCTTCCGTCACTTAAATTCAAACAGAACATCAGTGATAACCCACCTCGGTTTAAGTTTGAGTGTATCGGAATAAATAAAAAACCTTTCCGAAAATTTAATTGGCTCGGGCCATCCGTAAGAATATTGATAATTACTGTCTTCATCAAAGTAACACCAAAGTATGTATTTCCCCGCTTCAACTCTCTCGAAATTAAAGTTTTCTTCACTAACCTTTGTCTGATATTTTAACTTTTTATTGTCAATATTTTCTAAAACAAGAACTGGATTTTTATGAAAATGTACATTTAATATTTTTCCGGTAATGCCTGTGAAATCCAATCCAGAGATAGTTTTGAATTTAAATTCATAAATTGAATCCTGCTTGTTTCCTGCTGCATCAACAAAAGCATTTAAATCAAGATTAATGATATAATCTTTTTCTGCGATAAGTTCTTTTAACGGCGAGACTACCAAAGTTGCATCATCATCATAACTGATTTTGAAAGGAACTCCTTTGTTCAAAGTATCTGTAAATGTTATGTTTCGCTGTATATCTTCTTTCCTAAATCCATCATTAAAATAAAATTTAATATTAGGATTTATAAAATCTACTATAGCATTGTTTTTCGGTTCACTTGTCGTAACATTCACAGGTATAGTGTCTGGTCTATCGGAAACGGTTAGCTGAACAAAATCATTTTTGTATTCATTATCAACAGTATCTTTTAACATTTTAGCCATTAGAAAAACATCATTATCACTCTCTAACTTTACTTCGGGCACTAAAACTATCTCATCAAATTTTCCTTGTTTACTAAACACAAAAGAAATTGCAGACTTCTTATTTGTCATTGAATCAATTACATAAAAGTTATCGGAAGTTAGCAAATCATTATCGATCTTTTCTGTAACTGTTACAAGAATATGACGTTCATCAGTCATAATTCCTTTAAGTAATCTTGGTGCAGTGGTATCAGCTTTAAATAACTTGAAATATATTCCCGTAAACGAGGTGTCCAAACCTTGCAAAGAAATATCCTGGTTCGGTAAGCCAATTAAATCGAGGTTCAAATCGTAAATCAGGTCACGGTATTCATCCTTTATAGCAAAAAGTCTGTAGTTTGATTCACCCAACCCATTTAACTTAAAACTTCCGTCATTACCAGTTTGTGAAACATAATCAGGTTTACGTTTAAACAGTGTATCCACACCTTCATTCATTTTATAAGTGTAGATGAGTACACCTTCCTGGTCATCACTGTAAACACGCCCGCTTATCGTTCTCCGATCAATTGTACTGCCGGTTGAGAATGAAAATGTAAAAGAACTTTCCATCCTGTTTTTATTATTTCTGTCAACAAGGTCTGTTCCAACAGTAATTGTGTACGTAACATCTTCTTTTAACCCTTCTGCAAACTCTACGGAGATACCTGTTCCTGTCCATTCATAGATAAGTCTGCCTTCAATATTTGGTGAAATAAAAAGAGCATCTTTAAATGATCGCTTATCAACATATTCAGAAAATTCAATTTCAAAATAATTATCATCATAGTTAATCGTACCGTTCGACGGGTAAACTTCCACAATCTCCGGCGGAATCTTATCAACTTCACCGCCTCCCGGAGGAAGCTGATTTGCACAACTATTAATAAGTAAAAAAGTTAACATTATTAATATTAGTTGTTTTGCGATCTTACCCATCGTCTGTATTCTCTTACATTACTTGAATGTTCATTAAGTGTTTTGCTGAAATTGTGATCCCCTTTTCCGTTAGCAACAAAATATAAATACTTATGCTCTTCAGGATAAAGCACAGCAATTATTGCATTCTTTCCCGGGTTATTAATTGGTCCCGGTGGAAGTCCTGCATACCTATAAGTGTTATATGGAGATTCAATTTCCAAATCTTCATATAACAATCTTCGCCAGCCGCCCGGTAAAATATATTGAATTGTTGGATCAGCCTGAAGTCTCATTCCAATTCTTAATCTGTTATGATAAACGCCGGCAATTCGCGGCATCTCTTCAACATTATTTGTTTCTCCTTTAACTATCGATGCCAAAGTTAGCACTTCGTGAATTGTAAATCCAAGTTCTTCTGCTCTTCGTTCTAAACTATCAACAAGATATTCTTCACATCCTTTATAAAAAATTTTTAAAACTTCTCCTGGGGAACTGAATTCATAAATATCATAAACTTTTGGGAATAAATAGCCCTGCAAAGAATTTATACTCAACCCTAATTTAGAGATGAATACAGTATCTTCGGCTAAATTTACAAATTTAGTGGAATCTACAAACACTTGCCATTTTAATCTTGAAGCTAACCATTTTATTGTTTGCCCATCACTTACTCTAACCTTACGTTCAAAATAGCATTCACCGCTAATAAAAAGATCGAGTAAATCTAAATAGCTTAATCCATTCGGGATATAATATCTTGCAGCACGAATTTTTTTTTCAGCACTGTAAATAAAGGCAGCTATACGGAAATTCGATTTACTCGGAATAATATTTTTCTGGTATAACCGTTCAACTATGCCTAAAAACTGTTCACCTTTTTTTATATCGAACTGAATTGGTGATGACGTTTGATAAAAATTAGGAGTAAAAATAATGTAACTGGAAATAAAAAAAATTGCAATAAAAAACGATAATAGCAGGTAGCTCTCAGAGGTGGAAAGTAATTCTTTGAGTTTTAATTTCATAATGAGATGATTAAGAAGAGTTACCTAATTCTTGTTGCGTACCCTTTTCTGGATTGCTCTTGAAACGTCAATAATTCTTTCAAAAATCTGCATCAGATCTTTAGAACTTAAATTGCTTTTATTACTGTTACCGATTCGTTCAATTATTTCTTTTTCCCGTTGTGGAGAATAGTTATTCAGATGAAGCTGCTGCTTCAACGTGCTTAAAATTTCATATTTGGCTGCTCTGTAATTTAGAAGTTCCGCTAATGAATCATCAATCGAATCGATTTCATCACGAATCTGTATTAGCATCTCTCTCTTTTCTTCTTTAGAGAGTACTTCAAAATTTAATTCCGTTAAAGAATCTATGACATTCATAGGATTAATTTACAAAAAATTACTTAATTAACTTGTATGAAAATAATTCTCACCCAACGAAGGATATGGTTTTGCATTTAAACTATCCTGCCTTCCGGATTCAAATAAGGATTTCCCACGCAAGGCAATCATTGCAGCATTATCACCACAAAATTCTAAGGAAGGAATGATTATCTTCTTACCGTATTTTTTTGAAAGAATCGTTATTTCATTTCTAAGCTTTGCATTTGCAGCAACACCGCCAACTAAAGAAATAGATTTCACATCATAATTATGAAGTGCCCTCTCAGTGTTTTGCATCAAAGCAATTACCACCGCTTTCTGAAATGAAGCAGCAATATCATTTTTTTCTTTTTCAGGAATATCGTTTACATTCGAAAAGTTTTTTTGAATGTATCTTAATACCGATGTTTTTAATCCACTAAATGAAAAGTTATAAGGTTTTTTCAACACTGCAACAGGAAATTTAATTTTATCCTCATCCCCAATCTTTGATGCATTTTGTATTTTCGGACCTCCGGGATAACCAAAAGAAAGCATCTTTGATACTTTATCAAAAGCTTCGCCGGTGGCATCATCAACGGTAGTTCCTAATTGCTGAATCTCCATAAAACTTTTTACATAAAGAAGCAACGTATGACCGCCGGAAACAACTAAAGTTAATAAAGGAAACTCAGGTTTATCTTCCATCAGAAAGCCGGAAAAAATATGTCCTTCAATGTGATTTACAGCAATAAATGGCTTGTTTAGCGAGAATGCTAATCCTTTTGCATAAGTTAATCCAACGAGCAATGCACCGATTAAACCGGGTCCGGCTGTTGCTGTGATAAGATCGATATCAGCACAATTAAGATTTGATTCTTTTAAAGCTTTATCAACCAACGGTTTAATAATTTGCAGATGTGCGCGGCTCGATAATTCAGGAACTACTCCGCCGTAATCGGCATGAAAATCCTGAGAGGAAATTAGATTTGATAATATATTATTACCGGATAGAATAGCGGCAGATGTTTCATCGCAAGAACTTTCAATACCTAAAACAATCATTTATTAAAGGAAAAAATATTTTTAACAATATAACCTGCAATTTGAGGATTTTCTTGCATTCGTCTTATTGAATATTCATACCAATCTTCACCAAACGGCACATAAATTCTTATCTTATAACCATCGTTGTTTATTTTATTTCTTAAATCTTCTCTAACACCTAACAACATTTGAAATTCAAATTTATCATTAGGTATGTTAAGTTCTTTTATCATCCTGTATGCGTTGTCTATCAGGTATTCATCGTGAGTGGCAATGCCAACATAATTTCCGTTTTTGAACATACACTCCAACATTTTTAGAAAATTATCGCGTATCATCTGTTTATCTTTATAAGCTAATGAAGCAGGTTCAACATAAATGCCCTTACATATTCTGTAATTCGTTCCAAGCTTATTTAATATCACAGTATCGTTGTAACTTCGTTTAAGGTAAGATTGCAATACAATTCCAACATTACCGAACTCTTCAAATACGCTTTTATAAATATTTATAGTTGCATCCGTATACTGAGAATCTTCCATATCAATTCTCACAAAGTTATCAATTTCGTTTGCGCGTTTAACTAATTTCCTTATTTGTTCGCAAGCAAATTGTTCATGAAAACTTAACCCAAGTTGTGTAGGTTTTATGGAAATGTTTGCATCAAGATTATGTTCAACGATTGCATCAAAAACTTTCATTGCATTCTCGAAAGCTCTTAACGCTTCTTCCTCATTTGTAACTGATTCACCAAGTACGTCTAACGTTGCGTACATTCCTTTGGCATTTAATTCTTTAACTAAACTAACGGCTGAATCAAGTGATTCCCCTGCAATGTATTTGCGGGAAAAAAATCCAACAACGGATTTAGGCATCACCTGTACAACTGAAACAATAATATTATTAATAACCGACACCCTTTACTCCCGTAAAATATTAATAGTATGAATACTTAAAATTATTTATCCTGCGTTTAAAGTTAATAAAAGTAAATCTGCTTTTTTAATTAAATCTTTTTTACTTCCATTATTTAAGAAAATAAAATCGGCTCTTTTTTCTTTTTCTTCCTGCGGAATTTGGTTTTTATCCCTGTTGATAAAATCATCTTCAGTAAACTTTCCATTCCCAACGGTTCTTTTTAATCTTATATTGAAATCGGCGGTAACTAATACAACGTAATCAAACTTTTTTTCTATTTCTGCTTCATAAATTAAAGCTGCTTCTATAAAGACGATTTTTTCATCTTTATATTTTATTTCAATTAAAGTATCGATTTTTTGAAGTACTCGTGGATGGAGAATGGAATTTAATTTGTTGAGTTTGGTTGGATCAGAAAACACCTGGACAGCAATAAATTTCCTAATTAATTTTCCATCATTATAAGAATTACTGCCAAACTCTTTAATAATTTTCTTTTTTATGATCTCATCGGAAGTAAGAATATCTTTTGAAATATCATCAGCATTAATTACAACATAACCTTTTGAAGCAAGGTAATTTGCAAAAGTGCTCTTCCCCGAACCAATGCCTCCGGTAATTGCTACTCTTATTTTATTCACCTGTAAAAAGATTATAGAAAAGGGGCAAAAGCCCCAGAACTATTTAGCATAACTAATTTTTCTAACTTCCCGGATAACCGTAACTTTAATCTGCCCCGGATATTCCATATCCTCTTCTATCTTCGAAGCGATTTCCCTCGCAAGGCGGTCAGCCACAAGGTCGTCAATCTTTTCATTTTCAACAACTACTCTTATTTCCCTGCCTGCCTGAATAGCATACGTTTTAGCAACGCCTTCAAACGACTTAGCAAGTAGTTCAAGGTTTTCTAATCGTTTTACATAGCTTTCAAGCGGCTCTCGTCTTGCACCGGGTCTTGCTCCGCTAATTGCATCTGCTGCCTGCACTAAAGCAGCAATCGGATGTTCCATCTCAATATCTTCATGATGTGAACCAACAGCATTAACAACGATTGGATTTTCTTTACATTTTTTTGTTAAATCATATCCAATCAATGCGTGCGGACCTTCAATACTTTTATCAACAGTCTTTCCAATATCATGAAGAAGACCGGCACGTTTAGCAAGGTTGGTTTCCAATCCAAGTTCAGTAGCCATTATTCCTGTAAGGTAAGCAACTTCAATACTATGATTTAGCAGGTTTTGTCCAAAGCTCGAACGGTATCTCATTCTCCCGATATGTTTAATTAGTTCGTTGTGCATATTATGTAGACCAAGCTGCAATACAGTATTCTCACCATCTCTAAACATTTCTTCTTCCAATTCCTGGCGGGTCTTTTCAACAACTTCTTCAATTCTCGCAGGATGAATTCTACCGTCGGCTATAAGACGTTCGAGAGAAACTCTTGCAACTTCTCTGCGGAACTGATCGAATGAAGAAAGAAGTACTGCTTCCGGCGTATCATCAACTATTACATCTACTCCTGTGCACGATTCAAAAGCTCTAATGTTTCTTCCTTCTTTACCAATTATTCTACCCTTCATCTCATCATTCTGAATTTGAACAACTGAAACAGTGGTCTCAATTGAATGATCAGCGGCAGTTCTTTGAATTGCTTGAACGATTATTTTTTGAGCTTCTTTTTTAGCATCATATTTAGCTTTGTCATAAATTTCTTTTACTACTTGCACGGAATCGATTTTTGCCTGTTCAACCATATTCTGAATAAGAATATTTTTAGCTTCTTCAGTAGTTAAACCAGATATTTTCACAAGTCGTTCATTTAGTTCGAGTTCAACTTTTTTAACTTCTTCAGCTTTCTTTTTAAGAACTATATCTAATTCCTGATGTTCTCTCTCGACTTTTTTGTTCACTCTTTCTTTTTGAAGAACAAGCTCTAACTTTTTTTCGGTGTTATCTTCTCTGGTAGATAGTTGTTTTTCGAGATTACTAAGTTTCTGCTTTCGTTGGTTTACCTCGTTATCAAAATCAATTTTCTTTTTATACCATTCATCTTTTACTTCAAGCAGTTTTTCTCTCTTAAGATTTTTAGCTTCCTTTTCCGCATCAGTAACGAGCTGTTTTGCTCTCTCATCTGCAGAAATAAGACTATTCTTACCTATTCTTGAATTAACCAACCAACCCAAGTAGAAAAATAAAGCAACTAAACCAACTACTATCACAATTTGTATTATCGGATCCATTTTTCCTCCAGTATGGGATTAACAAAATTAAGCCGCAACTACTGCACCTGGTAAATAGGAAAAACCCTATTTATACACAGTGGGAATACACTCGAACGTTTCTTACTTCCACCGCTGCTTTCGCAAGTCTTCAACCAGGTTGAAGATGAGGCCTGTCTTACACGCCGAAGTCATACTCCCTATTTTGATTCTGTTAGTTTTTCTTATCTCAAAAGAGCAGTAGCGCGGCAAACGCTTAAGATGGGTCGGACATTTCGGGGACGTTTAATAGAAGCTTTAGTTTTTTTACTTTATCTGATGCTTGAATTAGAAATTCACGATTCCTGTTCTTTTCAATAAACAAATCATAAGCAATATTCAAACAAGCAATTATAGCAATCGTTTGAGATTGCTGATCAGGAAGTTCCTCTTTGGTTTCTTCCATTACTTTATTTACATAAATAGCAAGTTCTTTTGCTATTTCTTCATTCTCAACTAATAAAGAGTATTCTTTATCAAAGATTTTTATTTTTAGCTTCTTTTTGTCCGCCATTCACATCCTTACCATCGAACTAACAATTTTTTCTTAAAGAACTTATGCCTGTCGTTCTGCCGACAGGTGATAATTAATTCTTGTAACCAATTCCTGTAATCTAACTTTTAATGATTCACGTTCATCTGAATCCATGGCACCTAAACCAATGCCTTGTTCAGCTTTACTTTTAAGATAATTTATTTCTTCTTCCATTGCAGCAATTTTTTGGTATAGAGCTGTATTATCCTGTTTCGATTTTTCGAGTGCAATATCAAGTTCCTTAATACGTTTAACTGAATCAGCATACTGATTTTTCAATATTGTAATTTGAGATTCAACTGTGCTCAGATCGTTTATTAAATTTTCGTATTTAACCATGATAATTAATTTTTAACCGCGTAATTTAGCATTAAATCCTTTTGAGACTAATTTAATTAGATTACTAAAATCTTTCTCAACTTCTTCTTCGGTTAAGGTTCGCTCTTCATCAAAATATTCTAACTGAAAAGCCATACTTTTTTTATCTTTTCCTAAATCTATACTTTCAAATATATCAAAGACTTTTACATCTTTCAAAAGTTTTGAACCTTTTTTCTGAATCAGGTTTTGAACTTCTTCAAACTTAATTGCTTTATCAAATATAAATGCAAAATCCCTGACAACTTTAGGATACTTTAATAACTCGTTATAACTTTTTTCCGGTACAGTTATTTCCTTCAATTTACCAAGATTCATTTCAAAGCAGAAAACATCCTGATCGATATCAAATTGTTTAAGAACAGATGATTTAACTTTTCCACCAAGACCAATTAGCTGATCTTTAATGTTTCCTGTAAAACAATAATCGTAAATACTATTATCTATTGTATAATATGAATCATTTAAAACATTGTCAAGTGAAATCTTCTCCATAAATGTATTTACTATTCCCTTCAAATCAAAAAAATCATAATCTTTCTCTTCCGAATACCACTCACGCTCTGTTTTTTTGCCTGTTAATACAAAGATGAATTGCTCATCTTCAACATAATCATCGAAACTATTAACAGTATTCTTACCCTTGTAAAGATTAAAAACATTTCCAATCTCAAACAACTCAAGGTTTTTTTCACCTTTGTTTAAGTTTCTCGAAACAACACTCAAAGCACCTGATAGCAAGGATGTTCTTAAATAAGCCATATCCATACTTTGAGGATTAGATACTAAAATTGCTCTGCCTGTCAGTTTCGCTAAACTTTCCAGCTGCAAAGGATTGTTGATCATTTCAAATAATCCAAGTGAATTTGCATATTCTTTAAGATGATCAGTAAAAGATGTTTCATCCTGTTTTGCACCCAACGGAATGCTGATTTTGGGAATAGTGGGTATATTATCATATCCGAAAATTCTTGCTATCTCTTCTATTAAATCTACCTCCCTTTCAACATCGGGGCGAAAGGTTGGAACCGTTACATTTAATTCGTCATCAGAAATTTCATCAATTGTGAATCCAAGATCAGTTAAAATAGTAATTGTGTTTTCTTTACTAACATCAAAACCTAATATTTTGGATACTCTGCTTAATCTTAGTTTGAGTTCTAACTCTTTAATTATTTTCGGATAAATATCAATCGAACCTTTAGCAATTTTTCCGCCAGCAATTTCCATTAGCAATTGTGCTGTTCTTTCAGCAGCGTACATTGTATTACCCGGATCGGTTCCTCTTTCAAACCTATAAGAAGCGTCGGTACTTAACTGCAAATGCTTAGAGGTTTTTCGAATAGATGATGGATTGAAATATGCACTTTCGATAAGAACATTTTTTGTATCGTCATAAATTTCAGAATTCTCACCGCCCATAACTCCCGCAATTGCAACATCTTTTTCAGCATCACAGATCATAAGAGTTCCCGGCGCTAATTCTCTTTCTTTTGAATCAAGTGTAGTAAACCTGGTTTTTGTCTTTGTACTTTTTATTATTATTATTTTTCCGTTTAATCTATCCAGATCAAAAGCGTGTAATGGTTGTCCGCATTCGTGCATCACAAAATTTGTAATATCAACTATATTATTTATCGGTCTCAGCCCGATACTTTTTAATCTATGTTTTAACCAATCCGGTGATTCTTCAATCTTAATATCCGTTACAACTCTTGATGAATAACGAGGGCAGTTTAACTCATCTTCAATTTTAATTGATGCAAGTGAATTAATATCATCATTACTTTCATCCAAGCTTAGTTCATGAATCTTTAATTTCTTATTAAACAAAGCAGCTAAATCTCGTGCAACACCTATGTGCGATAAAGCATCGGGTCTGTTTGGTGTAACTGCAATTTCCATAATTACATCGTTAAGCCCAAGTACTTTTGTAATTGGGGTTCCCTCTTCAGAATCTGCATCTAACACCATTATTCCGGAATGATCTTCGCTTACACCAAGTTCATCTTCTGCGCAAATCATTCCGTGCGATTCAACTCCTCTTATCTTTGTTTTTTTAATTTTGAAATTGCCATTAGGAATTAACGTTCCGATAGGAGCGAAAACTACTTTTTGTCCTCTTTCAACATTTGGTGCACCGCAAATTACCTGGAAAGTTTCGCTTCCATCAGAAACTTTGCAGACGGAAAGTCTGTCTGCATTCGGATGTTTTTCTTTATCTGTTACAAAACCAACAACAAATTTTTCAAACAATTTATTTTGATCAATAACTTCTTCTACTTCCAATCCGGACATTGTTAATTTATGAACGATATCTTTGGACGATATTCCTTCAAGATCGATATATTGTTTCAACCAGTTTAACGATATCTTCAATTTACAAACTCAAAATTAAAATTGTTTGAGAAATCTAAAATCATTTTCGAAGAAAACTCTTATATCAGTAATTCCGTACTTTAACATTGCAATTCGTTCAATTCCCATACCAAAAGCATACCCGATATATTTTTCAGAATCATAATGAACGCACTTAAAAACATTCGGATCAACCATTCCACAGCCAAGTATTTCCAGCCATCCTGAATATTTACAAATTTTACATCCACTGCCCTTGCAAATGAAACAAGTTATATCCATTTCCGCACTCGGCTCTGTAAACGGAAAGAAGCTTGGGCGAAATCTGTATTCAAAATCTTCACCGTAAAACTGATGAGCAAACGAAACAAGCGTGCCTTTTAACTCAGCAAAAGTAACATCAGTATCAACATACAAACCTTCAACCTGGTGAAACATACAATAGCTTCTTGCACTAACAGCTTCATTTCTGTAAACCCTTCCAGGCATTATTGCCCTTACAGGCGGCTGCATTTTATTCATCAATCTTATTTGAACGGGAGAAGTGTGCGTGCGTAAAAGGAAATCCTCGCTGATGAAAAAAGTATCCTGCATATCACGCGCAGGATGATCTTCAGGAAAATTTAACGCTTCAAAATTATTGTAATCAGATTCAAGTTCAGGACCTTCATGAACAGAGAATCCCATACTTTTAAATATCGATTTTATTTCATCAAGGGTTTGTGTGAGAATGTGCCGGCTTCCGATTTGGTATTTCTTCCCCGGTAAAGTTAAATCTAAACTTTGGGTTTCACTCTTTCTTTGTTTACTGAAAGAAGATTTAGCTTCATTAATCTGAGAAGTAATTTCATTTCTTAACAGGTTAAGATTTTTACCAATTAGCGGTTTATCTTTTTTATCTGCTTCTTTTAGTCTATCGAATAATTCTGATATGGTTCCGTTTCTACCTAGATATTTTATTCTGATCTTTTCTAAATCAGAAGAATTTTCTACGTTAGTAAATTCTGTGGTAAAATCTTTTTTAGTTTGTTCTATTTTTTTAGTAAGCATAACAGCATCAGGATTATTTAAAGCAATACCCCCGAAAGATGAATAACTACAACACCTTTGGGGGTAAAAAATTAGTTAGAGGAAAACTTAACTATTTCAGCAAACGCATCCGGATTTTCGACAGCAAGATTAGCAAGAATCTTTCTGTTTATTACAACACCTTTTTCATTCAGCGAATGAATCAGTCTTGAATATGTTGTTCCGTTAACTCTTGCCGCAGCATTAATTCTTACAATCCATAACTGTCTGAAAGTTCTTTTTTTAAGCTTACGATCACGGTAAGCGTGTAAGAGTCCTTTTTCTACTGCACCTTTTGCAACGGTATAGACCTTACTTCGTGAGCCCCAGTACCCTTTGGCATGTTTTAATATTTTTTTTCTTCTTTTCCTGGAAGCTACATTATTTGATGTCTTTGGCATTTCAAATATCCTCTTTACTTATTGAACCATTATTGATACACGTTTCTGTTGTGACTTGTCAACCAGGGTTGCATGTCTGAGCTTTCTTTTCGTCTTTGTACTCTTCGAAGTTAAGATGTGAAGTTTAAAAGCCTTCTTCCTCTTAAACTTACCGGACGCCGTCTTCTTAAATGTTTTAGCAGCACCTCTGTTGCTTTTCATCTTTGGCATTTTCTATTCCTTTTTAGTTAGTCTTTTTAATTTTTTTTGAAAGTGGAGCAAGAATCACACTCATATTTCTTCCCTCCATTTTAATGGGAGTTTCCACTTTAGCATATTCTTCTATTCTTCCAATAAACCTGTTCAACAGATCCGAACCCTGTTCTTTATAAGCCATTTCCCTGCCTTTAAATCGTACTGTTGCTTTAACTTTATTTCCTTCATCCAAAAAGTTTATTGCATGCTTAGCTTTAAATTCAAAATCGTGTACATCAGTATTGGGGTGAAATCTAATCTCCTTTAAAATTGAAACAGATTGATTTTTTCGCTGTAATTTATCTCTTTTTTGTTGTTCATATCTGAACTTACCGTAATCTATTATTTTACAAACAGGGGGTTTTGCCTGCGGAGCAATCTCAACAAGATCCTGTTCTTTTTCTTCAGCCATTCTAAGTGCATCAGATCTTGAAAATACACCTAATTGTTTACCATCAGTATCAATAACTCTAACCTTCGTTGCAGAAATTTCATCATTTACTCTAATCTTTTCTTTCTTTGCGATGAATCACCTCTTTAATTTATTTTGTAATACTTATTTAAAATTTCCGCTGTAATATTATCAATAAAATCACTCAAACCCAAAGCACCCTGATCACCCATTTTATGTTTTCTTAGCGATATATTACCAGCACTTTGCTCCTTCTCACCGAGTATTAACATGTAAGGTACTTTTTGTGTTTCCCAATCACGTATCTTGTAACCAATTTTCTCGTTTCGCTTATCAAATTCCACCCTGATGTCGTTCTTTTTTAACTCATTGGTAACTTTAGCGGCATAATCAAAAAAGTTTTGTGAAACAGGAATAACCGCAACTTGAACAGGAGCCAGCCACACCGGGAATGATCCGGCAAAGTGTTCAATAAGAACTCCGAAAAATCTTTCAATCGAACCAAGCAATGCGCGGTGGATCATGAATGGTCTGTGCTCATGTCCATCCTCTCCTATGTAAGTCATATCAAATCGTTCAGGAAGATTAAAATCGAACTGTATTGTACTCATCTGCCATTCACGTTTTAAGGCATCATTAATTTTTATATCAATCTTTGGTCCGTAGAATACTCCTCCGCCTTCATCAATTTCGTATTCAAGATTTTCTGCTTCAAGTGCTTTTTTTAATGAATCTTCCGCCTTGATCCAAAGTTCATCCGTACCAACTGCTTTTTCAGGTTTTGTTGATAAATAGAACTTCAAATCTTCAAAACCAAACGCTTTCCACATCATAATTGCAAATCTTATTACTTCAATTATTTCAGCTTCAACCTGATCGTTAGTGCAGAATATGTGCGCATCATCTTGTGTAAAACCGCGAACCCGGAGCAAGCCGTGGAGCACACCGCTTTTTTCATAACGATAAACAGTTCCAAGTTCAGCCCACCGTAATGGAAGATCGCGGTAAGAACGTAATTTTGTTTTATAAATCATTATATGAAAGGGGCAGTTCATCGGTTTGATGTAATACGCTTGTTCATCAATCTTCATTTCGGCAAACATGTTGTCCTTATAAAAATCTAAGTGCCCGCTTTTTTCCCACAGCCAACTTTTGCCCATATGTGGTGAGTAAAGTAATTCATAACCGTTATCAAGATGGGCTTTACGCCAATAGTTTTCTATCTCGTTTCTTATTCTTGCGCCTTTCGGATGCCAGTAAATTAATCCAGCACCAGCTTCTTCGTGAGTGCTGAAGAGATCAAGCTGTTTACCTAATTTACGGTGATCTCTCCTCTTTGCTTCTTCAAGCATAAAGAGATATTCATCAAGCATTTTCTTTTTAGGGAAGGATATACCGTAAATTCTTTGCAGCTGCTTGTTGTGCTCATCACCACGCCAATATGAACCGGAGATGTTTAACAGTTTTACATATTTTATTTTTCCGGTTGATGGAAGATGTGGACCACGACACAAATCAGTAAAATTTCCTTCGTTGTAAATGCTGATTACTTCATTGTTTTCATCTATCTCCGAGAGGAGCTCTGTTTTATACTGATCTCCTTTTTTTTCAAAGAAATCTATTGCTTCCTTTTTTGATAGTTCAACTCTTTCAAACATTTCATCTTGTTTGCTTAATTCTATCATCCTATCTTCAATTTTTTTCAGGTCATCATCATGTAGAGTAGAATTAATATCAATATCATAATAGAATCCTGCATCAATCGCAGGCCCAACACCGAACTTTGCTTCGGGATAAATTTCCTGTATTGCATGAGCCATCAGGTGTGAAGTAGAATGCCAGTAAACTTCCTTGCCGTCTTTATCTTTAAAGGTAAGAAATTTAATTTCAGCATCATCTGTTATCGGTTTTATCAACTCGATAATAGATCCATTCAACTTAACAGCTAAAGTTTCTTTAGCAAGTCCCGGTGAAATGCTTTCCGCAATTTCATAACCCGTAACACCTTTATCGAATTCATTAACGTTACCGTCTGGAAATGTAATTTTAATTTTGTTCATTAATTTTAATTCCTATATAAAAAAATCGGAGACATCTCCGATGTTGTTGTGGGCTCTACAAGATTCGAACTTGTGACCTTCTGCACGTCAAGCAGACACTCTAACCAACTGAGCTAAGAGCCCAGATAACAATAATAAATTACAAATGACTAATTAAGAATTTAAAATTTTTCTTTATAATTTCTAATTGTTCTCAGTACCGAGGGCCGGACTCGAACCGGCACGGGAATAAATTCCCACTGGATTTTAAGTCCAGTGCGTCTACCAATTCCGCCACCCCGGCAAATTGTTATTATTTTAAGTCCTGTGTGCACATCTACGCTTCCTCCTTAGAATTACTTAGCTAGTTATAAAGCTTCGATGGGTAAATCTACCAACCTGTTAAAGAACTTTCTATTTCCGCTTTATCCTTCGTAGTTGAATTCATTCAACGAAGATGGACACACCGCAAAATCAATACAAAATCATTTATTTTAGAACTCTTTCGTATCTTTGCAACAAGCCGTCAAAATCTCAAAAATAAGCTTGTAAATATAGATATTGCCAATACTTTTTGCAAGAAATCGTTTACCCCAACGTGGCAAAATGATTTCACCTAATCCTAAATATTAGTAAGAAATACAAGTATTACAAATAAATACTTTTGAATTATTATCTTTCCAATGGCACTAATAATAATTATTAAGATTTTCATTCCTTATGAAAAAGGAGTATTCATTGGCTGAACAGAATAAAAAATCCGGTAAATCACACACTTATTCTGAATGGGAGAAAAACGTTTACAAAAATTTTATAGAAAAAACTCGTGAACGTAAAAATGAATTTACAACCGCTTCATTTACGCCGGTAAATCCGCTCTACACCCCTGCCGATTTGCAAAATGATTATGATGCATCAATCGGCTATCCGGGTGTATTTCCGTTTACAAGAGGAATTCATCCAACAATGTACCGTGGAAGATTCTGGACAATGAGACAATATGCAGGATTCGGAACAGCAAAAGATTCTAACGAAAGATACCGCTACTTACTTAAGCAAGGGCAATCAGGACTTTCAGTAGCATTCGATCTTCCTACTCAAATTGGATATGATAGTGATGACCCGATAGCTTATGGTGAAGTAGGAAAAGTTGGTGTGGCAATAGATACTTTAGCTGATATGGAAATTCTTTTTGATCAAATTCCTCTTGATAAGGTATCTACTTCGATGACCATAAATGCACCTGCTGCAATCTTATTAGCAATGTATATAGCTGTTGCTGAAAAGCAAGGCGTTACCATGAATAAAATAATTGGAACAATACAAAATGATATTTTAAAAGAATACATTGCACGTGGTACTTACATATTCCCACCCAAACCTTCTATGAGATTAATTACAGATGTAATAGAATTTTGCGCAAAAGAAGTTCCAAAGTGGAATACCATTTCAATTTCAGGTTATCACATTAGGGAAGCAGGTTCAACTGCTTCGCAGGAGGTTGGATTTACTTTAGCAAATGGAATAGCTTACGTTAATGCGGCAATAAATGCAGGATTGAATGTTGATCAGTTTGCTGTTCGACTTTCTTTTTTCTTTAATGCACATAACGATCTTCTTGAAGAAGTTGCGAAGTACAGAGCCGCACGCCGCCTTTGGGCCCGTATAATGAAAGAAAGGTTCAGTGCACAAAATCCAAAGTCAATGATGCTCAGATTTCATACACAAACTGCTGGTTCTACGTTGACTGCGCAGCAGGTAGATAATAATATTGTCAGAGTTACCATACAAACTCTTGCTGCAGTTCTAGGAGGCACACAGAGTCTTCATACAAATTCTAAAGATGAAGCACTTGCACTTCCCACTGAAGACTCGGTGAGAGTTGCATTGAGGACACAACAAATTGTGGCTGAAGAAAGTGGTGTAACCAACACAATCGATCCTCTTGCAGGATCCTATTACGTGGAAGCAATGACTGACAAAATAGAAAAAGAAGCAAAGGATTATATTGATAAAATTGATGCACTTGGCGGAATGATAGAAGCAATTGATGCAGGTTATGTACAAACTGAAATTCAAAAATCAGCATATAAATTTGAAAAGGAAATTGAAGCCAACGATAGAATTGTAGTTGGAGTGAATAAGTATAAAATAGATGAAGAAGAGCCGACAGAACTTCTAAAGATTGATATGAAAGTTCAGGAGGAGCAGATAAAATTTTTAATTAAGATTAAATCGAAGAGAGATAACATCATAGTTAAAGAAAAGTTAGAGATTCTTAAAAATGCTGCCGAAGGAAAAGATAATTTAATACCATTTATTATTGATGCAGTTAAAACTTATGCGAGCATTGGAGAAATATCTAACACTCTTCGGGAAGTTTTCGGAGAGTATAAAGAAAATGTTGTTATCTAATTACTTATCACCGTCGTTATTTTGCCTCTTCTTGCAAATACAATTAAAAACATAAACGAGGGTACTATGGAACTCACTCAAATTGAACATATTGGCATAGCCGTAAAAAACTTGGATGAATCAATTGAATTTTATGAAAATGTTTTAGGATTATTATGTTACGCAGTTGAAGAAGTAAAAGATCAAAAAGTAAAAACAGCTTTTTTCAAAATTGGTGAAACAAAAATTGAACTTTTAGAATCAACCGAACCGGGTGGACCGATTAGTAAGTTCATTGAAAAAAGAGGTGAAGGAATTCATCACATTGCTTTTAAAACAAAAGATATTAAATCATCATTAAAGGAATTAGAAGAAAAAAACATTCACTTAATTGATGAACATCCACGTAAAGGTGCCGAAGGACTTAACATAGCTTTCTTACATCCCAAAGCAGCAAACGGTGTTTTGATTGAATTGTGTAATTAGTTCTTGGTTTCGTAGTTCTTTGTGCTTAGTTCTTTTTTAAATATTATATAAATTTAAAATGATCTACTCCCTATACACTACGCACTAAACTTTAGTTCTCTTCGCATCCGGTGTTGAGTAATAGTAGTAGTATTTATAATACGAACCGTAACCGCTCTTAAAGCTAAAGTTATTTAGAACTGTACCGAGAAAATGAGTATTCTCCTGCTTGATTAATTCCACTGCTCTTTCCATCAAATCAAATTCTGTTGTATCTGCGGAAACTACTATGATCGTACCATCAACCATATTAGAAAGAATTTCCGAGTCAGTAACTGCAATGATTGGAGGTGAATCTATAACAACCAAATCATACTCGGCGCGAATTTTCTCAAGAAGATCTCTCATTTGATTTGAATCCAGCATCTCAGCAGGATTTGGAGGAATCGTACCGGTTGGAATATAACTTAAATTATCAATATCAGTTGGTTTAATTATCTCAATTAAATTTGCATCCCCGAATAAATAATCTATTAAGCCGGGTACTCTTTGTGATTTAAATACGTGATGTACAGTGGGCTTTCTTAAATCACAATCAATTAATAAAGTCTTTTTATTTGTAAGTGCAAAACTGCCTGCAAGATTAATACTTATAGTTGTTTTCCCTTCCTTTGGAATTGCAGAAGTAATGAGAATAGTTTTTAACGAATCTTTTGCAATCCTTGAATACTGTACTCTTGTTCTTAATGCACGGAATGCTTCACTTGGAATAGAATCAGGACTTTTTGCTACGATGAACTGAAAATCTTGTTTGCCGTTTACTCCAAGTCCTTCAATTTTGGGAATCCACGCTAACACATTAATATTTTTACTCTGAATATCTTCGGGTGTTTTTATTGTATCATCAAAATAATTTCTAATGAATATATAACCGAATGCTAATCCTGCACCTAATACTAATCCTACTAAAACAATCAGAGTTCTGTTTGGTTTTGATGGAGAATTTGGAATTCTTGCCTTATCAATTATAATCACATTACCGGGCTGCGACTCAACATTTATAAGTGCTTCCTGGTATCTCTGCTCTAATAAAAGATATAATTTTTCAAGTGCTTCCAATCTTCTTTTCAATCGTGCAAGTTCAAGTGTACTCTTAGGCAATTTTAAAAACCGTTTCTCATAACTCTTTACTATCTTATCTAATTCCTTAATAGATGTTTGCAATGCCTGATTCTTAACCTCTTGTTCAATAATTTTCTGTGTCAGCTCTTTTACCTGTGCAGGACTACTTGCAAATATTCCTGCTTTAAGTACTTCTAATTGTTTATCGCGTTCTGTTTGTAAATTTGATATTTTCCTGTCATACTCTTTAACTACAGCGGAGTTTTTTTGATTTCCTTCATTCTTTGATAATGCAACTTCCCTGTTTATTTCCATCTTTACAATTTCATTCTGAATTGCAGTGATATACGTTTGAGAAGACAAACTCGTTAGATAATCAGCCATTCTCGGATTCTGTCTTTCAAGTTCCTTACGAAGATTTTCAAGTACTTTATTCGAAGCCATCAGATCAACCTGCGTAACTCCTTTTTGAGATTCGAATTCTGCCAAAAGACCTATAAGTGTAGTTGCTCTTTCATCCAGAGCAATAAGCCCGCCCTTTTCCTGAAAGATCTTTAATGTTTCCTCTGAATCATTTAATTCCTTTTGTTTCTCCGACTTCTGATCTTCAAGGAAATCTGTTACGAGTCTTAACTGGGTCCTGTTCATGTCAAGGTTTATAATCATATACAAGTGGGCATATGTATTAGAGATTAATGCAGCTTCAGTGGGTGAAGGAGATTCAGCAGTAATTTCAACTATGTCCAATCCCCTTTTCTGATCAACTGAAACACCCTCTAACGATTTTGTAAGCGAATTAATTGTCTTTGGTGAATTCGGAGATTCAAACAGATCTACATCATTATTCAGCAGTACATTATATTTAGATGCATCCGGATTCATATAAAAACTGTCAATCAATGCGGAAGCAACTTTTTCCCTTGTTGTATAGGATGTCATAACTTCAATTTCATTTGCAATAAACCTGTCGTTTCCCCAATCATTAAATTCGGGCATTAAAGGTGAAGTTAAAACATCACCACCACTTTTAGATATTCTTAATGTTGTTGTAGACTTATAAATATCTACAGCATTAACTGCATAAAGTATGGCAACAGCTAAACCACTTAGTGTAATTAAAATTACGGGCAGCCAGTTGTTTCTGATTAGCCTTATATAATCTTTTAAAGTATTGGTATCAGTCGAAGTATAAAGATCGTTTTGTGTTCCGTTATCCAATTTTCTTTCCTGTTTATTTTGATGCTGTTATTACTAACGTTGCAACTGAAATTAAAAATCCCAGCGAAGAGAGAATCAGGGATAAATAATTTTCCCAATAAACTCTGGGTCTTCCCGGTACTATCAAAACATCCCCCGCGTGCATTTTTGATAGGTCGATGTTTGGTTTCCAATTTTCACCCCACCAAAGATCTTCATAATCAATTTTCAATAACAATTGAGTGGAATCTTTATCAAGCCTGTAAATTCTTAAATCATCTAAAAATGCATTATCATTAATTCCGCCTGAATAAGAGATAAGGTCTTTAATATCGCTTCTTATCGGTATTACATATCTTCCCGGGTATTTTACATAACCCCATACAGCAACTTTAATATTAATACTGTTAGGATCGGAATAATCATAATATCCGCCGCTAGTTGGTTGATAGTTCGGGTTCAATCCAATCTGGTAATCTTTCTCCTGCGCATTAAGATAGACAGGATAAATTATAAATACAATAAAGAATAGTAAGTAGAGTTTTTTCATATCACTTAGATAAAGTAGAATTAAAATTATACTATAGAAATTTATGAATTATTTTTTATACATCAAATTAAACTTTAAATCCCCTATTTTCATTTTTAATAAATGTTTTTATAGATTTGCTGAGGAAATTATTTAACAATTAAGGCTATATGATTATATAATTATCTTTTAGATGATTTAACCTCAGCAGGCAAAGTGGATGAAACGCATTAGTTATCAGGTGTTCAGGCGGTAATTGTTACGTAGCAAATCACAAGAATCTATAATTTTTTTAAGTATTAATTTTTTACAATATATATTAAAAATACGTTCTTTCTGAAACTTAATAAATTTTTGCGTAATAATTTTTAACAAAAAACTTATTTATTTATAAGGTTTATAATTTTATCTGTCTGGAAATGGGAAAAATATTTACCCGTTATATTGCTAACTTTATCGGGAATATCGGCATTTCTAAACCTGACTAAAAGTTGAGTGTAGGGCTGGGAGAAATGCAATCTGATTGTTGGTATACGAGCGCAATGTTTAGAGAAAAAAATCTTCATCGCTTTGTATGGCAGGCTTGCCTGCTGAATATTCTGTAAGCAGGTTCAGTATACGTTTCTAAAATAGCATTTTAATATATGCAAATTTATTTTTGTATTTTTATTTGTTACATATTTTGTGACTAACGTGGCGAAGCTATGCCTTGCCTATCAATGAAAATTGATAATTTTGTATAATAAGTTTCTATTAATTGGAGTACATGTGGTATTTGAAAAATATCATGGAAAACTTATAAACTAATGGATGAAATGGTTAAAGAGGTAGGATGAGTGAAAAGCGATTCAAGCAAAGTGGAATACCGGAACATTGGAATAGAGGAAGAATGCCTGCCTGACCGGCTTTTGACTGGGCTTAATTGCCGTCTGCATACTACTTACTAAATAGCAGAATAGCTTAATAAAATTTGAGATTCAATTTATTCATACAAACATAAATTTTTAACAGAATAAGAAACTCTTTAATTTAAACCTGTTTTACTTTGGTACAGTTTTCGCATCATTAAACTGTTTTGTTCAAATAATGAATGAAATTAAAATAATTTAGTGATGAAATAAGTGAATATATATTAAGGTCGGAGTAAAAACGACCTGTTAAATTTACTTTTTAATAATTAGGTGCGAAACTGACATGAATACTCTTAAAACAATATGGTGGAAATACTTACCTTTGCTAATAGTAATACTCTTTAATTCACTCTCAACTTCCGTTTTAGTTGCACAGGAAGAAGAACCAATAATTTATTACCAGATGGAACCCCTGGATGACAGTTTATTTATACATATACAGGAACAGTTGTTCATTGATCCGCCTGATCCGAAAGCTGAGATAATAGTTGATCTTAGAAATGAAAACGATCAGACTATTTCAATAAAGGGAGCTTTATACCCCCTTCTGGCACTGGCACCTGAAACAAGAGCAAGAATAGTTACGTATCCATTTAAATTAAACCTTGAAGAAACAATCAATTTCGGGAGTGTTTTTACTAGAGTTATTGAAAAAATAAGATTTAAAAATGTGGTTAAACCACCAACAAAATTTCAAATATCTTCAACACTTGGATACATTAATCCTTTCCTGCAGCTATTCGGCGGTGAAAGGTTTGGCTGGGCATTGAAAAAAGATGCCGGATTTTCTTTCGGTATTGAAACAGAATATTCAGGTCCTACAGAAACAAATTACATTGAAGCTGGTTTTCATATACTAGGGTTTTATGGCGGCATTTATTCCAATATAGATGCTATAACAGAACTTAGAAGTTCTAACGGACATAATAATCTTTATGTGACGGATGGTTTCAGGATCACTTATGTTATTCCCTTTGGTAACTTTTTTGAAATTGGTTTCATTAGCTCATCATCCGATTTCACAGATTCTCAAAGAGAAATTTATCTTTATAAAGGTGTAAATAATGGTAATGTTGTGCTCAATCCCGACGGCACAATTCGTTATCAACCATATCTTTTTGAAGGAGAAGGTATAACATGGGAATTCCGTTATCCTCTAAAGGTTTTAGGTTCAACCCGCAGTAAAGTATACGTTGCAAGTTTTATGGATGAAATTCACATTGGTTACACCGGTAGAGAAATGGCACTTGCAGGAAGTGTATTCGATTTCAGGTTTGATGCTATGGTAAGCAGTCCTGAACGTGAACCGCAATTTGTTTTTGATGTTATTATTCAAAAGATATTCGATTACTGGTCATTTAGTTCCATTGCTTTAGGGCCAAGCGGTACATTAGGAACCCTTGATGACGGCAGTTTTGGATTCACAGCAATTTTCTTTAATCTCCGCTTTAAACTTGGCACTTCGTTGTAAAACTAAAGATTGATGATTGACGATTGAAAATTGAATGTTTGTATGCCTGGCCGCTCCTGGCGGGGAAAGGTGATTATAAAGTACAAAGGACAAAATAAACACCGTTAAACTCGAACCACTCACTAAGAACTAAATATAAATTATCAATGACGATAAATGTCTTCTTACTCCTGTCTCCTGAGTCCTGTGTGCAGAATCCCGCACAATGACTAATAACTACTTTGATTGGATGGATGTATGCTTGCACGGCTTTTGACGGGATTATGAATGTACGGAAAATCGGATTTATGGAATATTGAAATAATGAATTTTAAGGATATGGAACTAGTGATGATTTAATAAAATATTTTATATTATTATCATAATCAAAACAATTAGAGTCGTAAATGGAAAATATTATTAATATTCATATTGAGATGATACCAGAATGCGTATTTCTGGTTACATCAGAGGATATTCAAGGATAAGTTGCTCAAGGAAGAACTGTTGCAGAAACGATTGAAATCGCAAAAGATATAGCTAAAAAATTACTTGAAACACAAAATGAATCCGGTAAGGAAAATGAAAATATTAAGATTAGAAACTGATGAAAGAAATGAAAAAACAAGATATCAAAGAAAAGATAAGAAACTACCTTTACCAAAAATCTGAAATAGATTTTGCATATATATTTGGTTCATTTACTCAAAAAGATTCCTATAATGATATAGACATAGCTGTTTATATAAAAAGCGGGATTAACTATAAAAATTTTAATCTTTATCCATTTGGATATGCAAGTTTACTTTCAGGTGAGCTATTAAAAATTATTAAAAATAAAAAAATAGATGTGCTTGTAATGAACAATGCAGGTTTATTAATACAACATAGAATTGTGAATAAAGGATTATTGTTATTCGACCGCGATATTTTTAAACGAGTTTTTTTTGAAAATCTAATAAGAAAAGAATATATTGATTCGGAACACTTAAGAAAAATTAAAGATTTTTATATAAAAGAAAAAATTCAATAATGCCGGATATAGAAAGAATCAAAAAACATTTAAGTGCGTTATTAAGTAACTTAAAAAATCTTGAAAAACATAATAATATTACAATTGAAGATATAGCTAAAGACACTGACCTTCTCTGGATATTAGAGAGGGGTATTTATCTTTCTATTCAAAACTTATTCGATATGATGGCGCATATTGCATCGGCGGACTTCAACTTAAAATGGGAACAATATTCAGATATTCCGGAACTGCTATTTAATGAAAATTTAATTAGTTAAAGCGAAAGAAGCTTATTAGTTCAGATGGCAGGTTTCAGAAATCGTTTAAGCCACGATTATCTTGGTTTGGACTTGGATATTTTAGTTGATATCGTTAATAATCGTATGCCCGATTTTAGAAATTTCCTAAAAATCATTAAAGATTATTGCAAAATTTAAACCTGCCAGGTCATCTAATTAAACCGCCTTCTGGTAATTCTGATATAAAGCAAACTGCTTAACGATGGTAATATTGAAAGAGAGACAAAAGACTACAGTAAAACGATAAAAGTATTTCTTCCTTATGACTACCTGAATGAATGCCTGTATGCTGCCCCTGACGTTGAAGAATTACAAGCATCAATTGTAAATTAGAAATGATAAATTAAAATGGATGAAGGTTTAGATAGAATAATGGAAGGATGGAATAAGAGATAAAATATATATATTGTATGGATTTAAAAAGGAAAAATTTTAATCTCCTTAATGAAATCATTACAAACCCAATGGAGCTTACGACATCCCGCCCTGCGAGACAAACAGAGGAGTGGCGATTGGCAAGACTCCTTCATAGATGGATGAATAATTCCAACATTCCAATTTTCCAGAGGTACATATTGAAGTTTTTGGTTACGGGTGGCGTGGGGTTCACCCAGTGGAATTATTTCAGATTGTCATTTGTCCTTTTCTTAACGTAAGAAAAGTACCAAAAGAAGCATTCACTGAAAAAGAATCACTAAAATTTAACTGCACTCCACTAAAATAAATGAACTCGCTCTCTACTTTCGCTCAGACAACATTTATTTAATTACGTTTCGTTTCATTAAATTTTTATACCTGATTCTTTTTAGGTGAGTAGAATTTTTATTAATTAAAAAATGACATTAAAAGAAACGCGCTAAGAAATTATGATATTCGAAGCGATCAGGAAGAAAATCTGTTTGAAGCGAAGCGAGTTATTTTTCTGTAACGTAACGGAACATAATTTTAGCAATTATTTTTCAGTCTTGATTTTTTGTTTCTTTTTTATCAAGAAAAAAGAAAGGTGAACAATTTGAAATTTCTCGTAACCGGCGGAGCCGGGTTCACCCAGTGGAATGATTTTAGGTTTAGTAAATGAATTTCTACTATACTTATATTTTACAGAGTTTAAAAGATCACAAATTTTATTACGGGTTTACAAATAACCTAAAATCAAGAATTGAGCGACATAAAAAAGGTGAGGTCGAATCAACAAAATACAGAAGACCTTTGAAGTTAATTTAATTTGAAGGATGCCTGAATAAAAAAGATGCACTTAAAAGAGAAAAATACTTCAAAACATATTATGGCAGAATGTACTTAAAGAAGAGATTGCTCAATTCTTACTTGTCCGGTGAAAAATGAAATTATTTCACTCGGATTCCACCGGACAAGTTGAATAGAAAATTTAAATAGTATGTTATTGAAAGAACTATATTGAAAATACTTATTACCGGAACTGCTGGGTTCATTGGTTTTCATCTTGTAAATAGACTGGTAAGTGAGAATTACGATATAGTGGGTTTAGATAATATAAATGATTACTACGATGCAAATCTTAAATATGCCCGTTTAAATGAAACTGGAATAAATAAATATAATATCGAATATGGCAAAGATGTTCAAAGTGAAAAATATGATAATTACAGGTTTATAAAGTTAGACTTAACTGATGAGAAGAATATTTTTGAACTATTTAAAAATGAAAGATTCGATTCTGTTGTTAATCTGGCTGCACAAGCGGGTGTAAGATATTCACTTAAGAATCCGAAAACTTATATCGATAGCAATATTTATGGGTTTTTAAATATATTAGAAGCTTGCAGGCATTACCCGGTTAAACATTTACTTTATGCATCATCCAGTTCAGTATATGGTGCTAATACTAAAATCCCATTCTCTGAATCTGACCCTGTTGAAAAACCGATATCACTTTATGCTGCCACAAAACGTAGTAATGAGTTAATGGCTTTTTCATATCATAGTTTGTATAACATTCCTTCAACCGGGTTAAGATTTTTCACAGTCTATGGACCCTGGGGAAGACCCGATATGGCTTACTATAAATTTACAAAAGCTATTTTAGAGAATAAACCAATTGATGTTTATAACAAGGGGAGAATGAGCAGGGATTTAACCTATATAGATGATAACATAGAAGCACTAAGATTGCTTTTATTTAATTCTCAAAAGAAGCAGAGCGATACTCTTCCGTTTATATTAAATTTAGGTAACAACTCACCTACTAAATTAAAAGATTTTATAAATATTATTGAAACGAAATTAGAGAAAAAAGCAATTTGCAATTATATTGAAATGCAGCCGGGCGATATGAATGAAACCTGGGCTGATGTTTCTGATATGATTACAATTACGGAATATGTACCAAAAACAAAGATTGAAGAAGGAATAAGTAAATTTGTGGATTGGTTTGTTGAGTACAATAAGATACAAATGTTAACTATATGATTGGGAATAAAATTTTTGTAACCAAACCATTCTTGCCTGAAGTCGATACATATAAAGCTTATATTGATAAAATTTGGGCAAGTAATCAATTAACAAATAATGGGCCTTTAGTGCAGAAACTGGAAATTAAGCTAAAGGAAATTCTTAAAGTAAAACATTTATATTTTGTTTCTAACGGAACAATTGCTTTACAAATGGCTATAAAAGCATTGGAACTAACCGGTGAAATTATTACCACCCCGTTGTCATTTGTTGCATCCACAAGTAGTTTAGTATGGCAAGGCTGTACGCCAATATTTGCAGATATAAATCGTAATACATTAAATATGGAACCAACATTAATTGAAAAAAAAATAACGAAAAAGACAACAGGAATACTTACTACACATTTATTTGGAATACCAAATGACATTAAAGCATTAACAAAGATTGGAAAGAAATATAATATTAAAATAATATATGATGCTGCTCATTCCTTTGGAGTAACTTATTTGAATAAATCACTTGTTAGTTTTGGAGATATAAGTACATTAAGTTTTCATGCTACAAAGCTTTTTCACACTGGTGAGGGAGGGGCATTAATTACTAATGACGATAAACTTGCCAAGAAAATTGAGTATATAAGAGAATTTGGTTATCTAAAGACAAATGAGTATAAAATACATGGTTTAGGTATCAATGGTAAAAATTCAGAATTTCACGCTGCATTAGGGCTGTCAATACTACCTCATTTAGAATCAATTATAGAAGAACGTAAAAACATCACTTACATTTATAATGAATTACTTAGTGAATTGAATATTACAAAACCCATCATGCCAAATTTTACATTATATAATTACCATTATTATCCTATTATATTAAATTCAGAAGGTACATTATTAAAAATAATTAATTCTTTAGAAAAAAAAGATATTTATCCAAAAAGATATTTTTATCCCTCATTAAACAATCTTAACTATATAAAGCAACAGAAATTGGAAATAGCAAATGATGTGTCAAGGAGAATGTTATGCCTGCCATTATATGTTGGTTTATCTACCAGTAAAGTGAAACAAATATGTCAAATTATTGCAAATAATTTATAAATGGCTGTCAATAATTTAAAACGGAATATATTCATAAGAGCTGATGGAAATAAAGAGATAGGCTATGGACATATAAAACGGGCTGTGATTATAAGTGAATTTTTATTAAAGACTAGAAATATTAATACTATTCTTCTATCGAATAGTGATACCCAAAATGTTGTATTTGCTGATTATTCAAGTATTGAATTGATTAATATTGATCCTGAATGCAGTATTAAAGATGAAACCGAATTTGTCTGTAAAATGGCTCAGAAGTACCAGCCACTCTTCATAATACTTGATGTTTTAGAAAATGATGTGAATCATTTATACATGGCAAACTTAAGAAAAATAAATGTCCCAATCGCAGTGATTACAGATGATAGTTATAAAAGGGAAATTGATTCGGATCTAGTTTTAAATGGAAACCCAAATCAACTATATACAGATTATGGGGATCTAAGACATAAATATCTTTTAGGACCAAAGTACTTTATAATGTCTTCAAAATATGAGAATATTGTTGCTACTTACCCTAATAAGAATAAATTTAAAAAAGTAATACTTACACTGGGTGGGAGTGATCATCATAACTTAACATTTAAAACTATTCAAGCTCTTTCTAATATTGATGAAATCGATGAAATATTAATTATTTCTTCTCATGCGACTGGTTATAGTTTAAGACTAAAGTCATTATTAAAAAATAAAAAAATTAAAATGGTATTAGATGTACCAACTCTTGCTCCATATTTTCAAAAAGCTGATATCGCTGTCACAGCTGGGGGTAATACTCTTTTCGAACGTATTGCTACACATGTTCCTGGTGTAACGATTTGTCAATTACAAAGACAGATGGAAATAGCTGATAGTTTTGAAAGAATGGATGTTAATTATAATATCGGATTCGGGCCAGATTTAACTGTTGAAGAAATACAAACAAAAACTAAAAGTTTTATTTTAGACTACAATAAACAACTGAAACAATATGAACAATCCCATAACGTAATTGATGGGAAGGGATTAAAAAGGTTTTGCCAAAAATTAGATCAATTAATTAAAACAAGTACAATATGAATTATGCTGAACTAGTAAATGAAAATGCGAATACTCTTATAATTGCAGAAGCTGGAATCAACCATGATGGAGAATTAATAAAAGCTAAAAAAATGGTGGACGCAGCAATTGAAGCAAAAGCTGACTATGTAAAATTTCAATGCTTCAAAGCGAAAAAACTTGTTACACCCAATGCGTTAACCAGTACTTATATTGATAAAGGAAGTTACAAAAGTGAATCTTTTAGAGATTTATTGCATAGACTCGAATTGGATGAAGAAAGCCATATGGAGCTTAAAGAATATTGTGATAATAAAGCAATAAAATTCCTATCAACGCCTTTTGATAAGGACTCTTTTGATTTTCTTTACAAACTAGGGATTGATGTTATTAAGGTTGCATCAGGCAATTTAACAAATATTCCTTTATTAAAGCATATGGCTGCATCGAAGCTACCGATTATTCTATCTACAGGTATGGCTACATTGGGAGAAATAGAAGAAGCACTTGAAGTTATAACTAAGGAAAATAATGATAAAATTGTCCTTTTACATTGTATATCGTGGTATCCGGCAGAAATATATACAACTAACTTATTATTTATGCAAACTCTTAAAAATGCTTTCGGTTATCCTGTTGGATATTCTGATCATACATTAGGTTCAACTATGGCCATAGCTGCAAGAGCTTTAGGTGCAAAAATAATTGAGAAACATTTTACACTTAATTCAAATGCTTTTGGACCGGATCATTCTGCATCAATTGAACCACAAGAACTTCAAGAACTTATCGTATCTATTAGAGAAGTAGAACAAGGGCTTGGTACTACTGTAAGAATATTTGGTGAAAAGGAAATTGGCCAGAGAAAAGTGCACAGATGTAGTATTGTAGTTGGCAGCAAAATTATCGCTGGTGATACTTTCTCAAGTAAAAACTTAACAGTTAAACGCCCTGGTATTGGAATTCCCCCAAAATATTGGGATAATATTCTTGGGAAAAGTGCAAAAACAAATTTGAATGTAGAACATCTACTTTCTTGGATTGATATTGAAAACGAATAAATAATATTTTGAATTATAAGTTATGATAAAATTAAAACCAATTGTAATTGTCGGTGCAAGAATGGATGGCCATGCAGGTGTTGTTCTTGACCTTATTGCTAAAACAAAGACGTTTAAAGTTATTGGTTTTCTTGATAATACGCCTGAATTTAAGGGAACTTATATCAATAATATTCCCGTTCTTGGATCTTCAAGTAATTTCAAAACACAGAAATTTGAATCGATAATTTTTCATATCGCAATTGGTGACAATGCAGCCAGGGGGAAACTCTTTAAAGAGTTAACTAAGCAGGGCTATGAAGTTGTTTCACTTATTCACCCATCGGCTATTGTTAGTGAAAAAGCAAAAATTGGTAATGGTTGTTTCATTGGTGCTGGTGCAATAATTAACAATGGATCAATTATTAATGATGCAACAATAATCAATACAGGTTCTATAATTGAACATGATAATATTATAGGATTTAGTGCACATATGGCACCAGGTTCAAAAACCGCTGGTAGGGTAATTGTGGACGAATTGGCTTTTATCGGAATTGGTGCAACAATTTTACCAGATATTCACATCGGGAAAGCAGCACTAATCGGGGCCGGTTCAACTGTAGTCAAGAATGTTCCAGCAAAAACTACTGTAATTGGATACGCAGCCAGAAAGCATACAAAAAATATTTACCGTGATGCTAAATCAGATAACTAAAGAGTAAGTAAATCATATTAAGTCTATGCCGAGCGTGAAAAATTTAGCTATTATCCCGGCAAGGGGTGGTTCGAAACGTATACCTAATAAAAATATTGTAGATTTCTTTGGCAAACCATTAATTGTTCACACGATTGAAGCCGCCCTTAAATCGAAATTATTTAAGAGAATATTTGTAAGCACTGATTCCCAAGTTATAGCCGATATTGCTAAGGATTTTGGTCTCGATGTCCCATTTTTGAGAGATTCTCATTATAATGATAATTCTAGTGTTCATAAAGCAACATTATCTTCCACCTATAAAATTGAAAATTTTTATACTGAAAAATATGATAATATTGTGCAACTCATGCCAAATTGCCCATTACGAAATGAAATACAAATCATAAAGGCATTTGAGAATTTTATAGTTAAAGATACCTGTTTTCAAATTAGTGTAAATAAGTTCGGTTGGATGAATCCATGGTGGGCTATGAGAATAAATAAACAAAATAAAACTATGAAGTTATTTCCTGAAGCTTTTATGAAGAGATCACAAGATTTGGATGAATTATTTTGCCCCACTGGTGCAATCTGGATAGCAAAAATTGATGAGTTTAAAAAAGCGAGAACATTTTACGGACCAAACTTTAAATTATTTCCTATAGATTGGAAGTTTGCAATTGATATTGATGAAGAGGCAGATCTTGAAATGGCAAAATGTATTTTTACATATTTAAATAAATTTTAATAATAATAAAACCTTTATGATTGATAGAAAATTTCCATTAGACATTCCAAGTGTATTAGATTCTGGTATAGAAGATTGGTTTAATGATCTTGATTGGCCATATCCATGGTTAGATTTTCTTAATGTTGAACAAGATATTATGAATGTCTTTAATAATTTAATTTATCAAAATCGTAATAGTTATTTGGGTGATCTTCTACTAGTAAATTATTACACTTATTTAGATTTAATTACTTTAATTCACACCTTGAAAATTATTTATGAGGCAAAGAAAAACGGATATAACCTTAAATACGCTGATGATTCCAAGTATTTCAAAAGTTTAGTCAATAATGAGATCCCTGATAATCTAATAATTTCTATTCCTAATTTACAGCCTAAATCCTGGAAGGATATTATTAGAAAGATGAAATTTATATTGAAGAATAATAATATCTCAACTTTGTTTTTCTCAAGGAAGAAGTGTTATGTATTACATCAAAGTTATAATGTTTTTGCTTTAAGTTACTTGCAGAGGGCAAAAAAATGTAAAATTTTTCCACTCGATATACGAAGTTTTTATAAAGAAAGTATCATAGAGAACAGAGAATGTACTATTTCTGAAAGAAAGGAAATTCGCAACCTTGCAATTACACTCATCGATGAAATATCTGAGATCGTTGAACATAAATATTTTATTGTGATTCCTAAAAATATTTTAGATTATACAAAAGAACGTTTAATTTCAAACTTTTCTAAGACAAATTTAATTTATAAGATATTATTAGATAAATTAAAACCTCATGCACCAATTAATCTTTTTTTAGGGGCCAATAAAAATGTATATACTAGAATGTTTACACTTGCGATTAGGAAAAATGGAGGAACTGTAAACAGTTTTATGCATGGAAATCCATTAATTCATGAGCTGGATTGGATCTCTTGGCTCGAACTTCCATTCGCTGATTACTTTTATGCATTTAATGAAAATGCAGCAAAAGCTTTTTATGATACTTCATTAAGGTTTTCTGCACCAAATGGCAATCGTTGTGAATTTAAATCAGCAAACGTAAATCATTTTCAGAAATACATAAATAATAGTACATCTCCCAACATTAAAAATATAATGTTAGTTCCTAGTCCTTATACACAAGAAAATCACGCTCTTCCTCAATATTTTCCAAATTTAATACGTTTGCATTTCGAATATATGATAATCGATAAACTAGTAAAACATGGATATAAAGTACTATACCAAAAACATCCTGGAGATTACTTTAAAAATAAAAAAATGGATTTTTTCTCGAAAGCAGAAGTATTATATAGTACATTTGAAGAATCAATGCATAGAGCTGATGCTTTTATTTTTTATCATACAAGAACATCTACTTTTGGACCTGCATTGTGTACTACAAAACCAGTTATTTGGTTAGATGGAGGTTGGGAACCAATAAACCCGAAAGTAAGAAAACTATTAGAGAAAAGATGTTGCATCATTAAACTAGCATTAAATGATAAACATTTGTATGATATTGATATAAGTTTGATTAATGATGCTTTAACAAGTGATAAAAAGTATAATAAAGAATTTGTCGAAACTTACTTAATGTAGTTTTTATTTATTGAAAATTCCAAGATATTGAAAATCTGTCATTCATTTTTGTGTACTCTTTTAATCCTTCCACAACTCTTTAAATCTATTAATGAACAGTAGAAGAAAAACGAGTCTCTTCCAACTATCTACTCCAACAATACGCTTAAATTGAATTTTTTAAATAAACTAAGTATGCCTAAATATGACGATATATTTCTGCAAAAACTGATTGTAACATTCTCATCTCAAAAGAACATATTATCTTCATAGAGTGATAAGAGCGATAACATTTCCGGGCGGGATTATCTATTTACCATTAAAACAAATTTTAATCCCCTTCCTATTCGTATTGAAAATTCATCAAAATCGATTTTTGTATTTGGGAATCCTATACTAAACGAATCCATCGAACGAAACGAAACAGCCCAATACTTTTTGAATCATAATTCAGATCTACGCTTTATAAAAAATATCAATGGTGAATTTCTTATTCTTATCTTCGATAAGGTTGAAGACAGTCTTAAAATCATTAATGATCGATTCACATCAATTCCCTTCTATTACAATTATAATAAAGAAATATCTGCGAATTTTGCCAATCTATGGGGTCAATTAGTTCTTGTTAACTATAAGGTGATATTGGAGTACATCACTTTTGTACATTCTCTAAAAATAATTTCCAGTTTGCAGGATATTAATTTAATTCCAGTATATTCAGAAGATTCTGATTATATTAAAGGACTTATTGAGCATGGGGTTCCAAGGAATAGTTTTTTATCCAAACTTTCTATCCGCAATGTTAATGCTGTGCCGTTATTTAACAAAGCTAAAAAAATAATTAAGTATAATCGCTTTACACGATATAAATTCTCTGAATTTAATTATTTGCTCTTTCAAAATTATAATGAGCACAATATTGATTACTTCAATAAAAAGCGATCGGTGTTGGTGTTACCATTAGATATCAACAATTTTATCATAAAGAATCGAAATATTTCTATAAATACACCTGATAAGATTTTGATCCCAATTAAACGAAATGTTAATAAAATGGTGTTGAAAATTTCAGATGTAGCAGATCAATTTGATCTTTCTTTTAGTGATAGCCAGCTTATCTACTTAGAAAATATTACCTCAAATATATTTTTAGAAACATATATTTTAATGAAAAGTATGGAAAGCAATGTATTGAAATGGAAAGGGGAAAAAATATTTTTAGGTTGTAATTCATCTCATCAAACTCGAATGTTTACTTTACTTATGAAAAATAGAGGAGTAGAAATAAATGGATTCATGCATGGTAATCCATTAGCGCATGAACTTGATTGGGTATCATGGCTAGATTTACCCTTTGCTGATAATTTTTATACATTTACAGATCATTCTGCTAAAGCGTTTCGCGATACAGCAAAAAGATTTCCAGCACCAAATATGAATAATTGTAAAATCATTGGCGCGAACACAAGTATCTTTCAACCTTATAAGGTCAATAAATATGCAGGAGTAAGAAAAAAGGTATCTAAAAAGATAATGATTGTTACCTGTCCATATACCTATGAAAATCAAGCTTTACCACATTTTGTACCCAATTTGGTGAAATTACATTTTGAATATAAATTAGTTGAACTACTCTATAATGCTGGATATAGTGTGCTTTACCAAAAACACCCCGGTGATTACTTTAGAGATAAAAATATATCATTTTTTCCAAAAGCAGAAATCATATATCAGCCATTTGAAGAATCCATGGCTTTAGCAGACGCTTTCATTTTTTATCATACGAGAACATCAACCTTAGGTCCAGCTCTTTGTACAAATAAGCCAATTATTATACTAGATGGAGGTTGGGAACCTATAAATCCAAATATGAAATTAATATTGGAGAATCGATGCTCAATATTCTCTGTGATAATCAACAACGATAACTTATATGAATTCGATTTAGGTAAAATTGAAACCGCATTACACGATGAGGAAAAATGTAATAATGATGAATTTATTAATCTTTTTCTTTAAATCGGACTTGGACATTTTTACCAACTACAATATCCTTGCCACATATAAAATGTTCTATGGTCTGATAAATATCTATATATAATAGTAAAAAAAGTAAAATATTCTTTAATGTTTTCCTTTTTATTGAATCTATCTTTCGGTAAACAATGAAGTTGAATCAATAACAAGGAAATAAAAATAATTTGAAATCTTTATCACAAATTTTATTCAGCAAGTAGATATGAAAATAATCAAAACAATGAATGATGACGGATTATTTCACTTCTATCTAACAATAATTAATAAAGAAGAATTTACGATAAAATTAGAATATGAGAACTATCATCCTGAACCATTTTTCTTACAAAAAGATCAAAGGATATTCTGCATTCTGGGTAATCCAATAATTGGGAATAAGATCGATAAGCATCTAACAGTTGAAAAATTATTGGAGTTTGAAAGAAATAATGACCTTAACATATTACAAAAGATCAATGGTGAGTTTACAATTTTCATAATTGATAATCAGAATAGAAAAGTTCAGATTATTAATGATAGATTCGCATCAATCCCAATCTATTATTTTTCAACTGCTGAGAAACATATATTTTCAGTTAGTTATAATGATTTATGGGTGAAAGAAAACCTAGCCACGGTAATAGAACCTTACAATGTATTCGAATTTATGTGGTTTCACAAACTTCTGGGGAATAAAACACTTGACAAAATATCGAAGTTTCTAACACCGGCATCCGTCTTTTCAATCGTTGGTAATTCATCCTCTATTATTAATTACTGGAAACCAAGTTTTCAAAAATCTAATAATTCAGTTAAAGAGTTTGCTTATTTATTAGCTGGAGCAATTAAAAATTCTATTATCCTAAAGACCAGTGATAATCCAAGGGCTGGCTTATTTTTAAGCGGGGGGATCGATTCAAGAACAATGTTGTCTGCCTTTGAACAACCACCAGTTTGTTTTACAATAGCAGTTACACGAAATATTGAATTCCAGGTTGCAAAAAAGATTGCTAAAATTAAACGGGCTAACCATCATTATCTTCACCTTCCCGATAATAAATATTCCTTAATTCTTGATAAATCAGTTAAATTAGGGGGGGGGATGTATGCTTATGACCATGCTATTTTTCTTGATTATAAAGATGAAGTTACTCCATACGCTGACGTTGCATTTCATGGACACGGATTTGACTATATGTTTCAAGGCATGTACGTACCGGTTACTTATTACCATCTATTCGGAAAACGAACTCACATCCCAAAATATAAACCGATTATGACTGATCCTGTAAAATTTTTTATAAACAATATACCTTTCCGGCTAAAGCACGTTAACTTGTTGGATTATTTACTATTAAAAAATAAGGATGATTATTATGAAATGTTATATAGCTCAGCTACAGATGTTATTACTGAATCTGGAATTGAATTTCAATCCAAATATGATATTTATGAATATTTAATTACTCACGCATTGTCGAGGCACTATTCTAATTCAAATATTACCAGTTTGATGACCTATATAGAACAAAGGACATTGACTTTTGAAAATAGGTTATTTGATTTATTTCATCAGATACCTCCACAACTAAAAATCGGTGGTAAACTTGCAAGAGAGACACTTAAAATATTAAATAAGGATCTCGGAAATGTTATATCAGCAAACACCCGCTATAGAGCTGTAAGCTCTCCAATTGAAAAAACATTTATTTGGGTATGGGATTACTTATGGAGAAAGAGCAGAAAAGCTATGAAAAATGAAATTCTGGTAAATGAAAATGAAAGAACCTGGCCGCTAAGGGATGATGCCTTTCAGTATGAAAAAAATCTTCAAGTTGCTGCTATTAAAGCAGCAAGTTCACATATGCTTGAGGAATTGGACATATTTAATATGGTTAAAATAAAAACTGATGTCGACAATTGGTTAAATCCAGAAAATAAAAAATTAAATTCTGAGCAGAATACTTTAGGAGGAGCTTTTATGACAACTATTATTACAGTTAATGAGTTTTTATCACAGGATTTTTAATTATGTGTGGAATTTTTGGTTTTTCATTAGATAGAAAATTAAATGATTTAGACATTAAAGTGGGAATTGATGCCCTGAAAAGTCTGAAGCATAGAGGCCCGGATGATTCCGGATATTGGGTTGACTATGATAACGGGATATTTCTAGGCCATACAAGGTTGAGAATTATTGATCTTAGTAAAAAAAACTCCCAACCGATGATATTGAATGGAGATGTACTTGTATATAATGGTGAGATATATAATTTCTTATCATTAAAACAAGAATTAAAAGGTATGGGTGAACGTTTTTTCACTTCAGGGGACACCGAAGTAGTAATTAAATCATTAAGAATATGGGGTAAATCTGCGTTAGAGAAGTTTGATGGAATGTTTGCCTTTGCATATTATCATGAAGGGAAGATTATTTTTGGAACTGACCCATTTGGTGAAAAACCATTATACATTTATGAAACAAAAGAAGGAATTTATTTTTCTTCTGAGATTATTGCTTTTACTGATAACTTAAATATTGAGAAAGAATTGACTCAATCCGATATTGAACTTTTTGTGGGACTGGGTTTCTTGCCAGAGGACAGAACTGGTTTCAAAAATGTAAAGAAGCTGGGACCAGCTACATATGCAGAATATAATATTTCCACAAAACATTTAAATAAAGAAAAATATTGGGAATATGATACCTACATTAATAAAAATGATACAAAAGATATAATTAATGTTGATGACTTAAAAACAATTCATAATGTACTTATCAGCTCAGTTGAAAGTCGTATCATATCCGATGTCCCTCTTGGAATCTTTCTCTCATCCGGTGTAGATTCCTTACTGATTGCTTCTGTAGTGAAAAAAGAGTTGAATAAAGATATTTTATCTTTAACAGTTAAATTTTCGAATGATGAGGTAATAGATGAAAGTAATGATGCAAAGAGAGCTGCGGAATTCCTCAGCTTAAATCATATAATCCTTGAGCAACAGGAAAATTCGCTGAGTATCGATGATTTAGATTTCCTATTTTCGAGTTATGGTGAGTTAAATGATAATCTCACAGTAATTTCAGCAAATATTATTTCGAGAGCTGCTTCTGAATATATTAAAGTTGCATTAACCGGGACAGGTGGAGATGAATTATTTTATGGATATAATAAATATAAAACCCTCTCCAAAATTTCTCAAATAAAATCGACACATGATTATTTCAAAGGTTCTTCACACTGGTTTCATAAAGTGCACCGATTCATCCCAAATAATAAATTTACCAAAACATTATTTTATAAAATGTTAGATCCAAGCTTGGCATATTTATATGTTAAAAACTCAATTGGTTTTAATTACTTGAAGGAATTACCTGCACTTAAAGATTTTATTCAGTCTTTCTCAAAGTATCACGATTCTGATCTGTTAGAAACAGGCAGAATGTTTGATATTTGCCATACATTACCAAACAGTTATATACCGTACATGGAAAGAGGATCAATGCGGGCCAGTATTGAAGTTAGAGCACCATTTTTGAATAAAAAGTTATTTGAACTAACAAAACAATATTCTTCAGTTGCTTTTTGTAAAAACGGACAAAAATGGGTTTTAAAGTCATTATTAGAAAAATACTTACCGAAATCCATAGTTTATACCTCTAAACGAGGATTTACAAATCCGAGAAAATCATTTATTCAAAATTGTTTTTCACCGATTGAAATTGCAAATATTGTAAGTCGATTTCAAATACCTGAGTTTTCTAAAAGGAAAATAAAGAGTAGTAATGTTACTGATATAATTCTTAGATACGGATTAGTGAGTAAATTTTTAGACTTTTAAATATATAATTAATTCAATTAAGTATGTTGAACAAAGAATATAGGGCCGTTCTATATTGAAGATATATCTTTTTTCTACTCACTTTCTTTGGTTTTCGCCCTCTTGCAGTCATATATTAAAGTTTTAAATATTAATAAAAGATTGTTATTGATTTAACTTCCGGTTGTTAAAAATATATGGAAAAATGAAATACTGAAGAGCATAAAATTATACACTGCCTTTTTAATTGAATTAAGACAGGCGAGTTACTTAATAAATCAATATTAAATTAAGAGAGATCACTACTATCCCTTATATTCTTAGATGTCAACAATTAGTATTATAACAAATAGTAAAAGCCCAAATTCTAGGTCATTCAATTGTCCGCTTCTGATAGCACGATCATATTTGGCCGATGCAGGAATTACTCTAAGATTCTATACTCATTTGCAAGGAAAAAAAATATTTGATGCTGACATTTTGTTCATTAATTCGTATATCTTTAAGCCTTTTTGGAAAAACAGTAAAGATGAAATATTTTCTTTCCTTAGAAATGCTCAGGAACAAAGATTAAGAATATTCTGGTTTGATAATACAGATAGTACATGGAGTACACAATTTGAAGTTTTACCATATGTGGAAATGTATCTGAAAAATCAAATTTTTAAAAACAAGAGCTTATATTTAAAAAGATTTCATACCGGGCGTATATTCACTGATTATTTTGATAATCTGTACCAGTCTGGCGAAAGAGAAACAGACTATTTTATTCCTAAAAAAAATGATTTGTCAAAAGTTAATTTATCATGGAATTCTTGTTTTGAAAATTATACAAAATACCGATATAGCAAATTAGTCTACTTGAAACATTTAGCATTTCCGCTTACATCCAGATATGTAAGGAGTCGATTCAAATTCAAATTTACTGCACCTGATAAACCCCGAGTTACTGATATAAATCTTAGAGTTGGTCTTTCACATTCACGTCCATCTATAGTATCTCATAGAAGAGCTACAATCAAATTATTAAAAATATATAACGATAGTTTTGGAAAAGTTTCACTAAAAAAATATTTCAAAGAATTACAAAGTTCAAAAATTGGCCTTAGTCCTTTTGGATTAGGTGAAATTACATTAAGGGATTATGAGATAATTATATGTGGTGCCGCACTTATGAAACCAGATTTAACTCATATGGAGACATGGCCAGATTATTATGTTAATAATAAAACCTATCTACCATTTAAATGGGATTTTTCTTAGATTTCCTACATATAATTTATCCAGCTCAATTTAATTCATCTATTCAATTACTACCACAATACTCAAAGTAGTGAATAAAATATAAAAGTTAATATCTCACTTTTTTAATCCAATGAATGTTCAAGTAAACAAAAGAAATATATTTAATATAATCTTTATAAGTATAATATTCTTTTACTGCCTTTATGCGGGGCTCTACATATATCAAACGAGTACAGTTATAAATGGCGAAAGATACTATTGTCTTTTTGACGATGCTATGATTTCAATGCGATATGCTAGAAACTTTGCTAACGGGGATGGATTAGTGTGGAATCCTGGCAGTGAGAAAATAGAGGGTTATACTAATCCATTATGGGTTTTATATATGTCTCTATTTCATTTAATGCCAATACCTGCTTCTAAAATGAGTTTACTCATTCAGATTAGTGGTGCATTATTTTTATTAATCAATCTTTTTTTTATAAAAAAAATTGCTGGTTTCATATCAAATAATTCAAAATTAATTTCCTTATCAGCTGTTTTCTTAACTGCGTTTTATCTACCACTTTCTATTTGGAGTCTTCAGGGGATGGAAATAAGCATATTAATACTATTATTAAGTATATCAACATGGCTATTATTTAATTGTATTAAGTTTAATATCTTTTCATTCGGGATATTTATATTATTAGGTATAGGAATATTAATTAGACCCGATTTTGCAATTATATATATGGCTGTTCTGATTTTTCTTATTATCACAGATGAGAAAAACAGGAAGAAAAACTTCGTGTTTGGGCTATCAATATTTTTATGTTTTATTCTCCTCCAAACAATATTTAGAATTTTGTATTACGATGAAATTTTGCCAAATACTTATTATTTAAAAATGACAGGGTATCCGTTTTTCCTTAGAATAAGTAGAGGTGTATATGTATTTGTGAAATTTATATGGACTATGAATTGGATTATATTTCTGATACCACTAAGCATAATTTTTTTTCGCCGTGATAAATACGTTGTTTTTTTATTATGTATCTTTTCAGTACAGATTTTTTACAGCATATATGTTGGTGGTGATGCATGGGAATCAAAGAATGGTAGTAATAGATATCTCAGTATTGTAATGCCAGTGTTTTTTATTTTATTTTCTTACTCCTCATTTCTACTGATCCGAAATTTTTCTAATTTTCTAGTTAATAATTATTATAGAATTAGGAAATTAAGAACTAATATTCTTTTTGTATTATTTATTGTGTTGTTATTATTTAGTTTCACTAATTTCAATAGTTTTTATAGAGATGATTTTGGTCCAAACTCACTTTCAGAATTACTTTTATTTAAGAAACCAACAGGTGTTGGTAGGTTTAAGATACATATAAATAATGCCCTGACAATAGATAAAATTACTAATAAGGAAGCTAAAATAGCCGTTGTGTTTGCTGGTGTTACTCCATATTTTTCAAATAGATACTATATTGATTTATTAGGGAGAAACGATAAAAAGATAGCTCGTGAAAAATCATTCGTTTATTCTGGATTTGAAAAATTTATTGGTTTTTACCCAGGTCATTCAAAATATAATTTTAATTACTCAATAGTCCAATTAAACCCAGACATAATACTAGGATTGTGGCGACCAACAAAAGAAAATAAATTGTACATAGATAATCACTATCGTGAAATAGTGATTAATGGTATTCGCTTAACTATACGTAAGAATTCGAATAAAATACTTTGGAATAAAATCAATTATTTAAAAAAATAAAATATTCAATAACTAATATGAATTGTATGAATTATTCTAACATCAAGCCCTTCTAATGTCAAACAGAAGTATATTAATTCTTCGCGAAAAAAAAATTACTTTCAACGGTGATTCCTTTGTATACCCTTTATTTACTAACAGAAAACTTCTACAGGAATACGGAATAAATGTTTCATTTGTGAAAAATTTAAATGACAATTTGTCAGATTGTGATGTATTAATTATTTCTTCAAATGTTGCTTCAGAAAATGGGTGGTGGGTTGAAAACAAAAAAGACGAAATGTTCAGTTTCCTCGATAGAATGGAAAAAGGTGTTGATAATGTAATATGGGCTGATCTTCGGGATGGAACAGGCACAACATTTTTTGAGATTCTTCCTCATGTAGATAGATATTTTAAAGGATTTCTATTAAAGGATAGATTGCTTTACCGCCGCAAATTTTACGGCTCAAGATATTTTACTGACTATTATCATAAGCATTTTCAAGTTTCAGATGATAATCCGGGTGAGCCACACTTGAATCATATTCCCGAAGAATCAGAACTTAGAAAAGTTGTACTCAGCTGGAATAACTCATTCAATAATTTCAGCTACATTGGGAATATAATTAGAAAGGTTAATAAACATATTAATATATTTCCGCATCAGATTTTTAATAGCATGAAAGACCCACAAAAAGGACGATCTGTATTTTACAATTGTAGAATTGGAACTAATTATAGAAGGAATACTATATCATTTCCAAGAAAGAAAATTGCAGAATTATTAAGAGACAAAGTCAGTACTAACAGGGTAAACAAATATAAATACTATCGTGAACTTAACAATTCAAGAGTTGTAATTTCTCCATTCGGCTGGGGTGAGGCATGTTATCGCGATTATGAAGCATTCAATGCAGGAGCCACATTGATTAAGCCAAATTGCAGCCATATGGAAACATGGCCTGATTATTATGTTAATAATCAAACCTATCTACCTTTTAAATGGGATTTTTCTGATTTTAAATCATTGATCGATTCACTGCCCGATAAGTATAGTGATCTGATTTCAATAGCTGTTAGCGCTCAAAAAAGATACAAATATTTTCTATTCTCCGATAGTGGGAAAGCTGAATTTTGTGAAAGATTTAATATGTTAACATCCTTTACAGAATAAATACTTTGTAATCATTTCAAGAAATATTACAACATTTAAAAAATGATAAAGAACATCATTTTAAAATATGAGAGATATGGTTTTGTGGGATTCCTACAATATTTAAGATTTGCAATTTACTATTACTGGTGTTATAAATTTCTCAATAGAGCATATCTTACCAGAAGAATACACGATTATAAACTATCTTTGGATCTTAGTGATAAGGGCATAGCACGTCAGTTGGTAATTAATGGCACTAGAGAACAACAACTCAGGTATGTATTGCTAAAGGAAATTGAACCGGGAATGACAATATTGGATATTGGAGCCAATATAGGATATTACCCGATTATGGAAGCAAAGTTAGTAGGTACCACGGGTTTTATTTATGCCATTGAACCATCGCCTGATAACTTTCAGCAATTATTAAACAATATTAAATTAAATAATTTAGATGCTCAATTTAAGACATATAATATTGGGATATCTAGTTCGGTTGGTCAGGAACGTTTTTTCCTCTCTACTCACTCCAACCTTCATACTTTTATTCGGGATGGTTTTAACGGGAGTTATACAACTAAGGGTGTTTCAGATGATTATTTAGAAGTTGAAGTCACAGATCTTTCGACATTTCTAAAAGATAAAAAAAATGTCGATCTGATTAGAATGGATGTAGAAGGTTATGAAGTTGAAATATTGGAAGGATTAGAGGAAGCTATTTCCACATCATTATTCAATGGCAAAATTGTATTCGAGTGCCACTTCCCAAAATATGATAACGATAAACATAGTATCCGGAAACAGATTGAAATGCTATTCAGCAATGGTTACAAAATAAAGTATATGACTTCAAATGACGATAAGAAAAGCAGGATACGGGAGCTTGGATATAAGTCGGTTAAAACAATTAGAACCGGAGATGGTATAACTCAGTCAGTTTATCTTAATATTTCTGATCAGGATGCCATTACATTAATCAGCGAGTTAGGCGGAGTTAGAGACGTTCTGTTCCAAAAAGTGAAGCAGTAGCTCCGATATTTTAATATGATTATTACCAGATGAGAAGCATTATTAAAAAATTCCGCCTCACCGGATTTTTTTCTGAACACTACAGTATATTTTTCCGTTTGAAGAAAGTAATCATTTTCTTTTTAAAGGGTCTCACTTTCAATAAAGGAATTAATAAGCAAATAGGTAATGATAAAAAAAAGTACAAATTCGATTACAATTTTATCTTCGCCAGTTATAAAGATTGGGGGACCAATCACAATGAGGGGTTTAGTAAACTTTTGGAACTCAGTAAAGGGAGTAAAACAGTTTTTGATATAGGTGCACATATAGGTCTTTGTTCACTGCCGATATCCCGTGTAATACATCAAGATGGAATAATCTATGCTTTCGAACCTTCAATTGCTAACCTTCGCTACCTGAAAAAGAATATTGAACTGAACAAACTTAAAAATGTGAAAGTAGTCCCTAATTTAGTTGGTGAAAAATCTGATATATCGATTCCGTTTTATGAATCATATAATGCATCAGGAATGAACTCTCTAGTTTCTTATAAAAACAATGGGACATATAAGAAAGAATATAAAGATCAAATTTCAATTGATGATTTCTGTAATAATAATAATTTGAATCCTGATATTATTAAAATTGATGTTGAAGGTGCTGAAATAAACGTACTTAAAGGTTTGAGAAATACAGCCGCACAATCTAAACCAAAAATAATATTGAGTGCACACCCACGACAGTTGAAGATGTTGGGTCAGACAGTGGAAGAGCTTTTATCGGTGATTGACGAACTCGGTTATAAGGTTTTTTCTATCTCAGAAGAATCAGTGAAAGAGCTTGTCCTCTCTGAATACTTATTAATTCCTTCGAATTAACTGTTGCATAATATGACTTCAATTCTCTTTATAGAAGCAGGTACTTATGGCGGGGGTTCTTTTGAAAGTCTTTACTTGCATTTGAAATATATCAACCGGGAACTCTACCGCCCAATAGTTGTACTTTTTAATAGGACTAAATATGATAATCTTTTTGCTTCCATAAATGTAGATGTTCATCATATTGACGACCCGGTTTATTCAATTGAACTCAGTTCCTTGCCGATAAAAGTAATCAGAAAGATTTGTTCAAAAGCGCACAGATTTAATATCAGAATTCTAAAATACGTGTTAAGAATTTGCCATCTTAAAACAATCAGAATCATAAAAAAAATAATTAAGGCAAAAGATATTTCTTTAATTCATATGAATGATCAGATATTAAGAGATCTGTTCTGTGTTCTTATAAGCAGCGATACAAAACTGCCCTGTGTAAGTCATCTTCGGTCAATGCGAAGCAATGGATTTACAAAACAAATAGCAGATTATGCAAATTCGAAGGTCACTGTTTATGTGGCAAATTCTGAATCAACGAAAAATCATTGGAAGAATCTCGGACTTGATGAGAAGAAAATTGAAGTTATCCATAATGCAATTGAACTGAGAGATGTGAATGAAGTTAGAGATAATTCAAAGTATAGTGAAATAACAGAAACAAAATTGGGATGCATCGCAAATTTTAATGACGCTAAAGGACATGATTTTTTAATCAGATCATTTTACGAGTTAACAAAAAAATCTGACAAATATATATTGTTTCTAGCAGGCAAAGGTTCAAGTGAAAAGAAAATTAGAAATTTAGTTGAGGAACTTAACATAAAAAATAAAGTGCTTTTCCTTGGATATGTTGAGGATTCATTTTCAATTCTCTCATTTATAGATATTCTATTAGTCCCTTCCAAAAATGAAGCTTTTGGAAGAGTTATTCTTGAGGGAATGGTATCCGGTATCCCGGTAATAGCCACTAAGATTGGAGGGATACCTGAAGTAATACAGAATGGATTTAACGGAATCCTGGTTGAGTATGGAGATACAAAAGCTCTCATTGATGCTATTTTAAATCTTACAAGTAACGAACTATTGATTGAGAACATAACAAAGAATGCCCGGTCTTTGGTACAAGAAAAATTCTCTATTGGGAGATACATTAAAGAGATAGATAATGTCTATCGCAAAGTAATATAGTTTTGAGGATTTTCCGGTTTGGTAGTCTGTTTTAGGTGGTGAAATTATAGTAATCCAGGCTATCTGCTTTTTCCACTAATATGAATATAAAAACGATTCTTAAGAAGAAGTCGATACGAGACTTTTCTGCTCTAGCTGGTGCGAATATAGCTTTAAAACCAATTCAATTTATAAAAAGTTTTTTGGTTGCAAAGTATCTGGGTCCGGCTGATTACGGGCTTCTGAGTGGTGTAAATCTCATTCGTAATTTATCAAAGTTTGGGAACCTCGGTTTCAAGCAGGTTGCCACCAGGGAAATATTGGAACTTAAAGGGGCCAAATCATCTGAATCTGATATTAAGTTCATAAAGAATAGTTCTTATTCATACGAAATTGTTTTATCTGTTTTGCTCTTCTTAGCAGGAATAGGCAGCGCTTTTTTTTTTACCGATAATATTTTAATTTTTTCATCGGTTATCCTTGCTTCTTTTGGGCTTTTATTTCAAAAATTACAGGCTATATTAAATAATGAAGCAACTATAAATAAAAGATTTGTATTAATTAGCAAAATAACTTTTGCTGCCGGTTTCTTTAGCGCTGTATTAGTTGCTATACTTGTTCCCTTTTTAAGGATATATGCATCCCTGATAATTCCAACTTTCGCATCTGTATTTTCAATATATATATATTCTAAGAAACTAGATTATAAGTTTCATTTTATTTTTGATAAAATAGAATTTATCAGGCAGCTAAAGATCGGTTTCCCGATATCTATGGGTACTGTTGCTTATGGCTCTTATATATATATGGAAAAGATCCTGGTAATTAGTTTGTTTGGGCTCATCTCAGCCGGGTTGTTCGGATTTGCTCAGATGATTATCGCTCAAATGGCAACTTTGTTTCTGATGGCAATTAGAGTGAGGAAAGTAAATATTTTTGAAAACCTTGGTGCCAACAACTATAATTTAGTTAATAAGATTGTTATCCGAGAAACCTTTTTGCTGGTTGGTGTTAGTATAATAAGTATTATAATATTATGGTTTTTATTAGATTTTTTTGTCCCGATTTTTCTTCCTAAATATATTGATGCAATACCAATAGCAAAATTGATGCTTTTTATACTTCCATTAAAAGTTCTTAGTTCCTACGTTGCAATTGTGCTTATTTCAAAAACTGTGAACAAACAGAGTATAATTCCATTTATCCAATTTGGTGCGACTATATTATTGGTTGCCAGTGTGTTCCTTCTCCAATCGATGGAACTATTATCTCTCTATTCTTTTGTTATAGTTGATGTTCTTGGATATGCTATTTATCATATTATTATTTTTTATCTTTATTTTAAATATTTCCATAGTAAATATATAAATACGTATTATAATCATTAATTTATTACACTAATACAGATGCAAATAAATCAATTTATTCAAACCCAAATTACTATGGATGTTTACATATGATTTTCTTCAAGGGAAATACTAAAAATATTCCTTACAGTACCAAGATCCCTATACTTTTTATCATCTTATGGATAACCTATGTACCTATAATAATGTCTAAAGCTCTTACTTCGACATTTGGTATTCCTCCATTAAGATATCTATATGGAATATTCGCAATGCTGCCATTAATGTTTGCTCTTAAAAATTCTTTATTACAAAAGAAAAAAGCATTCCCGCATATTACCATTTTCATTCTCACATTATTCCTCTTTTGTCTGATTGAGTTAGTTCATGCTCAAAGTAATAATGACCCGAGATTTGGCCTGCTTAATAGATGGTTATATATATATATGTTCTTTTTTATAATTTTTAATTTGAGTAAAAACTTAAAAAACATAAGTTTTATTGTTGATTTTTTTTTAATAGCCATTATAATTAATACTCTGATAATTGACCTGGCAGCATTTGGCATCATTCAATTTCCCTTTACTTACGTGCCGGGCGTTGACAGATTGCTTGGGGAAAACAATCTTAACGCATTTGCCGATATGAATGCAATGGCAATTATGATTCTTGTCATCATACTTTTTATTCCCCGTTTTTTCAATCCTTCAAGAAAACTAAACATCGTTTTCGCGATAATTTTCTTATGCTCACTTCCTTTGTTAACACAAACCAGGGGTTCAATGATTATTATTGCCTTTACCCTGTCCTTTTTTATGTTGAACAGATATTCCACTAAAAACATCTTTCAAAAATATCTTATCAGTTTCTTAATCTTCATCATATTCCTTTTGGTCTCTGAAATATTGCTGCAGAACATTAATATATTTTTAAAGGCAAATCGATTTCTCTTAATCACTTTGGATGATGCTGGCAGAGGCGGTCAGATATTGGCTTCCTGGAACAATTTTTTAGATTATCCCTGGTTCGGAGTTGGTTATAAAAATGCAGCAGCCGGAATGTTCCATCATATTACCCGCAGCAACTTTCAGTACACTCAAATTTTGGCTTCAAGCGGTATATTCTTTTTTATATTATATATTTATTTTATTTTAAAAATATTTACTGTTGAATTTTCTTTACTAAAACACCCGTTTATAATTTTAATAATATCTCTCATTCTAATTCAAATGATCTTTAGAAGACCGGATTTACCATTCGCTTTCCTGATGTTTTTATCCTATAGCTATCATCGGTTTGTTGTATCTAATAATATGTTACATGAGCATAAATTAAATAAAATAAATATAATTCAAGCACAAAAAAAGAAATGGAGCATTGGGGAAATTCGATCCGCAAATGGATAAGCCGTATAAATTAAGGATTTTATTTTTTGATTTTAATATTCCTTATCTCCTTAAAAATTCTGATGTTTTTGTTGGTGGTGCAACCGTAAGACTGTATGCATTTTGCAAGGGACTAATTCATCGTGGTCACAGTGTAGGAGTTCTTACCTGGAAGGGTTCGAAAGAATTTGTAGGCTCTGATCCAGGTTTCGGAATGATAGAAACTTATCACAAAGAATACGGATTAAAATATCTCCGCTGGATCTACTACCGGATACCAAGACTTTTCTTTTCTATTAAAAACTACAAACCGGATTTTCTAATTCAAAGATGTGCGTGTTTCAAAACAGGTATTATTGCTGTTAGCTCAAAATTCTTAAAGATCCCTTTTGTATATATGGTTGCGAATGATATCTACTTTGATGAGAGATTATCCACAGTTCTTTCGCACAGGAATAGAATATTTTATAATTTTAGCTTGAAATAAACCATAATTATTATTTATTTATATTTATTTAGAGAATATTGAATGCTACCAAAAACCTTGTTAGGCGAAGAAAAACATAGACAATATAAAAGAGAACTGGAAATATCAATTTCTTTGTCTATTATTAAACCATTTCTAAATAATACCGATATAGCTAGGAAATCTAAAATAAGTATATTGGAATTTGGTAGTGGTAATGGATTTCAGCTACCGCATTTAAATAAAATAGGAGATGTAATTGCATCAGATATTTATTTTGATAATAATATTAAAGAAATGAAAGATATTTATTTTATTAAGTGTGATATAGCAAATGCACCTTTGAAAGATAATCTGTTTGATTTAATTTATTCTAATCATGTCATTGAACATCTGAAAAATTTACAAGATGCATTTTCTGAACTCAAAAGAATAGGAAAATCCAATTGTATTTATGCTTTTGCAGTACCAACTAATATATGGTTACTTCTTAGCATACCAGCACAGTATATTGTTCACATAAGAACATTGATTAAAAAGATATTATTAAGAATAATTAGAAATGGATTATATGATAATAAATATAATATTATTAATAGTATAGCAAATAGCAACAATACAAAAAAAACATTCATCCATTATTTGTCAAAACTATTTCCACAAGCTCATGGTGAATATAATAGTTTTTTTGCATGCTATAAAAATTTTAGAATAAAAAATTGGATAAATACATTTAAGATTAATGGTTTTAATATAATTACTAAATTTCCTCTTCTACTTTATGGTCCTTCGGAATGGCCATTAATTCCGACAATGAAACCTCATAACAATATATGTTCCAGTGTATTGTTTATTTTAAAAAATAAAATATAAAGATCATTTAGTGACTATTGCATTTTACAATTTATTATTACTTAAAAGTTATGATTTATTCATCTATTTGGGATAGTTAATTTATAATAATGATATTGAAATGGACAAAATTTCTAATCTTAAACTTTTATTCATCGATTATAATATTCGTTATTTATTAAACTATTCTGATGTAATTATTGGTGGTGCTTCAGTAAGACTTTTAGCATTCGTTAATGGTTTAGTTTATCATGGCAATAGTGTAGGAGTTCTAACCTGGAAGGGTTCGAAAGAATTTGTAGGCTCTGATCCTGGTTTCGAAATTATAGAATCTTATCACAAAGAATACGGATTAAAATACCTTCGCTGGATCTACTACCGGATACCAAGACTTTTCTTCTCTATTAAAAACTACAAACCGGATTTTTTAATTCAAAGATGTGCGGGCTTCGATACAGGTATAATTGCCATCATCTCAAAAATCTTAAGGATACCTTTTGTATATTTGGTTGCGAATGATATTGACGTTGATGAGAGATTATCTACAGTTCTTTCGCACAGGAGCAGAATATTTTATAATATTGGCTTGAAACAAGCCAGTATAATTATTTGCCAAAATGATTATCAGAAAAAATGCCTGGTCAAACGATTTCCTGCTAAAGTTATTAGAATTATCAAAAATCCTTTTCACACTAGTATCAAAACTGACCCTTTATTGAATAATGAAAGGCAATACTTTGCATGGATAGGTTCATTTACTTATCAAAAAAATCTAGCTGCATTTTATCGTATCGCAGCAAACAATAAAAAATATAAGTTTAAAATTGCTGGCAAATCCAATACTGCCCTTGACCCTGAAACTTCGAATGCAATAAATAATCTGAGCGCACTTGATAATGTTGAATTTATTGGCAATATAAAAAGAGATGAAGTATTCTCCTTCCTATCAGGTTCCTATGCTCTGATTAATACTTCGAGATACGAGGGCTTTTCAAACACATTCTTAGAAGCTTTTTCAGTTGCAACACCGGTGATATCATTAATTGTTAATCCGGATGATATCTTCAATCAATACTCAATAGGATATTTAGTTAACGAAGAAAATATCCATGAGGTTCTTTTGAAATGCAAAGAATTAGATCATAATAAATCAAAAGATTATTTTGAAGAATATTTAGTTCTTCACCATGATTACAAAGTAAATGCAGAAATATTTGCAGATACTCTATTAGCATATCGGAACAGCCTTAATACTTATAACTCATATTAGTTTTATTGACTATTCCGAAAATCCTTTATATAAGATGAAAATATTATTTATTACCGATGCCTTAAAGTTTGGTGGTAAAGAGAGACGCTTTGGTGAACTACTTAAATATTTATTGGAGCGAAAAATAAATTATGAAATAATAGTATTTAACAAAAACAAAGAAATCTTTTTAGGCGATGATGAAAGAATTAAAATTCATTTTCTGGAAAGAAATAAAAAAAATATTATTAAAAACCTGGTGTATTTTTATAAATTATGCAGAAGGATTCGACCTGATATCGTCCATAGCTGGTATTCTATTGCTACATTATATTTCCTTCCGTTGTCAAAATTACTCCGTATCAAATTCATTGATTCAAGAGTTTCAGGTGCTCCGAAAACAATTAATATAGTTAGCAATCAAATGCTTATATCAATGATGTCAAATTCATTGTCTGATATTATACTAGCTAATTCAAAAGCAGGATTGAAAGCTTTCAGGGTTAACAGAAAAAAAGGATACTGCATTCACAACGGCTTAAACTTTGATAGAATAGAAAATTTGGATACTATAAATGAAGTCAAAAGTAAGTGGAAAATTAAAACTAAATTAGTTGTGGGTATGGTAGCGACATTTTCCAACCAGAAAGATTACCAAACGTATCTGCAAACTGCCGATTCAATATTAAAAACAAGATCTGATATCACATTTCTCGCTGTTGGAGATGGTCCATTAAGAGCAAAGATTATGAAAGAATTTTCTGATACTGATAAAATTATATTTACCGGTTGGTGCGACAAAGTTGAATCTATCATGAATATATGTAATGTTGGCGTGTTATTAACGAATCCTGATATCCATGGTGAAGGTATTCCAAATGCTCTGGTAGAATTTATGGCTTTGCGTAAACCGGTAATAGCAACAAAAGGTGGAGGTACTGCAGAATTAGTAATTGAGGGTGAATCCGGATATCTAATTGAACCGAAAAATCCTGATCTGTTAAATGAAAAAATAATTTACTTCATAGATAATCCTGAAATAGCAACAAATTTTGGAGTAAATGGGAAAAAGATAATCGAAACACATTTTAATATTACAAAAATGGAAAGGAAGTTTCATCAATTATATTTGGCTGCTCTTAATGAAAATGATTATCAAAGTATGTAAAATTTTAGTTTTTTTAGCTTAACTATTTAAGTAAAAATGAAACTTAACCATTTAGGTATAGCTGTTAAAGATATTAAATCTGCAATTCACCATTTTGAAGATAGCCTTGGTTGGTGGAAAAAATCAGAAATTATATATGATCCAATTCAAGATGTAAGAGTTATCTTTATGGGGGATGATAATGACATTCTGTATGAATTGCTTGAACCGGCAAGTAAAGACTCCCCAATTTTTAAACTACTTCATAAAAGGATCAGTTTGTATCATTTCTGTTATGAGGTAGATGATATAGAAACTACTATTAAAGAGCTTTCCAAGAAAAATTTTATTTTAATTTCCGGCCCCGTAGAAGCAGTTGCTTTTCGTGGTAAAAGGATTGCATTTATGTTTAATATTGAAAATCTTACTATTGAGCTGGTTGAAAAAAATCTAAAGCCACAATTAAAATGAATATTTATTTTCTAGGTAATTATACTCAAGAATTAATTGCCAAAGAATTTGAGGTAATCACTAAAAAAGAAACACCTGATATAAATGTTTTTGTTTCCGGATATAATCAGTACAAACAGGAAATAATTAATAAAGAATCATTATTATATTCTTTAAAACCTGAAATTATAATCCTATCCCTTGACTTATTTACACTATTAGATGATTTAATTTATACTGAAAGTAAAATGGATAGTAGAATAGATCGAATCATAGATAGAATTGAAGAAAACATAAAATTGTTTATTATACTTAGCGATAATTTATCCGGTTCTCAGATTTTTATAGATAATTTTTTCTTTTTTCGACCGGCAACAATGGCAACCCTTGAATATAATTCAAGCAATAGTTATTTAGAAGCAGAGGAAATTAGCAATCTTAAATTAACTGAATTAGCCAGGAAATTGCATAATGTAAAAATTATTGATACTAAATCGTTAATAAAACAATTTGGTATTAATAATCTTTTCGACGAGAGAATGCATTATATTGCCAAATCGCATTGGAGTCTAAATGGTATTAAGCAATTAAGTAAATTATATATTAGATACATTAATGCATATAAGGGAAAGAGAAAAAAATGTCTCATTCTTGATCTTGATAACACATTATGGGGGGGAATAATAGGTGAAGATGGAATTGAAAACATTCAGTTATCAAACGATGGAATAGGCAAAGCATTTTATGATTTCCAAAGAGAAATTTACAAACTTTATAAACGCGGTATTTTATTAGTTCTAAATAGTAAGAATTCAAAAGATATTGCTTTAAATGCTATTGATAATCACCCGTATATGATTTTAAGATCAAAACATTTTATCTGTTCTAAAATAAACTGGAATAATAAAGCCCAAAACCTGGAGGAAATTGCTCAGGAAATTAATATTGGAATGGACAGTTTCGTTTTTTTAGATGATTCACCTTTTGAAAGAGAGTTAATTTCAACCAGGTTCCCTGAGGTTTATGTCCCGGAATTGCCTGAAGACCCATCCGAATATCCAAATTTTATAAGAAAACTTGAAGTCTTTGATTTTTTAGATATAACGAAAGATGATTTACATCGAAATGAAATGTACATTGAAAACAAGAAAAGAGAGTATCTTAAAACTAGTATTAATAACATCGAAGATTTCTACTATTCCCTCAAGATGATTGCCTCTATTGGAAGAGTAACTGACTTCGATATTCCCCGGATTTCACAAATGACACAAAAAACTAACCAATTTAATTTAACTACCAAAAGATATACTATGACAGAAATTAAAAACTTCCAAATAGCTGAGAATTATGATGTGTATGTATTAAATCTTACTGATAAATTTGGTGATAATGGTATTGTTGGAACAGCAATCGTTAAAAAAGAATCAAAAAAAACAGTCATAGATAGTTTTATTTTAAGTTGCAGAGTAATCGGAAGAACTGCTGAAACAGCTTTGTTAAATTACATTATCAGAGAAGCAATTAAATCAGGTAAGAGAAAAATATCTGGGGAATTTATAGAAACAAAAAAAAATTCGCCTTGTAATAATTTTTATAAAAGTCATAATTTTAAACAAATTAGAAAAAACTATTGGGTGGCTAACCTTGAAACGTATAAAGTAAAAGATATTCCCTGGATAAAAATAAACGGAACAAATTAATGAACGAACTGGAACAAAAAGTATTAACTGTATTTTCTAAAGTCTTTAATATTAGCGTTGAAAATTTATCATTAACATTTACAAAGGATGATATTGATTCGTGGGATTCATTGGGTCAATTACAATTAATAATGAGCTTTGAATCTGAATTTGATATTAAATTCAAGACTCAGGAAATTAACCAGATTACTAGTATTCAAAAAAGCATTGATTATATTAAACATTTAACCGATGTAAGTTCTAACAATGTTAATTAAAAACCAGAGAATACCTATCCTTAAAATTATTACAATGGGTTTCTTCCCTTCTTTTATAAAAACATTTATATACAGAATAAAGGGTTACAAAATAGCAAAAAATGTATCTATTGGGTTTGGATCGATCATTGTCGGTAATGAGATTAATATAGGGAAGAATACAAATATAGGTCACTTCACAATACTTTTATGTAAGAGTTGTATAATTGATAAAGAGGTGGAGATTGGTTCCTTATGTTATTTTAAAGTAGATAAAATCAAAATCGGTTATCAAACTATTATTCGTGAACGAAACATGTTCGGTGGAATGGACATTGGGAGTTCCGAATTAATAATAGGTGAGATGTCACAGGTTCACCAAAATTGCTTAATCAATACAACTCTACCGGTTCAAATTGGAAATTGCAGTGCAATCGGAGGAGGAAGTTATCTTTTTACTCATAGTGCATGGCAATCTGTTCTAGAAGGATATCCTAGCACTTACGCACCCATTATAATAGGTAACAATGTATGGATTTCCTGGGGTGTTTTTATTCTTCCCGGTGTTCAAGTAGGTGATGACTCTTTGATTTCAGCTGGCTCTGTTGTAACAAAAAACATCCCTGCAAAATGTCTTGCACAAGGTAATCCGGCCAAAGTAGTTATCCCAGAGGGATTATATCCTCGCAATCCTCATCCGGAAGATAGGAGTCATAAGATAGGGGAAATCATCGATCTCTTTATTAACTATCTGCGGAAGCATGATTATAATATTGAAGTAAATAAACTTACTTTCTATAAAGTATATTATATCTCAAAAGGCAAAATTACACATGATTATCTTCTTTATTTAATCGGGGGAGACGAATCAATTATAGATGATTTAAAACTCAATGAAAATACTGTAATACTGATTCTTAATGATCATGGTCAAAACTTTCGTGAATCAGTTATTGCACATAAGTCAGTCCTGCTTAATTTTTCTAATTTGTCGATTTGTGGGAAGAATGATTTAAGTGAAGAGCTTTTAAAATTTCTAAAACATTTTGGAATCAGATTCAAACCTTTTACTTCTTATCACTAACTTGATTATTATTTAAAATGAATATTCTCGTTGGTATATCGCATCCCAAACAGGTACACATTTTCAAAAACCTAATCTCTGAATTAGAAAAGCGTGGTCACTCATATTGTGTTCTGGTCAATGAGAAAGAAATAACAAGTGAATTACTTGATAGTTTTAACATTTCATATAAGAAAATAGGTTCAAATCAAAAAGGAATAATTCAAAAACTTCTGCAGCTACCTTTATTAACCATAAAAACTTTTCTAATCTCTCTCAAATTTAAGCCGGATATTTTTATAGGTCAGGCAATTCCGCATTTGGCATATACGAGCTATATAATTAGAAAACCATTTATTGTTTTTGAAGATACTGAGAGTTCATCTTTACTACAAAAGATTGTTAATCCCTTCGCAAATTCTATAGTTACACCTACTAGTTTCCGCAAGGATTTAGGCAAAAAACAAATTAGCATAAGGGGTGGATTTGAATTAGCATACCTTGGACCTAAGTGCTTTTCTCCGGATCCCGATGTTCTACGCCAATTGGGATTAAGTGAGGGTGAAAAATTTGTAATTCTCAGGTTTGTTTCCTGGAATGCAAATCACGATATCGGTCATAAGGGAATTTCAGACTCAAATAAAATAAAGGTAGTGAATATATTTAAAAAATATGCTAAGGTATTTATTTCTTCAGAAGGGCCGCTACCTGAGGAATTAGAATCATACAAGTTTGAATGCTCGCCTGTACGGATGCATCATGCAATATACTATAGTTCACTAGTTTTTGGTGAGAGTGCAACAATGGCCGCAGAGGCTGCCTACTTGGGGACACCTTCAATCTATCTTGATGATGTAGGTAGAGGACATCAAGACATTCTTGAGGATAAATATGACTTGGTTTTTAATTTTGGTGAAAGTGAAGAAGAGCAACAGAAATCAATACGCAAGGCTCTGGAAATCCTTAAATCAGTGGACAAATCTTCAATTGAGGCTAAAAGAAAAAGATTAGTCGCTGAAAGTATAGATGTAAATACTTTTATGTTATGGTTTATAGAGCATTACCCGGAAAGTCATGGAATGATGAAAGAAAATCCTGAGTATCAAGACCGCTTTAAATAGTATGTATATATGTCATATCGGTGTTATTAGTTTTGAATCTCAAACTACTGAGAGAGAATCAAAAGCTATTGGGGGGATTCAAAGTTATATTCTTGAGTTAATTAAATATTCTTTAGACCGTAACCTAAATATTCAATTTGTTGGCAAAATATATAACTATGAAAAACACAAAAAGCTCATTTATCATCAGATACAGGATAAATTAAGCAGTACTAATAAATTTTTAATACATCTATTTTTCAAATCTCCTTTTTTAAAATTTCGAAAAAATACAATTATTCATGCTCACAGACCTGACCATTTATCTGCTTTTATTTTTTTTAAGAAAAACCTTTCTATAATAAGTTTGCACGGACAGCAGGCGCATACTGTGAATATTAGAAAGGGAATAATTGTTAGAACAATCTATCGTATTCTTGAAAAGTATGCTTTTAAGAGAGCGGTTTATCTTATCGCTGTAGATAATAAAACAAAGGAATTTTACTCTTCATTATACCCGATGCTGGCTAAAAAAATTGTAATTATACCAACTAGTGTAGATACAAGGGTATTTAAACCCATGGATGGCTCACAACAAAGAGAAAAATTAGGAATATCCACTAATAATAAAATTATTCTTTACATTGGTAGGATAGAACCGCCTAAGAGAATTAAAGAAATTATTGAAGCATTTAAAATAATTTCTGAAGAGAATAAGAATTATAAATTATTTCTTGTTGGGGATGGTATACAATTATCTGAAATGAAAGAATTAACTAATAAAATGAAAATGACTGAGTCAGTATTATTTCTTGGTGTGAGAAAAAAAAGGGAATTGCCCGCTATATATAATGCTGCCGATATTTCAATTTTATATTCTGGAAATGAGGGTAGTCCTCTTTCAGTAAAAGAATCCTTAGCTTGTGGAATACCAGTTGTTGCAAATGATGTGGGAGATATTTCTGAAATAATTAAGGATGGTGTAAATGGTTATGTTGTAAGACAGGAAACTACTGCTGAACTTGCGAAATGCATTCTGGCGTGCATCAATAAGTCTTATTATATGAAAGAAGCATGTATCAAATCAATTACAAATTTCACATCTGATAAGGTTAATAAAAAGGTAATTGAATTGTATAAAGAAGTGATAAATGGTTAATTCTATTATCTACATAACTGGATCAGACGGTAGCGGTAAAACTACCTTAATTAATCTTATTGAAAAAAAGTTACTTGAGGAAAATAAGTTATATGATACAATTTGGATAAGATCTCCAAAAATATTTTCAAAGCCGTTAATGGCTTATTGCCGGATTGCAGGATTAACTAAATACAAAACTATTGGAGGAATAAAATGCGGAGTACATGAATTCTATCGCTCTCCTTTTGTATCCTGGTTATTTCCTTTTCTTCAATTGATAGATTTTAAGATTAAAAAAAGTATTATATTCAGAAAATTTCACAGAAGAAAAAATCATATTCTTCTTATAGATAGATTTGCTATCGATACACTTGCAGATTTAATGGTAGATACCGGCAGATATGGTTTGCATTTAACGAAGGTCGGAAAAGCTTTTTTGAATACTATTCCTCGAAACACTAAAATATTTGTTTTGAAAGTAGATGAAAAGGAAATCAGACTAAGAAAAAAAGATACTTTATACGATGCCCATCTTTCTAAAAGGATTGAAGTTTTTGATATTCTAAGTAAAGACCTTGGGATAAAGGTCATTGACAATAACCGTCCATTGGAGACTGTGCGAAATGAAATATTCAATAAACTTGGCTTAAATGGAAGGATTTAAAGATAAACTAAGGCAGAATACTTACCTAAGATGGATCTTACTGTTCAGTAACTGGTTAATCCAGGGCATTCTCCATGCAGATAAGACAGAAAAGATTTATAAGTTATTATTTACAATTATTTCTTGGTGTGGCTTTTTTATATTATTTCAAAACACTTTTAATTATTCAATAATTTGGTCAATTTTCTTTGGATTTTTGCTCGGTCATACTCTAAACTGGATTGTTAACGGTAATTTTTACAATCTATTAGTACACCGCTTATACTTATCAAAGCTTACAAAGAAAGATTTATTTTTATACCTTCATAATCTCTCTAATCGTTTAAATGGTAAATCATTTATACTTTATTGTGCATCGTTTGGCAGTATTTGCAATGGCAATTTGAAAGATAGTTCAGATTTGGATGTGTCTTTAGTCAGGAAACCAGGTTTTAAAAATGGCTTGAAGTCAATCATTATATTGGTCCAGGAGAGAAAACTTGCTGATTTAAAAGGCATTCCCTTGGAAATGTTTTTAAGCGATTCACCAAATAACTCAAAGAAAAGGTTTGGCAACGAACAAAATCCTGTTGTTATTTATGATCCGGATAATATTATTACTAATTATTACTCTGAAAAACTTTCATTAATTCAAGCTAAAAGTCTTAATGGTATGATAGATTAGGTGAAAACTAGAATTGTTTTATTCACAGAATTTTTAGATCCGCCTTATGATGAGGGAATAAAGAAAACTTCTTACAATTTATTTACTGAGCTGGATGCAAAATATGATTTGCTGGTATATTGCAGAAAAGGATTTAAAGGGAAAGAGAATGTAAAGACTGTTAATACTAATAAATTATTTTATAGTAAATCTATTTCTTATAGAATCAAACACTTTAAACCTGATGTAATTATTTATCTCCCATTTGCCTCGGCAACATTTGCCAGTTTCCTGCGAATGAGAAATATTTCAAGGTACTACGCTTCTGCACAAAAAATAATGATAGCGTTGCAGCCAAAACCTATAAATAAATGGCAACAAGTAATTATTAAAACCATAAAACCTCAGTTAGTGCTTACTCCTTCACCGGAGTTAAAGCAATTTTTGGATTTCTCAAATATTTCAAATAAACTATTTCCATTATATACAGATCTTAACAGGTTTAAACCACTGTTGTCAGAATCATCAAAAATCAAGTTAAGAGAAAAATACAATTTGCCGAAAGATAGGTTCATCATATCTCACGTTGGTCATTTGAATGAAGGAAGGAACCTATTATCATTAATTCCATTACAGAGTTCTGATTACCAGGTTGTAATTATTGGCAGCAGTTCAACACCAACTGATTCTATTGGTCCGGATTCTTTAAGAAATAAATTAATTGGCGCTGGTATTATTGTTATAGACGATTATCTAGACAAAATTGAGGAAATATATCAACTGTCTGATTTATATATCTTTCCAGTAATTAATAACACCGGTTCAGTTGGACTGCCGCTTTCAATACTTGAAGCAAGAGCATGTGGAATTCCGGTTTTAACAACTGATTTTGGTAGTTTAAAGAAATTCTTAGATGATGATTGTAAAGCAATATTTTATTCCGAGCCTGATGAATTTCTATCCTCGGTAAAAATGATTATCGGAAAAGAAGGAAATGATTATACAAATTCAAATATCTCAAAATTGAATAGGAAATATTTTAATATCATCTATGGGGCAATTAGTTAGATATTTTTACTATTCTAAAAACCAGTAAATAATCAGTCAATGAATCTCCCCGCCGAAAGCGGACGTTGTATCATGATGGATTGTTTATTTTACTTCTCACCCCAAGGGACGGGAATTTAACCCAAAGAGATTAAATATAAACTATTTTTGTATAACATAATTCTTGGAAAGAGAGAGTAGAAAATTTGATTAAAGCAGCTGTGGTTGGCGTTGGATACTGGGGTCCCAATATCATTCGCAATTTTGCAACTAATCCTTCAATAAGAGTTGAATTTTGCGCAGATCTAAATCAAGAACGGTTAGACTATATTAGGAATATTTATCCATACATAAAAACTACAACTGATTATAAAGATATAGTAAAAAACCAACAAATTGATTTAATAGCCATTTGCACACCGGTTTATACACATTATGAAATAGCAAAAGCTGCCCTTTTATCCGGTAAACATGTCCTTATTGAAAAACCTATGACTTCTAAATCTTTCCAGGCAGAAGAATTAATTAACATTGCAGAACAAAAGAATTTAAAAATCTTTGTAGATCATACATTTATTTTTACAGATTCGGTTAAGAAAATTAAAGAAATAATCGATAGTGAAGAGCTTGGTGATTTATATTATTTTGATTCTGTCCGAATTAACCTTGGGTTGTTTCAACATGATATTAACGTACTTTGGGATTTGGCACCGCATGATATTTCGATAATGTACTACCTGTTAAACAAGATGCCGGAAAGCGTTGTTGCGACAGGATCAGCCCATCTTGGAAATGGAATAGAAGACGTTGCATACATGACTATTTTTTACACTGACAATTTGATAGCACACATTCATACGAATTGGTTATCTCCTGTAAAAATTCGTCAGACACTTATAGCAGGTAGTAAAAAGATGATCGTTTGGGATGATAATCAACCCAGCGAGAAAGTACGTATCTATAATAAAGGCATTGATATTCTCCAAGATGAAAAAGATATTTATAGAACGTTAATACAATATCGTACCGGTGATATGTATGCACCTAAACTGGATGGTATAGAGGCTTTAACCAGAGAGACTCAAAACATTGTTAATAGCATTATGGAAAACCGCAAACCCTTAGTTGACGGTTTTGCGGGATGGATGGTGGTGAAAGTTTTAGAAGCTGCTGATCAATCAATTAAAAACAGGGGTAAAGAGATTAAAATAGAAGATTTGTAAATGTTATCTCATTATTAAAACTAAAGAGAATTGCTCAAATAATTAAAATCATCACTATTTATTTCTATCAATTAGATGCGAACAATACAACAGGTGATTTTAATTAAATGGATTTTACCACAAACACTTACAGCTATTTAATAGAATCACTTCATCAGGAGGTTATACCTTCCTTCCTTTTAAAAAATACATCCAAACCAATCATTCAGTCATACAATCATACAATCATTCAAACATCCTACCATCCCCTCCCCTCTGTATTCTCCGCCACGCCGTTGACTGCCACCCTGCCAACACACTTAAAATAGCACAGCTTTAAAATGATTTTGGAAATAACCAACAGCTATTCCACTGTGGCATTCGTTCCATTTAGGAAAGTGATTTCTATTTCCGATCCTCTGCTCCCCCCTCACCCTCCTTCACCACAATTACTCTTAGTCTGTTTTTTAATGTTTTCTTTTCTTAATATTGTAATAAAATAAATTATAGGAATTTAGAAATGGATACCAAATCGGTTTTAAAGGAAGCTTTACAATTACGTCCCGCCAAAAGACTTCAGCTAATAGAAATGCTAACCCGGAGTTTGAATAAACCGGATGAAAATATTGAGAAGATATGGGCGGAAGAATCCGAGAAAAGATATAAGGCGTTGGAAGAAGGCAAAATAAAAACAATCGCTTTTAAGGAAATTATTGAGCGATATAAATAGATGCAGATTGAATTTATTGAACCAGATTCAATTGAATTGGATGCCTGCCCGCCTCTTGTTAAGAATATCACACTGTGGCGGGATGCAATAGAATATTATGAATTACACTTGACCGGATTGGCCAGAAGATTCTTTAATGAAGTAATAGAAACTATAGTCCTTATTGTTCAATTTCCCAAATTATGGGCTCAAAACTCCGAACATACCAGAAAAGCAGTACTAAGGAAATTCCCATATAATCTAGTTTATTCAATGCGTGACAATATGATTTACATTATTGCCGTAGCACACCAAAACAGAGTACCTGAATACTGGATTGACCGGCTTTAGATGAGTTATGGGAACCCTATTCCCCAGAATGGTTAGTAACCTTTCGTGAAAAGATTGAAAATCCAAAGATCGTATTTCACAGCATTAGATAGGCATTCATGGCAGTTTTTAAAACCTATAAACTTCCAAACATCAAAGTAAATTATACTATGCACGATTTCACACTGAAAATATATCATCAGCTTTTACTTGCATTAAAAAAGAGAAACTACACTTTCCTCCCTTTTAAAGAATACATCCAATCCCGCCACGGCGGGCAGGCATACAACTTGTCCCGGCGTAACGAAGTGAAGACGGATCAATCAATCATTATTCTCCGCCACGATGTTGATAAATTGAAGAACAATTCACTTCGCTTCGCAAAAATACAAAATGATATGGGGATAAAAGGGACTTATTATTTCAGAGTTGTCCCGCAAAGTTATGATGAGAAAGTAATAAAAGAAATTGAAGAACTCGATCACGAAATTGGATATCACTATGAAGATGTGGACATTGCTAATCGCCAATTCAAAATTCAAAATTCAAAATTTAGAATGAATGAAGAAGAAATCATTAATGCAGCCTGGGAATCTTTTAAGAGTAACCTTGAAAAAATGAGAAAAGTAGCTGATGTTAAAACCATCTGTATGCACGGTTCTCCACGTTCAAAGTATGATAATAAGGATATCTGGAAGAAATTTGATTACCGTGAACTAGGTATTATTGGAGAACCATATTTAGATATTGATTTTAATGAAGTTCTTTATTTAACAGATACGGGAAGACGCTGGGATGGATATAAAGTTAGTATCAGGGATAAGGTTAGCAATCAGCAAAAAAAATGTGAGGAGCAAGAATTGGTTTTTCATTCTACTCAGGATATTATTAATGCACTAAGAGGAAACAGATTACCTTCTAAAATTATGATGACCTTTCATCCCCAAAGATGGACAAATAATCCTATACCTTGGACAAAAGAATTGCTTTCACAAAACTTGAAAAATATAATTAAAGGTTTTATTGTAACCCGATCTAAAAATTAATCCATTAATCTTTTTCCTTTGATCGTTTGTCTTTCTCAACTCCAAAAAACGACAATCCAATCCATAGCATAGTCTGATTAGAGAATTCTTTTGAGAACAATGATAAGAATAAAGTAAAAAGTAAAAAGTAAAAAGTAAACTTTGAAAAACGATAGGAAGATTTAAACATAACTACGAACAACGAGCAAAGAATTAATAACCCCACCACTCCCCCTTCAACTGCAAACTCAAGCATAATATTATGGGGATACACTTCAACTTTATGATAGCTTGAGAATCCACCCATACCTACGCCTATTACAGGATTATCCTTAATAATTTCCCAACTCAACTCCCAGGAATCTAGCCTCGAATGTATCGCCGGATCACCTTTGAATTGAAGGTCGTTGATGGCAATCATATTATTGAAACGGTAGTTTATAATATCAGGTTTAGGTATAAGTAAGATTAGTAGAGCTGATAAAATAGTGATGATTAGTAAACTGTATACCATGCTTACATTTTGAGTTCTTAGTCCTTCGTTCTTAGTTAATTCGGAATGAACACGCTTACCGGTAAATAAGTTTTTAAACCGAGAACTACGAACAACAAACCACGCACTAATAACCAACAACCCAACTCCCACCAACATCAACCCAACAAAAGCTGCTCTTAACGCCGATAGATATGTCCCGTAAACAGATAGAGAAGTAATAAACATTAAAAATAATACTCTTCGTCTTTCTTCTTTCGCCTGTCTAACTGTATCGTAGCGAAGGCGGGTCTTACCTTTCTCGATCATCCACATTAGATATAACAAAAGAACTACTGCAAATGAAGAAATCATTCTTCCGTAAATAACGTGACTCCATCTTCCCGGTTTGTAATGGTAGATTGTGCTCTGGTCAAAGGGATAGACTATGATAATGTATGAGACTGTGAGAACTGATATTATACCTAAAGAGTAAATAAACAGTTTTAGCCGCAGTTCATTTAATGTTGATACCAGATAATAAAATACAAGTACAGAAGGAACCACACTGATAATAAAATTTAATATCTTCTGGAAACCATACACTGGATTTGATGAATATGCTAATGTGAGTGAAAGATAGCAGATAAATAAAAACAGGATCGAAAACAGTTTTTTAAATCCGTTTTTGTTAATCATTGGCTGCCATTTTTCATTGTTCATTTTGACTTGAGCAATCATTGCAATAATTAATAAAAAACTCACAAGCCCTTTTAACAAGAATATCTTCCCGGAATAATTTGATATCGTACCCACAGCAAGATTTAAGATAAAAAGATTTATCAGTATAAGTTCTAAAACTATTTTTAATTTATAGCTTTTCAGTTGATTTATTCCTAATATTTTTGGATGTTAATTTAGGTTTTCAAAGATGAATATAAAAGGATCAGGATTGTCTAGTTTCAGGACGGCTTATTGACTCACCGAATTGTGCACAGACCAACTTTTAATTTCACATTTGAAGTCTTCCCTTTCACGATAGAATTAGCTCTGAATGGATAATTGTTATATTGCTTAATGGTCTTATTATTATTAGAACTCTCCTAATCCCGGCGAAATCAAGCCGAGCCGGATTTATCCCAAAGTCAATTCCGGATTTTTGCTCTCCCACAATTTGCAAATCAATCAATAATTTTCAAACTTTGGTATCCTAAAAAGTATGTTAGCTGTCTAAAAAATAAATATGTCAAATTCTACACATAGTGAATCACTTGCGCAGCTTAACGGCTCACCTGGAATACCACATAAAATAGCAGTACGTCTTCCAAAGCTGTTTGGAAATCTGGTAATATATTTACTGGCTCTTTTAATAGTTTATTACTTAAAGTACAAGCATCTGCATATCACCGCAACTTACTGGAATTTTTTAATTATTTATCTAATCGCCTGGGCTGCCGGCGGTCTGATATCAGGAAAATTCAGATTTCAATCAGTTACAACGTTACAATCTTATTTAAGTTTTTCTTATACATCACTATTAATTTCTCTCGGTGTTGCAGCGTTTCTGCTTGCCGAATTTGAATCAGTTTCCATTTCAAGATTGGTTGTAGTCGGCTCTTTCTTTTCAGCACCGTTAATAGAAATTGCAATTTTTAGTTACCGGAACAGAAGTCAATTAGAGAAAGCGGGTAAAACAAAAAAGAAAATTTCTGTTATAGCTCCGGTAATAGATTTTTTACTTCTTTCCTGGGTTCTTTATTTTCTGTATGAATACAAAATCGGGTTTAATAATATTGATGAAAACCAGATCATACTTTTATCGGGAACATATATAAGCTGGTTACTCTCCGCCGTCATCACACATCAGTTTACCGCTTTCAGTGAAAAAACGAATGTATGGAGTGCAATAAGTCTCCAGTTAAAATTTTATCTTCTAATCATTGCGCTAATGTCGTTCATAGTGTATATAATTCAGATTGATCAATATTACAGGACACTTTATCTTTCTGCAATAGTTGTTTACGCGGCTTGGTCGTTTATAGTAATGTTATTTTTATATATTGATAAACTCCCGCAAAAAACAGATGATGTGGCGGCTAATTTTTTACGTGCGTATGAAATTAAAGCACCTGCTATCCCCAAACGAGAACAAGAGGTTACAAACACTAAGTACAAATTGATTCGTAATACTGAAAATGAATCTCCATTAGCGCAAAAACTTGAGTTTATTTATTTTAAAGAATATCCTGAGATTTTTTCATTTTTAGAAAGAAGGCTCGATCTAAATACGTTTGATATTGACAACACAGCAATTGTAAAATCGAGAAATCTTTATAATGTTGAAGTATTTCCTGAGAAATACCTGGAACTATTTATAAATCTGCATAAGATAAATGATATTAGACGAATAAATGAGTATTTCATCGAAGTGAATAAAAGAATGTGCGATGGAGGAATATTCGCAGGCAATTTTGAACCAATAAAATACAGGTATGATAGGTTCCGTAATAAGTATCCTTTCTTATTAGCTAATACTCTCTACTTTTTCGATTTTCTATGGAAGCGTGCTGCTCCAAAATTACCAATTATTCGGAAAATCTATTTTCTCCTTACAAACGGACAGGATAGAGCACTATCGCTGGCAGAAGGTCTAGGTCGATTATACTATTGCGGATTCGAAATAATTGATCTGAAAGTGATAAATAATCTCTGTTACTTCGTAGCAAAAAAAATCAGCCCACCATCCTCTGATGAAAATCCTTCATTCAGCCCTGTAATTAAGATGAAAAGAGAAGGCAAAAAAGGTAGACCTGTTTATGTTTATAAACTTAGAACAATGCATCCGTATTCAGAATACTTACAGGAATTTGTGTACAATAATAACAATCTTCAGGTGGGCGGAAAGTTTAATAAAGATTTTCGTATCACAAAGTGGGGCGCCGTGTTCAGGAAACTCTGGATAGATGAACTTCCGATGCTGGTAAACCTCGCAAAAGGTGATCTCAAACTTGTTGGCGTACGACCAATTAGCAGGCAATACTTAAGTTTATATAATGAAGAATTCAGAAAAAAAAGAATGAATTATAAACCAGGACTTGTACCCCCTTATTATGCTGATATGCCAAAGAACCTTTCGGAGATTATTCAATCTGAAAAGAAATATCTTGATGAATATGACAAGAGTAAAATTAAAACTGATGTGAAATATTTTTTCAAAGCTTTTAATAATATAGTTATCAAGAAGGAAAGAAGTGCGTAATAAATTACTTGGCAATGCTCTTTTCGTAATTTATTTGTGCTTAGTTATTTAGTCCTTAGTCAGTTAGACCGTGGTTGAGGTTATGAGGATTGAGAAGTTTGAAGAAATAGAATTCTGGAAATTAGCAAGGGAACTAACAAAGGAAATATATAGGGTTACAAAACTAAATAATTTTTCAAAAGATTTTGGATTGAAGGAGCAGATCCAGAGAGTTTCGGTGTCTATATTGGCAAATGCCTTCCGGGAGGCACGGTTTCAGAGGGATTTGATAGTGGATCAGATAAATCTTTAACCAACTTTTTGAATTATTCGTGCAGATCCGAATCAGAGGTCCAATCGCTTCTCTATATTGTAGGTGATCAGAAATATATTTAATAAAATGAATTTGACTTTTTGTATGGGAAATGTAAATATATCATGAACTTAAATGGAGGATTGATACAATATCTAAAAAAGAAGAAAGACTAATTCACTATGGACTACGAACAACGGACTACAAACAGAACCACTTTCATTATGTTTTTCAGAATTACTAAATTTTTGGTTCTACTGTTCACATATAATATTCTTGGACAGGTAGTTTACACTCCCCTTTACAGCGAGGTATACGATTTTCTCCAAAGGATGTCTATCGAGCAGGTAATAATACTGGATGATGAAGTTAAACCTTATTCAAGGAAATATATTGCCGGGCTGCTAAAAGAAATTGCTGAGAAAAAAAATAATTTAAACTCAACTGAAAGAAAGCTATTATATTTTTATGAAAAAGAATATGCTTATGAATTAAATGATCTTAAAAATGAAAGATGGTATTTATTCAGCTACGGTGATTCATTGTTCTCTGCAAAATTTTCACCAATCGCAGGTTACGGTGTTTCCACTATCGGAGATGCAAACGGGCATACAAGATGGATAGGTTTTTCTTCTTTTGGTACTTACCGCAATTGGTTCGGAGCTAGTTTTGATGTAAGAGATAAAGGAGAGTTTGGCGATAACGTGGATCGTGAGAAATCTTTTTCTCCGGTAACAGGTGCATATTATAAGGGAGCACCTAATGGTATAGAAGCAAATGATGTAAAAGGAAGCATTAACTTTAACTGGAATTGGGGAAGTGTTTCTATTATAAAGGATTACTTCACATGGGGTCACGGCAATTTCGGGCAGTTAATTCTTTCATCAAAACCACCGGATTATCCGCGTATCGAGCTTCACTTAAAACCGGTTGAATGGCTGCGATTTTCATACATACACGGATGGCTTAACTCTTTGGTGATAGATTCTTCTTCTATCCAATTCGAACATATTGAAAGTTTAGAGCCCCAGGTAAAACAAGCATATATAAACAAATATATTGTTGCTAATATGTTAACAATAACACCGGTTTCAGGATTGGATATATCCGTCGGGAACTCCTTTGTTTACAGTGGAGATTTAAGACCGGAAATGTTCATACCCTTTTTATTTTTTAAATGGCTCGATCATAATACCGGGAGAGGAGATGTGGATGACGGTAACGGCACACTTTATTTAGATATATCAGCTAAGTATCCGAAGGATTTTCAATTCTACTCAACTCTTTTTATTGATGTTACGGAGATAAGAAATATATTAGAAAATGATTTCAGTAATACGTGGGTAGGATATACGTTTGGGGCAAGAAAAGTAAACCTCTTTTTAGATAATCTTGATCTGCTGATAGAATATACACGTATTAATCCGTGGGTTTACGAACATAAATTAGAATCAACAACTTACAAGCACCTTGATTTCACTTTAGGTCACTGGCTAGGACAAAACGCAGATCAGGTAAGAATTCAATTTGATTATCAACCAATTCGTTCACTAAAATTTGAATTATATTTTGAGCAAACAAGAAAAGGCGGTTTGGATGATATATATTTTGCTTACGGCGGTATAGATGAATTTAACAAATCATTTTTATACAGCCCCTTAAGAATTGATAAATACTACGGTCTCAATTTCAGATTTGAATATATTCACGATCTCATTCTCCATGGTTCCTACCGGTATTCGGATGTAGCTGATGATGATACTGACCGAACTCCTGAATATCTGGTTGGAAAGAATTCTTACATCTCTTTAACTCTGTATTATGGAATGTAAAATATATTAACAAATACTTTCATCTTTCGTAATAATTAAATATTTTAGTAAAACTTTATAGTATATTTTATAAAGTATTATGGCTGAGGAAATGCCTATTTACACATATTATAAATGCTTACAAAAATTACTTTATTAAGGCATCAAGATGAAAATACTAATCCTTTCTATTTTAGTAGCAGGAGCTATTTCTACTTCAACAATTGCACAAGTTGCCGGCTTCAACAGCTTACATCCGCTATCCGGCAGATGGGCAGTCTCTGTAGAAGGTGGAGCTACTTATACGAAAGCAGATTTTAGAAATTCACTTTTCGATTATTACGCAAGAGTAATGGGTGAGTATTTCTTTGCAACTAAAAATGTTGGCATTTTTGGTGTAAGAGCTTTTACCGGATTAGGGCGCTTGAACGGAAGCGGTGGAGTTTCCGGATATGTAGATCCAAATACTGGCTTACTAATAGATGAGTTTAAAACTCCAATTATACTTTTGGGTGGTGGATTAAATTATGCTTTTGAAGTTTCCGATAAAGTGTTCCCTTACGTTTATGCAGGTGCCTCCTATCTTTATTTTGATCCCAAGGATGTTAACGGTGACCGTCTTCCGAATAACTCCAGAAAAAAATATTCCAGGAACGAAGTTTCACTTCAGGGTGAACTGGGCATCAGATTTTTACTTTCAACGGATTTAAGTTTAAACTTTAACGGTTCCTTATATTATGTAAATTCTGATGAACTGGATGATGTTATTAAGGGTAGAGATAACGATATATTCTTTACTTTCCTTGGCGGAGTTTCGTTTTATTTCGGAGGTGTAAAAGATTCCGATGCAGATGGCGTCAGAGATGAAGATGATGTGTGCCCCGAAACACCTCAGGGTGTCCGAGTTGATGAATTTGGCTGCCCTGTTGATACCGACGGTGACGGAGTTCCTGATTATCTTGACAGGTGTCCCGGTACAAGGTCAAACATCATTGTAAATGCCGACGGATGTCCTCTTGATAGTGACGAGGACGGAGTTCCTGATTATCTTGATCAGTGCCCAAATACTCCGTTAAATGTACCGGTAGATACGCGTGGCTGCCCGTTTGACAGTGATGGTGACGGAGTACCGGATTATATGGATAACTGCCCCGACACTCCTGCAGGCACAGAAGTGGATAAATTCGGATGTCCATTAAAATCACAAGAAAAAGAACTTCCACAGATAACCAGAATGACCCTATCGGGTGAAGTTAACTTTGCTGTTGGTAAAGCCAATCTTCAGCCTGCAGCAAATAATAAGCTTAATAAATTAGTAAAAGTGCTGTACGATAATCCGGATACTCGTTGGAGAATTCAAGGTCATACAGATAATACCGGTTCATACACACTTAATAAAAAGCTATCATTAGAACGTGCGTGGGCTGTTGCTGATTATCTAATTTCGAAGGGAATTGATGCCTTGCGACTTGAGGTTGAAGGCGTTAGTTCCGATTTTCCGATTGCTGATAATTCCACTAATTCGGGAAGAAAGTTAAACCGCCGTGTGTCAATCGAATTGATTGACGGAGTTGCTGAAAGTGAAAGAGTTACTACTGCTTCGCTTGATGACGTTAGCTACAACAAAGCGGTTGAACGTAATGTCGGTAATATGATTTTCACAGACGGCAGACTTTATTGTTTCCAACTTTCATCCTGGCGATCTTACGATAGTGCAGTTAGAGAAGTTGACAGATTACAGGCACAGGGTGAGAATGCATTTATTGTTGAAATGCACAATTTACAGGGATTGGAGGGGACATGGTACAGAGTAAGAATTGGATATTTCAATTCGTTACAGGAAACCAGAGATCATCGTGCAAACGTAATTCGCTAAAACACTAACTTTAATTAAGAAAATTCATACAGCTCAACTAATTGGTTGGGCTGTTCTATTTTAAAGAATAGTTAAAATTTGTCTTACTTAAAAACACAAATTTTTTTTGTCTGAAGATTTAAATTATCTTTCTGTTCAAAATAAATTATTCTTATTAGGTCTGCTATTTTATAAGTCTTATTAATAAAAAAGTTATCCATTGAAAAAAATTATTTCCGTTGTTGGTGCACGCCCGAATTTTATGAAAATAGCACCAATCCACAGAGCATTTCAAAAATATAAAGAAGAGATCAATCATCTTATTTGCCATACAGGGCAGCATTACGATGAAAGGATGTCTAAAATTTTCTTTGATGATCTTGAATTACCAAAACCTGATTTTTATCTCGGTGTCGGCAGCGGCTCCCATGCAGAGCAGACAGGCGCAATAATGATTGAATTTGAAAAAGTCCTGTTAAAAGAGAATCCGGATTTAATAATTGTTGTTGGTGATGTTAATTCCACGATAGCTTGTTCCTTAACTGCAAGTAAACTTCTCTTACCTACAGTTCATGTAGAAGCGGGTTTGAGAAGCTTTGACCGAAAAATGCCTGAAGAAATAAACAGAATTCTTACCGATACTATAGCAAAATATTTATTTGTTACGGAGAAGAGTGGAATAATTAATCTTAAAAACGAAGGGATTTCTGAAGATAAAGTTTTCTTCGTTGGTAATGTTATGATCGACAGTTTGATTCATTTTCTTCCCAAAACCATGACCTCAAAAATATTAGATCAACTAAAAATTGAAACGAAGAATTATGTTCTGGTAACTCTCCACCGCCCGAGTAATGTAGATGAAAAAGAGAACCTTATTTCATTGGTTAATCTTCTTAATAATATTTCTTTAAAAAGAAAAGTTGTCTTCCCCATTCATCCGAGAACAAAAAATAACCTTGATGCATTTGGTATTTTATCATCATTAAATCCAGATGTTATCTTAACAGACCCAATTGGATATATTGATTTTATAACGCTCATTAAAAATTGCGAGTTAATTTTAACAGACAGCGGTGGCATACAGGAAGAAAGCACTTATCTTGGTGTACAATGTATAACAATCAGAACGACCACAGAAAGACCTGTAACAGTTGATATAGGTACAAACCAGCTTGTGGGTGATGATTATATTAAAGCGGAGCAGGTTGCCATAGAGGTATTAAATGGGAAGAGAAAACAAGGTAAAATTCCTGAGAAATGGGATGGGAAAACTGCCGAAAGGATTGCTGAAATTATCTCATATAAGTTGTTATAATTTAATAAGTTATATACAATTTACTCAATCTAAAACTTGAGACTACATTAGATGAAACTGTATAATTTGTACCTACATTTTACCAACCTCCACCACCACCACTACCACCGCCTCCACCCGAAAATCCACCACCTCCGCCACCTGAACTTGAACCCGGTGCTGTTGATGACGAGGAAACTGTACTTGTTAAACTGCTCCCGATGCTTGATGAAAGTGCCCTTGCTCCCAGCAACCCTGCTGTGGAACCAGAATACCAAGCAGGAGAGTATCCATCACTATTCATACTTGCTTTTTCAAGTATTGCTTCAAACTTTTCGCCCCATTCATTTTCTACATCCAACGCAATGGCATACGGTAAATTCTAATTTGCAATTTTCTTTATTGATTAATCAGTTTACAAAATTCATAGACTAACTCTGCAGTAATACCCCACACAGTTTCTTCGTGTGTTTCATAAACCAATATTCTATGTTCTCCGCCTTTCCACGGTTTTTGATAACGTTTAGGTAATTTTAATTTTTTAACAGGAAGCATATCAATCATTCCGCCATCTTCACTTCTTTTTTGAGTGTGAACTTCCAACCGGACAAAATATTCGGAGGGTTTAAATTCTGTAAAGTATGATACCGGGATTGTGAAGATTCGTGCAACTTCTCTTTCATCAATTTTTAATTCATTTAATTTATTGATGTTTAAAACCCCGACAAAGGAATCCACTGTTACGCCCATCGGTGCAACAAGAGTACCCATGCTGCCAATAACCTGAATTTTTTCTTTTGCAATTCCTAATTCTTCAACTGTTTCTCTCACAGCGGTATCTATATAATTTTTATCTTTATCCGAGTCAAACTCTCCACCGGGAAAGCTTACTTCCCCACCCTGCCGAATATTATTAGCCCTTTTTTCAAACAGGAAATGATATTCATCCCCTAAAAAAATTAAAGGGATTAATACCGAAGAATTAAAGTATTTATCTTTACCTATAATTCCCTGATGATGCTGAAAGTTTTGTACAAATTTATTTAATTGAGCTTTATTCAAATTTGTTTTTATCCGCCTGCGGAATGTTCTGCCGGCAAGTTCAACATTACGCCAATAGTTGTTATTTAGTGATCTAAATTACTAAAGAGAAATAATTATGTGAGAAATTATTTTAGATAGGTTTAAATATAAAGTTGAGAAAGCAAAGAAGCTAAACTTTGAAGAGTGGAAAATGTAAGTACAAATAATTTATTTGGATTTAATTAAATTTTAGATCATACCTGTACAAAAACTTCAATGAAAGAGACCTTTCGTTTTCATTTTCCGACATGTATATAATATAATCCGCTTCAAAACCTAAACCACCAACAATAGCTTTGATCGGGACCATAAATCCTAAGCCAAACATTGCTGTAAATTTATTTTCTGTAAGACTATTTACACTAACAATAAATTGATTTTGATTTTCAATTCCTGATATAGTAATATAACTGTATCCTAAAAACAATTTAGCATAAGGATAAAAAAGTTTGCTAAGTGATGTGTTAGCCGTTCTTGAAATAATTCCAACAGAAAATTGTGAAGAAGAAGAACCTTGTAAAGCAGTTACCTCCCTGCTGCTGTTACCTTTAAACAAGCCATTCATCGTTACCTGATTATCATATCCATCTTTACCATAATTAATACTAATCCCTATAGAGTTTGATTCATCTAGATTGATTCCGATATCAAAACCATATGTAGAACCTTGCTGAACTGCACCTGAATTATCATTTACAGTTTGAGGTATCATCATTCCAGCTTTTAGTTCTGCGAATGTTGATATTTGCGCTGATAAATTAGCACCAAATAAAATACTTATTATTAAAATCAGTCTGTTCATAACACACTCTTAGTTTAAGCAAATGAAATAGTTACTGTTATGAAGGCAAACGGGATGCCGAAACGCTAAAGGGTGATAAATGAGTTATATCCGGAATATTAATTATCTCGAATTAAGAAAATGATTCATAATTGAACTGCAACAGAATGGATATTTGAAGTGAATAATATTACTTTAATGACGATTGCTTGTTTACGAAAATTCTGCTTCCAAATGCTTTCCCATCGAATTTTATTTCGTGATTTTCAGAAGAAATAAGTACGTAATTAATAAAATTCGTATATAAAACATTCAAATCTTTTTGAGTAAGAAACATAAAATAGTTTTTACATTAATTTCATCAATTATTTATTTGATATGTCACTTAAGTTCAACTATATTCACTATATAATATTATTTTTAGAGTAAGAATAATAAACAGAAACTCCGGAGAATAGTGATGCGAAAAAACATTTTACTACTCGCTTTAATGTTGGTTATCATAGTTCAATTTGAAATTTTACCATTACCTCGATTTGCGTTAAGACTAGGTGATAAATGTGTGGATTGCCATTATAATCCTACCGGTGGAATTATCCGAAACGAAAACGGATTTTTTTACGGTCAAAATTTGCTAAGTATGATTTCTCCAAGAGAAAAAGATTTTTTAATGTCGCCCAAACTGAATGAAAACATTTCAATCGGTTTAGATTTTAGAGGACAGTATTTATATTCTCAAGAAAAAAATCGTACGGATTTTCAGCGAATGTCAGGTTCTGTTTATGGAAGGATTGGTTTATCAAAAAAGATAAATATAATTGGAAGGTACGATTTTGTAAATGATATTTGGGAAGCTTATGGAGTTGCGCATATTTTACCAAATAACAGCTATATAAAAGTGGGTTCTTTTCAACCCAATTTTGGAATAAGATTGGACGATCATACAGCTTATACACGAGGAGGAGATTTCTTTTTACTATTTGTGAGCGGTGCGAGAGTCGGTTTGATCTATAATCCGTTTTATATTGAATCAGGGGGTGAATTAGGAATATATGTTTCTAACTTTGCTTTTTTAACTGCAAGTATTGCTACAAATCTTAATAATCGTACTTTAACCAAAGATCCAACATACACAGCACGATTGGAATTAACACCATCGATTGGAAAGGTTAGCTTTTTGTTAGGCGGTTCCTATGCTGCTGCAAAGGTGCCCCAAACAACTGAGATGTATGGTGGATTTGCTGGAATTGGATATGATAGATTCACTCTGCAAGCAGAGTTTGATCTCGCTAATGATCTTCTTGCTGCAAATACAGTATCGAACATGTTAATGATTGAAGCATCATACGTAATTTTTTTGGGTTTGGAAGCTTATGCTCGTTATGATTGGTTAGATGAAGATGCTAATAAGGATACCGGAACAATTGCTCACTTAATATTAGGATTTGAATTTATGCCTTACAGCTTTATTGAAATAAGACCGCAATACAGGTTCATCATAGAAGACCCATCAATAGACAACGATGCAGCTATAATTCATTTTCATTTTTGGTATTAAATATTATATCAGAATAAGCAGATTTTATAAATTAATTTTATTTGCTATTTGAGTAATAAGAATAAATTCTCTTAATATTTTTCTGCAATGATTTTAAATCCATATTTATTTGCCTTAATCCCTCCAATTATTTGAATTCTACTAACTGTTGCTAATTCCACAATGGTACACTGCTTAATATAAGTCTCATATCGAGAAAGATTACAACTAAAATTTAATAGATTTGAATTATTTATCAACGGCATAACGTTTGAGTTTATAGCGGATTGAACCATCTCTAATTCGGTAAATCCACTGGGGTGGGGTACAACTAACAGAAATCAGAAATATGAACTATTTTTATTCAGATTTATGATACTGAGTTCATTACAAGTGTCAAGCTAATAATATTTTTTAATCAATATGAGAATAATAGTGAAAAAAACACTTTATTATTTCATCTTATTCAACTCACTACTCCTGTCTGAAATTTTTCCGCAACAAATAACAGTGACATCCCCAAATGGTGGTGAAAACTGGCAGGCAGGGACTGAACATTTTATTACCTGGACAGATAATATTACTGAAAACGTTTCTATAGAACTACTTGGTGGTGATGTAATTACCAATGGCGATATGGAACTTGATGCTCATTGGGTAAATACAGGCGCTCCTACAACTAATGAGCAGAGTACCACACAAGTTCATAGCGGTACTTATTCCAGAAAACTTGTTATGGGTAATGTAGGTTGGAACGGTATGAAACAAATAAATCTAGGTTTCTTACCCAATACACAGTATAGATTAAGTTTTTGGGTATATTGTGTTGATAATATCAATCTTAGATATGCAATTTGGGATGGTAACAACGATGCATTTGGCACAGCATATAGTGGAATTGACCAAGGAGCTTGGCTTTATGTAACTAAAGATTTTATTACATCATCTGATGCTAATAATACTGGTAATGTTCGTTTTATAACTAATGCAACTGTAGCGACTTTTTACATTGATGATGTTATGATTCAAAAAATAACTCAGCTTAGATCTTCTACTCAAAGTGATGAATCTTGGACATGGGATATTCCCTTCGATTTGAAGGGGGGTACTGATTACAAGGTTAAGATAACCAGTGTGAATGATCCAAATATATTTGATTTATCGGATAATAACTTTACAATTACTGCTAATACAATTACCTTAACTTCACCCAACGGTGGTGAAAACTGGCACTCCCCTCCAACTCATTTCATCACCTGGACTGCTAACTTTTCCGGGGGAAGAGTTGACATTCAACTTTTTAAGAGTGATATTCTTGACTCTGATATTAGAATTAATACAGCTAACGATGGTTCGTACACCTGGACTATTGCAGAAACTATTCCACCCGGTTCTGATTATAAAGTTAAAATATCCCATCATGATTTTAGCAGCGTTTTTGATTTCTCTGATAATGACTTCACTATCGTTGGCGATGAGGTAACTGTCACTTCGCCCAATGGAGGTGAGAACTGGTTTCTTGGCGATACTGAACCTATTACATGGACTAGTAATTTTTCAGAACGTGTTAAGATTACACTTGAAAAAGGAGGAATTTTAATTTATACGGTAGATCCTGATGCGCAAAACGACGGCTCAAAAATGTGGGATATTCTTCCTTCCCTTCCTGAAGGATCGGACTATAAAATAAAAATAACCAGTTTAGGCAGTGATGATGTTTTCGATTTCTCTGATGCAAATTTTACACTTTCATTTAATATAACCGTAACCTCTCCGAATGGCGGTGAGAGCTGGCAAGCAGGTACTCAGCAATCTATTACCTGGGATGATAACATTGCTGAGAATGTAAAGATAGACTTATTTAAAGGTGGGGGTTTTGATTCTGAAATAGCTTCTGAACTTAGTACTAGTTCTTATGACTGGGATATTCCCTTTGATTTTCCGGAGGGTTCAGATTACAAAGTTAGAATAACAAGTCTGGATGATCCCACTCTTTTCGACGATTCTGATGATAACTTTACCATTTTTCTTGTTCCTCAGATAACGGTGATCTACCCAAATGGCGGAGAAGCCTGGCAGACCGGCACTACCGAAACTATAACCTGGACTGACAACTTTACTGAAAATGTACGCATCAGACTTTGGTTCTTCGGCAACTTTATTACCGTAGCAAATTCAGTTCCAAGCTCTGGTTCTTATGACTGGGATATTCCTCTGAATTTCCCGCCAAACGATTTTTATAAAGTATGGATTAACAGTGTAAATGATATTACTATAGAAGACGATTCTGATGCTGAATTTTCTATGGAAACTACAGCTATAAATATAACTTCCCCGAATGGCGGCGAGATGTGGCAGGCCGGTACTTCACATCAAATAACATCGACAGATAATTTCAACGATGATGTTAAGATTGATCTTTATAAAGGTGGTGTCTTTCATTCTTCCATCAAGGATACTACTGCAAGCGATGGCACCTACAACTGGAATATATCTTATAATATTCAGGGGGGATCGGATTATAAAGTCAAAATAACAAGTCTGGGTAATCCTGATGTTTTTGATTTCTCTGATAATAACTTCACTATCGATGCCAATCAGATAACTGTCACATCACCAAATGGAGGTGAAAACTGGCAAATCGGTTCAGATCAAGTCATCACCTGGGATGATAACTTTTCCGATAATGTTAAAATTCAACTTTTTAAGAGCGATACTCTTTACTCTACAATAAGAGTTAGTACAGCTTCCGATGGTTCGTGGAGCTGGAATAATATTTCAGATACTATTCCACCCGGTTCTGATTACAAAATTAAAATATCCAGTTTTGTTGATAGCAGTGTTTTTGATTTCTCCGATAACAACTTCACTTTATTCGCTCAGGAGATTACTGTAACTTCCCCCAACGGTGGAGAAAACTGGCAAATCGGTACTACTGATACTATTCATTGGAATGATAACATCTCCGATAATGTTAAAATTCAACTTTTTAAGAGCGATACTCTTTACTCTACAATAAGAGTTAGTACAGCTTCCGATGGTTCGTACACCTGGACTATTGAAGAAACTATTCCACCCGGTTCTGATTATAAAGTTAAAATATCCAGTATTGGTAACGATAATGTTTTCGATTTTTCTGATGCAAATTTTACACTTTCATATAATATAACCGTATCCTCTCCAAATGGCGGTGAGAGCTGGCAGTCCGGCACTACCCAATCAATAACCTGGACTGACAATATCAGTGGTCTTGTTAAAATTGATCTGTATAAAGCCGGAGTTTTCAATTCTATTATTACACCTTCAACTGAAAGTAATGGCTCATATGGTTGGTCTATTCCTTTTGAGATTCAGGAGGGTTCAGATTACAAAGTTTTAATAACAAGTCTGGATGATCCTGATATTTTTGATTTCTCTGATAATAACTTCACTATCGTTGGCAACCAGGTAACTGTCACTTCGCCCAATGGTGGTGAGAACTGGCTTCTTGGCACTACAGAGCCTATTACCTGGACTGATAATTTTACTGAAAATGTTAAGATTGAACTTGAAAAAGGAGGAATTTTAATTCATACGCCAACGACTAGTACGCAAAGCGACGGTTTGTATAATTGGAATATTCCTGCTTCTCTTCCTGAAGGATCGGACTATAAAATTAAAATAACCATGGAAGGCAATGGTAATGTTTCCGATTATTCTGATGCAAATTTTACACTTTCATTTAATATAACCGTAACCTCTCCGAATGGCGGTGAGAGCTGGCAAGCAGGTACTACACAACAAATACACTGGACTGATAATATTGATGGGAAAGTAAAGATTGATATTTATAAAGGTGGTGTCTTTCATTCTTCCATCAAGGACTCTACTAACAGCGATGGCACCTACAACTGGAGCATCCCCTTTGATTTTCAGGAGGGTTCAGATTACAAAGTTTTAATAACAAGTCTGGATGACCCCACTCTTTCTGACTTTTCTGATGATAACTTTACCATTTTTCTTGTTCCTGAGCTAACGGTGATCTACCCAAATGGCGGAGAAGCCTGGCAGACCGGCACTACCCAAACTATAACCTGGACTGACAATTTAACCGAAAATGTACGCATCAGACTTTGGTTCTTCGGCAACTTTATTACTGTAGAAAATTCAGTACCAAGCTCTGGTTCTTATGCCTGGGATATTCCTCTGAATTTCCCGCCAAACGAATTTTATAAAGTATGGATTAACAGTGTAAATGATACTACTATAGAAGACGATTCTGATGGTGAATTTTCTATAGAAACTACAGTAATAAATATAACTTCCCCGAATGGCGGCGAGATGTGGCAGGCCGGTTCTTCACATCAAATAACCTCGACAGATAATATCAGTGGTCCTGTTAAGATTGATCTTTATAAAGGTGGTGTCTTTGATTCTTCCATCAAGGATACTACTGCCAGCGATGGCACCTACAACTGGAATATTCCTTATAATATTCAGGGTGGATCAGATTATAAAGTCAAAATAACAAGTCTGGGTAATCCTGATGTTTTTGATTTCTCTGATAATAACTTCACTATCGTTGCCAATCAATTAACTATCACTTCACCAAATGGAGGTGAAAGCTGGCAAATCGGTACAGATCAAGTCATCACCTGGGTTGATAACTTTTCCGATAATGTTAAAATTCAACTTTTTAAGAGCGATACTCTTTACTCTACAATTAGAGTTAGTACAGCTTCCGATAGTTCGTGGAGCTGGAATAATATTTCAGAGACTATTCCACCAGGTTCTGATTACAAAATTAAAATAATCAGTCTTGGCGATAGCACCATTTTTGATTTCTCCGATAACAACTTCACTTTATTCGCTCAGGAGATCACTATAACTTCCCCCAACGGTGGTGAAAACTGGCTGTTTAACACTACAGAGCCTATTACCTGGGCTGATAATTTTTCAGAAAATGTTAAGATTGAACTGTATAAAGGAGGAGCTCTTCATTCCTTGATAGTAAATTCCACATCCAGCGACAGTATCAGGAATTGGAATATTCCTGTTTCTCTTCCCGAAGGCTCGGACTATAAAATAAAAATAACCATGGTAGGCAATAATAATGTTTTCGATTTTTCTGATGCAGATTTTTCTTTATCAAATGAAATAGCAGTGACTTCTCCTAATGGTAATGAATTCTGGCAAACGGGTACTACGCAAATTATTACCTGGGTTGATAATTTGAGTGTCGCGATCAAAATTGAACTCTTCAAAAACGGAAATTTTGTTTCTGAGATATCAGCCTCCACACCTAATGATGGCTCTAAGCCATGGGATATTCCGTCAAATGTGGCAACTGGCTCTGATTATAAGATTAAAATCACGAGCATTGATATACCTAATTTCTCTGATTTTTCGGATGCTGATTTTACAATTAACGACATAACTGGTGTTGAATATATTACTAACGAAATTCCTGATGAATATATCTTGTTCCAAAATTATCCAAATCCATTCAATCCATCTACTAAAATTGAATTTGGGCTCGTAGAACATTCCAGCGTTTCGTTGAAACTATATGATATTATTGGTCAAGAAGTTGCGGTTGTAATTGATAATGAATCTCTGCCGGCGGGGATGTTCAGGTATGATTTTATTGCATCAAATTTACCATCCGGAATCTATATCTATTATCTTATAGTTAAATCAAATGTTTCAGATAAAACATTTAATCAACCAAAGAAAATGATTCTTTTGAAATAGAATCAAATGAATTTACAAAATAATATTAATTAAATCGTAATTTTAATAAAAAAGCTCTGCAACATTTCTGCTACAGAGCTGAAAGTGTGGGCCCAGATGGACTCGAACCACCGACCCTCTGATTATGAGTCAGATGCTCTAACCAACTGAGCTATGGGCCCAAAATCCGAATACAAATTTAATAGGTTTTGTCTCGTAAATCAACGGCTTTTTTTGGAAATTACAATAACCAAACACTAAAAGTCACATAATCTACAAGCATCAATAATCAATTCAACAAACGAGCAATTATATTAAAAAAGGTTGGATTTTTAACAATTTAATTTTGTTATTTATTTGTTGTTTGAGAGTTGTAATTTGTTATTTAAAACATTCTCATCATTCTCTACCCTAATGCATTTCTAATTCTTTCAATCGTAAGTGGTGCCGATCCTTCAAAATGATTATTAACATTTACAAACAGATCAACTTCATTATTTTCAAGTTCCTTAATAATCTGAATAATTGATGAAATTTCTTTCATCCTATCAATGTATATCTTATTCCAATTATCATTTGCAATTTTCTCAATTCCTTTTCTATTCGATCCGTGTAATCTAATGACTGAAATATCTTTTATATACTCTTTATTTTTTTCATAAACTTCAGTAATTGGAGGCATATAATATCCTTCTAAAAAAACATGAAAGAAATTCAGCCCTTCTAAAGATCCGAAATAATTTTGATTCAAATAATTTGGATTCCGTATTTCAATTCCTACCGGGGGTATATCTTTAGGCAATTCTGAATGAAATTGATACACCTTATCCAGAAACATCGAAATCGATTTCATTTTTTGCTTATTCAAATATTCAAACTGAAGAATCAAACATCCAATGTTTTTTTCTAATGGTTTTAACGTGTTAAGAAACTCTTCAAAAAGATTTACTGAAAGAAAATATGGATTTACAACCAATGGTTCATTTTTATTGCGATTGTAAAAATGAGTTAATGTTAAAGAGTTGGGAACTTTAATTGTGAAAAGGAAATCACCCGGAACAGAATTTTTATAATTCTCAACGGTTTTATAATCTGGCAGAACAACCTTATTGGGAGGAAAAAGAGACCAAAACCATTGATCTATTTCTACAGTTGAATAATGTGCGGAATACTCTTTAAGGAAATTAATATTCTTCTCATCTGAATAAATTAGTCCTTTCCACGAATCATATTTCCAACTGCAAGTACCAAACCTGAGCATATTTAATTAAGATAGTTTTTAAGTTTCTCCAGATAATCAGTTTCATTGTTAAGTGAATCGGATTCAAAAAATTCTTTTTCTTCAATAACATTTCCACTTACATCGAATTGTTTCCAAAAACCAATTCTCTTTCCTCCTTTAAAATTTCCCTGCTCTCTTAGGGCACCTAATCGATAATACCATTTCCATTCACCTTCTGGAAAATCATCAACAAAGTTTCCCTCAGATTCAATTTGTCCTGATTCATAGAAGTACTGCCATTTACCAATATTTTTATTCTTATCTATTTGTCCTTTTATTTCTATATTACCGCTTTCATAATACAATCTGAAATCGCCATGTTTTATACCATCAACTATATCATATTCAATTATCTTATTTTCAACACGGGCTTTTTCTCTGCCGGTAAACGGAATATCGCTCCCATTTTTATATATTAGCGTATCGCGTATCGCTAGAGAACTTTCCGGGATATCATTATTGTTTTTATCACACGTTAAGAAAAAAAACTGGGCAAAGATAATTATTGAGGATAAAAGGAATATTTCATTCTTAATTTTTTTCATAAACCAAAAACCAATAAATCTAAAAATGATTATTCATATCAAAATATAAACAAAGAAATATCGCAGGATGATATAGATAAAATACTTGATAAAATTTCTGAAAGTGGTTATTCAAGTTTAAGTAAAAGTGAAAAAAAGACTTGACATTTACTTAAACCTTGATTATATTACTCTTAGATTGTGGGAGAGGTGTGTCTAGGCGATGTGAAAGACATACTCTGTCTGTCGCCTGACCTTAATAGAGATGCAAGCTAGTCTGACGACAATTGGAATCTTAGCGGTGCCTTTCTGGTAGCGGTGAACTTGTCTCTCAGACCGGCCAAGGGCTTTCGCCACAGCCTTCCAGCTTTTGAACTCGCACTCTTCACGCCAGGTTTTAAATTCGTGTGGGGACATTATGACGAGCCTTGCTTTTCGCGTTTGAATGTCCTACCGCTCGGCTCGATAAACTGCTCTATATGAGAGTTGGCACAATCAGCTATTTGGATTGGGAGTTTTGATTTTTGCATAGTTTTGCACCAACGTTTATGTCCAGCTTTGGCTTCTGAAATTGTGTTGTATGCCTCGACAATAATCCATTCGCCATTTCTATAATCAGGATGTTTAATGGCTGTCTCGAATGGTTTGTTTCCGTCGCTGACAGAGCAAGTATCTATCATAAGGGTGTCTTTCTCATATCGAGCGATCTTACGTTGTTCGTAGTTTCCTATGTCCTGTAAAAAGTCGAACATCCTTGATCCTCCTGTTTAGGTGACTACCATTTCCTCTGATACCAAACCTGTTGAGAGGCGCGGCGTTTGATTGGATCTCTCATATTACGTGAAACAGCATAGCGATTGCAGACCCGGCAAGGAATCCAGCTATGGTTATAATGATAATCTCATAGGTCATGGCAGCTTGACCTTAGCGAGCCCCCGCTCTTCAATCTTGGCAATAAGAGCATCCAGGGCATTGAGTGTTGCCTGATCCTCGCCGGTAGCGACAAGATTTTCCCGAACCTCCTGGAGCGTAAGATCACGCTCGAAAAACAGACTAAGCGGTTTAACCATTTTCTATCTCCTTATCTCTTGCTAGCAGCCCCTCCCACGTCCAACTCCCACCCACAGAGCCACTGCCAAGTCACTCCTGCTTGATCTGGCTCTCCGGCGCACCCCATGAGGAAAGCCAGCAGGAGGACCATGACAACGGTTTTCATGGCGCTCTCGCCTCGACGCACCAGGACCACGCGAACAACCCGATCTGGGGCTCGGACCATGCGGATATTGTCTCCCGCCGCATGATCTCACACTCAGCTAGAGTGTCTATCTCGGAAACCATGACGACGTGATCCATGATCTCATGCGGTGTGGTTGGGTTTAGCCAAATCACGACGATGATGAGCAGGGTCTTAATCATGGTTCAATCTCCTATTGGTCAGCAATTCTCCAAAGGGCCGGGGGGTGCCCGGCTAATCGGCTTTAGCGTGAACGGTGAGCATGTGTTCGGGCGGGAAACCAACAACGTCAAACCCTTCGAAGCCGATGGCGATGCAACCTGAACACTCTTGTTCGACGGAGACAACCTCCATATATTCGAACTGGAATTCAGCGCGGTCGCAACGCGGGTCAACAAACGGATCGCCCGCAAGGTCTAGAAAATCACCTTTACGGATTTCGCTTGCTTGTATCTTCATCTCCCCATCCTCCTCATGCGCTGTGGCGCGGGTTAGGCGCGCCGTCGCTTATCGATCAAGGCTGACAACGCGGCATGGTCGTGGATAATGTTGGTTACGTCCTGATCGGGCTGCGGATCGCCGAACACATGGAGACGCCACCGGCAGCCCAGATGGAAATTGGTCGCGCGGGCGATAGTGCGTTCTCCGCCGTTGGCGCGCTCGGAGACTGTAACCACGTCCAGCGGGCCTGAGTAGAATTTGTAAGCCATTTGATCCTCCTATTTAGGTGCTGCGTCAGTCGGGCTCGGCTTTGGCAAGAGCATCATGGGCTTGCCCACGGCGCTTGCGCCCCAGACCATTGAGCATTCTCACGACCAACCGGCCATGGTGTTCGTCAAACAACACCCAGCCCCAAAGCGGCGCCAAGTCTTCCCACTGATAGTCCTCCAGGATAAACGGGCGACCAGAGTGTGATCCTTCCCAGAATCGGAAATGGTCCTCGCACACTTGCCGGAAATGATCGGCGCGGTACTCGTCAAACAGGCAACCGTTCTCGATCGCCAGTTCGTCAGACTCGTTTGCTACCCATCCGCGAGCCTTTGTCTTCCCGCCGAGTTTCCGCTGTGTCAAAGTCGAATCGCGCTCACGGTCCCGCGGCGCAACCTTGTTGGTCGGGTCGGTCACCTCGGCGAACGTTTTGATCCGCCGATCACGTTGTCCTGCTATTCTTCCAGCCATTAGCCTTTGCTATCCCGTTCACGCTTCCGTGATTCTCTCTCTGCTGTCCGTTCCAAATACAGATCGATGTGGACCTGAATGAACCTTTCCAATTCTCTACCGGCTTTCCACCAAAGCACGGCACGCCATAAGTGGTAGTCCGTCTCTATACCATCGACGGTCGCGAAGCCCAGTTGGAAACCCGCGTTGTACCATCCGGCCTTAGACATCTTTGGCCTCAGAAACTCTCCGCTGAGATCCAACAAATCC
>JADFLR010000003.1 GCA_022564295.1 Bacteroidota bacterium | reverse complement strand
CAACCTGTTAACTATTTCGAGCAGCTCTTCTCTTTTTGAATGAGCGGAGAATTTAAAGTTTTTAATTTCGCATTTAACTTCAATTTCTTTTTCTGTTTCAGTCAGTTTTATTTTGTCTCCCTTTTTTGAGTTTGCAACAATGTAACCGGGGGTTTCATCATCCATATATCCAACATTAAATATTGCCGAATCCTTTTGACTGAACCATCTTTTTGCAAGTGTATAAGATAAGGTATTCTCTACCATCATACCGCTTGATGCAAGTATGATTGAAGGATATTTAAACAATTCTTCGGTGCTGTTTATTTCATACAGATCTTTTTGAGGAACATCATGAAGAATTAAGTCGTCCTTTTTAATATTAACAGCATACCTGTTATAATCGTAAATCCGGTTTATCTTTTTCCCTATGCCGCCAGTATAGATTTCCGCCGTAGTTAATTTGCCTCTCTTCATTTGACTATAAATTACTGTGAGAATTTCCTGCGTCTTGCCAAAAGAGAAAACAGGTACCAAAACCGAACCTCCGCTGTTTAAAATTTTGTTTAATGCTGATACAAACAAATCAACTTCATCTTCCCAGTCATTTAACATTGAAGAATCAGTTGCACCGTAAGTACATTCCAGAATAAGAGTGTTTACTTTTATTGAGGGGAGTGCGGCACCCTTCATAAGAGATTGTGAAGATAAATTAATATCGCCAGTATAAAATATTTTTGAATCGCCATTATTAATTAAAATACCAGCCGAACCGAGAACATGACCAGCATCAAAAAATACCGCTTTAATATCTGAACCAATAGTGGCTTTCAGTCCTGTAATGTTAAACTCTTCACCATACGCTTTGTAATCAATGATTTTGATCAAGAGGTCAACTTCATCGTGTGAGTAAATAGTAAATGATTCATCCTTTATTTGTCGACTTAAGATTGAAATAGTATTATGCAAAGTGAGTTCTGCAATTGCTCTTGTCTGGGGTGTGGTTACAATTTTTATGTGTGGAAATTCTTTTACAAGAAACGGTAAAGCGTTAAGATGATCCTGGTGTGCATGAGATATTAAAACATAATCCAATGGTTTGTCTTTAAGTAATTCAAATTTTGGTAGTGCTTTCAACCCAACTTTTTTAGGATGCATTCCGCAATCGAGAATTATCCCCGTTCCATTGATGTTTAGGTAATAGCAATTTGCTCCAATCTCACTTGCCCCACCCAAAGGAAGAAAAGAAATCATCGGATTAACATCAGTTTTCGCCTACCTGATTTCTCAAACTTTCGAGGTCAACTTCTGTTATTAAAATATTCTTTGGGGGATTAAAAACAGTATCGGCAATAAATACATTCTCCTCTATTTTTTTTGCAACAACTGTAATATTAATATTGCCTCTTTTTGTTTGTGATTTTAACATCAGCCAGTTCCATATCCAACTTTTGGTATTTTGTTTTTTGAATTCATATACTTTGCATTTTTTACCGGAAACCATATCCCGCCCGGATTCAAAACCCCCACTAATCAATAAAAGTTGTTCGCCAAATTCACCGTAATTCGTTTGGTTCTTTAATTCAATTATCTTTTCAATTACAGGGTTTTCCCTTTTTAGTCCTGTATTGTTTTCCAGATTTATTATGTATTGCCAGTCACCGTTTGTAATTTTAAGCAGGTTGCTGTGTTTTGTGTATTTGCCCACTTTTATTGTAGAGTTTGTAAATTCAGCTTGTTTTCTTCCCCAATAATCAAAGTATAATTTTTTAGTTCCCGTTTGCGAACCTGTTATCTCATATTCAATTATGCCTGATTTAATACCATATATTTTTTGATCTGTAATAAATAATTTTTGCTCTTTTTTAGATTTTTTTGTGATAATGTTTTCGGGTGTTTTATTCTCATCGATTGAGCAGGCCGGTTGGAATACAAGAATTAAAAGCATCAAAAATGCCGGGAGTAGTTTTTTGATGTTTAAAGATGACATAAACAAAATATAAATTTTAGAATGATTTGTTATTTAAAGATAAGCCAAATAATACTTAATAAAAAAGCAGGCAATGTTATTACCCACTTAAAGATGTTTTGTGTAAATTTGTCATTAGATATATCTAAAATTAACTACTTCAGTAAAATCATCTTTACAACTTGTGTAAACTCGTTTGCAGTTATCCTTGCAAAGTACATTCCGCTTGGAAGGTTGTCTGCGGTAAAGTCGGCTCTGTAAACTCCGGCTTGCTGCTGTTCGTCTACTAAAGTAGCAACTTCGTTACCGAGCAGATCATACACCTTTAGCTCAACAAATGATTCTGATGGAATTGAATACTCAATATTCGTTGATGGGTTAAACGGATTAGGATAATTCTGCTTCAGCGCAAAGTCATTTGGAATTTGAGAAGTTCCGTTTTCTTGAACCCAGGTGGTTCCACCAGATGTGCGGAGAATAGTACCCAATAAACCTACCGCGGTTCCGGTGTTGGCATCGGTGAAGGAGACTCCATCGAGTTGGTTGGTTGTTCCGCTTGATTGAGAGGTCCAACTTGCACCCCCATCCGTGGTGGACAGAATCGTTCCACCCAAACCCACAACGGTTCCCGTATTGGCATCGGTGAAAGAAATACCAGTGAGTGAAATCGATGTTCCGCTTGATTGGGGAGTCCAGTTTGTCCCTCCATCCGAAGTGCGGAGAATAGTGCCAAAGGTACCCACAGCTGTTCCCGTGTTAGCATCAGTGAAAGAGACTCCACGGAGGTTCTCAGCTGTTCCGCTTTGAGAAGTCCAGTTTATCCCACCATCAGTAGTGTGGAGAATAGTGCCAAATTGACCCACAGCCGTTCCCGTATTGGCATCAGTAAATGAGACTCCAAAGAGGTTATTCATTGTTCCACTCGATTGAAGAGTCCAGTTTGTTCCACCATTCGTGGTACCGAGAATTGTGCCGGAGAAACCTACAGCAGTCCCCGTGCTGGCATCGGTGAAAGAGACATCTAGGAGGTCCCACGTTGTTCCGCTTGATTGAGGTGTCCAGTTTGTCCCACCATCTGTTGTGCGGAGAATAGTGCCAAAGGAACCCACAACCGTTCCCGTGTTAGCATCAGTAAAGGAGACTCCATGAAGGTCATTCGTTGTTCCACTCGATTGGGCAGTCCAGTCCTGCTGACTTGATACGTTATATGTGATTTTATATATTCTTGCACCGCCGTTCACATTTTCAAAAAATCCAATATAGAAATGAACATCTGCCTGAGAATCACCTTGCTTATCAACCTTGGCAGAAAGCGCTGAACTTTTTGGATTAGATGGTAAGCCACTATTGTTTTGATTCCAGCTTGCGCCATTGTCAGAAGACAAGTAAAATCCACCTCCAAAACTACCCTCTGGAAAAGTAGATACTCCATGCATTTTTAAATTTTGTACTAGCAAATAAGTTATAGCCGTTCCCGTAAACTCACTACCGGGAATAATTGCTAATAAAGTAAACAATAAATACTCGTTGTTTACTACATCTCGGATGGCTTCGTATATGTTTCCATCGTCGGAGCCGCCAAGCAACCTGGTTGAGCCCCCTGCTTTTTCGGTTGACAATGGATAATCGAATATTAACTTAACAATAGTATCTCCCTGTGCAATACCGGTTGTTTCCTGCCATAAGTCCCCATTATCAATTGAAAAAAACACTCCGTTTGTTGTCGCTGCTACTACAACGCCAGCAGAATCAACGTCAATATCCCTCACCCAGGAATTTCCTGGAATACCATTGGTAGCCGGTGCCCAATTTACACCATTATCAGTTGATCGGAGCGGTCCATTCCTTGTTCCCGCAAATATTGTATTAGGTGTTGTTAATGTGCTCACCGCGATTGAAAAAATATTATCGCCGCTTGGAACAGTAACCAACGGTGTTCCCCAACTATTACCGTTATCAGTTGAGCGGTATAGACCCTCATCCTGTGGAAAGTCCCAGATACTGGCGTATAAATTCCCATCCGGGGCATCAATTATAGTTCTTGCAATAAATACATCATCTGATACATTTTCCCAGGTTGCTCCATCATCTGTTGAGCGCCTAACTCCACCCATATCTCCGTTTGGCCAGTTGAACGAACCTGTGGTTACAAATATTTGACCATTGATTTGCCTGACAACCATCTCAGTAACACCGCTTCCTTCTGGTGTGCTTGCAGTTTGCTGCCATACCTGGGAGTATCCACAAATTGAAACTACAAGAAATATTAATGCGGAGATTAAATTCGTTTTCATATTAGCTCCTATTTTATTTTATTAAAATCATCTTTACAACTTGTGTAAACTCGTTTGCAGTTATCCTTGCAAAGTACATTCCGCTTGGAAGGTTGACAGCGGTAAAGTCTGCTTTGTAAACTCCGGCTTGCTGCTGTTCATTTACCAAAGAAGCAACTTCGTTACCAAGAACATCATACACCTTTAACTCAACAAATGATTCTGATGGAATTGAGTACTCAATGTTTGTTGATGGGTTAAACGGATTTGGGTAATTTTGAGATAGTTTATACTCCGATGGGACTTCATTTGAAGTCTGTTCAACACCGGTTGACGGGCAATCTCCGAAAATACCGAATGAAATTAAATCTGCGGACCAGGTAGTTATCAAAGTTGAATTTCCCGTGTTCACATCAACACTTCTCAATTCACCCGATGCGCCGTTAAAAATTGTCCAATATAACATCCCGGTTTCCGGATCAAAATCAGCATCCTGGGCGAAAATACTAGACACGCCTAATGACCCAACAATAGTGGCTGCGCCGGTAGTTGGATCTATGCTGACTAAATTACCCCCGGCAGAATCAAATCCATAAATTTCACCATCGCAATTTACCGCAATTGCAAATATTCCTGGTGCATTGGTAATATCTCCTATTAATGTAGCAGCGCCCGTCCCAATATCCAGCGTATATAACTGAGTGGATGGCGGAATGCCGAGATTAGAACCAACCAGATACATAGTGGCACTTGAAAGATCGAAACCCATTCCCACAATAATTTGCCCGGGGGTTACTCCAGTAATGGGAGCTATTGTTACAGCAGTTCCAAGATCGGCAACGATTGATACAAGCGTACCACTTTGTGTAGTAAAAAACCCCGCCTGGAATAATGATATAAAATCACCGCCCTGCCCATCTGCTGTTGTCGCGCCTATGGTCATAATAGGTGTGCCTGCCGGGATTGGGACTGATATCCAGTTCATGGTTGGGAAGTTACTGCCGTCCACCCCGTATCCTGTTGATCCGCCCAACTGCTGGGCATTTAGAGATGATGCTGATACTAACACCAGCAACATCAATTTAGACAAAACGAGTTGCAAATTACTCATAATCGTCACCTCAAATCGAATGTTTATAATAATTTATTTATTGTCTCCCTATCTCAACAAAATCATCTTTACAACTTTCGTAAACTCGTTTGCTGTTATCCTTGCAAAGTACATTCCGCTTGGAAGGTTGTCAGCGGTAAATTCTGCTCTGTAAACCCCGGCTTGCTTCTGTTCATTTACCAAGGAAGCAACTTCGTTACCGAGCACATCATAAACCTTTAACTCAACAAATGATTCTTCAGGAATCGAGTACTCAATGTTTGTTGAGGGATTAAAAGGATTCGGATAATTTTGAGATAGTTCAAATTGCTTATGTACAAGACCATTTTCTAACAAATCGACACCAGTCGCACCACCAAACCTTAAATCATCTACAAGCGCAACCCCGCCTAAGCTCTGATTTATCCCCACTAAAAAAAGCACTGTACACCAATCAGGAGTTCCCGGTCCTGTATAATTAATAGGTGTAAAAAACTGTATCCAATCAGTAGTAGCGGCATTTGTAGAGAAAAATCCATTGCCAATTAGAGTTCCTTGTATCCCACCTTCCCACATCTGAACAGCAACATCAAAAAAATCACCAGTTTGTGGGGCAAACTTATAATAACCGTTTACAGCTTCATAGCGCTGAGAAACCGGAAATCCCAATCCATCTTCCCCCGAGGACAGAACAGGGGGGAAAGGGAATCCACCAAGATCTACCACCTCAAGCTGGGCACATAAGCTGCCGCTGTGAGCATTAGAGTTTGGGGAGATTGGTGGCGTTCCGGTTGGAGGATTATTAGGAAACCAACCATCAGGATTGTTGCCTGTCCAATTTTCAAATCCAGGATTTGGAATATCCTGAGCCAAAGAAAATGAACTGATAAAAACAGTTACAATAAGTACTTTCGTTAATAAGTCAAGCATTCTCATATGAAACCTCTACAGTTAGTAGAATGATTAATTTTATTTAGTAAAATTTAATGGGGTTATTTTACCTCTGTGCTTTCAACATATATGTTATTTCAATAAAGTCATCTTTATAACTTGTGTAAACTCGTTTGCAGTTATCCTCGCAAAGTACATTCCGCTTGGAAGGTTGTCTGCGGTAAAGTCAGCTCTGTAAACTCCGGCGTGCTGCTGCTCATTTACCAGGGAAGCAACTTCGTTACCCAGAATATCGTACACTTTTAATTCAACAAATGATTCTGATGGGATTGAATACTCAATGTTTGTTGATGGGTTAAACGGATTTGGGTAATTTTGACTTAATGAATAATCATTTGGTAATCGGCTTATTTGTTCAACCCCAGTGGTTGAGAGTGCTCCATTATAATTAGTTTCTTCTACGTTAATCGTACCGGTGTTTGGTGGATTCGTATCAACTGGTGTGACAGTGACTTGTGCGCCATTATTTGCAATGAAAGCATAAATAACACCTGTTAATCCATTAATAGTTAGTTCCTCTCTAACTCTTAAAACTTCATAACTAGCTCCGCCGGGTATAGCCATCGTACCATATGCATCTACAATTGCACTTAATGAAATAGATGAAGTGAATACCACCATTCCATTAATCAGAAGTGTTTGTTCATATGTCTGCGTCCATTGTGAACTAAAGGTATAAGGAAGCACTGCCTGTCGTTTGGCGGGATCATTTTTTATTGTTGTAACAAATCCCGGGACGATATCTATCTCAATTGCTTGACCCATATTATCAAAAGTTCCATTCAGTAATAAGTACGACCAGATATTCGATGTTGTGCCTTGAGCTGTACTAACACTATGAGTTGCATAATCTGCACCGGGAAAGTCACCAATATGTGGTGTTGAGGCAGGATCAACACTTTCATAGCTTATCAGTAAATTGGATTGAAGCATTGTAAAATCCCAGTTATTACCTCCGCCAGGTGAACCAATATCAACAGATGATTGCAAGGTGTCTGCGTGAATTGGTGAAAGAAAATAGTAGAAATATTGTGAAGAAATTCTTCATTTTAAGCCTCCTGTAGATAGTTGATTGTATTAGTTTTATTAAATTAATAAGGTGATTCGTACTCTGTAATCTTTACATCATCGGGTACAAGGAATAATTTTGGATCAACCTTAATGCCTTCCTCAAATTTTGTCACTCCTTCCTTAATATTTGTTCCGGCTCCTTTGGTAACCATTTCCATGGCAAAGTTTCCGTACTGCCAGATTATTGAATTAGTTTCCATCCCCATCATATTGGTTGTTGCTTCGGTGCCTTTGCAGGTCTTACCTGCAATCTCTTTTGTGCCGATATCTTTTGTTTCGGTACCGGTAGCATAAGCCATCTGTTCGGCAAACTTTTTCATATCTTCTTCCGACATTCCAGAAAATTTATCGGCAAGATTAAATTTCATTTTTGTACCCTCTTTAGTTTCCGGGTCATAATTTATTATCCATTCCCCATCGATTATACTTACTGTTTTCTTTTCTGTAACCATATTTGCCATTGTTATATTTTGTATTTGGGTTGAGAAAGTAACCTGTTTATCTCCATAATCGTCTATAAAAATACTATCTCTGGCAGTTATCTCTATACCACTTGTTACAGTTTTTGAAATTTTTATAATGTGGGCAGATTTAAATACGTAACGGTGCTTATTTTGGGAATGCAAACCACTATTAAACACAAAGCAAAAAATGAATGCAATCCCCAGGAATTTAATTAGATTAAATGAGCTTCTCATTATATCTCTCTTCCTATGTTTAATATTAATATTAAAAATAATGTTCACCTGCTGTCATTTATATCTTAACAAACTCAACTCTTCTGTTACTTGCTTTTCCTTCAGGGGTTGAATTATCGTTTACTGGATTGCTTTCGCCGTATCCTTTGGTCTCAAGTCTTGAGGCATCAATACCTAAATCAACCAGGGCATCCTTTACTGAATTAGCACGTGCTTCCGATAATTTTTGATTAGAAGCAGCATCCCCATCGCTGTCTGTATGTCCTTCAATGCTGAATTTTATATCTGAATGATCTTTCATAAGTTTTGCAATTTCATTTATTACTCCCATAGATTCCGGTTTTATTGTTGCTTTGTTTATATCAAAGCGGATTCCTGTTGTAATAATTTTACCATCGGTTAACAGTTTGTCATATAGATCAACACCTCCCTTGGCAATTTTGATATTTTTTATGATGGCCGGATCACCTTTTTTGGAGCCATGGCTGAGAGCACCAATAATTAGAGAGGTGGGTTTTTTCTTCAAATTCGGAATATTCAATACCCTGGTTTGATCGAAGTAGACTTTCAAAGCCCTGATGTTGAATGAAACAGCTATATGATGCCATCCGATTTCTTTCGCTCCTTCGCCAGGTTTCCCATTAAAGCTGCCAAGAGACACTTTATTCTGTCGGATATCTATTCTTTTCTGATTCTTCAGGCTAAGGTAATAAGCTTCGTTGTATTTTTTATAAAAGTATATATCAAATTCAATTGTAAATATTTCCGGAAGGTATTTCTCTTCAGTCATTAACGGCATAATTTCAGTTCCGTTTATCTGGAAGGCGATAACATTATCATTTCCGAATACAGCATTCTCTGCATTGCCTTTTTTGAGATCCCACTTGGAAGGAAACTCACCGTTTTTCTCATTCGATAGGTTGTCTTCAAAAATTATTTCATCCCCGGAAACAAAGTCATATTTAGACCAAACTTTTAATTCGGGACTTGGCTTATCATTGTAACCAACGGGTTTTTCTTCGTTTTTGTTTCCATTATCAATCTGTGCAAAAGTTCCTGTTGTAAAGATTAAAATGCAGAATAACGAGATTATTATTTTTGAATTTTTCATATGCCTCCCTTATGTTTATTAATAAAGGATGTTTTTTTAAATTTTAACAAACTCAACTCTTCGGTTATTAGCTTTACCTTCCGGTGTTGAGTTTTCGCCTAAAGCTTTGCTCTCACCGTATCCTTTTGATTCTAATCTTGATGGATCAATGCCTAATTGGATCATTATATTCATAACAGAAGCTGCACGGTCCTCAGATAATTTTTGATTAAAAGAGTTATCACCATCGCTGTCGGTATGTCCTTCAATACTGAATTTCAGGTCCTCGTGTTTCTTCATTAATTTCACCATTTTATTTATAACACCCATAGATTCACCGTTGATCTCAGCTTTGTTGACCTCAAATAAGATTCCACGCGTTACATATTTCCCTTCGGACATAATCCGATCATATAAATCTTTGCCGCCCTCATTTACTCTAATATTTTTAATTGAGCTCATTTTTATGAAACGCTGATCAAAATGTGCTCCGATGGAAAACATCTTTGGTTTAAAGCCAAGATTCGGAATGTTAAGCACACGTTCTTCATCCATATATAGTTTTAGTGATCTTTCATTAAATGAGATGGCAATATGTTTCCATTTTCCGTTCCAGCTCTTTTTCTCGTCTTCATATCCTGTCGTATACCCTCCAAACTGACCCATCTTTACGCTATTCCAGCTAATATCTATAGGCGAAATACTTTTACCATCTATAATTGTAGAATTATGGATTCCCTCAAAAAACCTGATTTTATAAACGTCAGTTCGTGTTGTGGCATCTTTTTCAAAGTAAGCATCAAATTCAAACGTAAAAACATCTGTGAGAAAATCCTTCTTATCCATTAACGGGAGAACAATAGAATTGTTATGAGTTAAATGAATAATGTTGTTTTCTCCAAGTGTAGCAATCTCGGCACTTCCGCTTAGCAAATCCCAGCGGGAAGGAAACTCGCCACTTTCTTCATTCACTAAATCGTCTTCAAAAATTACTTTATCTCCAGCCACAAAATCATATTTAGACCAGAGTTTTAATTCTTCAACTGGTTGATTATCAACCGTTGCTTGAGTGACATCTGTTTCAACATTTGTATTAACGTCCGTGGCAGTATTCTCGTCATTCCCCGGTGTCTCTACTCTTCCGGGATCTCCTCCATCACCCCCGCCTTTTTTTATAGTTTCTGCAGTTTCATCAATTGCATCATCTGCAGCCTTATTAATTTCTTTGTCCACTTTTTTTTCTATTTTTTTCTCAAGATCAATATCGAACTGGGCAAAAGTGCTGACTGAAAAAAATAAAACACAGAATAATGAAATTATTATTGCTGAATTTTTCATATGCCTCCCTATATGCTTGTTAATAAATGATATTTTTTAAATAGCTAAATTTTATCCTTACTATATATTAAACGCGTGAATAATTAATGTTTAAACCACCTGTTACTTTGGGTTTATAATGCTGAGCCGTTTTCGGAATTAAAAATAATTAGTTGAGTATAAGAATCTTAACGAAATAGCTTACAATAAAAACTCCTAAAAATTATAAACCAGAATCAAATATTAAGTGACCAAGAAAAGTTTAACCCGAGATTGGTACGCAGAAATTTGATACCGAGAATTAAATTCAATATAAGGAAAGAATTATACTGTTGTCAAGTATTGGTGAGTTATAATCGCCTGCCACTTTTTGAAATGTATTCAATCAAGAGTCAATCTCCTCAGAAATCAACTTCATCAAAAGCTACGGACAGGAATTGTTATTCTAATATTTAGATCATCTTATAAGCAGGCAAAGTCAAAAACTCTACAAAATCTTTTGTGGTAGTAATTTCATCAAACAGTTTTGCGGCTTTATTATAAGTGCCGGATTTGTAAGCCTCTTCACCCACAATCTTACGAACTTTTGGCAATTCTTCGGCAAGTATTTTACGAAACAGCTCAATATCCACTTCTCTTCCATCGTCTAAAATACCTTTGGGACTGTTTATCCATTGCCAGATCTGTGAGCGAGAAATTTCTGCGGTTGCAGCATCTTCCATAAGATTAAAAATTGGCACACAACCGGAACCGGCAAGCCATGAACCCAAATATTGAATCCCGATATTAATATTTGTCCGCAATCCGTTTTCCGTAATTGGTTCTTCCGGCTCAAACTTTAGCAGATCGTATGATGTGATTTTAACATCTTCACGCTTGCGGTTAATCTGGTTTGGCTGTTGCATAACTGCGTTAAAAGCATCTAGAGCAATCTGAACCAATCCCGGGTGAGCAACCCATGTACCGTCGTGTCCGTCGTTGGCTTCACGTTCTTTATCGGTACGTACTTTTTCAAGAGCTATTTCATTCGCTTGCGCATCCGTTTTAATTGGTATTTGTGCTGCCATTCCGCCCATTGCATGTGCGTTTCGTTTGTGACAGGTTTTAATACACATTAATGAATATGAATGCATAAAATGTGTGGTCATGGTAATTAAAGCTCTGTCAGCAAGACAGAATTCACGATTGTTACGAAACTTTTTTATGCAGCTAAAAATGTAATCCCACCTGCCGCAGTTAAGTCCTGCAGAATGTTCCCGCAGTTCATAAAGTATTTCATCCATTTCAAATGCAGCAGTAATTGTTTCGATGAGAACCGTTGCTTTAATAGTTGATTGCGGAATTCCTAATTCGTTTTGTGCCATTATAAAAATATCATTCCACAATAGAGCTTCTACGTGGTTTTCTAATTTGGGAAGATAAAAATAAGGAGCGCTGCCATTTTCTATAAGTGTCTTTATGTTAAGGAAAAAATATAAACCGAAATCGAAAATACTGCCTGATATTGGCTCTCCATCAATTAAAACATTTTTTTCAATTAGATGCCAGCCGCGCGGACGAACCATTAACACAGCAATTTTATCATTCAAAGAATAATGTTTGCCATTAGGATTAGTAAATGTGATTGAGCGATTTACAGCATCATGCAAATTTATCTGTCCCTGGATAATGTTATTCCAGGTTGGTGTGTTAGAATCTTCAAAATCTGCCATAAAAACTTTAGCATCGGAATTAAGTGCATTAATAATCATTTTACGTTCAACCGGTCCGGTTATCTCAACGCGGCGGTCCTGTAATTCCTCCGGAATTGGTGCGATTGTCCAATCACCATTGCGGATATTTTCCGTTGCAGGCAAAAAATCAAGCTTTTTTCCTTCATCAATTTCAAGCTGTAACTCCTTTCTTTTTTGAAGAATTTCATTTCTCTTTGTTCCGAATGCACGTTGCAGATTGGCAACAAACCCAAGTGCTTGCGGTGTTAATATTTCTGCGAATTCTGGTGATAATTGCCGTAAAATTTCAACCCCTTTAGGTAGATGATTGTCTTTCATAAAAATTAACCGTTTTTTTGATGATAACTTTATTATTAACTCTCTTTGATGAAAATATGCCAAGAATAATGCCGGAAAATTGTAATATATTAACAAATAAGAATGTCAAGTGCTAATCAATATTCAAGTGACTGGCACATTAGCTATTACAGCTCAGATAACATCAGCAAGTGTAGCGTGTGCTTTTTTAAAACTAAATTTTAAGAGGTCTTGAGGATTGAACCCCTCCATATATTTTTCAATCCTTCAACCCGCACATCATATTATATAACCGATAATAAAATAAATTAATATCTTTCAAAACGGCGACCTATTTTTCAACCACAAAAATGAAAAAGTCCGGCAAATATCCGGCTTATTTTATCTCACTAAATAGTTTTGTTTTATCTTAGCTAAGATTATATTTAATGCAAGTAATTAGGAACTTAAATTATCCTCCTATACTACCAGGTTTAAAGAAGATGCCTTTGAATAAGTTAAATATCAGCCGTAAACATCTTTACTGGATATGCCAAATATCGGGCTGGAGCACTTTTCTTTTACTTAACCTTCTAATAATATCCTCTTTTGAGGAGTTACAGTGGGAAAGGATAGTCATAGGCATTTACTTTGTATTTGCGGGAATCGGTTTTACAAACATTTTTAGGGGAATTATAAAAAAACAAAACTGGCTCGAACTTCCTTTAAAGGAAATTATACCTAAAGTTATTATCTCAAGCTTTTTGTTAGGCATTGTAATTTACGGTATGGTATATGGTGTAAGTTTCTTTTCCGGGGTGATGGCTAAGGAAGATTATACTCCGATAAATCCAATAATTGGGGTAATAATAACATCTGGAATCGCACTATTATGGGCTCTTATCTATTTTTCAATTCATTACCTTGAAAATTATAAAAAAACTGAGATTGAATCTTTGATATGGGAAGCTGCTGTAAAAGATTACGAATTAAAAACTCTTAAGTCACAATTAAATCCGCATTTTATGTTCAATGCAATGAACAGCATTCGCTCCTTAATAGAAGAAGACCCCGAAAGTGCGAAAGTTGCATTAACAAAACTCTCTAATATTCTACGGTATTCACTTAAAATGGAAAGAGCCGGGAGTGTGCTTTTAAGTGAGGAGATTGAAGCAGTAAAAGATTATCTTGATCTTGAAAAAATGAGATTTGAAGAACGGCTTAAGTACAGCATAAACATTAATAGCGAAGCTGGTCGTGTGGAAATTCCCCCAATGATGATACAAACTTTGGTAGAAAACGGAATAAAGCATGGTATCTCAAAAAAAACCGAGGGGGGAGAAATTATGATAGAATCGAAAGTTGAGAATTCGAATTTGCTGATTGAAATAAGAAATATTGGTTATCTTGAAGATGATGCTTTAAAAAACTCTAAAGGTTTTGGTGTTGCCAACACAAAACACAGGTTAAACTTACTTTTTGGTGAAAAAGCATCCTTTTCTCTTACAACCGAAAATGAAAATATAGTTTTAGCAAAATTAATAATTCCAATAGGAGGATCAGATTAATGAAAGCTTTAATAATTGATGATGAAAGATTAGCAAGAACAGAACTAAAAAGATTATTAACACCATTTAAAGAAATTAATGTAGTTGGCGAAGCAGTAAATGCTGATGATGCGCTTGAGAAGATACAGGAACTCAAACCTGATCTGCTTTTCCTGGATATACAAATGCCCGGCAAAACCGGATTTGAAATGCTTGAAGAACTTGACAGTGTACCCACAGTAATTTTTGTTACTGCTTATGATGAGTATGCGATTAAGGCATTCGATTACAACGCACTTGATTATCTTCTAAAACCCATAGAACCAAACCGGCTTGAGGAAACCGTAAACAAACTGATAGAAAAGAAAAGAAAAAAAACAATAAGTGAACTTGATAAGAATACCTTAACAGAGGGCGACCAGGTGTTTGTGAAAGACGGAGAAAAATGCTGGTTTGTTAAACTGGAAAACGTACGACTTTTTGAATCTGAAGGAAATTATGTGCGAATTTATTTTGGTGAAAACAAACCGCTTATTCTTCGCACCTTAAATTATCTTGATGAACGGCTTGACGATAAAACATTCTTCAGGGCTAACAGGAAACATATTGTAAACTTAAAATGGATTGCATCAATAGAGCCATGGCTTAACGGGGGATTGCTTGTAAAACTTAAAGACGGACAGAAAGTTGAAGTATCAAGAAGACAGGCAATTAAATTTAAAGATATGTTAAGTCTTTAAACTAATAGTTTCCACCACATATAACTTTTCTCCCCTTACTAAGGGGAGATGTCACGAAGTGACAGAGGGGTTATGCTCGTTTCTAAGTAATTTCTACCACCACATACAAAATTCCTCTGAAATTCTTTAGTACAAGTACTATTTACATTAAACTAAATATTTGCTATTATCCAACAAAGGATCATTTACAAACTACAATTAGTTAGAAAATGAAAAAAACTGTTTTTATAATTTTCTCCTTGCTTTTATCCACAATTACATTACACACACAAACCTGGGAGTTTGTGGGTTTGGATTCTCTTGTAATAAAACAACTGTATGTTTCTGGCGATACAATTTATGCAGGAATTTCAGTAAGAGGCGGTGTTAACATTAACTCAGGCTTATACTTTACATCTGATGGAGGAACTAACTGGATACAATTGGATAGTGCATTGGGAAGTGGGAGTTGTGTGTGGATGAAATATATAGGTGATGGGGAACTGTTTCTAATTAAGGGGCTAAGTGAAGGATCTCTGGCAGGTAAGGTATATAGGACTACAAATAATGGATTAAGCTGGAATATTATCAATATCAGCAGTATCAGTACAAGGTGGATAGACAGTTCGCCTTTTAATGAAAATGAAGTATATGCTCTTACCTATTACCCATCTCCAGCCGGAATTTTTAACGGTTTATATAAAAGTACGGATGGAGGTAATACTTGGACAAATTATTCAGGTTTCCCTAGCTCAAACCATGGTTCCAGATTAGCATTCGCATTTGATCTTATTGACAGTATGAATCTATATGTTACGGTTGATACACAATTTGATCAATATTTTTATAAAAGCACAAATAAGGGAGCTAGCTGGTTTTTTGTTTCTACACCACCAAGTTGGCCAGTGATTTATACAGATTACTTTATACCAAACCGTATATATTTGTTCCCTGAATCTTATGTGTCAAATGATGGCGGTCTAAGCTGGTTTTTAGCTGATTCGGGCCTCACCGATACTTCTTATTATCTATCATTCTATCAGGACGAAGAAACAACGAAGTTATTATATAACTTGAGAAGAGATGGCTTATACTCCTCAAGGAATGACACAATATATTGGCAGTTAGTTGAAGGAACGGATGAATTATCTTTAGATATAGGAAGTACAGGATTCAGATTCGGAGATGTAGGTAATTTAATAAATATTTTTGTTGACGAGAGCATTAACTCACTTTATTTAGGAACAGCAAGTGGAATTTTTAAAAAGGAATTTGTAACAAGTATTAATACGGAAATAGATAGAAACCCAACTAAATTCATATTACATCAAAACTATCCAAACCCATTTAATCCATTTACGATTATTAGTTACTGGCTGCCGGTTAGTGGTTTTGTAGAATTGAAAATATATGATCAGCTTGGCAGAGAAGTAGCAACGCTTGTAAGCAAAGAACAAAGTGCCGGAAGTTATGAAGTGGATTTTGATGGAACAAAGCTAAGTAGCAGTGTCTATTTATACAGACTAACAGTCGGCACAACGAGTCTGGTTCGTAAGATGCTTCTGCTTAAATAATTTAATTCAAAAAACGTTAGTACAAGTACTAATGACAATAAAATAAATATTTGCTATAATGCAACAAAAGTTCATTTGGAAACCACAACTATTAAGAAAATGAAAAAAACTGTCTTTATAATTTTCTCTTTGCTTTTCTCCTCATCTGCAATTCACGCCCAAAACTGGGAGTTTGTGGGGCTAGATTCTATGATAATAAGACATCTTTATGTGTCAGGGGATTCCATCTGGGCAGGAACAGCACACAGAGTTGGGAATCAGGATAAATCAGGATTGTATTTTACTACTGATGCTGGAAACAACTGGTTGCAGATTGACAGTGCACTTGGAAACGGTGTTATATTAGGTTTCGACCTTGTACCCCCTTCAACTTTGTTTATACTAAACGGTGGAAGTGCCTATTCGGTCGCAGGGACTCTATATAAGTCTACAAATAATGGTGGAACATGGATTAGTGTTAGTAATAATATTAATAGTGCAATTCAATGGTTTGGTATTTCGCCTTTTAATAAAAATGAAGTATATGCTTTTACCTATAACCCATTTCCAGCCGGGCTTATTAACACTTTATTCAAAAGTACGGATGGAGGTAATACTTGGCTAAATATTTCAGCTTTCCCGAGCTCAAGCCATGGTTCCATATTATCTTTTGCATTTGATATGATTGATAGTACAAGTTTATATGTTACGGTTAATACACAATTTGATCAATATTTTTATAAAAGCACAAATAAGGGAGATAGCTGGTTTTTTATTTCTGAGCCGCCGGTAACACCCCCGGAAACGAAGACAGATCTTTTTCTGCCCGATAGAATATATTTATTTGCGTATTATAAAGCATCGGATGATGGGGGGCTAAGCTGGTATGACGCCTACTCAGGATTACAAAACAATATTGATTACCTATCTTTTCATCAGGATGGAGAAACAACGAAGTTATTATATAATTTGAGAAAGGATGGATTATACTCCTCAGGGAATGACTCTATATATTGGTGCATGGTAGATGGTACAGAAGACCTTCCAATTTATTTTAGTCCTACTGGTTTTTTTGATGATAGAAATATGAAAAACATTTTTATTGAATCGATAAAGAAAGAATTATTCTTAGGTACTGCAAAAGGTATTTATAAAACTACTATTATAACAAATATAGCAAATGATAATAATGTTGAATATAATTTTTCTTTAAACCAGAATTATCCAAACCCATTTAATCCATCCACCACTATTTCTTACCAGATTCCTGAAACCAGTTTTATTACACTTAAAGTGTATGACATTTTGGGTAATGAAATTGCAACACTTGTAAATGAAGAAAAACCGGCCGGTAGTTATGAAGTTGAGTTTCAGTCAGCAATAGGTCCGGCAACTGCCGGATTGGCTAGCGGAATGTATTTTTATCAATTAAAGGTAGGTAACTACGTTGAAACAAAAAAGATGTTATTAATTAAATAATTTAATTCAAAAGATGTTAGTACAAGTACAAATGACATTAATATAAATATTTGCTATTATGCTACAAAAGTTCATTTGGAAACCACAATTAGTAAGAAAATGAAAAAAACTGTTTTTATAATTTTCTCCTTGCTTTTCTCCTCATCTGCAATTCACGCCCAAACCTGGGAGTTTGTGGGGTTGGATTCATTGTTAATTTTTCACTTATATGTTGAAGTCGATACGATATATGCGGGCACTTGGGATAAAATTAATAATCTTAACTCTGGCTTATATTATTCTTCGAACGGTGGTGCTAATTGGACCCAATTAGATAATTCGCTTGGAGAAGGAGCTATTGTGGGCTTGGAAAGAAATATAGACAATACAATGTATATCATTAAATGTCCCTGCTCCTCTGGTAGCGCAGGATCTTTGTATAAAACAACAGATAATGGACAAAGTTGGAAGCCTGTTAATAACATAAGCAATAATAAAATTAGATGGATTGGAATATCACCATTTAATCCGAATGAAAATTATGTCATTGATTCCTATTCACTTGGTGGCGGAAGAATATTTAACTCACTTTACAAAAGTACAGATAGGGGTAATAGCTGGGAAGGTATTGGTTCATTTCCCGGATCAAGTCATGGTTCTATATTAACATTTGCTTTTAATTTAACCGATAGTATGAGTTTATATGTAGGCGTTGATACAAATTTTATCGATTGGCACCTATTTAAAAGTACAGATAAAGGAAATAACTGGTTTTATGTTAGTACACCACCTACTATTGCAGGGATTCATACAGATTACTTTATCCCTAACCGTATATATCAGGCAGGACAATATATATCAAATGACGGTGGTTTAAATTGGTTTGAAGCGGATTCAGGGCTGACTGATACTTCTTATCATCTATCATTTTATCAGGATAAATTAACAACTAGTTTATTATACAATTTAAGAACTGATGGCTTGTATGCATCTGGAAATGATACTTTCTATTGGGACAGATTAGAAGGTTCTGAATATTTACCTCTGGATTTACCATCCGGATTCAGAAATTTAAAAAATATAACTATTGATAAAACCTCAAAAAAAATCTACTTAGGTACATCGAATGGTATTTACAGAAAAGGTGTAGTGACAAATTTACCAAATGAAAACAACTCTCAAATAAAGGGATTTAATTTAGAGCAAAATTACCCCAACCCTTTTAATCCCAGAACTACAATTAATTATCATATGGAAGTAAGTGCATACGTAACCTTAAAAGTGTATGATTTATTAGGTAATGAACTTGCAGTTTTGGTTGATAAGGAACAACAAAAGGGAGATTATGAAGTAGAATTTGATGGGGGAAAATTTTCCAGTGGGGTATACATCTACCGTGTTATAGCAAGTAAAAACGGGCGTGTATTATTTACGAATTCAAAGCAAATGATATTGCTGAAGTAATTATATCACAGGTATGCCATCCCGATTTATCGGGATGGCATACCTATTTAAATATAACTCACTTTATATTTTTTATCTTCTAACCCGCAAAAGAATTACCAATCAACGTTAATGTTGCATTCAAAATCCAATGTTGAATGACACTCTGCATAGATGTTATATATTTTTATAATCCATTAAGTTTTTTAATTTTAGAGTTAGTATGAAAAAAATAATAGATTTAAGAAGCGATACTCTAACAAAACCATCCCCCGAAATGCGCAAAGCAATGTATAAAGCCGAAGTAGGTGATGATGTTTTTAAAGAAGATCCGACAGTTAACAAGCTGGAAGATTATTCGGCAGAACTACTTGGCAAAGAAGCTGCGTTATATGTTCCGAGTGGAATGATGGGGAATCAGATTTGCTTAAATGTGTTAACAAATCCCGGTGATGAAGTTATTTGCGAAGCTGATGCACACATTTTTAATTATGAATCCGGTTCACCGGCAATGTTAAGTGGAATCCAATTGATGACCGTAAAAGGAAAATTTGGCGTTATAATTCCCGAACAAGTTGAACCGCTCATCAGACCAAAGGATGCGTACTATATGCCGCGAACAAAAGTAATTGAAGTTGAAAATACACATAACAGAGCAGGCGGTACAATCTGCCCGATGGAAAATATAATTGAGTTGAAGAATCTTGCAAAAAAATATAATCTTTATTATCACCTTGATGGTGCAAGATTATGGAATGCTTCGGTGGAAACAGGAATAAGTGTAAAAGAATACGCTTCACATTTCGATTCCATTAGCTGCTGTCTTTCGAAGGGTTTAGGTGCACCGGTCGGATCGATTATTGGCGGGACAAAAGAATTTATAAAAGAGGCATATAGAGTTCGAAAATCGTGGGGTGGTGGAATGAGGCAGGTTGGAATTCTTGCAGCAGGGGGATTATATGCACTTCAAAATAATATTGAAAGGTTGAAAGATGATCATCGCCGTGCAAAATATCTTGCGGAAAAAATTAATGACATAAAAAATTTAGAAATAGATATGAACTCAGTTCATACAAATATTTTACTCTTTAGACCATTAACGATGACGGTAGACGAAGCAATGATAAAATGTAAAGGAGAAGGACTGCTGCTTTTACCGGGAACAGTTGATACTTTAAGAGCAATTACGCATTTAGATGTTGATGATAGTGATGTTGAGAAAGCTGCGGATATTCTAACAAAAGTATTTGAGTGATTTTTAATTGTTAAATTGTTTTATTGTTGAATTGCTTAATTGTTACTGAGATAGTTTCCTTTCAACAATTTAACAATAAAACAATACAGCAATTCCCTCTTTCTAATTAGCCAAATAACCTTTCGCAACTATGTTATATGAATCAATCTGCCCCTTCACCCATTTACGATTTTTATTTAATTCTGTTGCCATCAACTTTGCAACCCTAGGTGCCATTTCAATGGATGCCTTTGCATCTAAAAACAAAGTACGGGTGCGGCGTGCTAAAAAGTCTTCCACGGTTCTTGCCATTTCATTTCTTATGCTCCAAACTACTTCACCTTCTCTTATTTTAAAGTTTGGATGAAGTGTTTTATTCAAAGATTTATCATTACATAGTTTTTCCACTTTTCCTGCATCCGAACCGTAAAATGCAAAGTCATCATTTTCTATTTTATTAGTCGTTGATCCATGAAGACGAAGATTTTCGGTAACCGGTGGTTTGTAATTCAACTGCGCTACTTCTATTGCCTGATCTATTGTGTCTTCAGCCATTTTTCTGTAAGTGGTCCATTTGCCGCCTGCAATTGTTACCAATCCACTTCGGGAAATGAAAACTGTGTGTTCCCTTGAAATAGCAGCAGTATTTTCTTCATCACCTTTAACAACAAGGGGACGCAAGCCTGAAAATACACTTAGTATATCTGATCGTGATGGATCTTTCACTAAATATTTTGATGCAGTTGTCAAGAGAAAATCAATCTCATCTTCAGTAGCAACAGGTTCAAGTGTAGGAGTATCAACTTCTATGTCTGTGGTTCCAACCACAACCCTGTTATGCCAGGGAATTGCAAAAAGTATTCGTCCATCGGAAGTGTTTGGAACCATAATTGCATTATCGCCGGGAAGAAAAGATTTATCTAAAACAATATGCGTTCCACGGCTCGGTGCAATAATAGGTTTAACATTTTCCTCATCCATTTTTCTAACCGAATCAGAAAAAACACCGGTTGCATTAATTACTGCTTTGGCTTTCAGTTCAAATTCATTTCCTGTTTCAATATCTTTTGCTAAAACTCCTGTTATTATATCATTCTGTTTTATCAGCGAAGTAACCATAACGTAATTAATAATATCAGCACCAAGATCATCAGCAGTTTGAACCATATTTATAAGCAGCCGGGTATCATCAAACTGACCATCGTAATAAACAACACCGCCTCTTAATCCATTAGTTTCTAAAGTTGGAATGCGCTCAAGAGTTTCATCTACGGATAATGATTCTGAATTACCGAAACCATATTTGCCTGCGAGCATATCATATAATTTTAATCCAACGCCGTAAAAAGTTCCTTCCCACCAATCGTAAGTTGGAACAACAAACGGAATATTGTGAACAAGATGAGGTGCATTCTGGCAAAGTAATCCGCGCTCTTTCAATGATTCGAGAACAAGCGAGATGTTGCCTTGCTTTAAATAACGAACTCCGCCGTGAATTAATTTTGTGCTTCTGCTCGATGTGCCTTTACCAAAATCACTTTGTTCCAGGAGCAAAGTTTTATATCCCCGTGCCGAAGCATCAATTGCAGAACCAACTCCCGTTGCACCACCGCCAATAATTATTAAATCCCATCGTTCGGATTTACCGGATAATTTCTGGAATATATCTTCTCTGTTTAACATTTAATTGCTTTTTTTGATGTATGCTTTTCGAGAAAAAACTGCCATTTTATTCCATGCTAACCTGTCTACCGGTTGGCTGGGATAAATCGAAGAGAGCGCCGAAGAATTAGGAACTTAATAACTTATACCTGATTATATCAAACTTTTTAGATATCCAGATGATAAATTTGCTCTTACCACGACAGAGGAAATCATCAATTATTTGAGCAAGTTCGGAAGTTCTTAAGTAACCAAAAGATTTATGCGGATTTTCAATTCCTTCACTTTGGTAATCATTAAAAACCGAATGTGTTGTTGGTCTGACTTCATTTGAATTAGATTTAAACTGCTCTATTAAATCATTACACTGTGCAACTTTATCTTCCGTATCTGCGAGGTTTATCCATTCGGTTTTAATATTCTCCGGGGTTCTTAATTTGTCACTATCTCCCGGAACAACACTCAAATCATTTTTTAATTTGTCAATTATAAAAGGGACACCAAGAGGCGAACCGATTGTAATAAGGGAATCTATTTCTAACTCTTTTTCGGATTGAATTAAAACTTCGTAAGTAACTATTGTTCCCATTGAATGAGTAATTAATAATATATCTTTTCGCTTGTGTTTCTTTAAACCATTTGTAATTCTATCACGAATAATATCTTTTGCAAGGCAATCAGATTTATTTTCTTCAACACATTTTTGTGTAAGATAGATATCTAGGTCTTTAAAGAAATGTTTGATGATAAGATCCGTAAACGATGGGAATTTTACATGCATTGTTTCGTTGAATAAAATTTTATCCCGCTGTCTTTTGAAGAAATTAATGAATTTATTTTTAATGCCACCCGGTTTGTTCATTTTTCTTTTAGTTGCGGGAACGTATCTTTCACTCAAATACAAATTGTCGCTCTTGTCCGTTTCATCAGGATTCAGGGGGGCAGGATGCAAAGAGTCAGCCCAATAAACCAGTTCAAAGTTAAAATTCTTTCTTGGATGATCAATTTTTTTCAGTCCCTCTGCAATCGATTGCTGCCACCATTTTTCCAAAAGATCTTTTGGCGGTTTGTTACCGAGTCCGTGTATGCCTATAATAATTTTATCCATATCTAAAACTTAAATAATATTTCACTTTTTTAATTTATTTTTTAACCAGGCAGCTTTATTTGTTGTAATTCCATTTATTCCAGCAAGGTATAATTGTTTTGCTCTTTCCGGGTCGTCAACTGTCCATGTGTAAATCTTTAAACTGGAGTTTTTCACAGAATGAATCACATCTTTATTTAAATATTTTCTTGCCTGTACATCTAATCCATCAAGTTCGGCTGATTTGCATTTTGTAATCGTTTCTTTAAGATTAGATTTATTTTTGTAAAATTTCCCACCAATAATCCAGTAGGATTCAAATTCAGGGCATGATTTTTTAATTAATTCCATCATATATATATTAAAACCTATAAACTTAATTTGGTCAGGGTTAATGTTTTTTTGTTCAATTAGATTTTTTAGTGGTTTTATTATTTTCTCATCACTTTTAATTTCAACAAATAGAATTTTATTTCTCGGAATAGTATCAATCACTACATCTAGTAATGGAATTCTTTCATTTTCCCATTTATTGGCCTTAAATTTTCCAACATCAATCTTTAATATTTCATCGTAATTATTTGATGCAATTCTTTTATACTTACCACCTGTCCGTAAAGTAGTTTTATCGTGAATGAGGACGATCTTTTTGTCCTTTGTTAATTGCACATCAATTTCTACGCCATCGGCATCTCTTTTCCACGCAAGATTGATTGATGCAAGAGTGTTTTCAGGAGCATCGTAGGATTCACCACGATGAGCAATAATTAAAAATTCTTTGTTCTGCATTATAATAAATAAAATAGGGATTGCATGTTGATCTTAATATAAGATAATCTTGATTTAAATATGACGATTCAACGACTTTATCTTTTTGTTTTTATATTTGTATTGTAAAAAATATTTATAATTTTTTTTAAACTATTATGGATGAATTATCACTTTACAAACATAAACTAAATATCACTGTAAGATTTTCTGATCTCGATGCAATGGCTCATGTTAACAATGCAACTTTTTTAACTTTTTTAGAAGAAGCAAGGTTTGCATACTTTGGGGTGGTTTTAAAGAGGGATAAGGATATCTTAAATTTAGAGGCAATAATAGCGCGCATTGAAATTGATTATAAAAATCAGATTTGTCTTGGTGATAAAGTTGTTGTTTACACACGCTGTTTCCGGATAGGAGAAAAAAGTGGTGATATTGAAAACTTAATTGTTGTTGAAAATGGAAACGAAAATAAAATTGCTGCCGCTGCTCTATCTAAGTTGGTTTTTTTGATTACAAACTCGGTGTTTCAGTTCCTATTCCTGATGATGTGAGGAAAGTATTAGTAGATTATGAAGAAATGTAATTAATTGAACTAGTTCTGCAATCTTTTTAGCTTTCGGATATTTTTGACCGATTTCAATTTCATTTATAAATATATATTTTCAATTCAATATTTTAGTAAGAAGATGGAGTGAAAAATGGTATCCAAAGTGCCTGATATCAAGAGGTTAATTGATATCATACCTCACCAGCAAAAAAACTATCCTAAAGAGGATGCACTCTGCGATAAAGTCACAGGAGAATGGCGTAAGTATAGTATAAGTAATTGTAAGGAAATAGTTGATAATTTTAGTCTTGGCTTATTAAGAATAGGATTTAAAAAAGACGATAAAATAGCTATAATCTCCGGTAACAGAACTGAATGGAATTTTGTTGATATTGGTTCTCTTCAAGTTGGTGCTGTAATAGTTCCGCTTTATCCTAATATGAGTGAAGATAACTACCATTATATATTTGAAGACGCAGAAGTAAAGATGCTGTTTGTCGGTAATAAAGAACTTTATGAAAAAGTAGGAAGAGTTAAGAGCAAGATTAACAGGCAAATTGATGTTTATACTTTTGATGAAGTTGCAGGTGCTCAGCATTGGACAAAAGTAACTGATCAAGCTGAAGAGTCATTTCGTAAGGAGTTAGAGAAAAGAGAGGATTCAATCTATGAAGAAGACCTGGCAACAATTATATATACATCAGGTACAACAGGCAAACCAAAAGGTGTGATGCTTAGTCATAAAAATATTGTAAGTAACGTTAAATCCTTAAATAATATTTTACCAATCGCGTCACAGCACAAAGTTATCAGTTTCTTACCTCTTTGTCATATCTTTGAACGAACAGCTACATTCTATTACCTTACAAACGGAACTTCAATTTATTATGTTGAAAGCACCGATAAAGTAGGTGAGTATCTTCAGGAAGTAAAGCCAAATTTCTTCGTTACTGTTCCAAGAGTGCTTGAAAAAGTTTATGATAAAATTATGGCTAAAGGCAGAGATTTACCCAGAGCGAAAAAAGCAATTTTCGGCTGGGCTTTAAATCTTGCAAACCATTTTCATCCACAGGGTAAAAATGGTACGCTTTACAATATAAGACTTGGTATTGCACGAAAATTAGTTTTTTCAAAATGGAAGGAGGCGTTTGGCGGTAATATTATAGGAATTATGAGCGGTGCGGCTGCTCTTCAACCCCGATTGTGCAGAATATTTAACGCTGCCGGAATCCCAATAGTTGAAGCATACGGACTGACAGAAACGTCACCCGGGATAACAAGTAATCGTTATGAGAAGGGTGGTTATTATATTGGCACGGTTGGGCCAGCTCTGCCTGGAGTAGAAATTAAATTAGGAGAAAATGGTGAAATCCTTTGTAAAGGTCCAAATGTTACAAAGGGTTATTATAAAAGACCTGACTTTACTAAGGAAGCAATTGATGAAGATGGGTGGTTCCATACCGGAGATGTTGGGGAATTAGTAGATGGAAGATTTCTAAAAATTACAGACAGAATTAAAGAAATATTCAAAACTTCAGGCGGAAAATTTGTCGCTCCGCAGCCAATCGAAAACAAGATGAAGGAATCATTATTCATCGAGCAGATAATGGTTATAGGTGAGAACAGGAATTTTGTTGCTGCGCTTGTGGTTCCAAAATTTGATTTTATTCTGGAATGGGCTAAGAAGAAAAAATTAATCATATCTACCAAGGAAGATGTAGTTAATTCGGTCGATGTAAAAAATAGAATTTGGGAAGATATTGATAAGTACAATAAGAGATTTGGTAAAGTGCAGCAAATTAAAAAGTTTGCTGTAATCGAAGATGAATGGTCGGTTGAAACAGGTGAACTCACACCAACTTTGAAAATTAAAAGAAGAATAATTAAAGAAAAGTATCAGGAACTTTTTGAAAAGATCTATAGCGAATTGGAAACAAAGCATTTTATATAAAACATTTTTTCCAACAGGGAGTAATTTGCTTAACAAATAAACAGTAAAAAATTATGAAAAGAATAATAAAGGAAGTCGCAGTTTTAGGCTCGGGTGTAATGGGTTCACGAATCGCTTCTCACTTTGCCAACATTGGTTGCAAAGTGTATTTGTTAGATATCGCACCGAAAGAGTTAACCGAAGTGGAAAAGAAAAAGGGTTTAACTCTTGAGGATAAAGCAGTTAGAAACAGAATTGTGGATGGAAATCTTAAAGATATTCTAAAAGCAAAACCCGCTTCACTTTATAGTAAATCTATTGCATCAAGAATTACAACCGGAAATTTTGATGACAACATGGATCGGCTTCAAAACGTTGATTGGATAATTGAGGTCGTTGTTGAGAATCTTAATATAAAGAAAATTGTATTTGAAAAAGTTGAGAAGTTTCGGAAACCTGGCACATTAATTACAACAAACACATCCGGTATTCCTATTCATAAAATGCTTGAAGGAAGAAGTGAAGATTTTCAAAAGCACTTTTGCGGTGTGCACTTTTTCAATCCTCCGCGCTATCTGCAATTGATGGAGATAATTCCTTCACCTAAAACAGATGAAAGTGTAATCGATTTCTTAATGTATTACGGAGATCTCTTCCTCGGTAAAACACCTGTGCTTTGTAAAGATACACCCGCGTTCATTGCAAATCGAATTGGCGTGTTCAGTATGATGGTTGTGTTTAAGTTGATGACTGAGATGAAACTAAAAATAAAGGAGATCGATTCATTAACCGGACCACTTACCGGTAAGCCAAAATCTGCTACATTCAGAACAGCTGATGTTGTAGGTTTGGATACTCTTGTAAAAGTTGCAGAAAATATTTATGAAGATTGTCCCGACGATGAAGCACGGAATTTGTTTGAAATTCCTGAATACGTTAAAAAACTTGTTGAAAATAATTGGCTTGGTGATAAAACAGGACAGGGTTTCTATAAAAAATCTAAAGATGATGAAGGAAATAGAGTTATACTTGAGCTGAATATCGATACGTTCGAATATCAGCCCTCAGAAAAACCAAAGTTTGCATCAGTAGCTGCGGCTAAACAGATTGATGACTTGCATGATCGATTGAAGGCACTTACGTTTTCAAAAGATAAAGCAGGTGAGTTTCTGAAGAAATTATCCTTTATGATCTTCCAGTATTCATCAAACAGAATCCCCGAAATATCGGATGAAATTTATAGAATTGATGATGCAATGCGAGCGGGTTTCGGTTGGGAACTCGGACCTTTTGAAACATGGGATGCAATCGGTTTAGAAAAGTCTGTTAAAAAAATGGAAGAAGAAAATCTTAAACCGGCACAATGGGTTTACGATATGCTAGAAAAAGGATTCACTTCATTTTATAATATCGAAGATGGAAAAAAACAATTTTATGATATCACATCTAATTCATTTAAAGAAATCCCTGGTAAAAGTGATTTTATAATTCTGGAAAACCTTCGTTCAAGCAAACCTGTCTGGAAAAATGTTGGCGCAACTTTGCACGATATCGGGGATGGAGTTCTAAATCTTGAATTCCAAACTAAAATGAATTCCATAGGTTCAGAGATATTAGAGGCAATAAATAAATCAATCGAAATTGCAGAGAAAGATTTTAAAGGATTGATTATTGGAAACGATGGTCAGCATTTTTCTGCCGGTGCAAATTTAGCAATGATGTTTATGCTTGCAACCGAGCAGGAATATGATGAAATTGATATGGCAGTTCGGCAGTTTCAGAAAGCTACAATGCACATTCGGTATTCAAGCATTCCGGTTGTGGTAGCACCTCACGCATTAACTTTGGGAGGCGGATGCGAGGTTTGTTTGCATGCCGATAAAGTTGAAGCATCTGCCGAAACATACATCGGTTTAGTTGAAGTTGGTGTTGGGATTATTCCTGCAGGCGGTGGCACAAAAGAAATGACGCTCCGTGCTTCCGATAGCTACAGAAAAGATGCAATTGAATTGCCGGAACTTCAATGGCGGTTTTTAAACATTGCTATGGCAAACGTTTCTACATCTGCACACGAAGCTTTTGATATGGATATTTTTGTCAAAGGAAGAGATAATATTGTTGTTAATCCTCATCGCTTAATTGCGCAGGCAAGAAAATCTGTTATTGATCTTGCAGACAGAGGATACTCTCAACCGATTCCAAGAGAAGATATTAAAGTGCTCGGAAGATCAGCTTTATCGGTAATGCTTCTTGGTGCATATTCATTTCATGCCGGCAGATACATTTCGGATCACGATAAAAAGATCGTAGAAAAACTAGCTTATATAATGAGCGGTGGAGATCTTTCTGCAAGCACATTAGTTTCAGAAAAGTATTTACTTGATCTCGAACGCGAAGCATTTTTAAGTCTGATTGGTGAAAAGAAAACTTTGGAAAGGATTCAAAGTATTCTAACAACCGGTAAACCATTAAGAAATTAAATGAGAAACATTTTATCATTGTGGAGGAATTGTCTCAAAAGTTAGATTAGCCGATATGTCATTCCCACGAAAGTGGGAATCTGAAGTGCTATGAACCTTATAGATTCCTGTTTTCACGGGAATGACAAGTTTACATTACCTATGAGATAGGCCCCCGATAAGAAAATAGTAATAAAAAATATTAATAATTATAATTAAAAGAATAAAATTATGAAAGAAGCATATATAGTAGCAGGTTATCGTACGGCTGTTGCGAAAGCTAAAAAAGGTGGGTTTCGTTTTTACAGACCGGATGATTTAGCCGCAGACGTTATTAAACATTTACTGAATTCTGTTCCTGAATTAGACCCACACAGAGTTGATGACCTGATTGTTGGGAATGCATTTCCTGAAGCTGAACAGGGACTTCAGGTAGGCAGAATGATTGCACTAAATTCTTTGCCGATGGAAGTTCCCGGTGTTACAGTAAACAGATTTTGCGCTTCGGGTATTGAGACCATTTCTATGGCAGTTGCACGTATTCAATCTGGTATGATGGATTGCGTTATTGCGGGTGGAATAGAATCAATGTCTATGGTTCCGATGACCGGGTGGAAACTTGCCCCGAATTATACAACAGCAAAAGATTCTCCCGGTTATTATATGGGGATGGGTTTAACTGCCGAGAAGGTTGTAAAGGAATATAAAATTTCACGTGAAGATCAGGATGAGTTTGCATATAACTCACACATGAAAGCGCTTAATGCACTGAAGGAAGGATACTATAAAGATCAGATTGTTCCTATTGAAATTGAAGATGTACATCTTGAAAATGGAAAAAGAACGGTAAGCAAATTTGTTGTAGATGTTGATGAAGGACCGCGTGCCGATACTACAATTGAAGCTCTTGCAAAATTAAAACCGGTATTTGCTGCAGGTGGAACTGTAACAGCAGGAAACTCTTCACAAACTTCCGATGGTGCTGCATTTGTTTTGGTTATGTCTGAAGATATGGTGAAAGAGTTAAACTTAAAACCAATAGCAAGATTAGTTTCTTATGCGTTAGCGGGAGTTGATCCTACATTAATGGGTATCGGTCCGATTGAAGCTGTTCCGAAAGCATTAAAAAAAGCAAATATGAAATTGAATGATATAGACCTGATTGAATTGAACGAAGCATTTGCATCACAATCTTTAGCTGTCATTCGTACACTCGGATTAAACCAGGAAGTTGTAAATGTTAACGGTGGTGCTATTGCTTTGGGGCATCCATTGGGGTGTACAGGAGCCAAGCTGTCTGTACAAATACTTAACGAGTTAAAACGAAGAAATAAAAAGTATGGAATGGTTACAGCTTGTGTCGGTGGCGGACAAGGGGTTGCCGGCATTTATGAATTGTTAAACTAAAAAATTGTAAAAAATAAATTTTATAATTAAAAGTAAAGGCGGATAAAATGTCAGAAGAAACAAAATCTTTAGTTGGATTAAAAGGCGGAGAATTCCTGATAAAAGATACTGATCCGCAATCAGTCTTCATTCCCGAAGAGTTGAATGAAGAACAAAGAATGATGGCAGAGGCAGCACGTGATTTTATTGAAAAGGAAATCCTGCCCAAACTAGATGCCATTGATCAACAGGAAGAAGGATTAATGGTAGCGCTGTTGGATAAATCAGGCGAACTTGGCTTGCTTGGTGCTGCCGTTCCGGAAGAATATGGTGGACTCGGTGCAAGTTTTAATACAAGTACTGCACTGTTAATGGAGATGGGTGCAAGCTATTCATTTAGTGTTGCCTTTGCTGCCCATACTGGAATTGGTACACTTCCAATTCTTTATTACGGAACGGAAGAACAGAAGAAAAAATATCTTCCCAAATTAGCAAGCGGCGAGTTGAAATCAGCTTATTGCCTTACCGAACCCACATCCGGCTCCGATGCACTTTCTGCAAAAACAACCGCTACATTAACCGATGATGGAAAGTTTTACATTATAAACGGACAAAAGATGTGGATTACCAACGGCGGATTTGCAGATATCCTTATAACTTTTGCGCAGGTAGATGGTGATAAGTTTACATGCTTTATAATTTATGCTGACTCGGAAGGATTTAACCGCGGTGAAGAGGAAAATAAATTGGGAATCAAAGGATCATCCACACGTGCACTTTTTCTTGATAACGTAAAAGTTCCGGTTGAAAATGTATTAGGTGAAATTGGTAAAGGACATTACATTGCTTTTAACATTCTTAACATCGGCAGATTTAAATTATGTGCGATGACAACTGGCAGTGCAAAAAAAATTGCCACAATGAATATTGCTTATGCAAACGAAAGGAAACAATTTAATCAGCCGATATCAAGTTTTGGTGCAATCAAATATAAATTAGCAGAACAGGCAACAAGAATTTTTGTCTCGGAATCTGCAACATTTAGAGTAAGTGATATGATCTATAGTAAAATTCAGTATTTACAGGAAGAGGGAATGAAGTATGAAGAAGCAGCGCTTAAAGCTGCTGAAGAATACGCTATTGAATGTGCAATGCTTAAAGTATATGGTTCTGAAATGCTTGATTATGTTGTTGATGAAGCAGTGCAGGTACTTGGGGGCTATGGTTATTCAGAAGAATATCCTGCTGCGAGAGCATACAGGGATGCAAGAATAAACAGAATATTCGAAGGTACAAATGAGATCAATCGCCTTTTAACAGTTGATATGCTTGTTAAACGTTCAATGAAAGGTAGAATTGATTTTATGGGAGCGGCTCTTGCTGTTCAAAAAGAATTAATGTCTATTCCGGAATTTGGTGAAGAATCAGATGAACTTCTTGCGGCTGAATTAAAAGCAATTCAGAATGCTAAAAAGGCGATATTGGTTATTGCAGGTGCTGCTGTTCAAAAGCTGATGGAAAACTTAAAGGATGAACAGGAAATAATTATGAACATAACAGATATGATGATTGAAGTGTTTGTTTGTGAATCTGCATACTTAAGAACGATGAAACTTTCTAAATTAAAAAGTGAATCGGAATTACAGCCATATATCAATATGACCAGAGTTTATATAAGCGATGCAGTGGAAAGGATAAATCTTTACGGTAAACATGCAATAACTGCTTTTGCCGAAGGCGATGATTTGAAAATGCTGATGCTCGGATTAAAACGCTTTACAAAGCATGAACTTGTTAACACAACAAAGTTAAGAAGAGAAATTGCCGATAAGCTGATTGAAGCTGATAAGTATTGCTTTTAATTTAGAATAGGTACCTGTAAAGTAAAAGTTATAGAACGCTGACCTTCAAGATCATTATGATTTGATTTGATCTTAAAGAATCATATCTATCATAATAAATCTGTGTGCCATTAATTAAACAATTATTAATATCAAAAATTAAAACATGCAAAATCAACAATACAAAACATCAATGCTAAAAGAAGATTCACTTAAAGATAAAGTAATTGTTATAACCGGGGGTGGTACAGGACTAGGCAAAGCGATGGGAAAATACTTTGTTGAGCTTGGTGCCGATCTTATTATTGCAAGCAGAAAGATGGATGTACTTGAAGCAACTGCAAAAGAATTATCAGAAAGTTATGATAGAAATGTCCTTCCTGTTCAATGTGATGTAACTGATTATAGTTCTGTAGAAAATTTATTAAAAACATCCGTTGATAAATTTGGCAGAGTCGATGTGCTTTTGAATAATGCTGCGGGAAATTTTATTAGTCCAACCGAACGCCTTTCCCATCGTGCTTTTGATATAATCATAAATATTGTATTGAAAGGGACTTACAACTGCACACTTGCATTCGGTAAGCATTGGATTAAAGAAAAACAGAAAGCAACAGTTTTAAATATTGTTACCACTTATGCCTTTACAGGTTCTGCTTACGTAGTTCCATCTGCTGCTGCAAAAGCCGGAGTGCTGGCATTAACACGCTCGCTTGCAGTTGAATGGGCAAAGTACGGAATTCGCTTTAACGCAATTGCACCAGGACCATTTCCCACAAAAGGTGCATGGGATAGATTACTACCCGGCGATATGAAAGATAAATTTGACCTTGCAAAAAAAGTCCCCTTAAAAAGAGTTGGTGAACACCAGGAACTTGCAAATCTTGCAGCATATCTCGTCTCTGATTTTTCTGCATACATAAACGGTGAAGTTATTACGATAGATGGAGGTGAGTGGCTAAAAGGTGCAGGACAGTTTAATATGCTCGAAATGGTTCCCGAAGAGATGTGGGACATAATCGAACAAACGGTAAGAAAAACAAAAGGCAGTTAAAGCAAATCTCTGTCATCCAGAAAGGAACTTGTTATTGAAATGAAAATCATAAATAAACTTTACCCGAAAAAAATTAACAGGATTCTTGCTGAATGACAATTCATTATTAAAGTAAAATTATTATATCCATGCAGCCAACTAAAAACATATCAGATTTTCATCACATCAACAAAGTAAAAGTAAAATTTAACGAAGTTGATATGCTGCACATTGTAAATAACGCTGTTTACTTCAACTATTTCGAGCAGGCGAGAATTCAATATGCAATGGATGCTGGATTATTGCCTGATGATAATATCTTTTCCGAAGAGAGTTTGTATTATATGGTTCATAACGAAATAAATTATTTTAAACCCGCTTTTTTTGATGATGAGCTGAATATTTATACAAGAATATCCTATATTAAACATTCGAGTTTCGGATTTGAACATATCGTTGAAAATTCAAAAACAAAAGTGATAATTGCGGAGGGAGCGGGTATTTCTGTTCATGTTGATCCACTTACCGGAAAATCCACTCCGTTAACTGATGAATTTTTACGGAAGGTTAAAATGATTGAAACTTCTGTAAAAATATTGAGAACACAATAAATGAAAGTTTCATAACATCCCTAATATTGTACTTCGTGTCAAAAGAAAAATTACACATAGTATCAAATATATTAATAACGCTGATATGTGTTGTAATAGCATATCTTTTATCACAAATAAACGATTCATTCTATCTTTATGTAGAAAAAGCAATATCTTATAAGTGGTTATTGATTCTACTGATATTATCCATATTGGTATTATTATATTCAATCGTTTATCACTTTCTTTTCCCTAAAACTATTGAGAAAACCGTACCTTCTTCTCAAGCCCAAAACAGCGAACAAAAAACAGAAAAATTAACCCTGAAAGAAATTCATTATCGTTTATCTGGCTTAACCGAAAACGAAAAGGAATTATTGCGTAGATTTTATAATGAAGATGCAAGAACTCTACGATTAAGTTTACGAAATTCAACCGCAGATAGTCTACATTCATTGGGAATAATTGAGATAACTTCTCAGATATCAACCCCAAAAGGGGTTTCTTATACGATAATTCCGATTTATTGGGACTATATGAAAAAAAGACCCGATGTAATCGGCTTATAATATTTCTAATTGTATGTGTCAAGTATATAATCACCTAAATTAATTGGGAGGCATTATGCGAAAAATAGTTCTCGATATTGAAACCTGTGCCTATCCTTTTGAATCACTTTCCGAAAGCCAGCAGGAATATCTGCTGCGCTATGCTGAAAAGGAAACTGACCCCGGCAAAAAACAAGAACAGACTGATCAGGCGATTCGTTACACAAGCCTATATCCCTTAACCGCAAAGTGTGTTGCGATCGGTATTTATGATATTGATAAAAATAAATCATTCGTTTATTACGAAAGTGCAGAAGCCGAGGAGTGGTTTTCTGAAGACCAGCAGATTCACTACAAAGGATTAATAGAAGAAGAAATGTTAAAATCCTTATGGAAAATTATTGAAGTAACTGACCAGGTTGTAACTTTTAACGGAAGAAATTTTGATATACCTTTTTTAATGATACGCTCCGCAATGCTGAAGATAAAACCAAGCAAAAACCTTGTCGGCAGGAGGTATGATAAAAAATCTCATATCGATCTTCTTGAGCAATTCACCTTTTACGGATTAACAAGAAAATTCAATCTCGATTTTTACTGCAACGCATTTGGAATCGAATCACCCAAGACAAAAGAAATATCCGGGATGGAAGTAAAAAATTTGTACGAAGCCGGAAGACTGAGAGACATTGCCATCTATTGCTCAAGGGATATTTATGCAACATACCAGCTTTATAAAATTTGGGAGGAGTTTTTAGCCCATCAATAATCTATGCTAGATTAAGGATTACATATTTTCTAATTGAATTGGAATGTAGTTTTTAAACAATTTAAAATCTTTATCGGAAGTATAAATACTGAAATTGTTATTCACCGCTGCCGCACAAATTAAAAAATCCGTGTTTGATCCCTGCACACCTTTTGCTTTACAAATATTAAAAAACTCTGCTGCTAATTCATAATCTTTTATTTCCAAATTTAAATTGGGGAATGCCTTCAAGTAAACTTTGAGTAATTCAAATTGCTTTTTGATTTTAATACCGGACAAAATTTCTTGCCTAATTGGTCCGAGGATTACAATTCTACCCTCATCAATTAATTTTAGAATTTTATCGCTCGTCTTGGTTTGTGGTTTTTTTCTTCTTCTTAGAACTAAAGACCAAATGCTTGTATCTACAATAACCTTCATTTTACTTTCCGCTGTTTTTTATAATTATAGCTTACATCATAATCAATCTTTCCGAATATTTCACGAACCATTGTCTGCTTACGCTTCAGAATATATTCCTGCAAAGCTTCTGTTACTGCTGCTTTTTTAGTCTTATGCTTACCGATTTCTACGGCTTCCTTTATTAATTTATCATCTATTGCTAAATTGGTTGGCATTCTTGTCTCCTTTCACACAATAATTTACACAGTCTTTTACACATAAAATATAAGTATTAGTTTAGAAATGCAATGTTTTCTACTTCCCCATGATAAAGGTTGGGGAGTAGGCTTCAAATCTACTATATTTCACATTTTAATAATCACATTTTAGAAATAAATCAATTTTTAATGAAAGAACCCGAAGTTACTCTTGAACTCGCAATGGAGCACGGGCTTAACGAAGAAGAATATAACAGAATACTTAAGATTTTAGATAGAACACCTTCTTTTACCGAACTTGGTATTTTCAGCGTAATGTGGAGTGAGCACTGCAGTTATAAAAACTCAATTGCTTTACTAAAAACACTTCCCCGTGAAGGTGGAAAGTTACTCGTTGGAGCAGGAGAAGAAAATGCCGGACTGGTTGATATCGGTGATAACCTTGCTGTGGCATTTAAAATTGAAAGTCACAATCACCCCTCTGCTGTTGAGCCGTATCAAGGTGCTGCAACAGGAGTAGGCGGAATAATGAGAGATATTTTTACTATGGGTGCCCGCCCAATTGCTTCACTCAATTCACTTCGTTTCGGTTCAATTGAAGATGCACGAACACGTTATCTTTTTGCAGGTGTGGTGAAAGGAATCGGCGATTACGGAAACTGTTTTGGTGTTCCCACTGTAGCCGGAGAAGTTTATTTTGATGAATCGTATCAGGGCAATCCGCTTGTGAATGCAATGGCGGTTGGCATAGTGAAGAAGAAACAGTATGCAAGTGCAATTGCAAAAGGCGAAGGCAATCCTGTTATGATTGTTGGTTCATCAACGGGAAGAGATGGAATTCACGGTGCTACATTTGCCTCTGAAGAGTTATCAGAAAAATCGGAAGCAAAACGTCCTTCTGTTCAGGTTGGTGATCCGTTTACTGAAAAACTTTTACTCGAAGCATCTTTGGAAATTATTAAAAACGGCTGGCTTATAGGAATACAGGATATGGGTGCTGCTGGAATTTCCTGTTCAACAACGGAGATGAGTAAAAAAGGTAAATCCGGAATGAAAATAAATCTCGATAAAGTTCCTTTGCGTGAAGATGGAATGAGCGCTTATGAAATCATGCTTTCCGAAAGCCAGGAAAGAATGCTGTGCGTGGTTAAAAACGGTTACGAAGACAGGGTGAAAAAAGTTTTTGAAAAATGGGATCTTCATTGCGAAATTATTGGTGAAGTTACGAAGGACGGAATGCTTGAAGTAGAATACGAAGGAGAAACAAAAGCAGTTCTTCCACCTTTTGATCTTGTTCTTGGTGGAGGTGCACCTGTTTATACGAGAGAACAAAAAGAGCCTTCGTATTTAAAAGAAACAAGAGTGTTTGATTTTTCTTCACTTTCCAAACCTGAAAACATTCAGGAAGTTTTTGTTAAAGTTTTTTCTTCACCTAACATAGTTTCTAAAAAATGGGTATATGAACAGTATGATTCGATGGTGAGAACAAATACAATAGTCGGTCCCGGGTGCGATGCCGCTGTGATTTATATAAAAGGAACCAACAAAGCGCTTGCAATGAAAACCGACTGCAACGCGCGTTATGTTTATCTTAACCCTAAAGAAGGAACAAAGATAGCTGTTGCCGAAGCTGCCAGAAACATTGTTTGCTCAGGAGGAATTCCTTTGGCAATAACAAACTGCTTGAATTTCGGCAACCCTTACAAACCTGATGTTTACTGGCAATTTACAAAAGCGATTGAAGGAATGGGCGAGGCATGCAGGTTTTTTGAGACACCTGTTACTGGCGGAAACGTCAGCTTTTATAATGAATCACCCGATACTGCAGTTTATCCCACACCAACTATTGGAATGGTTGGCTTGATTGAAGATTTGAAAAACATTACTACATCTTATTTTAAAAATGAAGGCGATCTAATTTATTTATTAGGTGAAGATAAAGAAGAACTCGGCGGCAGCGAATACTTGAAAGTAATTCACAAAAAGGTTGCGGGTGATTCACCTCAAATTAATCTACCGGTTGAAAAACTTTTACATGATTCTCTTTTATCTTTAATTAAAGATGATCTTATAAAATCTGCTCACGATGTATCGGAAGGTGGAATAGCTTGCTGTTTGGCTGAGTGCTGTATAATTAATGAGGAGAAAATGCTCGGTGCGGAAGTTAAAATTCACATAATAACAAGAACAGATTTCTCATTATTTTCAGAAAGCCAGTCGAGAATAGTTGTATCAGTATCAACAAACAACAAAGAATATTTTGAATCAAAGCTGAAGGAATTTAATCAGTCGTTTACTTATCTTGGTAAAGTAGGAGGGGAAAGTTTCAAAATAAATGATGAAATTGATTTAGAGTTAAATAAAATATCTGATCTTTATTACAACACAATTCCAGATATAATGAACAGTGAAAAATAAGATATTAAATAAAATCAGGGCTTCAAAACTCTATAAATATTTCCGAAAAATACGATTCATTCTTCATCTGAAACCATCCTGGCATAAATTTAAAGCATTTTCCAGACATTATTTTGGCGGATTATATTACCGGGTTGACCGACATCATGTTTTTTTACTTTCCGGTGGGCTGGCGTTTTCTCTTTTTGTATGTATCATACCTTTTACGCTAATTATATTTTGGCTCCTTGGTAAGTTCCTCAATTCTGCTGAAGTTGAAATACAAATTATAACTTTAATTGAAACAGTTATTCCGTACGAAGGTTATGCAGATTTTGCCAAACAAATTATTTTTGACAGAGTCAGCGAAGTTGTGGAATTTAGAAACCTCGCCGGTTTTGTAGGAATAATTGGTTTATTTTTTGCCGCCAGTGGTTTTGCAAGCAGTTTAAGAACGGTACTCAATAAAGTTTTTGGGACTGATCTTGATATGAACATATTTTTAGGTAAGCTTCGGGATTTTATTGTTATTCTTTCCGTTGTTCTTGCGTTTTTTATCACAACAATGCTGCTGCCTTTGGTAGATTTTTTCCGCTCATTTGCAGATGCAACACCATATCTTCAATTCTTTAACAAACCGATATTTCATCAATTTTTCTCTACTTCCATTTCATTCATTATAATGTATTTTCTCTTTTCTTTAATGTATAAATTTATGCCTATTGTAAAAATTCGCAAGCGTTCTGTATTAATCGGTGCGTTGTGGGCTGCTGTATTATGGGTTGGGGCTAAAGTGCTTTTCGGTATGTATCTTGCAAGTTTTACAACATTTAGCAGAATTTACGGTGCTTATGCTTTAGGAGTTGTAGTAGCTTTCTGGATTTACTATACTGCCGTGGTATTTATTATTGGTGCAGAGATTGGGAAGTTGTTTGATGAGCGGCTTGATAAAAAGCACGAAACTACTGAATGGATTGACATAACCGAAATTACCCAGTAACCGCATTATATTTAATTATATTTTCCACTAGACAAAAATTAATTTGATACTGGTAAATTATTTCAATTGTTTTCATGCTGTTATGGATATTAATCCCGTTATCATTAAGTACAAGGTTGATTAAAAGGAATTATTATTAAGCGAAATAGTTAGAGCAGGTTACTGCTCGTTTTTAGGTAGACGTGTTGAGCGGCGGGTTAGCCATCACTTTCTAAAAAATCTCCTTTCCCAATTGTTGCTTCTATTTTTGTTTTTAGTCTATTGCTAAGATCCTCACCTTTATCCCATTCCCATAACAAGAATTGATAATGATTAGTATCAAAATGGACTTTATTTTCTTCGCTCTCAAAACATTCTTTATTACATAAATTTATAACCGGAATATTTAATCCACGTGCATAACCTGTTTCATAATACACACCAGGGGAATTATATGTAAAATCGGCGATGATAAATTTTGACTTACGAATATTTGCAATAATTTCATCATCGATTAAATTAATATGCTCATATTTATCAATTCGAATAGGTCTATAACCAGCATTCTTTATAGCTGTTTCAAACCAATCATCTGAATACTCTTTTAATTTCTCCTCGAACTTCATTGCAATGAAAGCAATAGAGCTTGCTTGATTTGGATTTTGTAAATGATTGAAAAAACTCCATCCGTTGGGGGTTATTCTAAAATAGTTTCCATCTTTTATTAGTATTCCTTTATGCTCAATTAGATATGTAATTAACAAGTATCCAAATTCTTTTATACTTTGGCTCCTTGAGTGAGCATAAAAACACAATCCGAGTTTAACGTTATTTTCGTTAAGCCCACCAATGTTTGGGAATTCTTCTTTTCTTCTTAGGTCAACAATTTTAGATATAAGCTGAAAAATATCAGGAATGTTATCACCAGGAGTAGGATATTTTTTTGCAATCTCTCTAAATAATAATTCAGCTTTTTCATCAGCATATAATGATTTCAATTTTCTTAATCTTATTATATCTTGCCTATAAAAAGTAAAATTTTGGTTTGATGTTAACCATCCAGAAAGATTTGAGGATTCTTGTAAGTCTAAGGGATTTTCTTTCAAATAATATTCAGCTTCATCGCCGAGAATATATTCCCCACATTTATAACATCTAATCTTGTAATTATGAGTACCAGATCCGAGAACATCATAATAATATGTTGGGAAGAAACAAATTGGACATTCTTTTTTCATATGATTATCTCTTTTTAGCTAACCTTGTTTCTATACAACTTTAAAGTCGTTATATAAACCGTGAATTAAATCGTAATATCCTAATTTCATATAAAATCATCTCCGACCATTTCCTACCCACCGAAAAATCGGAACATCCCAAGCCAGTATTGTAGTCATTCAGAAAGGGGGTTTTTATCTGTACATACCTGCCTGCCGGTGCAAAACGTATCCCTTTAGGATAGGCGCGGGTACAAAATAGCTTATTTCTCTTTTAATCTCAATTTATTCAGCAGCAAATTATAATCTTCGGTACGGTTCATATTAAAATAGAGGTCTCCATTATAAAACGGCAGGGTTTCTGCATTAATGATTTCAGCACCTACATGGTCAATTAATTTTAATACATTGAACTGACTTATTCTGAATCAGGACGATAGTCAAACATTAATTTTGTCTCAAACGAGAGTCCTCTGGGTCTGTTCTTGTAGTAATCCTTTGCAGGTACATTGTTTCCTCTGTACATGGAGACCCACATCTTTGCAAAATCAAACACGAAAGCTGCCGGTGCAACTTGGTCGTAGTCGTCACGCTCTTTAGCCAGGTCCCAGATAGCGCCAACAGCAACTAAGAGATTATCGTTGAGCCATGCAAAACCGTGGAAGCCAGGACCATATAGTCCGGAATGGACGACGACATAAGATTCTTCTTTTGAGAAGTCATAAAGACGCAACACTGAACTGTCATCATATCCCACGTGGTAGAATCCGTCCCTTTTAAAAATGGACCAGCTCTCACTTGAGGAAACCGCCAGCAGACCATTGGGAGAGAATGAGAAAAACGCCAGGTTAGGTTTACTCAGAAAATACTCAAGCGGCGATTTCTTGGAATGAGTGTTTATTTCAATCTCACTCTCCCGATACAGGGTGAATTGCTCCAAGGTCATAGAAGGAAGATGCTCCTTCCATTTTGTTTTCCAGTGGACGAAGACATATGATGAGTCGAGTAGTTGCAGGATATAACTGTGGTTTGCCGGCGTCACTTCTTGTGATAATGTTTGAGATGATGCAACGAGCATTAATAAGGATGCTATGAGGCTCGTTCGAATAGCGGAATTCTTCAAGCATTGACTCATTGGTTGCGAGACTGCAAACCATATAATAATATAGTTTTTTAAAATAATACCCATAAAAATTAATAACTCAAAGCGTTTTTATAAATATCCTAAGAATATTAAGGATATCGAGCAATCTTGATTAAATATCATTAACCTTAACTAAAGTTCTTAACTTGTAATTTTTGTAGAAGTAGTTCGTAATCTTCAGTTTTATTCATATTGAAATATAGATCCTCATTATAAAAGGGAAGCATTTCAGCATTAATTATTTCAGCACCTATCTGGTCAATTAATTTTAATACGTTGCAGCGTCTCTTCATTTGTGCATGGTCTCTTAGTTCAACTTCTAACTGAGCTTTTAATATTTCTTCTGCATCACTTAAACAATCCTTTGAATATTTTCCGGCAAGTTGCTGAATAAATCCATCTGCTTTTGCAACCGTTATTAATTTATTGGTTTTATATTCCATCAAATAATTTATCATTTCCTTTGTCATTAAAGGCAGATCGCAGGAGATAATAAAATTTATATTTGTTTTGGAATGTTTTAGCCCCGAGTGAATTCCGGCTAAAGGACCTCTGTGCCGGAAGATGTCTTCATAAATTGGAACACCGAGAAATTTATAATCATCGGGTTCGTTTGTTATAAGAATTACATTATTAAACATGCTTTGCAGTAAATCGTGCATTCTCTCAATTACGGTTTTATTGCCTATCTTCAAAAAAGATTTATTTGTTCCCATTCTTGAACTTTTACCACCCGATAAAATAATTGCTGTTATATCATCATACATTTTACAATTTTTCCTTTCATCGGATTTATTGTTTCTTCTTCAATTATCATCAAACAATTCGCCTTGCTCATTTCCACCAGGCTGCCTGATGACTGGGTGAATTCCGAACTTACTTCATTCTTTCCATCTGTTGTCGTTGATAAAATACCTCTCATAAAATGACGTTTCATATCTATCTTTTTCAAATTGTTTTGAAGAACAGCTTCAATGTAATCCCGTTTTGGTTGATTGTATAATTTATTGATGTTTTCCCGAATGAAAATTTCAAAATTAACCAAACTCGAAACAGGATTTCCCGGTAGTCCGAAAATAAGTTTTGAGTGACCGCCACAATTAAATGTTCCAAACACAATAGGTTTGCCCGGCTTTATAGCTGCTTTCCAAAATATTATTTCAACGCCTATCTCTTCAAAAACATCTTTTACATAATCAAATTTGCCAACGGAAACACCTCCCGTTGTAATTAAAATATCGATATTGCTGTTAAGTGCATCTGCAATATTTTGCAGCAGTAATATCTTTTCATCTGAAACAATTCCCAAATCTACTGCATTCATGTTCAACTCATCAATTACTGCAAGTAAGGAATAAGTGTTTGATATTCTTATTTTATCCCCGGATGGTTTTTCATTAACAGGAATTAACTCATCGCCGGTTGCCATCACTCCAACATTTAATTTTTTGTAAACACTTAGTTCAGATTTACCACAGGAAGCTGCCGCCGCAAGATGTCTTGGTTTTAAAAAAGTATTTTTCGGAATTGCCAATTCTCCGTTTGCCAGGTCGCTCCCTTTTTTTCTGATGCTCATACCTTTTCTAAATTGGGCGTCCTCTTTAAGTGAAGCAGTATCTTTGTTTAGTTCAATGTCTTCAACAGGAATTATAGTATCGCAAAATTCAGGCAATCTGCTTCCCGTCATTATTGTAACTGCGGAGTTATTGTTCAGTTCAAACTCTTCATAATTTCCAGCAGAAATTTCTCCAACTATTTTCCACTCATTAATATTCTCATTATACTTAACTGCAATTCCATCCATAGCAGAATTATTGAATGGCGGAAGATCAACATCGGCAATAACGTCTTCGGCTAAAGTTCTGTGCAAAGATCTTTCCAATAATACTTTTTCAGTTTCAGGTTTTATTTCGTTAAAACCTTTTTCAATAATTTTATACGCTTCGTCAAATGATATCATTTTAATTCAGATTTGATTGTTCAACCACTTTGTTGTATTCCAAATGAGTATTCCTTGTACTCTCATTTATTATTTGAATCATCAAGTTTATACGTGCCGCTCTTTCCGCCTGTTTTTGAAATCAGTTTTGTTTCCGAAATAACCATTGATCTATCGATAGCTTTGCACATATCGTAAACAGTAAGCGCTGCCACAGAAGCTGCTGTTAATGCTTCCATCTCAATTCCTGTTGTACTTTTTGTTTTGGCAAACGATTTTATTTCAACACGTTTTTTCTCTTCGTTTAATTGCAGTTCAACATCAATATTAGTTATGAAAATGTTATGACAAAGCGGAATGAGTTCTGCGGTTTTTTTAGCTGCCTGAATTCCTGCTATTTTTGCAACCGTAAGTACATCGCCTTTTTTAATATTGTTTTCTTTAATTGCTTTAAAAACGTCATCACTTATTCTCACTTCGGAATAAGCTTCAGCAGTTCGGATTGATATTTCCTTATCGGAAACATCAACCATATTAGCTTTACCGTTTTTGTTCGTGTGTGTTAATTTCTTTTCCATCATCCACCAATACTTAACATATGATTTTTATGTAAGATAATAATTCCCCCACCTTAGGGTGGTTCTCTTTATTAAATTATAGTTTTTCGAAAATAAGTTGAATTATATCTTCATCATATAAAGACTTGCTATTTAACAGCCCGATAAATTTAGTTATTTAATTTACTTCTATAATATCGTCAATCCAGCTTAATGCTGCCATCATCGAAGGTAACCCTATTGTTGGTAAAGCAAGTAGAGCTACCTGGCGTATTTCTTCTTTCGACGCACCTACATTTATTGCTTTTCTTACGTGCGAATGAACTGCTCCTTCCAATTGTGCGCCTGTTGAAATTGCAAGTTTTATTAATGCTCGTGTTTTTTCATTTAACGGACCTGCATTGTGAACAGCATCGCCCATTGATTCGTAAGCAGCTGCAACATCAGAATAATCTTCTTTGAACTTCAGATATCGTTTTGGTATTTGTGACATTTTCTATTCCTCGTAATTATATAAAAAAAGTCCCGCTTTACAAACAGGGCAAATTATATTTAGTTACCGAACTAAAAATTTCTCCTTTGCAAAACATCCTGGCAAAAAGCCAAACTGGCAGGTAAATCCATTTCTATTTTTTTTGTTTTTGCTAACCCTCTCAATATTAAAATTAAAACTTGCTAAATAAGCTTGTGCAAGTTTATCATAATATTTCCATTTTCAAACCATCATAAATAATGTATAAAAATCTGCAATACCACTAAAATAAGTTTCTTTAATATTTGGAAAGAAACCTTTAAACGGTTAATAGAATTAAGTGTTAAGCTTAGTGATTGTTGTTGCACTTGGTGTTGGTTGATTTACAACAAAAGGATAGTAAGTATAATTGTAACAAATAAACGCACACTATTAAAAAATTAATTAGGGATGAATAATATTGGTGTTTAATTAAGGAGTATATCGTTCAAAATAAAAAAGGCGATTGGTGTTATATCAATCGCCTGTTAATCAGCGGGGGGTTGCCCCACTATTATTAATTCGCCGCTTTTAAGAACACTACTATCTTCTCCGCTTCAGTTTCGGTTAGGTTTGCTCTTGTTCGCATATGCAAAACTGCAACATCCCATTCAGAATCTGTAAGGCTTGAAGGCGGGCGAACGTTATGGCAGCGGCCACAATTCTCTCCCCATAGTAGTGCGCCTGGTTTATTCGCATTTGTTAGGTCTGCAGCACAGCCCAACACAATAAGAATAAATGCGACAACTAAACTAACAAACAATATTTTTGATATTTTATTCTTCATGTTAAATTTTCCTTAATGATTTTAAAATCCCATTGCTATCTGGAAGATAAGTGTTGATTCTGATTCACTCCCATCTTCATGTTCTGAAGTTATATTTCCGTAAGCGAACTTAATTACCGTGCTATGATTGAGCCAATAATTGACGCCAACTGTAATCCTATTTTGATCAGTATTCAATTCGGCCTCTTTAGGCAAGTCTATTTGATCGTAACGAACTACGAATTCTAAATTCTGTAAAAATGAGCTTTCTATATAATAAGGCTGATATGCAAATTGAGCATACCAGGCAGTACTGTTGTTTTCGTAATTTAAGTGATCTATTCCCGGATTATCAACATTCAACCAGGTAAATTGGCTTCTAACATCAACCTTACCGGCAAGAGATTTAATATCTTGCACATACGATAGATCAACAACGTTGTTAAATGACCTTACATCACTAAATTCGGTATCATCAGTTCCTACTCTTGCAGTTTCAAATCCATAACCAATTTCCAATTCAGGGAATAGGATAAATCCGATTCTACCACCGATAGCTTTATCGCTATTATTATCTGGTATATTACTAAAACTAAGCGGGCCTGTTGCACCGTGATGTCCTCCTTCTTCAATTTCTCCGTGCGGATCTTCATCACCGCCACCCTCTCCGTGGATATCCTCATCCTCGTCAACAATTAATGCCGGACCATTTGAAACATATAAAGCGTAAACAATTTTTGAGGACCCCACAGGAATTCCGCTTCTTACCTGTAAACCAACCTGTGTTCCGGCCAATAATTGTGCGCCAGAATGAGCAGACAATCCTAATGGCATATTCGGTAATTTATTTATCCATGCCGGGTGATAGCGTTCAGAAAATATATTATTTGGGCTTAAAAACTTACCGGCACCAAAAGTCATATATGCGTTAGCTATGTACATAATTTGTGCATACTCTATAACAACAACAGTACTGTTATCTTCAATCTCAAACTCAAGTTCACTTTCGAATAAAATATTGTTATTTATACTCCATAGGAATATAGGATTAAATCCAATTTTAAACTGAGCAGGATCGTCACTTTCTATTTCCAGATTAGTAAAACCGTACCCCGTTAGAAGAGACTTCTGTTCCTTTTGGGCCATCAACGATTGTGATAGCATAAAAGATAGAATAAATGCAATTAATATTTTAACCTTCTTCACGTTTAGTTCCTTTCAAGCTATTTCTTAATATTTTTATAATGAGTTATTTAGAAGCAAGTGTGCGCAGATAGTTAACTACTATCCACATTTGTTTTTCAGTTAATATATCTTTGAAAGTAGGCATCGGTGAATTACCGTTAACTATTTTCCAGAAAATTTCACCATCAGTTTGAGATTGAAATTCTGATGTAGTTAGGTTTCTTGGATACTTTTGTAAATATCTTGCTGATGAACCGTCACCTAAACCCGAATCTCCATGACAAGTTGCACATTGTTGTGTATACAATGATTTGCCAAGATTGGTTATTTTGGAATTACCTTTAAATTTTGCAAGAGGATTTTCAAGAGTTTTTACCGAAGCAGGGGCTTTCCAGTCATCTCCTCCTCCGAAACCATTTTCATTGAACGTAGCTGCTACGAACAAAATAAATAAAGACAGAAAACTAACTGAAAACAGTGCGCATTTTAGTATCTTTTGCATAATTTAATTCCTTTTTCTTATTTGATATTTATTAGCAGTTTAAATGTTTTATTAATGCTACTATACAATTGTGCCAAGGAAATATTCAATGATTGAAAATCCTTAACTCAATGAATTATAAGCAGTTACAGCCACTTCGTTTTTTTAATTTATTTGAAGGTCTTGCAGAATTGCAAGATGTATATTTGAAAATCTTGCAGAATTGCAAGAGGTATTTAAGGTAGTTTTATTGGTTTTGCAAGAATCCTAATTGTAAGTAATTATTAAATAAATACTACAAATCCAGAGTAAATTTTAATGCGCCAATATATGAAGATATTTTAATTATCCTTGCATTAATTATTTATTTTTTCAATACTATTTCTTTTCTCCTCACCTTTTGTGTTTTTTGCTAAATCTGCTGAAGAAATATTATAGTAAGTATTTAGATCGTTATTCTTTAATCTTTGTAGAAGTTTGATGACAAACCATACAAAAAGAGCAAGCAACATAATCCAGAAAAACCAACCAAACTACATTCCGCCGAATCGGTTCATCACTTTTAAAACACCTTAAAAAGTTAGATAGCTCATTCACTATAACCCTTTAATTACACTTTTCAGTTTACTCTGTATAGTTGAAGCAACTTCACCCAATTGATCGTTTTTAACTGCCATCATGGATGCAACCGGATCGACAGCTGCAACTTCAACTCCGTCTTCAAGCTGCTGAACGATAACATTGCAAGGAAGCATCGCTCCTATTTTATCTTCCGCTTCAAGAGCTTTATGTGCAAACGGTGCATTGCAAGCACCCAAAATTTTATAGGGTCTGAAGTCCACATCCAGCTTCTTTTTTAATGTTTCCTTTACATCAATTTCTGTTAGGATACCGAAGCCCTCGCTTTTTAAAGCCTCCGTTACTTTTTCTATTGCCTCCTCAAACCCCAAATCCAGTTTTTTTGAAAAATAGTAAGACATAGTCATTCTCCTTCTAAATTATCGGATTAAAAAGTTACATTAAATCTTTTTTCATTCTTTCAAATTCATCTATGCTTATTTCACCACGCGCATATCTATTTTCAGCATATCCAATGGAAATCGTTTTACCTGCGGAGTATCATTGTGAATGCGACCGGCAGACTGGAATAGAGCCAAGATACTAATTCCTAGTATAACAATTAACTACTGTAACCGTATTTGTTTTTTATTTTTGTGATATTCATGTGCAAAATCTATCCCAATAGTAAAAATTAGAATCAGAATTACTTCAATATATAGATTTTTCATTTTAAGTCTTCTTAAATGCTAAGCTATCAAGCTTATTTGTTATTTCATCTATATCAATAGGCTTATAAAATATTGATCTGACATATTTTCTTATTCTGTCATCGAAGTCTTTTATCCTGTTATTAAAAACATAAGTAAGGATAATGGGAATGTTACTTTTTATATGATGGATATCTTTACAAATTATTTCTATTGCTTTTGAAGGCTCTATATCCATAATAATAATATCGGAATGTGTATGACAAAAGATCAATTTGAAGTCATCTATGTTTGTTGTTATTGTAACATTAAATTTATTTTGTAAATAAATTAAAAAGCTATTACTAAACATAATATCTGAACTATAAAAAAGTATATTTTTCATAAGTTTCTAAATGTTTGAGAAATTCAAATAATTTTAAAAAATATTTTTACAATAAAAACTATTCATAAAAAACAGGGTTGTTTTTTAAGACAACCCTGTCAGTTAAAGTATTATCAGAATGAAATAGCGGTTTCAATTACATACCCGCTAAATTTTGCCCCACTATGAATATTATCTAAGGGGAAGTCATCATAAGTTTGATTTACATATTCAAATTTTACTAGAATATTCTTAGTCAAAAACCATCCTAAACTTGCTTGAACCCGGTTAATAGTTACTTCATTTGGATCGCTATTGGCAAGTTTACCACTAGCAGTATTATACCTTATTCCAGCATAGAAATTCTCTTCCATTCCAAACCTGTAGACTGCATCAATAGCGAATTGATTCCACGCTCTTGTTTCAGTAGCACCAGGGAAATCCCCACCTTCCGGTCTTTCAAATGTGCCGAATAGTTCAAGTCCGTTGTATTTGATAAAGGAGTTTATCATAAATGCAGTCAGTTTATCTGCAAATCCTGGATTCCATCTCCCGGAGGTGAAGTTATCACGAGTAGATGTTATACTCTCCATTACACTGTAATAGCGGGCACCTGCTCTATCACCACTATATAAGTATATCCGGGCAGCTTTATTATTTGTATAAACGGAACCTGATAAACGAAGTCTAAAGTTACTGCTGAATTGTTTATCAAAACCGAGCTTTGCTAAAAATGCAACACTCGTAGCTCCACCGTCATTTACACTTTGGTTTAGTTTTCCGTTTGATAAACCCACCATTGCAATGATATCATGACTTTTGAAATATACTTCACCGCCAACTTCTGTTGAAAATGCGTCTAAAATATAATTACCCACAAAAGGATTGAATATAGTCATAGCATTATCTGATCTTCTGAAATGAGCATCGCCATAGTTAATTTCCATATGACCAACCTTAATTGTAACAACATCCATAATATCATCCAGGAATCCTTTATCTATAAAATCCAGTTTATCAATTTGAAGATAGCCTCCCTTTACATATGCTTCATTATGGTGTCTTGAAGAAAGATATGTTCTCAAATGCATTCTTACACCGTTTGCAAGCTGTACATCAAAATCGAGATTTGCGGTTGCAAGATTAAAATTATTACTTAACTCGATCAGTTGGTTAACATTATTACCTTCACCGTCGTCTACAATATTTGCTTCATTGCTATGGTCAATACCCTGGAACTGAAGTGTTGATGCTCCACCAATCCGCACCTTTAAACCATCAAATTTGACGGTATCTTTTTTAGAGGTCTCAAAAACATTAAGACCTCTTTTATCAGGATATCGGAAGTACTGTAAATCCCTCTCCTGGGCAAGTTGTTCCTCAGTTAAACCAAACAAGATTACAAATATTAAACTGATAAATATCAACAAAGACTGTTTCATTTTATACCTCACTAAAATTGGTTAATAATTTATTGTTAATTGCTTTTTATTGTTTCAAAGCTATTGCAGGTAGACAAACGCAGTGCCATTCAATCAATAATTTGTCAAATATTAGATTTTGATTGTTTAACTGATATTATTTATCAAACCATAAAAATTTATAATCCCGGATCATTGCAGCTATGCAATGGAAGAATGATTAAACTTGCAATGTTGCAAAGTGAATTGATTAGTTTTTTCGTTTTCATTTCTTAAATGCGAAAAGAATATTTGGTATGATGTTTGGACTTCGATGAGCAGTAAAAAATTATTATTCAATTTAGGAGCAGAGATGAAAAAGTTAAAATTGGTTTATTTAGTATTATTAACAATCTTAATATCCACAGCAGCATTTAGTCAAAATAACAATTCATTATTATCCTGGTTTCAACCGGAAAGTAAGCTTTGGCTTGAAGGGACTTCAACATTTCATGATTTTACAATTAACGCAAAAGAATTTATGAGCTCATTAATTATTGAAAGTTCTGTTGATGAAAATAACTCTAAAGAGGAATTTAAGATTTCTAATCTTGAACTTATTATTCCGGTTTGGAAACTTGATAGCGGAGACGAATCAATGGATGAAAATATGCAAGAGGCTTTATTAGCAAAGGTAAACCCCAATATAGTCTTTGAACTTATTTCTCCAGTTGTTTTTTCTTTTGATAATGTAATTGATTCCATAAAAATAAATGCTACTGGAAATCTAACGGTTGCCGGAACAAAAAAACCAGTCGATTTGAATATTACTGTTGTAAAACACAGTGAGAATAAATTTGAGTTTAAGGGAGAAATAAAACTTTTAATGACTGATTTTGGTGTCGATCCTCCGAGTATGTTTTTTGGGACAATGAATACAGGAAATGAAATAACTGTAAAATTCGATATGATCCTGAACAGAAAGTAGAGATGTAAAATGTTAAAATACTTTGTATATATTATTTTTATTCTTATTCAATTTCCATTGCTCTTTTCGCAGATTAAAAACGGAATTGAATACAGAACGCTCCCGGGAAGCAAATTATGGATTGAAGGAACTTCGACGATTATTGATTTTACATGCATAACAAGTTCAATCAACGGATACGCTTTCATTAAAAGTGATAATTTAAAAAGAGAAGGAAATGGAAATCAAAAATTTGAATCCAAAGCTGTAGTCTCAATTGTTGTGAAAAGTCTGGATTGCGGGAACGAAATGATGAATGATGATATGTATGATGCTATGAAGGATAAAAAAAATCCTTTTATTTTGTATGAGTTATTAAATAGTAAAATAGTATCAGAAGAAGAGATTGGCGGCTGGTCTGAAATACAAACAACAGGATATCTTACAATTGCGGGATATAAAAGAACTGTTAATATTCCCATTAAAGTTAGGAAACTGACTGATGGAAAATATAATCTGGTAGGTATTAAAGAATTATCGATGCATGATTTTAATATTGAGCCTCCCTCCGCTTTTTTTGGTTTAATAAAGGCTGATGATAAATTAGTTATTAAGTTCAATCTGATAGCCGGAATAAGTCAGGCTATAAATGCGGCTGACATAAATATCAAACTCGGTGAAGATTATTCTTTTAAATTTCTACTAATTTTTCTATAAAGGATGGAGAATGCCCTCAATGTGGAATGAAACTTCTAGAGGTTTCACTGAAAGAAGCAAAAACTAACTTAGAGAAAAATGGTTTTAAAGTTAATTAGCATTTTTTTAACATTTATCAACCGCAGCACACGACTGATATGTTATACAACTTAATAAATATTTAAACAATGAATGATGTAAGGAGACCTAAAATGATAGCTCAACCTTTAAATAAAATGTCAGCTCTGTTAGTTGCCGTATTTATTGTATTTACACTTTCTGTTAATGCACAGCATATGCAGGGCGGAATGTTCCAGAACATGCAGGGAATGATGCAAAACAATATGATGAACATGCAACAGATGATGAATCATATGGATGAAATGAACGGACAGATGAATCAACTGATGCAATCCATGAGCCAGAATATGACCCAGATGCAGAATTCCTTAAGTATGCAATTCATGAACAATATGCACGACATGTCTAAAAATATGGATGGTATGCTTAACCAGATGAATCAGATGATGAAGAACGAAAGTATGATGAAGGATGAAAATATGCAGGAACAAATGAACGAGATGATGAAAGATATGAACGGTATGATGGAAAATTATGATGGAATGATAATTTACTTAAATCAACAATACCAAATGCAAAGTTACCCTGATAAGAATTAATATGGGTAAGCAAAGTAATAGTAAAGCCCTAATAGCAAGCGGTCTTGTCTTTTTTCTGATTAGTCTCAGTAATGTCAGTATCGCTCAGGGTAGTTTTATTGGAAATGCTACCCTGCAAGTTGTAGGTAGTAACTTTTCTGATGGGACACATTATGTATCTACTTATGTTTATGGCGGTTTAAGATATCAGGCACAGAGATTCAATTTGAATGTGAACCTTCCGATAGTTTTTGCAAGCAAAGGTTCATTTACACAGGTTGGCGGTATATTTATTCCAAACAGGCATTATGGTAAAGATACAGGTGGAATGTGGTATGATGAATTAAACATGTACGGTTCGATGATGGATGACACAAACGGGATGATGTCCTCACTAAATGCCGGTATTGGCGACCTGTATTTATATGGAAGTTATAAACTACTTCTTCAGGAAAATGTTTTGCCTGAAATTTCGCTGGATGGATTTATAAAGTTTCCTACTGCAACCACCTCGCTGAATATAGGAACAGGTGAATATGACTTTAATGTTGCTTTATCGTTAAGAAAAACATTTAATAGATTTTTATTCTACACACAACTTGGATACTTAATTGTTGGAAAGACCGAAGGAACAGATGTTACGAATCCTGTAACATTCAGCATTGGAATTGGTGTTTATCTTGGTAACGGAAATCATGCCCTTTTTGCTGGTTACGATTCCTATTCAACTTTAGTGAACGGCTTTGTTGCACCAAAACAATTTGCACTCGGATATAGTTATATTGTTAGCCAGCTGTTAAGTTACAGCTTTATCTCTTCTTTTGGTTTAAATAATTCCACATCTGATTTTTCATTATCAGGTGGTATTAACTTTGGCATTTAATAACTAATGGAAATCAAAAATTTGAATCTTAAGTTGTCGTCTCAATTGTTGTGAAAAATCTGGATTGCAGGAACGAAATGATGAATGATGATATGTATGAAGCTATGAAGGATAAAAATAATCCCTTTATTTTGTATGAGTTATTAAATAGTAAAATAGTATCAGAAGAAGAGATTGGCGGCTGGTCTGAAATACAAATAACAGGATATCTTACAATTGCGGGATATAAAAGAATTGTTAATATTCCCCTTAAAGTTAGGAAACTGCCTGATGGAAAATATAATCTGTTAGGTATTAAAAAATTATCGATGCATGATTTTAATATTGAGCCTCCCTCTGCTTTTTTTGGTTTAATAAAGGCTGATGATGAATTAGTTATTAAGTTCAATCTGATAGCCGGAATCAGTCAGGTTATAAATGTGGCTGACATAAATATCAAACTCGGTGGAGATTATTTTTTTAAATTTTTACTCATTTTTCTATAAAGGGTGGAGGGATCAACACCAAGGAGTTTAGCAGCTTCAGTTTTGTTACCCTCTGTTCTTATTAAAATTTCATTAATATGATTTTGTTCAAAAGTTTCCATAGCTTCACTCAGATTATCCGTATACAATTCATTTTTATTTTCAAATATATGTGAAGGTAAATATTTTGGTGTTATAATATCTTCCTGACAAAGTAGTACAGCCCTTTCAATCATATTTTCGAGTTCTCTTAAATTTCCTTTCCAGTCATAACTCATAAATAATTTTATAACTTCATTATCAATTCCCATTATACTTTTATTAAGCTCGTTGTTATATTTATTAATAAAATGATCAACAAGAAGAGGAACATCGTCTTTTCTTTCTGCAAGAGAAGGAAGTTTTAATTCAACAACATTTATCCTGTAAAATAGATCCTCCCTGAAAGATCCGCTTTTTACTTCTTCTTCTAGATTTTTGTTTGTAGCAGCTAAAATTCTCACATCAATTTTTATGGTAAAGCTTGAGCCTATAGGTCTAATCTCTCTTTCCTGAAGTACTCTATTCAGCTTAACCTGCATATGCTCGGGAAGTTCAGCTATCTCATCCAGAAAAATGGTTCCTGAATCAGCAGACTTGAATAGACCCTCGTAATTTGAATCTGCTCCTGTAAAAGCTCCTTTCTTGTAACCAAAGAATTCCGATTCATATAAGTTTTCGGGGATAGCTCCACAATTTACAGGAATAAAAGGTTTATCTTTTCTGCTGCCGTTGTTATGAATTGCTCTTGCAATTAATTCTTTCCCTGTACCTGTTGCACCGGTTATAAGAATGTTTGTGCTTACTTCGCTTACCTGTTTTACCATTTCAAATATTTTTTTCATTACAGATGATTTACCAATTATATTTTCAAAATTATAATTAGTATTAATCTGTTTACGCAGTATTTTATTAAAACGAAAAAGCTCCTTGTTCCTGATGAGATTTTTTAGTCTTACCAGCACCTCATCAAAATCGAGAGGTTTTAAAAGATAATCTGCTGCCCCTTTTCTTAATGCCTGTATTGCAGTTTCAACTGAACCGTATGCAGTAATAAGAATAACTATAGTTTCAGGAGATATTTCTCTTGATTTTTCAAGCACTTCAACCCCGTTCATCCCTGGCATTTTTATATCTGTAATTAGGATGTCATAATTATCTTCTTGTAAAGCTTTTATAGCATTGGAGCCATCATTAACTGTTTTACAGTTATATCCTTCTTTATTTAAAACAAAGGAGAGAGGTTCCCTTATCTGCTCTTCATCATCAGCAATTAAAATATTAGTATTCATACAGATTATTTATTAATAGGTAATGTTAAAATGAATTTTGAACCCACACCTTTAGTACTCTCTACTTTTATATCACCCTGAAAACTCTTTATAATTCCGTATGTTATCCATAAACCTAATCCTGTTCCTTTACCTTCTTCTTTAGTAGTAAAAAACGGTTCAAAAATTTTAGATATATCTTCTTCATAAATGCCAATTCCCGTATCCTCAAAAGTAATAATTAAATTATCATTAATTATATCTGTATAAATAAATATCTTTTTAAGATCCTTATTATCATCGGCAATAGCGTCAATCGCATTAATCAGAATATTTATAAATACCTGTTCTATCTGATCCTGTACAAGGGATAAGGGAGGAATTTCAGAGTTGAGCTTAAGAATGAACTCAATGCTTTTCACTTTTATTCCGGCTTTAATTATTTCAACAGCATCCAGTATATTTTTATTTATATCCGTTAAACGAAGCTCATAATTAGAAGGACGCGAGAAATCAACAAGATCTCTTATTGTTTTAGAAATTCTTCTTACCTGGCTTTTAACTAATTCTAATTTTTCTATTGCAAATTCTTCACTGGAAGTTCTTTGAACAACCTGGACCAAAGCTGAAATTGATGCAAGTGGATTTCCAACTTCATGTGCAATTCCTGCTGCAAGAATTCCAATATTTTCCATTTTCTGGGAATGAATTAAATTTTTCTCGAGCATCTTTTTTTCTGCAATATCATTATATATCCCGAAATAACCTGTAATTTTCCCATCATCATCTGTAATTGGAGATATTATAGCCTGCGTATAAAAAGGTTCGCCTGATTTTTTTCTATCCTCAATTTCGCCCACCCATACTTTACCACTTTTAATTGTATTCCACATATTTTCCCAAAACTTCTTTGAATGTTTTCCGCTGCCGAAAACTTTGGGATCTTTTCCAAGTAATTCCTCCTCACTGTAACCAATAGCGTTAATGTAGGCAGGATTTACATAAATAATTTTACCATTTTCATCAGTTATCTGAATTGAATTTATGGTTTTATTTGCCACTGAATAGAAACGCCTTAACTTAAGTTCCTTATCTTTATCCTCTGTTATGTCCCTTGCAAGTACAAAAATAATTCTTTTACCATTATAAGTAAAAGGCATATATGTTAAATCAACATCAACCAGCCCGGTTTTTCTTTTTATCTTAACAAAAATATTTCCCCCCTTTGTCTCTAATTGGTTATTTACTATACTTTTTGATTTCTCTAAATAAGGTTTATCAATAATATCAAATAATTTTTTATTTATAATATCTTTTTTATCAAATCCTAACATCTCTTTTACTGTTGAATTAAAATTTAAAATCACACCATTGTGCGAAATAATAAAACACATATCATGGAAGTTGTCAAAAATTTTGAAATCAAATTTGATATTATCGTACATATTTAAGTAGAATTATTGTCAATAATTATTTCATTCTTCTTAAGTTACACAATTATCAAAATAAAATTATTAATAGCTTAAATGTAGTACCCATATCCAGGAATTTCTAAATAATCGGTGAAAGGAGTAATATTGGGATTGTCAATCCAAGCGAAATCCATAAACGCTTCTCATAGTCGGATGTCATTTGTGAATGACCGTAGTGTTCGTGCCCTAGATTTTGGTGATGACCGTGAGTTTTATGTACATTCACTGCACGATGATTATCATATTCCATTTTTCAACCCTCTAATAAATTACATTAAATCTTTTTTCATTCTTTCAAATTCATATTTGCTTATTTCTACGTTAGCGTAGTGTTATATTGTATTTAGAAGTGAGCATTATTACCTTTATAATAATGACCATGATTATCGCCTCTGAACTGAAATGCCACCAACACCATTACGACAATATGTATTAACCTGACAATCCAGCCAAGTTCGATCCCGAAAACCTCATCAATCATTTTCTTATTCTCCTTGATACCTAATAAATTCTAATGGGCTAAAATACCACCGTATAAACCGGTGATAGATATGAGGATTAAAGTGATAACGGCAAACAACCAGGTAAGTTTCTTTAATGATTTAATTGATAAACATAATTACCATAACCAGATGGAAATTGCTGATGCAATTCCAAACAGCCAGTGTGTTTTTGCCAGCCATTCTTCGGATTACCAATGACGTGATCAAATAAATATTTTTGCAATTTTTTAGTTTGTTGTTTTAATCTGCTCTTCCTTTCCGGGGAGGGCGGCTTAGCAGCAACATCGTTATCTAATACTACAATTCATTTCTGTGTATTTCTCGATTAATTAAGAAATAGATAAAGACAGTCCTCAATTATAATAAAACTCCTTTAACAAACTTGTGTTTGTCGGTTATGATACACGTTGTAAATTATTTTTTACAAAACAAAAATTTTAATCTTGACAAGTAAATAATAATTTATTAGATTTAATCAGACTTAAATATCCGACTATAGATTTTTAACAAAAGTTAACAAGTATTAGAAAGAGGAATAATAAATGTCGGACCTGATAAATCTTTTTAATAAAGCAAAATTGTTAATAATTGTATTTACTTTCGCAGCAATACTCTTATCCGAATACTCTTATCCTCAATCGCAAGGCGAAATAATTTACAAAAGGACTTGCATTGCCTGCCATACAATCGGTAGCGGTCGTTTGGTTGGTCCTGATCTTAAAAATGTTTTTAATAAACGATCCGAAGAATGGATTATCAGTTTTGTAAAATCATCCCAGAGGATGATTAAGAGAAGGGATCCTGATGCAGTTGTACTATTTAATGAGTATAACAAATCCATTATGCCAGATCAAAACCTGACTGATGATCAAATAAAGGATGTTATGCGTTACATTAAAAAGCAGTCTTCGGGCAGTGGGCAAACAACTGCACTTACTGAGGATATTAAAAGCAGTACAGGAATGACTATAGATGAAGCAGGAGAAAATGAAGTTTCAGCAGGAAGAAATTTGTTTCTTGGAAAAGTAAGGTTAACTAATGGAGGCCCAGCCTGTATGTCGTGTCATAATGTAACGGCTGAAAATCTTATCGCAGGTGGATTGTTAGCTATGGATTTAACAAATACTTATTCAAGACTAAATGCTCCGGGGGTTTATTCAATTATGTTCAGTTCTCCGTTTCCTATTATGAATGCCGCTTATAATAACAATAAGATCACCAAAGATGAAGCATTTTATCTTATAGCTTTTCTAAAACATGCAGATATCAATTCCGTAAATCAACAACCTGTTAATTATCAAAGCAATTTTATATTGATGGGACTGCTCGGTGCAGCGATTCTCTTCGGTATATACGGAGGCATTTGGTGGAACAGGAAACGCAAACCAGTTAACGATAAAATTTTCAAAAGACAATTAAAAACATTCTAATACAATAATCATTTAAATTTTAAGATAATCATTATGAGTTGGATAAAAGATTTAATATCACCTGAAACCCGCGAATGGGAAGAGTTTTACAGAAATCGTTTTCAGCACGATAAGGTTGTAAGAAGCACTCACGGTGTTAACTGTACAGGAGGATGTTCCTGGCAGATTCACGTTAAAGATGGTATTGTTGTTTGGGAAACACAACAATTAGATTACCCTTTACTTGAAAGCAGTCTGCCCCCTTACGAACCTCGCGGATGTCAAAGAGGAATTTCTTTTTCATGGTATCTCTATAGTCCGTTAAGAATTAAGTACCCATTAATAAGAGGTAAGCTGCTCGATGCTTATAGAGAAGAAAAAGCTAAAACCGGCGATTCCTTGTTAGCATGGGAAAATTTGCAAAACAATAAAGAGAAGCGTGCTGCTTACCAAAAAGCAAGGGGCAAAGGAGGTTTTAGAAGAGCTACCTGGGATGAGGTTCTTGAAATTATGGCAGCAGCTAACATTTATACTGCTAAAAAATATGGACCTGATCGATTAGTTGGTTTCTCCCCTATTCCTGCAATGTCTATGTTAAGTTACGCAGCCGGAAGTAGATTCTTGCAATTATTTGGCGGGGTGAACCTTAGTTTTTATGATTGGTACTGCGATCTCCCTCCTGCTTCACCTGAAATTTGGGGTGAGCAGACAGATGTTTGTGAAAGCGCTGATTGGTATAATTCAAAATTTATTGCAGTTATGGGGGCAAACCTAAATATGACAAGGACACCTGATTGTCACTTCTTCGCGGAGTCCCGACATAACGGCACCAAAGCTGTGGTATTCTCACCTGATTTTAGTCAGGTTTCAAAGTATGCTGATCAATGGATTCCATTGCACGCAGGCAGTGACGGAGCTTACTGGATGGCTGTTACTCATGTAATATTAAAAGAATTTCATCATGAGAAACAAACACCCTACTTCATCGATTATGTTAAGAAATATACTGACTCACCCTATTTAGTTGAAGTTGTAAAAGATGGTGATACTTATAAACCTGGAAGGTTAGTTCGTGCCAACCAAATATCAAAATATAAAGATGTAGAAAACGGCGATTGGAAGTTCCTTAATATTGATGAAGAGAGCGGCGATCTTGTAATGCCTAAAGGAAGTATGGGACACCGCTGGGATAAAAAAGGCGGCAACTGGAACATGAAGCACGAAGATGCTGAAGATAACAAGCAGTATAATCCTTTACTCACTCTTATTAATAATAAAGATGAAGTCTTACAGGTTGAGTTTACTGAATTTGGTTTGGATAATAAAAGAATGCGTGGAGTACCTGTAAAATATATTGAAACAGTTGATGGAAAGAAGATTGTAGTTACAACTGTTTACGATTTAACAATGGCTCAGTATGGTGTCAGCAGAGGTTTACAGGGAGATTACCCTGCAGATTACAATGATAAAGATGCTGCATACACACCGGCGTGGCAGGAAATATTCACAGGTGTAGATAAAAAAACAGTTGTACAGTTTGCAAGAGAATGGGCAAAAACTGCCGAGGTAACTGAAGGTAAATGTATGATCATCATCGGTGCGGGAATAAACCACTGGTATCATAATAATCTTATTTACCGTGCAGGTATTATGGCGCTCATGTTATCCGGATGCATTGGCAGAAACGGCGGCGGATTAAACCACTACGTTGGACAGGAAAAATTAGCTCCTATGGATTCCTGGGGAACAATAGCATTTGCAAAAGATTGGCAGGATGCAGTTAGATTACAACAAGCTCCTATCTGGCACTACATAAACACCTGCCAGTACCGTTACGATGGTCATTTTTCAGAATACAATAAAGTGCCTGATAATGAATGGACAAAGGGACATCATGCAGATCATATTTATAAATCTGTACGAATGGGCTGGATGCCTTTCTATCCGCAGTTTAATCAAAATACTTTTGAGTTAAGCAAGGAAGCCATAAACAACGGTGCTAAAAACGATGACGATATTAAAAAATATGTTCTCGAAAAATTAAAATCAAAAGAACTTAAATATTCTATCAGTGATCCTGAGGCAGAGGAAAACTTCCCGAGAACCTGGTACATCTGGCGGGGAAATGCAATTATGGGAAGTATGAAAGGTCATGAATATCTTTTAAAACACTACCTCGGCACGCATTCAAACGCCATTGCAAAAGATATAACTGATCAGAAAACTGAAGAAGTTAAGTGGCACGATATTGCACCAAAAGGAAAAATGGATCTTGTTATAGATCTTAATTTCCGGATGGATTCATCCGCGCTTTATTCTGATATTATTTTGCCAGCAGCTTCATGGTATGAAAAAGCAGATCTTAACAGTACCGATATGCATTCATTTATTCATCCTTTATCTGCAGCAATTGCACCTGTTTGGGAAGCGAAAACCGATTGGGATATCTTCAAACATATTGCCTTTGCAACAAGCGAGCTTGCTAAGAAACATTTTTCTGAACCGCTTAAGGATATTGTAACCGCTCCACTTGCACACGATACTGCTGATGAAATAACCCAGCCAACTGTAAAGGATTGGTATAAAGGTGAATGCGAAGCGATCCCTGGTAAAACAATGCACAAGATTGCAATCGTAGAAAGAGATTATACAAAGCTATATGATAAGTTTATAACTTTAGGTGAGAATATTAAAACAAATGGGCTCGGTGCTCATGGTAATCATTATATGTGTGAAGATTTTTATGATGAAATGATTGAATCTGCACATTTTCCTGTCGAAAAACTAAATGGTAAAACTTATCCTTCTCTTAAAGAAGATGTTTCCGCTGCTAATGCTGTATTGTTCCTTTCATCTTTAACAAACGGTGAGCTAACTGTTCGTGCATATAAAAATGCAGAAAAGAAAACAGGACTCGTTCTTGCCGATTTAGGTGAAGGAAGCAGGGATGTTAAAATTGATTACAAAGATCTGCAGGCACAACCAAGAAGATATAACTCTTCACCCTTGTGGTCAGGACTTATGCATAACGGCAGAGCGTACTCAGCATTTACGTACAATGTTGAAAGATTGGTTCCGTGGAGAACATTAACCGGCAGACAGCATTTCTATTTAGATCACGAAATGTACTTAGCTTTTGGTGAAAACCTTCCAACCTATAAACCATCACCCAAACCTGAAGTTTACGGTGATTTAAGAGAGACTTTAAAAGAAGGTAAGGCGAAAATATTCAACTGTCTTACGCCTCACGGTAAGTGGCATATACATTCAACTTACGGCGATACGCTTAGAATGTTAACACTTTCGCGCGGAGGTGAGCCATGCTGGATAAACGAAGAAGATGCAAAGGATCTCGGCATAAAAGATAATGATTTTGTAGAAGTTTATAACGATCACGGTGTTTATTGTACACGTGCATGTGTAAGCAGCAGGATTCCAAAAGGTGTTTCAATTGTTTACCACGTGCCGGAACGAACTGTTGGTATTGTCAAATCTCAGGTAAGAGGAAATAAACGTGCCGGCGGACATAACAGTTTCACACGTATTCATCTAAAACCAAATTTGCTTGCAGGTGGTTACGGGCAGTTTACTTATCACTTTAATTATTGGGGTCCCACCGCTGTAAACAGGGACACACACGTTGTAATTAAAAAGATGACAAAAGTCGTTTATTAATTTATCCCGCATTTTGCGGGATGATTTAATAGATATGAATTATTAAAATAATTATAAACCGTTAAAACGGTTAGAAATATTGTTAAGTTATTCTTAACCCACGACTTAAGTCGTGGGTTAATGAAAACCAAAAAAGACTCGAACCGTTTTAACGGTTTTCATTAGGTTTTTAAGTGAACTTATTTATGATTTTTAATAATGGATAAAGAAGAACTTAAGAAACGGACAGAAAAAACAATAGTAAATAATCAATAATAAATAGAAAATTAAAAATTATGGATGTCAGATCACAAGTTTCAATGCTTTTTCACCTTGATAAATGTATCGGCTGCCACACATGCTCTATAGCATGTAAAAATATTTGGACTGATAGAAAAGGTGCGGAATATATGTGGTGGAATAATGTTGAGACAAAACCAGGCACCGGCTATCCTACCAAATGGGAAGACCAGGATATTTATAAAGGCGGATGGGAAAAGAGCGGCAAAAGTATTTCCTTAATAGGTTCCGGAAAATTAAAAGGATTGGTTAACATATTTCACAATCCCCATCTTCCTGTTATAGATGATTACTATGAGCCATGGACGTACAAGTATTCAAATTTAATTGAAGCACCTGCACAGGATGACCAGCCGACTGCAAGACCAATATCACTCATCACAGGCAAACCAATTGAAATTAAAGCCGGACCAAACTGGGATGATGATTTAAGCGGCTCGCCTGATTACGCAAGGAAAGATCCAAACTTAGAGAACCTCTCCCCCGCTGAACAGGAAGCAATGTTCCAGCTTGAAAAGATGGCGTTCTTTTATCTTCCAAGAATTTGTAATCATTGTCTTAATCCTGCTTGTGTTGCCTCTTGTCCATCCGGTGCAATTTACAAACGAGGTGAAGATGGAATAGTTCTTATAAACCAGAAAGTATGCCGTGCGTGGAGAATGTGCGTTACTGCATGTCCTTATAAAAAATCTTATTATAACTGGAGCACAGGAAAATCTGAAAAATGTATTTTATGCTATCCAAGAATTGAATCGGGAATTGCTCCTGCTTGCATGCATTCCTGTGTAGGAAGAATAAGGTATCTGGGCGTTATGCTTTACGATGCTGACAGGATTAATGAAGTTGCCTCAGCCGATGTAAATAATCTCGTTAACAGCCAGCTAAGTATGATTCTCGATCCGTTTGATGAAGATGTAATAGCTTCAGCAAAAGAAAACGGTGTTGCAGATTCAACAATAAAAGCTGCTCAGGATTCTCCCGTTTATAAGTTTGTAAAAGAATGGGGCATTGCGTTACCGCTGCATCCTGAGTTCAGAACTTTACCGATGTTGTTTTACGTTCCGCCGCTGCTTCCTGTTATGGCATCTTTAAGCGAGCAGAAAAATAAAGAGCAGCTTGATAAACTTGATCCAATCGCTAAAAAATGGGATGATGATTGGCTTTACGATACCAGTACAGAAGAGTTATGGGGAACTATTGATGATGCGAGGTTTCCGCTTCAGTATATGGCAAATATGTTTAGTGCCGGCGATACTTGCAAAGTAAAAGATATTATGAAAAAGCTTATGGCTGTAAGAATTCACCGCAGGGATAAAACTGTTGGCGATCTTGATAAAGAAAATGTTAAAAAAACATTAAAAGATGTTAATCTCAGCGCCGACTCCGCAGATGACATTTACTATTTAACTTCTCTTGCAAAATTTGATGACCGTTTTGTTATACCTCCTGCACACCGCGAGCAAGCTATTGAAATGGTTGAAAATACAGGTGATGTAAAAGGTTCAAGCGGTTTTGGTTTTATAGAAAAACCTGCAAGAGGAATTTGATTAACGAATTTATAAAAGAGTAAACTATCGATGATAACTAAAAACATTAATCATTACGAAATATTAGCTCAACTATTTCAATATCCTAAAACCGATTACAAGAAAAAAGTAAAAGAAGCTGAAACTGTGTTAAGTGAACTATATCCTGAAACTCTTTCAACCTTTAAACAGTTCTCAGATTTTGTTTCCAATAATTCACTCGATGAAATTACGGAGATCTTTACACGGACTTTTGATGTTCAGGCAATCACAACCCTTGATGTAGGTTATGTGCTTTTTGGTGATGATTATAAAAGAGGAGAATTGCTTGTAAACCTGAACCGCGAGCATCGTGAAGCAGCTAATAAATGCACCGATGAACTGGCAGACAATCTTTCCAATCTCTTATCATTACTTCCTAAAATGCAAAACCACGATATCAGGGATGAGCTTGTTGAGATAATTTTAATGCCCAGTCTTATAAAAATCATTAACGAGTTTGATACTAAAAGTATCGACTTAAAGAATAAAGTTTACAAAAAGCAGTACAAAACTATAATTGAGCAATCTGAAGATTATGGGAGAATATTTCTTCTACCGTTAATGGTTGTTTATAAAATTATTGAAAATGATTTTGGTTACATCAAACCAATGGAAGAGAATAATAAAACCAATTTTACTGATGCAATAACATCTGAAATTGAGATAGATTAATAATTAAATAATTAAGAACCATGGATTTACTTAACAACTTTCTTTTTATAGCATTGCCTTATATTGCTTTAACAGTTTTCTTAATCGGAACAATTTATCGTTACAAAGGCACGAAGTTTAAATTTTCATCTTTATCTTCCCAATTTCTGGAAGGTAAAAAACTGTTCTGGGGTTCAGTTCCTTTCCATTATGGAATCATGGTTTTGTTCTTCGGGCATTTAACGGCATTCTTGCTGCCGGATGTGATCCTCTCGTGGAACAGCAGTCCACTGCGATTGATGATTTTGGAAGTATCCGCATTTATATTTGGCATAAGTGCTTTAGTTGGGATGTTCAGTCTTTTAATAAGGAGAAAGACCAATCCGAGAATTGAGATAATTACAAGTAAAATGGATTTGCTTATTGAGTTAATGCTTCTAATACAGATATTTTTTGGTCTATGGGTCGCTTACGAATACCGCTGGGGTTCTTCGTGGTTTGCATCAGTTATGTCTCCGTACTTAACCTCTATTTTCACTCTCAATCCGCAAATAGATGCGGTATCAAGGATGCCGTGGGTAATTAAAATACATGTATCTCTTGCTTTTACAATAGTGCTATTAATTCCTTTCACAAGATTAGTTCACCTTTTAGTTTTTCCTTTAAGCTATCTCTGGCGCCCTTATCAAAAAGTAATATGGAATTGGAACAGAAAAAAAATACGTGATCCGAAAACATTATTGAATGTAACTCGTTCAAAAAACAATTAGATAAGTCCTGTAATTTATTTAGAATAGTAAAATAAATCATTTTATCAATAATATTTATTTTTAAGATTTATGGAAGTAACAGTTACAAAAAAAGCTCATAAAATTCTATTCTTTAACACATTAGCATTTACAATTTGCTTTGCCGCCTGGATGCTGAACGGCGTACTGGTAACTTTTTTAGTTGACAACCAGGTTTTTGATTGGGGCCCGATTGAAATCGGCTGGCTTATGGGTATCCCGGTTCTTACAGGCGCATTATTTCGTTTGCCGGCAGGAATATTAACGGATAAATTTGGTGGAAAGCCAGTGTACGGCATTTTACTCATTGTGTGTGCTATTCCAATGTTTTTACTCTCTTATGCGGACAGCTTTTTCGGGTTCGCATTAGCAAGTTTCGGTTTTGGACTTACAGGGATCAGCTTTGCTATTGGAATTGCTTTTACTTCGGTTTGGTATCCTAAACATTGGCAGGGAAGAGCATTGGGAATATTTGGTGCAGGGAATGCAGGTGCCGCACTAACTACATTGTTTGCTCCAACCTTATTAAACAATCTAACAGATAATGGTGTAAATATTGAAGGATGGAGGTATTTACCAGTCATTTACGCTGCTGCACTACTTTTAATGGGAATTATATTCCTGATCTTCACCGAAAATAAGAAACCTGCATCCAAAAATAAATCTTTAAAAGGAATACTGGCACCATTAAAAGATAAAAGAGTATGGAGATTTGGGCTTTACTATTTTCTTGTATTCGGATGTTTTGTTGCATTCTCCCAATGGTTAGTACCGTATTTTGTAAATGTTTATTACTTACCGCTTGTTACCGCTGGAATATTCGCTGCTTTATTCAGTTTCCCATCAGGTGTGATTCGTGCGGTTGGTGGTTGGATGTCTGATCACTGGGGAGCGAGAAGAGTTATGTTCTGGGTACTCGCTTCATCAGTACTGATCAGTTTCATGCTTACTATCCCGAGAATGGAAGTTTACTCCCCTGGAAGAGGAATAATGAATAAAAGAAGTGGTGAAGTTTCTTTTGTTTCGGATACACTTATTCAGGTTGGAAATATAAATTATTCAGTCGTTTCAAAATCAAACAAGACAGATATTACAGATGACCAGCTCCTGGTTTTACCAACAAAAGAAGTATGGCAGGAAACAGTTGTGAAGGTTGGAGACAAAGTTTCAAAAAAACAATTACTAGCTAAAGGAGTTACAAGAATATATTTTCAGGCAAATGTATGGATATTCGCAGTTTTAATTATTCTTATCGGCAGTATATGGGGTATAGGTAAAGCAGGTGTTTATAAATTAATTCCAGACCATTTCCCCGATGAAGTAGGAGTAGTTGGTGGAATGGTTGGAGTTTTAGGAGGACTTGGAGGATTTTTCTGTCCAATTATTTTTGGTTATTTACTGGAAGGAACCGGTTTATGGACGAGCTGCTGGATGTTCATGCTTCTGTTATCAGTTATTTGCCTGATGTGGCTGAATAAATCTACAGAATCTATGATGAAAGAGGAGGCACCTGAGGCTCTGGAACATATTGAACTTTTACCAAAGCACGATAATAATTGAATCTAACAAATTAATAGGTGTTAACAGTGCTACATGTAAATATAAAAGAGTGGAGAGTAGAAGACAATGATTTTTGGAACTCCACCGGGAAAATGATAGCCAACCGGAATTTATGGATATCTATTCCAAGCTTGCTTTGCGGGTTTGCCGTTTGGCTTATGTGGGGAATCATAACCGTTCAAATGCTGAACTTAGGATTTCCATTTGAACAAAGTGAACTATTCACTCTTGCTGCAATTGCAGGTTTAACCGGTGCAACACTCAGAATTCCAAGCACGTTCTTCATCAGGATTGCCGGTGGAAGAAATACAATCTTCTTCACCACTGCCCTTCTTATGATCCCCGCACTCGGGACAGGGTTGGCATTAATGGATAAAGATACACCTCTTTGGGTATTTCAATTTCTTGCTTTATTATCAGGTTTGGGCGGCGGAAATTTTGCTTCTTCGATGTCCAACATAAGTTTCTTCTTTCCCAAAAGAGTTCAGGGAACTTCGCTTGGATTAAATGCCGGTCTCGGAAACTTTGGTGTTACAACAATGCAGATATTTATACCTTTAGCTATGACCATCGGGTTGTTTGGTGTTTTGGCTGGCGAATCATCGGAGTTGATAAATACAAGCGGCACCCTTATTGGTAAAATACCTGCCGGCTCCGAAACCTGGATTCAAAATTCCGGCTTTATATGGCTGCTGTTTTTAATACCATTAGCTTTTGCCGGCTGGTTTGGGATGAATAATATAGGAACTGAATCTGTTACACCAAATCCCGGTAACCCGGTTGGCGCATTTACTAAAATATCCGGGCTTCTTTTTATCGGTTTTGTTACGGCGATAATGGGATTATATTTATTATTACCATCACCAACCGGAATAGGATTATTAAATAAATGGATTGTGCTTCCAATAATAATTTTTGCAACCGTTTTGTTAATGAGATACTTAACCAGGGGCGAACTGCAGCAAAATCTCAAACGTCAGTACAAGATATTCAACAATAAACATACCTGGGCAATGACTATCATCTATACTATGACTTTTGGATCTTTCATAGGATTTTCAGCAGCATTTCCGTTAGCTATTAAAGTGATTTTTGGGTTCAGTCATGTGGCAGGACCTGATGGCGTTATAAGTCACGACATTGCTAATCCCAACGGACCAAGTGCATTAACTTATGCCTGGATGGGACCATTTATTGGTGCACTGATAAGACCGGTTGGCGGGTGGATATCGGATAAAGTTGGTGGTGCAAAAGTAACCCAGATTGTTTCCATCGTTATGATTGCTTCTGCACTTGGTGTTGCTTATTTTATGACTGCGGCTTATCAGTCTGCAACTCCCGAACGATATTTTCTCCCGTTCTTTATTTTATTTATTGTTCTATTCACCGCAACAGGAGTTGGTAATGGTTCTACATTTCGTACTATAGCAATAGTGTTTAATGAAGAACAAGCCGGTCCTGTTCTTGGATGGACGTCGGCTGTTGCAGCTTACGGCGCATTTATAATTCCGAAAGTATTGGGCGAAGAAATAAAAGCTACTACTCCAGAAAATGCTCTTTATGGGTTTGCAATTTTCTATTTAGTTTGTTTAGCCCTTAACTGGTGGTTTTATTTAAGACCAAATGCTTATGTTAAAAACCCTTAAATGAAGGAGAATAAAGATTGAATTTGAATAATGTGAATAAAGTTGATCCCGTAAAAAGGTTCGTTGAAAAGGAAACAGAATTTGAAGAGGCATCCCCGATGAATCCCCCGGAAGCCTTTTCCCCCTCCACAGTTGAACCAGTTGCTTACCACGATATGGCTCCCTTTCTTCAAAAATTAATGGATGAACATAAGGTCCTCATAACAGTTCTTGAGAATTTTGAATCAGCGTTAATTAGCTGGAAAAAAAATGACTGGTATTTTAATGATGAAATAAATAAAAAATTAAACGAGTTATTTTCTTTTCTGGATAATAATACTCCAGGACATAATAAAAAAGAGGAGAAATTATTATTTCCACTGCTTCACAGCAGGTTATTGCAAACAGGTGAGCACAGTACTGGCGATGAACCTAAAACTGCGGTTGATATTATGGAAGATGAACACATAAAGGTGGCTCAGCTTGGCGCTTTGTGTTTAAATTTTTTAGGATTGGGATCAAGATTAGAAGATAATAAATCCAGTGAAATTGTTTTTGAACTTGCTTATGAACAAGGGAAAACAATTGTAGAAACTATGCGGCTTCATATTTACAGGGAGGATGAAACACTCTTTCCTCTTGCGATGAAACTTATATCAAATGAAGAATTTGAAGATATGGAATCTCATTAAAAAATACGGATTGAATAAATTGATTCCCGCTTTTGTGGGAGTAGCAGGATTTTGGTAAAAAATAATCATTTTGTTATAATAATATAATTGCACTAACAATAAATAATAACCTTGGAATCATAGAGCTTAATAACACAAAATGAAAACTAACAAGTTACTTCTGGGAGATGAAGCCCTGGCAATTGCTGCTTGCGATGCCGGGGTAAAGGCCTTTTACGGTTATCCCGGGACACCTTCCACTGAAATTTTTGAAGCCGGTGAAAAATATGTTAAAAACCTCAATGATGGTCGTATTGCAGAATGGGCTGCTAATGAAAAAGTAGCGTACGAATTTGCGTTGGGGACAAGCTACACTGGTTACCGATCAGTAGTTACTATGAAACATGTCGGTTTAAATGTTGCCTTTGATGCTTTTATTAATTCAGCTATTACAGGAATACAGGGTGGATTGGTTGTAGCAGTTGCAGATGATCCTGGTATGCATAGCAGTCAAAATGAACAGGACACCAGATTTCTTGCAGACTTTGCACAACTACCTTTACTTGAACCTTCCACTCCTCAGGAAGTATACGATTTTACGGTAGAAGCATTTGCTTTATCTGAGAAGCTTAAATTACCGGTAGTTGTTCGTCTTGTAACAAGATTGGCTCATTCGCGTGGCGAAGTTTTTGCTTTGAAAACAAGTTTAAAACCTGGGAGTGTAGGAATTCCGCCTACATCTGAAATATATAATTGGGTGTTAGTTCCATCCATCGCCAGGGTGCGTTACAGAGAGCTTCGGAAAAAGCTGCCGGCACTGTATGAAGAAGCACAAAAATTTAATTCATTACAAACCTTCCAATCCGCTCAAATTGGTGTTGTTACTTCAGGTATGGGAAGCGCCTACTTCCATCAGTATAAAAAGAATAATAATATTTCTGATGAAAAGTATAATCATTTAAATGTTAAAGCATATCCTTTGGATATAAACTTGCTCCTTTCTCTCATAAAAAAAAGTGATGCCATTTACGTTTTTGAAGAAAACTATCCTTATCTGGAAGATATGCTCATTCCCTATTGCAAGGGCAAATGTGATGTCCATGGTAGACGTGACCAGACTCTGCCGGTTGATGGTGAGCTAAACATTTCATTGATCCGCCAGGCTCTCGAGAACAGACAATTGGATAGTATAGTGGATGAGAATCTTTTCGCACAAATTTCCAGTCTTATTGAAATTCGCCCGCCAAAATTATGCGAAGATTGTGGACATCGGGATGCATTTAATGATATAACTTCTGCATTAAAGAATATTGGCGTAGACGACCCGCGTATTTTTGGAGATATTGGTTGTTATTCTCTTGGTGTTCAACCGCCACATAATGCAATACACACCTGCGTAGAAATGGGTGCGTCTTTGTCTATGGCATTTGGGGCAGCCATGGCCGGAATGAGTCCCAGTATAGGGATAATCGGGGATTCAACTTTTTTCCATTCAGGAATGCCCACTTTACTTTCAGCAGCAAAAGTAAAATTGAATATTAATTTAATCATCATGGATAATGCTATTGTCGGTATGACAGGCCAACAAGCACCTGTTGCTTCTGATATTGCTCCACTTATCGCCAGGGCAACGGGATTTAGTGAACAACAAATCTATTTATTAAATCCTCTTCCTCAAAAATCTGAAGAAAATGTAAAACAGCTGGAACAAATCTTTATGCGTGATGAACCAAGTTTGATAATATTTAAACGAAAATGCATAATTGCAATGCAGCGTAAACTCTATCTATCAGAAAAAAAGGAAGCTCTCCATGCGTGAAAACCCTACATTCGGTTTAGTTGTCGCTGGCGTTGGCGGACAAGGTGCCATAACCATTGCTCAGCTTATACTCGGTGCTGTATGGATGGATGGATATCATGTTCTACAAAGCGAAGTGCACGGTATGAGTCAGAGAGGCGGTGAGGTTAGTGCACACATTATTTTCAGCAAGGATCCTGTTATGTCTCCCACAATCGAAGAGGGAGATGCAGATTTGCTTTTGGGATTGGAACCCCTGGAAACTTTGCGTCATCTTAAATACTTAAAGAAAGATGCTGATATTATTACCTCGATGACTACTATTGAAAACATGGAAAATTATCCTTCTTCAAAAAAGATCCTGAATCTTTTAAAAAGCATTGATGGTGTAAAAATGATTGACAGTGATCTCATCGCAAAGGATATACATTTCTCCCATAAAGGAAACATGACCTTGCTGGGATATGCGTCAAACTATTTGCCGGTGAATGAAGAAGTGTGGGACAAAGCCATCAAAGAAAGATTTAAGAACAAGGGTAATAAGATGGTGGATAAAAACTTGCATGCTTTTAATACAGGGAGAAAGCTTATTAACAATGAAAACTCAGTTTATCAATGAAGTAAAATGTTACTCTGTTTTAAGTAAATACGGTATTAACTTACCACGTTATTCGTTTATCACATCAAGTACAGAAACTCTTAATTCCTCTTTTAACGTTGGTGAGGATATAGTCTTAAAAGGGGTTGTTAATAATGTCTGGCATAAATCCGATCAAAAACTTCTTAAATTCAGTTCGTTTTCCAGTTCTGAAATTGAAAAAACTTTTAGGCAATTTTATTCTGCGAATCCTTCAAAAAAAGATTGGCAGGGAATGCTAATTTGTGAAAAGGTAAATTATGCAGACCACTCATTGCCTTCCGAACTTCTTGTCTCAATCAAGCGCGATAGTAGTTGTGGTAATGTTATAACTCTGGGATTTGGAGGATTATATACTGAATTATGGTCGGCAGAATTAAAGAATCCAGTCATGCATTTTTTCCCCGACTTGTATTCTGAGACGACAGCATTTAATCAGCTGGAGAACAGTCTGCTGTTTAAAATCCTTCTTGGCAAAATCAGACAAGGAACAAAATTAACCACTCTAAAAAATATCAGGAAGTTTCTATCATCAATATGGAGATTATCCTATAACCTTGTTGAAGAGAAGATGTCATTTATAGAAATCAATCCTATGGTTGTTTCAAAGGATGGGCAGTTCATTGCCCTTGATGCTGTTGGTGAATATGAAACTCCAAATGCTATTTATTCTCAACATAACGTTTGGTTAGGTAAAGACCAGCGAAATGCTCTTTTTAACCCACAAAAAATAGCAATTGCCGGGGTATCCAGTAACAATAAAGCTTTTGCAAACATTGTACTTGACCATCTGAAAAAATCTAATATTGATCAAAAAAATATTGTTATACTGAAACCCGGAGCGGAAGAATTTGAAGGAATTAAATGTATCTCTACCATTGCAGATCTAATAGTTCCTGTTGATATCTTGATTATATCTTTACCTGCTGTTACTGCATTGGAAGTAATAAAACAAATCTGGAAAACCAATAAGGTTAAAATCATTCAGCTTGTCTCCGGTGGGATTGGTGATAGTGCAGATCATTCTGCTTATAAAGACCAGCTACTAGAAATTATTAAAGATAGCAAGTTTAAAGTTCGTCCATTGATCATTGGTCCAAATGCACTGGGCGTGTTATTGGCTCCTCAAAAACTGAATACAATATTTATTCCTGAGAACAAGCTTAGAATTAGTTATGATCCAAAGAGTAATGTTGGTTTGATAAGCCAGAGCGGTGCTTTTTTTATTACCCGGCTATCTAAGATGCCGTCACTTTCAGTTCGTTATGGAATGTGTGTTGGTAATCAGCTTGATCTGTCCGCAACAGAAATATTAAGAGCAATGCTGGATTATGATGAAATTGAAGTTGTTGGTTTATATCTGGAAGGACCGCCACATGGAGACGCTTTAAGTTTGGCAAAGGTTGTAAATGAGTTTGCCACACGAAAAAAAATAATCATATACAGAGCCGGGAAAAACAGACAGGGAAAACAAGCCGCTGCCGGACATACAGGTGCAATTGCGACAGACTATAAGATTGAAAAAAAATTATTGATTGATGCAGGGGCAATAGTCTGTGAGGATTTCCGAGTTTTTGAAAACAGTTTAATGTGGTATAGTTCGTTCCCGGCATATAGCAATTCCAATTTTCGGAATGTCAGGATTTTATCTAATGCTGGCTATGAAACAGTTGCTGGAGCTGACAAATCTAAAAGTGGATTGCCTCCTTTTTCTGAAGAAACTAATAAAAAACTGATGCAGGTTTTTAAAGAAGCAAAGTTATCCAATATAGTTTCAACCAATAATCCATTAGATCTGACACCAATGGCAAGTGATCAGGTTTATCTAGACTGTTGTCGGATAATTCTGAATGATTCAAAAACAGACTTGCTTATATGTGGGATAGTTCCACTAACAGTTATGGTTGAGACTGAAGATGAAGAGATTGTAAAAGGAAACGCTCTTCGTTATTATCAACTCGTTAAAGAGTTCAAAAAACCATTTGCATTAGTTGTAGAAAGTGGAAAACAGTATGATAATTTTAAATACCATTTACTAAATAAAAATATTCCGGTATTCAATTCTATTCAGGATATTTTTGATGTATTAAACACATAATGGGTATCTAATTAAAAAATATGGATTGAATAAATTGATTCCCGTCTTTGTAGGAATGACAGGATTTTTATAAAATCTTACTATTTTGTTATAAAGAAATAATTGCACTAATAATAAATGAAAACCTTACAATCTCCAAGCTTCATAGTAAAAAGTGAAACAATGCGGGAGATGATTGCCAGAGTTGATAAAATAGTTGACTCCGATAGTTCCATTCTACTGGTTGGAGAAACAGGGGTTGGCAAAGAAATAATTGCAGAGTACATCCATAGAACAAGCCCCCGTGCACAAGGTCCGTTTGTAAAGCTCGCTCTTTCTGCAATGCCGGCGGAATTACTTGAAAGTGAACTCTTCGGGCATGAACAAGGTGCGTTTACAAGTGCATCGCGGGAGAAGAAAGGTTTATTTGAAATAGCTCACACGGGTTCAATCTTTTTAGATGATATCGATGATGTTCCGCTTCAAATTCAAATCAAACTTTTAAGGTTCCTAGAATCGAGAGAAATGCTTCGGATTGGCAGTACAGTACCAATATCTGTTGATGTTAGATTGATTACAGCAACCAAGTTAGATTTAAAAGAACTGGTGCAAAAGGAATTGTTTAGAGCAGATTTGTTTTATCGCATAAATGTTGTTCCTATTAAAATTCCTCCGCTTAGAGAGAGAAAAGACGATATTCCACCTTTAATTGAATTTTTTTTGAACCACTACAAACCCGAAAAAGAAATAAATTTATCAAATGAATCCCTGCGTGCACTTGTTAGTTATTCCTGGCCGGGTAATGTGCGTGAATTGAAAAACGCGATATACAGGTTATCACTTTATGTGGATGATAAAATTAATTTGGATGACCTTCCACCGGAAATAAGAGATGAAAACCCGATTGAGCTTCTCATTAAAGCTTGTAACAAATGTTATATAGAGGGAACAATGAATTTTGATCAGGTAGTTAAATGCCTTGAAAGCAACCTGCTTGCCGAAGCTCTTCGAAAATCAAAGGGGAACCAGACGCAGGCTGCAAAAAGTCTTGGATTAAGTTTATCCACTTTCCGCGATAAAAGTAAGAAATACAAAATCCCCTGCGAGAATCCCTAACTTCTCTCCTGCGGATATCCGTATATAAATATGCGGAATCCCGTAGCTGCAATACTGCAACATATACAATTCTACAAAAATTAGCCCTTTTAAATAGGGAACAGTTATTGCGTTAATAATAAACAATAATTCCTAAATAGCAATTCAAACTAACTTGATAATGGACAATAACCCTTCAAACATAACAAGTTTTTGCGGTGAAGTAGCCATGATTTATGAAAAAGATGGAAACCACTTTATTATGCTTCACTACAATTCCGGCTTTATTGATATAGTAATGAAAGATGTGGAGAATATTTACCTCGGCGATAAAATTATTGTTCATTCCGATTTAACGATAAAAAAAATTATAACACAACCGGAAGAGAATAAAACAAATTAAAGATCAATAAAATATTTAGTAATACTCCCCTGGGAGAAGTTGTAGAGTGCATAACAGTATAGTATGAGATTATTTCTCTCTACTATTTCCCCCAGGGTGTGGAGTAAAGTATAACTCATTGGAGGGATAAATTGCTGTGCTACCTATTTCCCTTTGATGAAAATTAATCACATAATTTTTCAGGAGGAAGCTATGAAAACAGAACCGCATCTTGCAATTCTAAAAACGTTTTTATGCGTTTCATTATTCCTATTGGTTCTATCGCCAACTGCATTAGCGCAGTACAATAGTGATAACGTAACCTTGATCGGCAGATGGCCCTATGGATATTGCTATGGAGCTTTTGCTGATGGAAACTACGCTTATGTTGCTAACGGAGCTGCTATGGACATACTCGACATTTCAGTTCCGAGTTCACCTGTAATGGTCGGAGAGATAATAACCTCAGCCACAATTGGTAAAATTCAGGTTTCTGGTTATTATGCATATATCGCCAACTGGGACGCTGGTTTGCGTATTATCGATGTTAGTGATCCAACTCAGCCCACCGAGATTGGATCATTTGTAACGGGAGCGGATGCCTGGAAGCTATTTGTGATTGACAATACCGTTTATTTGGGTAATGATACACTGGATATACGCATCATCGATGTCAGTGATCCGACCTCCCCGAATGAAATAGGGTCAATTCCAACACTAGGTCGTGGAGAGTTTGCATACGTTGTAGATAGTTTAGCATATGTTGTTTCTGCGGATACATCAATATTTCAGATATTCAATGTGAGTGATCCCACTTCACCAATTGAGATTGGCTCCTATGATTTTGGCGGTGAAGCTTGGCATATTATTGTTTCAAATAATTACGCATATTTATTGGACAGGACTGCTGGATTAAGAATAATAGATGTAAGCGATCCCTCTGATCCAAATGAAGTTGGATTTATTGATGCAGGAGGTTCTGCTTCTGAAGTTTATCTTTTAAACAATTATGCTTTTGTAGCGGCTCGAAATAGTGGCTTACGAATTGTAGATGTAAGTAATCCAACATCTCCAACGGAAATCGGTTCCTATGATATGGATGGAAGAGCTGAGGGAATTCACTTCTCTAATAATTACGCATATGTGGCTGATCACTATGGTGGTCTGAAGATAATAGATGTAAGTAATCTGACTGCTCCTATTGAAGTTGCGTCTTATGGTGGGGGTTATGCTCAAGGCATCCATTTTGCCAGCGATTACCTTTATGTTGCAGATAGGTTTCATGGCTTGCAGATATTCGATGTAAGTGATCCAAATTCTCCCACGGAAACCGCTCATTTAGATTATATTGGAGATACACGTCATGTTTTTGTTTCCGACAACATCGCATATGTAGCTCTCGGAAAATCTGATGGTTTTATGACAATCGATGTTAGTAATCCAGTTTCGCCCATCATACTTGATTCAATTCCTCCTGGATGGGCTCGGTGGGTTACCGTTTCAGATAACTATGCTTTTGTTGCGGCTGGTTCGGATGGAATCCACATTATCGACGTCAGTAATCCAGCTTCATTGACTGAAGTCGGAATGTATGATACGGATAATGCTACTTCCGTCTTTGTTTCAAACGATTACGCTTATGTGGCGGATGGCTGGAGTGGTCTTCGCATTATTGATGTCAATGATCCAGGATCATTGACTGAAGTCGGTTCCTTAGATACGGATGGTTTTGCTCAGGGTATTTATGTTTTAAACAATTATGCTTATATGGCGGATAGTGATCATGGCTTGCGTATAATAGATGTAAGTGATCCAGTTTCACCATCAGAAGTGAGTTCTATTCCTACGAGGCACAATACTCGCCGTGTCTTTGTCTCAGACAATTATGCATACATAGGGGACGGATTAGCTGGTTTGCGTATAATCGATGTGAGTGACCCAATTTCACCAACGGAAGTAGGTTTTTTTGATACTGGAGGTTTTACGACGGGCATCCACGTTACTTGCAATTTGGCTTACTTAGCTGATGGCGGAGATGGATTTTATATTTTGCGAAATGATTTAATTACTAGTGTAGAAAATGAAACGACTATTCTGTTTTCATTTTCATTAAGCCAAAATTATCCAAACCCATTCAACCCAAGCACAATAATAAAATATCAAATTCCAGAATTAAGTTTTGTTACTATAAAAGTTTATGATGTATTAGGAAGTGATGTTATAACACTTGTTAATGAAGAAAAACCCGTTGGCAGTTATGAAGTTGAGTTTGATGGGAGTGAATTAACAAGTGGAATATACTTTTATAGATTAAAAGCAGGAGATTTTATTGAAACCAAGAAGATGATTTTTATAAAGTGATTTTTTTGATTCAAGATTTAATCATAGCGCTTAATTAATACTATTTAATAATTGATCAATGAGGTAGTTATGCTCAGTAAATTTTTTACCTTTTCTCTAAGTGCTTTTATTAACAAAGTTCAGGAGTTTAGCTGAATGAAATACATCCATCCTATTATATTAATGGTATGTCTACTATCATTTACTGGTATTAGCCAAACTTACTGGTGGGAGCTCAAGCAATCAGGGAGTAGTTTAGGTGGGCCTATTGACTACTTGACAAATAATCCAGATATAGTTTATTATGGTTCAGATAATACAATATATAAAAGTGTAGACCGAGGAGAAACATTCTCACAGACAGGAACTAATGTTCCGAATGCATCAGAAATAAAATGCATTATAGTGGATGATGCAAATCCAGGGACATTTTTAGTTGCTATAGAACATGGAGCTAACGATAAGATCTATAAAACAACAGATGATGGTGCAACCTGGACTTTAACACTCAATGAAGGACAGATGTCATATTTCGGAATTCCTATGACTCCGGACCCAAGCATTTCAAATTCTATTTACACGATGGTAAACACCAACTTTAAACTATCAACTGATTTTGGCGATACATGGACAACGATTTCGAGTAATTTCGGAACCAATGGTGCTCCTGACGATATTGAAGTATTTCCAGATACAAACATTATTCTTATTGGGGATACTGGTAACGGTATTTTTAAAAGTACTGACAAAGGATTAACCTGGACTCAGAAATATTCAACTTCCGGAGAAATCCCTACCATATCAGTGAGTTTTACAAATCCGGGTATTGCCTGGGCAACTAAATGGAGTGGGGGTGGTGGATTGTTAAAATCGACTGATTATGGTGAAACATGGGTTGCACATCCAGATTTTAATGGGATGAATATGTGGGGTGTTCATATACAGCCATCAGATGGGAATATAATTATAGTTAATAGTTATACCGTGGGTGCTGGCAGTTGGAGATCGATAGATGCAGGTGTAACCTGGACACCAATTAGCATACCGCCCGCTGGTTATCAAGTAGTTTCGGTAGATTCTATGACCCAGTTTGCTGCACAGGGCCCTGGATTTTATAAGCTTGCATCCGATTTATTTATTCCTGTTGAGTTAACTTCTTTTACCGCTGAAGTTACAGAAAACGTAATCATCTTGAATTGGACGACAGCAACCGAGTTAAATAACCAGGGATTTGAAATTGAGAGAAGTTCTGATAATGAAACTTTTGAAAAAATTGGATTTATCCCCGGTTTTGGTACAACAACTGAATCAAAAAGTTATACGTACAAAATTATTGAATTTGCTTCGGGAATTCAATATTACAGATTAAAACAAATTGATTTTGACGGAACTTACGAATACTCGGAAGTTATAGAAGTAGAAGGAATAACTCCCGTACAGTTTACCTTATTCCAGAATTATCCAAATCCGTTCAACCCTTCTACATCAATCAAATTCTCTATCCCTGTTGATTCAAATGTAAAACTGAAATTATTTAATATGCTCGGGCAGGAAGTAGCTGAATTATTAAATTCTGAAATTTCTGCAGGAATTCATCATATTGATTTTAATGCAAGCAGTTTATCTAGCGGAACTTATTTTTATGTTCTGGAGGCAAATGGAAATAACGGCAGCAATTTTATTGCTACCAAAAAAATGATCCTCCTGCGTTAGCACTACGGCGGATAAATGTTGATGAGGTATCTTAAAACGCGGCTCACCTCAACTGTAGGTCGCATTTAAAGAAAATAAATAACAAATTTTAAGAAATTTATTTATAATCAATAATCCAAAAAAATAAAATGAAGATTAATTACATCATAGCATTATTATTTCTTGCATTTATCTCGATTGTTGTAATTGCCAATTTAAACGATACAAACAAGATTGGCGGTACTGAGTTAAATGGTAGTGGCTGTGTTTGCCATGGTCTTGAGCGCGATACAAGCGTGATTGTTTGGGTTGAAGGACCCGATACTTTGCAGATTGGTCAAACAGGGTATTACAGAATGTACATGTTTGGCGGTCCGGCAGAAGGCGGCGGTTATAATGTAGCAGGGCGATATGGTAAAATGGAACTAGTAGATTCTTTTTCATACAGGCATCCATTAGCATTAAATGAATTAACACAAGCATTCTCTTTGCCTTTCCCCACGACTCTGGATACAATTTTTTGGAACTTTGGCTATACTGCTTCAGATACTTCGGGAGAATGGGATACAATTTACTCCTGTGGTTTAAGTTTAGTGTGGGATTCCATACCAGATCCACTGGATAAGTGGAATTTTGGCCCGAAGTTTCCGGTTAAAATCCTTGACAATATTACAATTATCTCTAGTAATAACACAGAGTTAGATGATTATCAGTTATATCAAAATTACCCAAATCCGTTCAACCCGATAACAACAATAAGATATCAAATTCCAGAATTAAGTTTTGTTACAATTAAAATTTATGATGTTTTAGGAAATGAAATTGCAACTTTAGTTAACGGAGAAAGACTAGTAGGCGAATACGAAGTAATATTCGATGGTACGGGTTTGATTCATCAAACCCTCCCAAGCGGAGTTTACTTCTACAGTCTGCAAGCAGGAAATTATATTAAGATAAAGAAGATGGTTTTAATAAAGTGATTTTTTTGATTCACGATTTGATCATAGCGCTTAATTAATTAGGAGATAGTTAGGTTGAGTGAAACGAAATCCCGCCTGTCTGCCGCCAAGGCAGGCTTCGCAGGGAAAACTGCAATTTTTATTGTTACTGTTTTTATTGGTTTATTAGCTACTGGCTGCAGCGGCACAACTAATTTAAGCTTAGGATCCGATAAAAGTGAGCAGGATGAGGGGATTAATTATGGCGATTATCGGGATGATAATGAGGGTGCTGAAGTAACATTATCACTAAAGGACAGGGCAGAGATTTATGGTGAATTATTGTCTGTTCGGGATAGTACTCTTATTATCTGCACAGAATATTCAGCCATAGAAGAAGAATTAGCTAAGGGAGTTTACCCAATTTTCTCAATCAAAGGCCAGGAGATACAGAAGATAACAGTCGAAGGCAAATCTGAATTCTGGGAGAGTGCGGGGTATGGAGCATTAATAGGTGCTGCTGTCGGAGTAAGTGTAGGCTTTGCTAGTGGTGATGACGAAAGCGGTTATCTTAAGTTAACTGCAGGGACAAAGGCTTTGTTGTGGTCCATGTGTCTTTCCCCGATCGGGGCCATTACTGGTGGTATTGTAGGGGCTGGGAACTCTACTGCTGATGTCATAATCCATGTTCCCCCTGAATATGATTTCTCCTCGTTAGACACATCTCTTGGATCATCGTTGAACTCTTTGCTGAATCAACTTTCTCGTTATACAGAAAAAGAGCCGGAATATCTAAGAGCAATAAAGTGAACAATGAGAAATAATTAATTGGTTAATAATCTGTCTTCTCGGTCTTGGTATAGGATTTATAATAGTGATGTCCGGTATGAATATAAAATATTCTAAAATTTTTTATCATAATACTAAAAGAAAGGAAAACAAATGGGACCTGAAAATTTCGGGTGGAGTGGTTGGTGGATATTTCCGGTAATATGCATGATAATGATGTTCTTTTTTATGATGTTTCGGCGTGGAGGATTCAGACCACCCTGGGGACAAAATTCTGACAGACATCATAGTGAAAGTACGGACTCAGAAACGGCTATAGATATACTAAAAAAACGATATGCCAAAGGCGAAATAACCAAAGAGGAGTTTGATCAGATGAAAAAAGATCTTTGAATTAAAAGAAAAATTGAACTGCGTAATATGAAAATTCAAAATAAATTTTTTATAAAAGAACTGGAGCAGCAAAATGGATTATAACATTTTAAGACTTTATGCAGTATTAGCACTTATTCTCTATGTAATAATTATTGTGATTTTGGAGAGAATGTATCCTTACAAAGAACAAAAATTATTAAGGAAATGGTTTTGGGACGATTTCATTTTCTATACAATCTTTCAGGGCATTGTAGTGGGTTTTATTATTGCCGAGCTAATAATGTTTATAGATAATCACGCTCAATTATCAAGGTTACAACTGGTATCAGATTGGCCGTTAGGTGCCCAGCTATTATTTTTTCTCGTCACTCACGATTTATTCATCTATGGATTTCACTGGCTTATGCACCATAACAGATTTCTCTGGAGGTTTCACGAAGCGCATCACTCGGTCCGGGATGTTGATTGGGTCGCCGGTTCACGTTCACACCCATTTGAAATACTTATTAACCAAACTGTAGAGTTTGCTCCTATCGTGATTCTTGGTGCAGCTCCTGAAGTAGCATTATTAAAGGGATTGATAGACGGTGCCTGGGGTGTATGGATTCACGCAAACATTAATGTTTACACTGGCTGGTTTCAATATGTTATTAACGGTCCCGAAATGCATAGATGGCATCACGCATCTGGATACGGCCGCATTAACCTGGCAACAAAACTTGCAATCTGGGACTGGATCTTTGGCACTGCGTACAGACCGAAGGATAAAAAAATTGAACAATACGGTCTCTGCTATTCCGGATATCCCGGAGGATATTTCCGGCAGTTTGTTGCTTTTTTCAGGAAAGAAGTTCCGATTGACCGTCTACTAAGAAAAACTGATGTTGTTAATTAAATGGCACTACAAGTATCTCTTTTAAGTTTTAGACAATATTTTATGACTATTAATATTAAATCATCTTTTTATCCATTTATTAATGAGGTGTACAATGACACTCAATCATCTTGATTATTACAGACTTCCCTGGAATCTAACCGATAATTCTATTACCTGGCTTGAGCCTACATCACAGTGTAACTTAAACTGTTACGGCTGCTACCGTAAGAACATTAAAAACTCGCATAAGTCTCTGGAACAGGTTAAACATGAATTAGATTTTTTTCAATCACAGAGGAAATCAGACTGTATTTCCATTGCTGGAGGTGATCCGTTAGTCTATCCGCACATAATTGAATTAGTATCTGAAATAAAATCCAGAGGGCTTAAACCGATAATTAATACAAATGGTATTGCGCTAACAAAAGAACTTCTTAAAGAGCTTAAAAAAGCCGGAGTGTTTGGATTTACTTTTCATATAGATTCCAAACAGGGAAGAGGCAGAGAAGAAAAATGGCGCAGTAAGAATGAAGTGGAGCTTAACGAACTACGACTTTATTATGCCGATATGCTTGCAGCAGAAGGAGGAATCGCCTGTTCATTCAATTCTACTGTTTACGGCGATACAGTTCAATACATCCCGGAATTAATTGATTGGGCCCATAAGCATATAAATATTGTTGATACTATGGTCTTCATTTTGTTTAGATACATCACGCCTAACACACCCTTTGATTTTTATGTCGGGGATAAAAGGATTATCTGGACTGATATTTATTATCATTCTGATAAGGAAGAAGTTATAGATTTGAAAGCACCGGATGTTGTTAAAAACATTAGAGAAAAATATCCGGATTTTTCACCCGCAGCGTATTTAAACGGAACGCACAAAGCCGATGATTACAAATGGCTGTTGTCCGAAAGAATTGGAAACAAAGATAAGGTATTCGGTTACGTGGGCAAAAAGTTTCTTGAACTTGTAATGTCGGTTTATCATTTTAAGTATGATAGATATCTAAGCTACGCCTCACCAAAAACATTAAGCTTTGGAAGATCAACAATGTTTACCTTGTGGTTTCTTGATAAAGGTGTGCGGAAAGCATTAAAAAATTATTTAATTTATATAGCCCTTAATCCTTTAAGAATTTTTAAGAAGGCTCATTTGCAGTCTATTTTGATCATACAGCCCCCGGATCTGATGGCAAACGGTGATCAGAGTATGTGTGACGGCTGCCCGGATATCACTTATTGGAAAGATAAAGACGGAAGGGAAAAACTTGTCTGGTCTTGTAGATTGGAAGAGCCGATGAAATATGGCGACTTTTTAAGAATGGTGCCAAAAAATGAAGCTGATAAGGAAAAAGAAAAAGTTTTACATTATAACTTTACCTCAAATCAAGATTAACCTGATCAAATTTAGATCAGTTTTGTGAAACCAAATGAAATTGTCGTTAAAGTTTTTTGATAAGGTGGATATGAAACGCGCTGGTTTAAAAAACGTTTATAATAGTCCCGTGCAAAAAGAGTACTCACAATTGGCAGAAAAATATGATGATAAGTGGAGTTTTTATGTTAAAGCAACACTTCAGGAAACTTTGAATAGAATTGAGGTTTATTCGGGACAGAGGCTGCTTGATATTGGATGTGGAACAGGAGTCTTTTTGGAAACTTTAGAAAAGAAGAATCCCGAAATTATTTTGGCAGGTGTTGACCCTACTCAGGAAATGCTCGATATTGCGGGGAGGCGATTGTCGAAAAACGTTCATCTAGAGAGAAGCTGGGCAGAAAAACTTCCATTTGAAGCCGAAACATTTGATATCATAATTTCTTGCAACACGCTCCACTATATTCGAGAACCGTTCGTTGCCCTCAAAGAGGCAATGCGTATTCTTAAACCAGCAGGAAGACTTGTAATTACTGATTGGTGTAATGATTATATTAGCTGTCGAATATGTGACTTATTTCTTCGAATCTTTAATGAGGCACATTTCAAAACATATAGAAAAACAGAATGTTATAACCTTTTATGTTCGTCAGGATTTAATGATATTAAAATTGATAGGTATAGGATCAATTGGCTTTGGGGAATGATGACAGCAACAGCTTGTAAGAAATCAATATAACAGGGCACATCACCTGACCGCAATTTTGATATGCTTCATCGCGGTAGGTGAGCTTAGGTGTTATCTAATACTACAATTCATGTCTGTGTATTTCTTAATTAAATAAGAAATAGATAAAGAAAGTCCTCCATTGTAATAAAACTCCTTTAACAAGGTTTTGTTTGTCGGTTACAATACACTTTGTAAATTATTTTATACAAAACAAAAATTTTAATCTTGACAAGTAAATAATAATTTATTAGATTTAATCAGACTTAAATATCCGATTATAGATTTTTAACAAAAGTTAACAAGTATTAGAAAGAGGAATAATAAATGTCGGACGTAAAAAATCTTTTTAATGAAGCTCTTCAATTATGCGATAGATTAAACGATTTGACACAAATAGATTTTTCAGTTGAATATTACAATGAATTGAAGAATTTAGCAGATGAAGAGAAAGCTCTTCTTAGTGATTGTAATCTTCAAAATTAAATGAGCAGGATTGATAAGTGATCGGCACACAAACCGCAATTAGTATTAATAAATTAACTACCGATGAATTAAGCTTCAAGCAAGTTGCTTATATGGCATACACAGGGCAATACGAATTAGTTCATTCGATCCTAAGGAAATTACCCGTTGAACGCAGAGATGAGTTTTCTGATAAAGATATTTTAGGTCAGACTATCTGGGGCAGCATTGAGAGAATTAGATCGTTACGCAGCGTTCATAATGATGAATTAATAAAGTATGAAAAACAGTTTTTAATTGATATTCTTGAACAATTTATAAGCTATTGTAATCTCACTAATCTTTATCCAAAAGAGATTTTTCAATCTATACTTTATGTTAGTGAGGAGCTTATTCATTTAGCATCACTAAATGAGGCGATTAAATATCTTCAGCTTGCTTTCGATTTAGGGATCAACAATTTTCCAAATCTTAGAGTTGATGCAATTAATAAGATAACTAAAATCTACAGTAAGCAAGGCAGGATTGAAGATTCTACAAACCAGCTAATTCATCTTATAGAACATCCTTACTTTATCACTGATAGCAACCAGGTTCCGGATATTCTATTTAGATTGAGCAGAGCAGTATTAAAATCCGGAGAAGTTGCGCAGTATAAAATGATGTTGTTCCTGGGACTTAGGTATTTTTACACAAATACTGAAACCCGAAGAGATTTTGTAGATCAGTTAAGACTTACTTACAGAAGTTCATATAAACTTCTTTTTAAACGTAAAGTTAAAATTATTGACAAACTGCTTTATTTAATTCATCTGTTATATTATAAACTGCCGAACTTTCACAAAATCAATTTTGGTAGTATAAATAAAGCAGCTACTAGGTCTCTTTTAGGGATTGTATATATAATTAATTACATAAAGAAATCCGAACCTGTACGGCTGAAAAAGAATCACATTGGAAATTTCCGCCCCGTTCTTGCTGATGTAAACAATTTAGATATTTTATCTGAAGAGAAAAAAACTAATGAAAGGGGAACCAGAATCTTAATTACAAGAGCAATGGGCGGAATTGGTGACTTACTTATGATGACACCTGGTCTTCATGCACTAAAAAATAAATTCCCCAATAAAGAAATTCATCTTGCTATTCCACGCCGTTACTTTCAGATTTTTCAAAACAATCCTGATGTAAAACTAATTGATATAGAAGAGGATTTTTTCTCTCATTTTCTGTATACAAGGTGGTTTAATTTTACTGACTGCCCCGCATCAAGAAAAGAAAGTAGATCTGCTCCGAATGTTAAGAAGAGCAGGATAGACATTTTTGCTCAGGCAATGGGAGTTAAGGGAATTCGTCTTTTCACCATGGATCGTCGCCCGCGTTATTTTATTTCTCAGGATGAACATAAGTTCGCAGATGATTTTTTTGAACGAGCAAAATTAAACGATGAGGCAGTAATAGGTATTCAATTACATTCTGAGGAAACTTACAGAGATTACCCACAAATGGAAAACCTGGTTGAAGTTTTATCTAAAAAGTTTAAGGTACTGCTTTTTGATAGTTACCGAATTGATGGATACAATTTTAAAAACGTTATAAAAATAGATTCCTTTAGATTAAGAGAAGCATTTGCAATCGCACATAAATGTGATGGCGTTATCGCTCCCGATTCATCCTTTGTTCATTTTGCCGCTGCTTTCGAAATACCCACTATTGCGCTCTTCGGCCCTATTGATGGAGAAGTTAGAACTAAAAATTATTCTAACTGCAAATTTATTGACGCACAAGACCAATTAGGATGTTTACCATGCTGGAGAAATGAAAATATTCCCTGCAAACTAACAGGAATGAGAAACAGTGCATGTATGGAAAGCATCCCTGTAAATAGAATTGTTTTTGAGTTAGAAAAGTTATTAAAGAGATGTGGGAAATGAAAAGCCTAAGTAAAATATGTGATGCCGCTGATTGGTTCGATACGGAATTTCATTCCATAATTGTTAACGAATTAAAGGAATCCCCCCGCTTTCATAGAAAACAGTGGGAATTCGTAATGATATTTTTGGCACTTAAAAAACTTGGCTTCCTGAATGAGAATATGACAGGACTATCATTAGGCGGAGGTAACGAAAGAGTATTGTATTCGATTGCAAAGCACGTTAATAAGTTGATAGTTACCGATCTCTATGACGAGGATACTACCTGGGATTGTGCTAAAACAAAAGACCCTGATGAATATATAAAAGCAAGTAAACCATTCGATGTTGATGATTCAAAAATTAAGGCATTCAGAATGGATATGCGTTATCTCGATTTTGAAGAGAACACTTTTGATTTTTGTTATTCTTCCTGTGCAATTGAGCATATAGGTGATTTTGAAGATTTTGTTCGGCACTTGGATGAGGTTTACAGAGTATTAAAAGAAGATGGTGTATATGTATTTACTACAGAATTAAACATTGGCAGCGATACAATAAAAGATCAAAATAACTTTATCTTTTCATCATCCTACCTTAATGAAATTTTTAAAAGCATAAAACTTACACCTGATGTTGATACCGATGTTAATTTAGCACATCACGAAATCAACACACCACTTCCATCAAACGTTAGAAATCTATGCTATAATAATGGAGAGAGTTTTATTGATGGAATGATGAAGAATTATCCGCACGTGATTTTACTTAGAGGCAAATATCCTTTTACATCAATACAATTTGTTATGAGGAAGAAAACATATGCATCAATTAAAAAGGAAGTGATGTTTAATGGTTTATCTGAAACTGAAAATTATTTGCAAAATCGGCTGCAAAAATATTCTGAACTATTGAAAAACTCAGTTATTTCCTTTAATCCCTTCTCTTCATTGCTGGAAGGTGTTTCTCACTACTTTTTAGATCATTCAAATTTTTTCTCAAGTAACGGGAAAGATGATAATTCCCACACTTTGTTTCATACAGATTACTTTTGGTTAGGCAGCGGCGCAAGAGTATTTAAGATAATGATGGAAGTTGCTGATGTAGAGGTAGGTTCAGAAAATATTATTCAACTAAGAATACATAGTTACTCAACTCTCAGTTCAAAAATAGTTGAGTGTATTTTTGAAAAAGATTTAAGTATAAAAGTTATTCGAAATATTGAAGAGTTCATCACATTAAAAATCAGTGACGACTATTGCTTTGCGATCGTTGGTAAAATGAAATCTGGAAATTGCACAATTAAAAATTTATCGTTGGAAAGCTGGAATTTGAAAAACCAAAAAATTTATGATATGAAAAGACATAATGTTCAACAATCAGAAAATATTGTGTAATAATGTATATAGATCATTTCTTACATACACCATCAATACGATTTGCATGGCAGTATGCTAAAAACCAATTGAGGACGAAGTACCGGTATACTGCAATGGGATTTTTATGGAATTTTCTCGAACCCGCACTTTACCTGGTTATCCTCAGCTTGGTCTTTTCAGTAGTTAACCGGATGAACATCAATGATTATGCAGTATTTCTTTTTAGTGCACTTGTGCCCTGGCGTTATTTTGAAAAAGTTGTAAACACAATCCTAGAATCGATTGTAAACGGAGAGTGGTTGATAAAAAAGATGTATGTTTCTCCATTTGCGTTTCCGTTGAATCGTTTGATTATCTCGAGTTTTGAATTTTTGTTCAGCATGATTTCTGCTTTTATACTTTTCATATTTCTCAAAGAAAACTGGAGCATACATTTAATCGTGCTTCCAATCTCCATTATACCATGGGCGTTTCTTGCAGCCGGAATTGGATTAATAGGAGCTGTTCTTTATACATTTTTCCGTGATGTAAAACCACTTGTTCAGCTTTTACTTACGCTAACTTTTTTTACATCGCCTATCTTATTTAAGCCGGATATTTTTGAAACGGGGACAATTCAGCAGCAGCTAATGCAGTTGCACCCGTTTACATACCTGGCAGCATTATTTCAGAAACCTATATATATGGCTGCCTGGCCCACTGCCAACGAATGGATAATTTCATTTGGGTTTGGAATTGCTGCTCTGCTTTTAGGAATCTACTTAGTTAATAAATACAAATCAAAATTTTATTATTACTTGTAAGATGAAGAACAAAACAATATTTGAATTACAAAATATCAGTGTCGAGTTTGAAAAGCATTCCCTCAATCAGCGCAGTCTACGAGAAGCAATCGGTTCGAGATTGAAAGGCAGAAGATTGGAAAAGACTAAAGCATTGAATAACATATCACTTAACATAGAGAAGGGCGATCATATTGGAATTATAGGAAGGAACGGCGCAGGAAAATCAACACTATTGAAAGTGTTAACAAAAGTTATTTTTCCAACCAATGGTAATATAATCAGAGATGAAACTCAGCATGTCATTCCCTTATTAGAGCTTGGAATCGGTTTTCAAGCTGATCTTTCGGGAAGGGAGAATTGTTATCTGTCAGGAATATTAATGGGTTATTCGAAAAAAGAAATCTCGGATAAAATGAATGATATAATAGCATTTTCTGAATTGGAAGAATTTATTGATGAACCGGTAAAAAATTATTCATCAGGAATGTATGCAAGACTTGCTTTTGCTATCGCTACAGATATAAATCCGCAAGTATTAATTGTTGATGAAGTGTTTGGTGTGGGTGATGAATTCTTCATGCGCAAATGTATTATAAGAATGCAGAAACTGATGGCAAAAGGAGTAACTACAATTTTCGTTGCACATAATTTAGATTTTCTTGTCACACAGTGCGTGCGGCTAATATGGCTGGAAAAAGGTGAAGTTATGATGGATGGAAATCCGGCAGAAGTAGCTTCGGCGTACCGTAATTCAAAATCACCATTACGATTAGTAAATGTACAATAGAACCAAAAGGTAATAAGATGGAAGGAATTATGTTTAATTCTAAAAACACAGTAATAATTAACGCTACAAATATTGGATACAAATATCATGGAATTGGTGTCTATTCGTTAAATATCTTAAAGGAATTAACCCGTCTTAGTACAGATTTAAATTTTATTGTTTATCTGAACAAAAGCTGCGAACCGTATATTAAGGAAATAAATTTTCCTGATAATTTTATGGTGAAATGGGTATCGTCAATAATTTCACCCGATAAAAATTTTAAAGGACATATATTACGATTAATGTATTCCAATTATTTGTCAGTCAAGTACTGGAAATATTTATTATTTAATACAAGTCAGTGTGAAATAAATTTCTTCCGTAAAAATCAGGTGGTAACAATTCATGATGTTATTCCTCTTCTGTTTAAAGAGTATCATCGTAAACTATATCCATATTTCAAAATTATTTTAACTTATGGATTAAAATATGCTAAGTATGTTTTAACTCCATCCGAACATTCTAAAGATTTACTTCAGCAAATTTATAATCTTCCCGATGAGAGAATAAAGTTTATTCATAATGGAGCAAGCACTATCGGGATGAACAAAAAAGTTACTGATAATAATCCGGAAGGGAAATTTATCCTCTACATTGGAAGAATAACTAAAATGAAGAACATTAAAAACTTATTAAAAGCTTATTCTTTGATAGGAGATAAAATCGATCATAAGCTCGTTATTGTTGGTGATAATGAAACCACTCTGCAAATGGAAATGAAGTTTGCCAGGTTATCATCGGAGATAAAAAAACGTGTGATCTTTAAACAGGATATTGATGAAGAATCAAAATGTGCATTGATGAAGAATGCATCGTTGCTTGTTTTTGCTTCTTTGTACGAGGGTTTTGGTTTGCCTCCTTTGGAAGCAATGGCGTGCGGATGCCCGGTAATTGTTTCTGATAATTCCAGTTTACCGGAAGTATGCGGAGAGGCAGCTTACTATGTAAATCCGCATAATCCTTCAGACATATCCGAAGGAATTATTACTGTATTAAACAATAAGACTCTTAGAAATGAGTTGATCAATAACGGATTGGAAAGGGCAAAGCAATTTAGTTGGACAAATTCAGCTAAGGAACATTTAAATGTTCTTGAACATTTAATAAAGCATTCCAGCCTTCCTTTAGAAAAAAAGCTTAACAATTTTTTACCAATATTGAAAGATAAAATCGGTACACGCAGTTTGGAAGCAATTAATTCTTAAGATTAGATAATTAATTATCTGCTTCATTGGTTTTATCAATTACAGGATAAACAATTACTGAAATAGTTGTAATACGGAAGGCAAAAAGCCGAACTGGTAGGCAAACCAATTTATAAGTTTAGTCTATCGGTTACTGATCTTATCCTGTTAATGACTTAGAGTAACAGCAACTCGGAGGTTGCTAATAGATTATGTCGTTTTTTTATTCTAATGTAACGTTATATTATACATTCAAAATTAATTTAATAACCTTTTTTACTAACTATTGAATAATTACTCTTCTAAAAATAAATTAAACAATATTTATTTATTTATTGACAAAATAATTATTGTGTATAAATTATTTGGATAAAATACTCCGATTTTATTATGACAGTTATATTTTCAAAAAAATGCGAATACGGTTTGCAGGCGGTTCTCTTCCTTGCAGCCCAAAAAACAGGAACGGTTGTATCAGCGGTAACAATTTCAGAAGTCCTCAAAATTCCACGCGAATTCATATCCAAAATATTACAAAGCTTACGAGATAGTGGAATAACCCGCTCAACAAAAGGCAAATCAGGAGGATTTTGTCTTGCAAAACCAGCTTCCGAAATAAAGCTAATCGATATTGTTGAAGCAATTGATGGGCTGGAAATCTTTAACAGTTGTGTACTTGGTTTCCCGGAATGTTCGCCTGTTACTCCCTGCCCGGTTCACGATAGCTGGGGTGCTTTAAGAGACCAGGCATTTGAGATGCTGTCTAATGAAACATTGGATAAATTAAAAGATAAGACATTAAGCAAAATTCAATCTCTATAACGTACTAACAATACTCAATGTTGGTTGCAATGTATAAAAGAAGATAAACAAAGGTTATGTTGCCATTGGTGTGATTTCTTTATTTATGATGATTACAGGTGCAGGAATGATCTCAAGCAACTGGCAGAATGACATTAGTAAAGAAGAATATTTAATTCATCATAAACAGTTAAATGCTTATGGTCCTTCAACCAGCACGACATCATTTGAAAAATATAATAATGAAGCAAATAAAAATTATATAATTAATAAAAAGTACGTCATAAATTTAAAAACAGAAAATTGAGACTGAATTTATTGCAATATGTAATCAGTACTGTAATTAAAAATAACCGGAGGGATACATGAATTCTCAGACTAGCAAAAATAAATTTAATGAACATAAAACCAAAACATTATCGGAAATAGTAACTGATAATTTCCATACTGCCGTCGTGTTCGAAAAATATAATCTGGACTATTGCTGCAAAGGTAAAAAACAATTTGAAGATGCTTGTAAAGAAAATAACATCGATCCAAACTTAGTATTAATTGATTTGGAAAAAGTTAATAACAATGTAGTTGTTAACGAACAGAATTATGAAGATTGGGCAATGGATTTTCTGATAGATTATATTATAAACATTCATCACCAGTATATTAGAAAAATGATACCATTAATAGCTGAGCATGGCGAGAAAGCAACTGTGGCGCATGGTGAGAATCATCCTGAGTTGCTAAAAATCTCAGAGATATTTGCTGTCATCTATAAAGATCTTAGACAGCACATGCTTAAAGAAGAGCAAATCCTCTTTCCATTTATTAAACAAATTGTTCAAGCCAAAAAAAATAATGGTCAAACCGAGAAACCATATTTCGGCAGTGTTCAACACCCGATACAAATGATGGAAGCCGAACATGAGAATGCCGGTGATGGATTTAATGAAATAAAGCGACTCAGCAAGAATTATAAAATTCCTGCGGATGCTTGTCCCACTTATTCTGCATTTTATAATGCACTAATGGAATTTGAAAAAGATCTTCATAAACATATTCACTTAGAAAACAATATTTTATTTCCAAAGGCAATAGCATTAGAGAATGAAATGCTATAAATTTAGAAAACAATTTTGTGGGTTAAACAATTCTTGTATAAACTAAAATAATGGAACGACACGAAGCTTTACATTCACTCTCCCACGATCATCATCGTGGGTTGATACTTGCACAACTTATAAAAAAGGGCAGTCCGCTATATGAAAACCTTCCTTCTACAACCGAGGGTAAGAAAAATTATGCTGTTCAGTTTTACAATACTGAATTGATAAGGCATTTTGAAGATGAGGAAAAAGTTCTTTACTCATTAGTTAAAAACAGAGACAAAAAAATCGACAGCTTGTTTGAAGAGATCATAGCTGAACATCAACAAATAAAAAAATTAATTACTAAGCTTGAGAGTAATGATGATGTTGAAGATACCATGGATGAAATTGGATATTTACTTGAATCGCATATAAGGAAAGAAGAAAGGAAACTTTTTCCCCTAATACAAAATTTACTTAGTGATGAGGAATTAATTCATTTGGAAAACAAACTTCAGAATTCTGAAAGCAAAAAATAAAACATGAATTTTATTACCAATCAACCAACGTATTTATTCAACCGAAAGGTTAAGTAATCAAAGTATAATTATGGAAATAAATAAATTAATAAAATTCCTTGCTCCTCCTACCGCATGGAGATTCACAGTTGTAATTCTTGTTGGAATATTAGTTGGCTTTTTATTCTTAATCATGCACGTCGGAAATGCGACATCCTATCTCTCCGACAACCCGAAGGCATGTACAAATTGTCATGTAATGATTCCTGAATATGCAACTTGGGAAAGAGGAAGCCACGGACGAGTTTCTACCTGTAACGATTGTCATGTACCGAATGATAATGTTATTCGTAAGTTTTTATTTAAAGCGAGTGATGGATTACGCCATTCGTATATGTTTACTTTCAGGTTAGAGCCTCAAGTGATAAGGATAAAGGAAGCCGGCCGGCAGGTAGTACAGGAAAATTGTATTCGATGCCATTTGAATCTTCTTCATCCGATATCTTTAAGATCGATTTCAAACAAATCCATCTATGAAGATAAGGACGCTGTATGCTGGGATTGCCACCGTGAAGTCCCTCACGGAAGGGTCCACAGTCTCAGTTCAACACCTTTTGCCAAAGTAGATTAATAAAAAAATATTATAAGGATCGAAAATGAAACCTATCAGAGAAGTAATTAAAGAAAAGCCAGGATTTGCATGGCTAATATTCCTTGCTACAATAGTGGTTGTTTTTTTATTAGGAATGCTGGCATCTTCAATTATTGAAAGAAAGGCCGAAAGAATTTATACTTTACAGATGATCAAACCAATTGAAGATTGGGAACCGCGTAATGAGGTTTGGGGTCAAAATTTTCCACGGGAATATGAATCGTATCTTAAAACTTTAGATACTGATTTCTACAGCAAACATGGCGGTTCCGGAATGATCGACTATCTTGAAAAATATCCCGAGTTAGTGGTTCTTTGGGCCGGATACGCTTTTTCAAAAGATTACAACCAGGGTAGGGGTCATGGTTACGCAATTGAAGACCTACGAAACACATTAAGAACCGGAGGTAATGAAGAAAGCCTAATGCCAGCTACATGCTGGACTTGCAAGAGTCCTGATGTACCGCGTGTGATGAAAGATATGAGTCCTGCAAAATTTTACCAGGGTAAATGGATTGATCTTGGTTCAGAGATTATTAATCCAATCGGCTGTCAGGATTGCCACGATAATAAAACTTTGGATCTCATAATTACCCGCCCTGCTTTGATAGAAGCATTTGAAAGACAAGGCAAAGATATTAACAGTTTCTCCAGGCAGGAGATGCGTTCACTAGTTTGTGCACAATGCCACGTTGAATATTACTTTAAAGGTAAAAAGGAACAATATTTAACCTTCCCATGGGATAACGGATTTAGCGCTGATGAAATGGAAGAGTATTACGATAACATTAATTTTGTTGACTGGACACATAAACTAAGTAGAGCTCCTATGTTAAAAGCCCAGCATCCTGATTATGAATTATTCAAGACCGGAATCCATAGTAAGCGCGGGGTTTCGTGTGCGGATTGCCATATGCCTTATAAAAGTGAAGGCGGTGTGAAGTATACTGATCACCACATTCAGTCTCCATTGAATAATGTTGCAAATTCCTGCCAGGTCTGTCATAGGGAAGAAAAAGAAACACTCTTCCGTGATGTTTATGATAGACAGGATAGAATTGAAGAGTTAAGAAGAATAGCCGAAAAGACAATTGCTTCTGCACATATCGAAGCCAAAATTGCATGGGATAACAATGCAACACAAGAACAGATGAAAGAGATTTTAACCCTTATAAGGCATGCTCAGTGGAGATGGGACTGGGTTGCTGCATCTAACGGATTAGGATTTCATTCACCTGTTGAAGCTTTAAGAGTTCTCGGAACATCGATTCATAAGGGAGAACAAGCAAGAAGATTTCTTGCCGTACTCTTAGGAAAACTAGGAGTTAATTACCCGGTTGAATTGCCTGACATTTCAACAAAAGAAAAAGCACAAAAATTTATCGGGTTAGATATGAAATTCCTTATTAAAGACAAACAGAATTTCTTACAGACGACTGCTGTTAAATGGGACGAAGAAGCCAAAAACAGGCAGGGCACTTTAAAGGAATATAAAAATCAGTAAGAGCAAATCTTAAATACTGTGATTAAAGTTAATTCTAATTATTGTTAACTATTAAATAAGATAGAAAGATGATAAAATTAATCATATTATTATTGATTTGTGGATTCATCAGTCTTCCGGTTCTTGCCCAACAAGATTTGGGTAACGGGTGGAAAATTCTTGGGCAAATTCAATTAAGAAGCGAGTTAGATGGAAGGGATTTTTCTAACAGCACTCATCCGTTAACTTTTGCAAGCAGCAAAATAAGATTGGGTGTTGAGAAAACTTTTAAGAAAAAACTCACCTTATTTATTCAGGTTCAGGACTCAAGAGTGTTTGGCTCTGAATCCGGAACACTGGCTAATTCAAAAAACCTCGATCTTCATCAGGGTTATGTGAAACTTAATAAATTATTCAACTGGAACTGGTCAATTCAAGCCGGAAGGTTTGAAGTATCATATGGTACTGAAAGATTCTTTGGCGCAGTCGGTTGGCATTTTGTTGGAAGATCATTCGATGGAATACGATTTGTATATGCTCCAAAGGGCTTTAACCTGCAATTATTTGGTTTAACTGTAAAAGAATCCGTAGGCTATATTGGTAATGCTAATCCAGGCGTCTATCCTTATCCGCAGGAAGCAACACCGTCGCGCAGCATTTATGGCTTCTGGAAAAAAACAAAAATTAATGATAATAACAAACTCGATGTTTTTGGATATTGGGAAATTGACCGTACGAAAGTCAATGAGGAAACCTGCAAATTATTTATGCCAACTTTGGGTGCCTCTTACTGGGGAACTTTTGGTAAGATTTCTGTTATAAGCGAAGCCTCATATCAATTTGGCGATATGGAAGGTAAAGAAATTTCGGCTTACCTTGTTTCAGCGATTACGTTTTACAAGGTAGGAAACACTAAACTCGGTTTAGGCATCGATCTTCTTTCCGGAACAAATCCTGATGATGCATCGACCAAAATGAATACTTACCAAGCAACTTACGGTACTAACCATAAATTCTATGGGTATATGGATTATTTTATAAATATTCCATTAAATACGATGAATCTTGGATTGAATGATTTTTACATTACTTCATTCTATAAACCTAATGATTCCAAATGGGGATTTGGTGCTAACGTACATCACTTTATGTCCAATCAATCAGACAACATTACGGTTGGAGACAATACATCTCCCACAGACGAAAATGTTTTCGGGCAGGAAATTGATCTAACTGTTAAATATGCTTTTATAAAAGGCACAACTCTTGTTTGGGGCGGAAGTGTTTTCTTCCCAGGCAATTTGATGAAGTTTATGTTCCAACCAAGAGAAGATGTTGCATATTGGACATATTTAATGATAATTGCTAATTTGTGATGGAAATATAATTTTATAAATATTTGCTGAAAGAGTCATCTAAAAGTTCGACTCTCTTTCAAAGAGGGCAGCGCTTACACTATTATTAATTCCATTGCAATTATTAAGCATCAAATGTAAGTTTGCTGTATAATTATTTTGAAATATGGAAGCAAAAAACAAAATATCGCTCGCATCCGAATATTTTAACAAAGCTTATGATCTTCATCTAAAAGGAATAATAGAGGATGCAATAAAAAATTATAAGCTGTCGATAGAATACTATCCTACCGCAAAGGCACATACATTTCTTGGCTGGGCTTACAGCTTGTATGGCAAGTATGAAAAAGCTATTGAAGAATGTGAGATTGCAGTTGAACTGGATCCTGATTTTGGAAATCCATATAACGATATTGGATCGTATCTTATAAACCTAAACAGGTTTGATGAAGCGATAATCTGGCTAGAAAAAGCAATTGAAGCAGTTGATTACGATCCGCGCCACTATCCTTACTTTAACCTCGGCAGAATTTATGAGAAGAAGGGCGATTGGTTTACCGCGATGAAATACTACGAAGATGCTTTAAACATAAATCCCGATTACGAGCTTTCTAAATCTGCAATCCTCCGTTTAACCGCTATAATGAATTAAGATTGTAGATATACCATACCTTTGTGATATTTAAATCTAATTTATCATTCCCGAAAAGTGAGTCTCACTTTATTTATATTTAAATTTATAAAATGAATCTTCTGAAATTCTAAGGAGAAATTCCAATGAAAGACACACCAATTAATTACGAAGTAGTAAATAGAAAAATTGAAGAAAGTGATCTCCCAAATGTTGGTATAGCATCTATACGTGAAATTAAAAAACTGATTGATGGAATAGAAAAAGAAACCGGTAAAAAATATATAAGGATGGAAATGGGCATTCCGGGTTTACCCGCCGCACAGGTTGGCGTTGAAGCGGAAATTGCAGCACTTAAAAAAGGAGTCGCATCAATCTACCCGGATATTCAAGGTATTCCCGAATTAAAAAAAGAAGCCTCACGCTTCGTTAAACTTTTTTTAGATGTTGATGTTGATCCTGAAGGATGCATTCCAACTGTCGGTTCAATGCAGGGTAGTTTTGCCGCTTTTATCACGCTTAACCGAATGTATAAAGAAAAAGATGTAATTCTCTTTCTCGATCCCGGATTTCCGGTTCATACGCAGCAGTTGAAAGTACTTGGACAAAAGTGGGAAACTTTTGATGTATATGATTACCGGGGAAATAAGTTAGAAGACAAACTCGAATCGGTTTTACAAAAAGGTAACATTTCAGCTATGCTTTATTCCAACCCGAATAATCCTTCCTGGATTTGTTTTACAGAAGATGAATTGAAAATAATTGCTGAGATGGCGGATAGGTACAATGTTGTTGTACTTGAAGACCTTGCATACATTGCAATGGATTTCAGAAAAGATTTATATACTCCCGGCGAGCCGCCGTATCAGGCAACAGTTGCACGTTACACCGATAATTATATTCTTTTTATCTCAAGTTCAAAAGCGTTCAGCTACGCCGGTCAGCGAATTGGGATGATGATAATATCCGATAATCTTTACAATAAATCCTGTCCCAATCTAAAAAAATATTATAAAACCGATAAGTTCGGATACTGTATGATATTCGGAACAATATATCCATTAAGCGCCGGAGTTACTCACTCCGCACAGCACGCTCTAACAGCAATGTATAAAGCTGCAAACGACGGTGATTTTAATTTTGTGAATATAGTTAAAGAGTATGGTGAGAGAGCAAAAATTATGAAAAAGATTTTTAATGCAAACGGTTTTTTCATTGTTTACGATACTGATGTTGATGAACCGATTGCGGATGGTTTTTATTTTACTTTTGCTTATCCGGGATTTACGGGCGAAGAGCTTTTAAACGAACTGATCTATTACGGAATAAGTGCAATATCTTTGGCTATTACCGGTAGCGTAAGAGAGGAAGGTGTGAGAGCATGTGTTTCGCTTGTACAGCGAGAACAATTTCCTGATCTTGAATTCAGACTGAAGAAATTTAATGAACATCATCCGGTAGAAGAGGTGCAAACTTAACATAATAAATTGATTAAGGCTGATCGTATCGTTAAATTAAAATTTAATATTAATAATTTTGTTCACGCAAAAACTTACGGATTACAAGTATGAAGGTATTTGAATTACTTGATGAAAAATTTATTCTTACAGACTTTAAAAGTGATGATAAAGAACATGTTATTAACGAACTGATCGATCTTTACAAAGAGAACGATAAGGTAAATGACATTGAAAAAGTAAGAACAGCAATTCTTGATAGAGAAAAGATAATGTCTACAGGTGTGGGGAATGGATTTGCAATTCCGCATGGAAAGACAAATGCCGTTACTGATGTTATTGCTGCATTTGGAAAAACTACACACGATATTAATTATGATGCGCTTGACGGGAATCCTGTCCATCTTGTTTTTCTTCTTGTCGGCAGGGACGATACGGTTAGCAAGCATATTAAATTGTTAAGCAGGATATCGCGCTTGATGAACAAAGATGAATTCAGAGAGAGGTTAGTCAACTCAAATTCTAAAGAAGAAATAATAAATATTTTTAAGGAAGAAGAAGAACAATATTTCGATGTTTAACCCTTCTGTCTCTTCGTGACATCTTCCCTTGTCAGAGAGAGAAATTTAGTAACTGTCATTTTTATTAATTTCTGCACTATGCTGTTTTATACTTACAAAACCTTTTAATTCTACTAACGAAATGATAAAAGCAATTAAAGGCACAAAAGATTTACTTCCATCCGACGCACCACGCTGGCATTACCTTGAGAGTATTGTTAAAAATATATTCTCAAATTTCAATTATAAAGAAATAAGGACACCGGTATTTGAAGTAACTTCTCTCTTTGCAAGAAGCATTGGAGAAGAAACAGATATAGTCGGCAAGGAGATGTATACGTTTGAAGATAAAAGCGGAACAAATGTAACACTTAAACCCGAAATGACAGCAGGTGTTGTAAGAGCATTTATCGAACACTCACTCGGCGCACAGCAATCGTTGAATAAACTGTTTTACATTTCCCCGATGTTCAGACAGGAGAGGCCCCAGGCCGGGAGACTCCGTCAGTTTCATCAATTTGGCGGTGAGGCAATTGGAAGCGCTTCACCATTACTCGATGGTGAATTAATACAAATTGCTTACGATATTTTAAAAGCACTTGGTTTAAAAGATTTAACTGTTAAAATAAATTCTTTGGGAATTCCCGAAACAAGAGAAAGCTATAAAAATTTATTAAGAGAATTTCTGAAAGATAAAAAAGATAAACTTTCGGAAGACAGCAGAAAGAGATTTGATAAAAACATATTGCGAATTTTCGACAGCAAAATTGAAAGCGATCAAAAACTGCTCGAAGGAGCACCCACACTTATTCAGAATCTTGACGAAGAAAGCAAAAGAGATTTTGAGTTGGTTAAAGAATATCTAACCAAAGTTAATATCCCATTTGAAGTCGATCCGAAATTAGTCAGGGGATTAGACTACTATACTAAAACCACATTCGAAATTATAAGCGGAAGCGTTGGTGCACAAAGCGCCTTGTTAGGCGGCGGAAGATACGATTTGTTAGTTGAAAAGCTTGGCGGAAAATCTACTCCCGCTGTTGGCTTTGCTGCAGGAATGGAACGTATCCTTCTTGCCTGCGAAAATGAAAGAAGTTTTCCGATTCGAGAAAATTGTATTGACATTTATATCATACGACTGGATAATAACCTCGAATCTGAAGTAAGTGATCTTGCTTCTAAATTGAGGAGGCATAATCTTAAGGTTGAATTTGATTATTTGCAACGTAGTGTTAAAGCTCAAATGAGAGAGGCTAACAGAATGAAAGCCAAGATAACATTATTTGTTGGTGGAGATGAATATTCGGAACAAAAGATTAATGTTAAGGATATGTATAGCAGTGTAGAACAAATAATAAAAATAAAGAGCGAAGAAAATGACAAAATAATTATTAAAGATATTCGGAAATTCCTTTCCCAAGTCAGGCAGCAATGTGGTTGGATGACAACAAAAGGCAAACATTGCAAGAAATATGCACAACCTGGTTCAAAATATTGTCATTGGCATTAGGAAGAGAAATATAAATTTTAATATTGTAAAACATAATATCTATAGTAATGAATAAAACTATGGCAAGACGAATTTGAAAAATATGAGATCCGGTGAACAGCAAATCCTTCCTCTCGATGATATCAACCAAATAATAAATCTCATAAAAACATAGATGTATCCTGAACTGTTTAAGATCGGTCCGTATACAGGACGTAGTATAGAATGCCATTCCTGTGAACCTTGCCTGACGGAAGACAAGAGCAGGAATCTTACTAATCAAACAGTTCTGGATCTTCGACAGAAAAAAAATGAGTGTCATTGCGAGGAGAGAATCGACGAAGCAATCTTTTTTAGTAACTTGAATAATGAGATCACTTCGTTTCACACGTGATGACAGATTAGATTTTTAAATAGCAAACTGAAATTAAATGAACTTAATAGTAGGAAGAAAACCAGTACTCGAAGCAATTAACTCCGGCGAGGAGATTGAGCAAATTTATTTGCTTTACGGACAAAAGGGAAATATAATTGATGCAATCCGTGTTGCAGCAAAAAAACGCGAAATAAAAATCAATCAAATTCCCTTAGAAAAATTCCGGACACTTATTCAAAACACAAATGCGCAGGGAGTTGCAGCGATAAAACCGGCTTATAAATTTCACTCTTTGGATGATATAATTTCAGAAGCAAAATCATCATCAAACCCATTAATATTAATTTTAGATTCAATACAGGATACACACAATGCAGGTGCAATTTTAAGAAGCGCAGAATGCAGCGGTGTAAACGGAATAATAGTAACAAAGCATAACAGCGCACCGATAAATGCAACCGTTGTAAAAACATCAGCGGGTGCCACAGAGCATGTTAAAATTGCGCAGGTAAATAATCTTGCTAACACAATTAAAGTATTAAAGGAAAGCGGATTTTGGATTGTCGGTTCATCTTTAGATAATGCAAAACTTTACACGGAAGTTGATTTTACACTACCAATTGCACTTATAGTTGGCAACGAAGAAAAAGGAATTAGAAAGTTGACGGCAGATAAATGCGACTTTCTCGTTAAAATTCCGATGGCTGGTAAACTCCAATCACTTAACGTTTCTGTTGCAACGGGTATTTTGCTGTTCGAAGTTATGCGGCAAAGAGGAGCTACGGGCTAAACAATGATATTGCGCCTTCAGTGAAAATTTCTTAATTTAGAAATAAAATACTTCACAGGGAAGTTATGAAAGCAGTTATATTATTTGTTCTTTTAATTTTCACATCTAATACATTTTCACAAAACATCCCTCACTTGTTTGAGTTAAGGGGTTTGGAGGATTCACTCGGAAACACACATCTTTTTTATCGGCATAGTGGTACGAACACAAGTTGTTGGCAGAAGGATATTTATCACTTTGATCTGATTAATAATATTGACACTCTTTTCATTCCCGATTTTGGGTATATAGTGTATCCGGGTTCGGGTTGCGAAGGAATCTATGTTTACGATTATGAATTTTTCAATGATGATCCAACAAAATTTATTTATGGAGGATATGATTTGTGGATAGACCCTATTGCAATAATTGTGCGGTACGATGGTGAAATTCAAATACCATCTTTTGGTGGAATAACTGATATAGAGATATCTCAACAAAACGATAGCCTGGTTTATGCTGCATTAGGCCCAGGTCTTTATAAATCAACTGACGGCGGTTACAATTTCACGATCAATTTAGATAGTCTTGCCCTAATTGATGATGCAATGATTTCCCTCAGCAGAAATGACGATTCACAAATTTACGGTATAGATCAGAATAAACTTGCCCGTTCTGAAGATGAAGGACAAAGTTATATTATAGTGGATGATGATATACATTGGGGTTGGAATTATGAGAAAGAATTGTACTACGATGCAGACGGACAGCATATCTACGGTATTGCTGCATCAGCAAATGAAAGTGCTTTACTGATTTCTGATGACAACGGTAATCCGTTCACCTGGAATTTAATGCTTACCACACCCGGTAAGATGTGGTTTACCCTGGATGAACAATATCAAGGAGAGATTTATTATTCATATAATAAGAGTATCTACAAATCCACAGATTTTGGAAACATGTTTTCATTATACAAAGAACTTGAACAGAAAGTGACGGGATTATATAAAAAGAGTGGTACAGATATCCTTTATGCATCCACTCTCTTTCGCATATACGAGATCACTCCGGATACGATTCAGGTAATAAAGAGCTTACCTATACCGGAAGAAGCTTTTGCCTGGTATCCTTTGAATCTTGGAGATAAATGGGTTTATAATAACACTTTCTATGGTGATTTTGGAGACTCATCAAGATGGATTTCAATTTTAGAGGTAGTGAATCATAAGATAATTGGTAATCAGGTCTTTAATGAAATCTCTGTTACTGAAATACCAATTGATACTTCAGGTAATTCAGGAACTCATTCCGAATATTTCCGTGTCGATTCAACTGTTGGTAAAATATACCGTTCCTGGATTGAAGACGATAGTTTGCTTTACGAAGAACTTTATATGGATTTGATTGTAGAAGTTGGAGACACAATTCCCGTTGGTAACGGAATTTATTTAGAGAGTGAGGAACCAGTAACTATCTTCGGCTTAAATTCAAGAAAAAGAACTTTTATACAAACTCAAACTCCCACTCAGCAATTGGAATTGGTAAATGGATTAGGAAAAACATACGAGTATATATGGGAACTGGTAGGATTTAAAAATGTTCTAAAGGGCTGCATAATAGATGGTGTTATTTACGGCGATACAACAGTGGTTTCTGTAGAAGATGAAACACCAAATATGCCAACAGAGTTTTCGCTTTCACAAAATTATCCAAACCCGTTTAACCCAAGTACGAAGATTAAGTATGCATTAAGCAGCAGGCAGTATGCAACTCTTAAAGTGTATGATATTCTTGGAAACAAAGTTGCAACTTTGGTTAATGAAGAATTACCCGCAGGAGAATATGAAGTTGAATTCATTGCAGCTAAGAATAGTTTTCTGAGTAGCGGCATATATTTCTTCCAACTAAGAGCCGGCATATTTATTCAAACTAAAAAAATGCTTCTATTAAAATAAAGGGAGATAAAAATGAAAAGAATAATAATTATTATTTTGTTATCGGCAGCAGCAACACATTCTCAAAACGTCTCACCTCAATTCTCTGAGTTAAAGGGAATGGAGGATCAATCCGGCAACACTCATTTGTTTTACAGGATTTACACTACTTCATACGATTCCGTTAACTATTGGACCAATTCAAGTAATAATATTTATCATTTTGATCTTCTTAACCAACAAGATACCTTGTTTCTTGAAAGTTATATGCGATTTGATTCAATTTATTATTATCCGGAAGACTTTGTTATAGCAGATTTAAACTTTTGACAAGATAACCCATCATACTACATCTATGGCGGTGCAACGCAGATTACAATTTTAAATGAACAGACCTTCATACAAAGATTTGATAGTGAAAACACTTATGATAAAGGTGGAGTCGTTCATCTAATTGAAATATCGAGTCAGAACGATAGTCTACTTTATGCACGCGTAAATGTTTTTGATAGTTCAGGTTTCATAGGTACAATAAGAAGCACAGATGGAGGTTGGAACTGGGAAAGACTACCTGATATATTTGAGATGCTTTCACTAAATCCATCGAACGATCAGATCTTCCTTGCGCGTAATGAGATTACTAAAAAATTGTACAAAACAACTAATGGCGGCAATAGTTATTATCTAGTTGATACCTCAATGACTTACCAGGAGCAGCAATATCATTATGACCAGAATGCAAATCATATATACAGGGTAACAAGAAGCTTCTTTACGAGAGAATATGAATTGAAAGTCTCCTCAAATAGTGGAGAAGCTTTTTCATGGGCGACTAAATACACATCTCCAACTCAAATATTTATCTCTAATAATAAATCCGTAACCGGAGAGGTTTACCTTGCAGATGGAAAAAACATCTTCCTCTCCACAGATTTCGGAAATAATTTCACCCTCTATAAAAGTTTGGATAGAAACATTGTCGGCATATACAAAAAACCAAACTCTGATAAACTTTACGCTGCAACGAAGTACAAAATTTATGAAATCACTCCTGATACAATGCTGATAATAAAAAACTTGCCAATCCCGGATGAAATTTTGAATTTCTATCCTTTGGCAATTGGCAATAAGTGGATTTATGATGAGACTACCGTCACCTATGATCCATACCCACATTATTCACATCACATTTTAGTTAAAGAAGTTTTGAGAGATACAATAGCAGCAAATGGTAAACACTATTATTATTTAAAAGACGAGACAGTTTGGGAAGAAGATGTTCTTGAAAGAATCGATTCATCGGAGGGAAAAGTTTATAGATATTTAGAAAACCCGGGTTTAACTGAAAATGAATATTTACTGGATGATCTTTTGGCAGAAGTTGGAGATACGGTTAATAGCTATAGAATGGGATATTATCCTGGCAGCCACACGACCGTGCTTGATGAAATAACATTTGAGAAATGGGGATTAAACAAACCCAAAAAAGTCTTTGAGCAATATATTTTGCATCCCCCTGTTTATTCTTTAACTCAGGATATAGGTCTCGACAGCATTTACAGTTATTTTGATTTTGGAGATACCTGGATCGTTCTTAAGGGCTGCATTATAAACGGCGTAGTTTACGGCGATACTACAGTTGTTTCGGTTGAAGATGAAACACAAAATTTGCCTACAGAGTTTTCACTCTCACAAAACTACCCGAATCCATTCAACCCAAGCACCAGAATCCAGTATGCAATAAGCAGTAAGCAATTTGTGAGTTTAAAAGTTTACGATGTTCTCGGAAACGAAATTGCAACCCTCGTTAACAAAGAATTACCTGCTGGAAGTTATGTGGTTGAGTTCAACATAGCTCAGAATAGTATTCTGAGCAGCGGAGTTTATTTCTATCAACTGAAAGCAGGAAATTTTATCGAGACTGAGAAAATGATATTAGTGAAATAAACAAATGGGTTTAATCAGCCTCTTTTATACAATATAAATAGAAGGAGAAGATTATGCTAATAATTACAACTATTTTGTTAGCTTTAACAATTTTACCTGCATTTTTATATGCGCAGGAAGTTATCATTTTGCCGGATAGCAAGCTTGTAAAGCATATAAAGAATTCAGATAACCTGGAAGTTCAGTATACAAAAAGGATCAAACAAGGAATCCGGGTTAATCAAAATGTAACTGAGAATCTCTCATATACTAATGACCGGTTAAATTATATTGATACACTTTATACAATCGCCGATCCATATAATCCAATTTCATATGGTTCCAACCTTGGTTTTCTTGGTCAGGATGTATTAATACAATGGTTTGAAGCACCTGCCGAACTTTATCTACAGCAAGTGGGTTTCAGTTTTTACAGTGCCTATGACCCCGTTGCTGTCCTGGAGATGAAAATAATCGAGAGCGGTTATCCAGTGGATTCATTACAATATTTGAATAATGAGTTGTGGGGATATTTTCAAAGTCCTGATGGCTGTCACGATAGTGCTCTCGCTTTCTTCGATATCACATCAAGTGGCTGGTTAAGCATAAATGGACATCTTCCTCCGTTTGGACCTAATATCTGGAGTGATGGTGGAGCCGGTTTCCCCTTCACACCAATTGCCGATAGTGTTGGTATTACATATGAGTTCATAGATTTGAGTATTTTAGGTTACCCTGAAATAACTGCAGGAACAATTTTTGGGGTTGTTCTTAAGAATACATCTTCATTAGGTGAAAGTAGAGTAGAACTTAGAGGTACTTCGGTAGGTAATGGCGGTGTTAACCAATACTCACTTTTTAAATTTTACTGTGATGGTAATCCAAACCAACCACCTGAGGATGACTGGGGTTGGTGGTCTCAGGATGTTACTTTGGGTTTTGCTGCAGTAGTTGATATATATGGTCCGCTTAAAGTTGAAGTTAATCCACCTTATGAATTTGCATTAGAACAGAATTATCCAAACCCGTTTAACCCAAGCACGAAGATTAAGTATGCATTAAGCAGTAGACAGTATGCAATTCTTAAAGTGTATGATATTCTTGGAAATGAGGTAGCAACTTTGGTTGATGAAGAAAAACCCGCAGGTGAATACGAGGTTAATTTTGATAGAAGAGGAATATCCTCGGGATTATATTTCTACCAACTTAGAGCGGGCAGTTTTGTTCAAACAAAAAAAATGATTTTATTAAAGTAGAATAAGTGCTGAATAATCTCAGGGTTTTTTATTACTTGCAATTGTTAAGTTTATGTTTTCATCCAAAGTAGGTATTACCATCTCATTCTTAGACATCATAAGATTTCTTATTCTCAAAACTTAGCAAGCATTACAGTTAATTTTTAGTCTTTTGGGGGTTTTGCTACGGGATGATTTTTGCTCATCTAATTGGTTAGTTCTCGAATTTTGACTTTCAAATTATTCAGGACAATCAAATTGAATACTCTACCTTCTTATAATCTAACATATCAAGATTACTACCTGTTTATTTCATTAAACATTTAGGAGGATATTATGAAAAACTTTTACAGTTTTATTTTTATCGTTCTTCTTTCGCATTTTTATACCAACTCCTTATTGAAGCAGACAACGGGCAGGTGATCCTTCGACAAGTTCAGGACAGAGTTTTGAAGAGACTAAGAAAATGATGCTTGTTAAATATTTATTAAAATAAATTGTGATAATCAATAAAAGAAATAAAATGATAAGGCTAAAGTATTTTATTAAGATATTATTTACTTTAATATCTCTTCCTATTATGATGGGCATTTCGTTATATGCTCAAACTGTTGTAAACCCAACTCTTACATTAAACACTCCCGGCATTGCTGATCAGGATGATATGTGTATCTGGATTCATCACAGTAACAAATCTCTGAGTACTATTATAACTTCAGATAAAGCAGCAAATAAACTTTTTGTATATGATTTATCCGGAAATGTACTTCAGACAATCGATGTCCCGGGAAAGCCTGGTAATATCGATATCAGATATAATTTTATGATATCCGGTGTCCCCACAGATATCGTGGGTTATAATGACCGGACTAATGGGACAATTGTTTTTTACAAAGTAGACCGTACTACAAGACAATTGTCTTTTGTCAGCAACTTTAGTGATGGCGGAATGACAGGAAATAATTATGGCTTCTGCTTATATCGTAGTCTAATGACAGATAAATATTATGCGATAGCATCAAGTCAATCAACACAGATGAAGCAATGGGAGTTGGTTGATAATGGAGACGGTACGATTGGCGGTTTGCTAAAACGTACCTGGAATAACGGCTCAGGTGATAAAACAGAAGGATTGGTGGCAGATGATGAATTGGGAATATTATACGCAGCTAATGAAGGCGAGGGAATATATAAATATAATGCTGAGCCAAATGATCCAAATCCCATCGGAGTTTTGATTGCTCCAACCGGTGTAAATGGATTAACGGCAGATGTAGAAGGCATAACAATTTATTATTCATCACAGGGGAATGGATACCTTATGGCATCAAGTCAGGGTAGCGATAACTTTAAGGTATATGAACGCCAGGCTCCTCATAATTTTGTAAAGACGGTTCAGGTAACAGGGGTAGGCAATACAGATGGCATCGATGTAACTAATCTTAGTTTGGGTACTTCTTTTCCTCTTGGATTATTCCTCGTACACGATGGTACAGGTTCCCCTTACGTTATTAGAGGTAGCAAATGGGAAGATTTAGGTCTTGAGATTAACACCACTTACTGGGATCCCACTAATATACCTAACTCACCAACGAATCTTGCAGCCACAGTAGTCAGTCAAACACAGATAGATCTGAGCTGGACAGATAACTCTAGCAATGAAGACGGATTCAGGATAGAGAGAAAACTAGGACCTGGAGGAGTATATACTGAGATAGCAACAGTAGGAGCTAATGTAACGACATATCAGGACACAGGACGAACGGCAAACACTGAGTATTGTTCCAGAGTAAGGGCATACAACACAGGAGGAAATTCAGGATACTCGAATGAGGATTGTGCAATAACAAATCCAACCGTACCAACATCTCCAGGTAACTTAACTGCCGAGGCAACAGGTGTAGATGAGGTAACACTCAACTGGACAGATAATTCCAATAATGAAGATGGATATATTATTGAAAGGGAAAATGTAACCTTACTGGTCTTTGCAGTTATAGACAGTGTGGGTGCAAATGTTACATCTTATATTGATAGCACTGTAAGTCAGGGGGTAAGCTATAATTACAGAATAAGTGCATTTAATATTTCCGGTCAATCGGGGTATAGTAATGTGTCTTATGTTACAACAATACTTCCAGCACCAACAAATTTGGTTGGTCAACTTTTTGGCGGTCCACCTTTTTCTGTTGTATTAAATTGGCAGGAAAGTTCTATCAATGAACTTGGATTTGTAATTGAGCGTGATACGGCGGGATTAGGAAGTTTTGAAACTCTGGATTCAGTTGCAGCAAATGTAACATTTTATGAAGATACAAATTTTGTAATTCCTGTTGATACATTTTGCTACAGAATATATGCTTTTTCTCAGGATACTGTTTCAGATTATAGTAACATTGCAGAAATAATAATTCCAGTAGAACTGATTTCATTTACCGCCAATGTATTTGAGAATTCAGTAACATTAAGTTGGACTACTGCAACAGAATTAAATAACTTTGGATTTGAAATCCAAAGAAAGCAGGACAATTCTGTTTGGGAAAAAATTGGTTTTGCTGAAGGACACGGCACAACAACTGAAATACAGAACTATCAATACATAGATAACGTTAGTGATATACAAGCTACATCACTCAGCTACAGATTAAAACAATTAGACTATGATGGCAGCTATGAATATAGTGAAGTGGTGGAAGTAACAAACCTTGCACCAACTGATTTTGCCTTACATCAAAACTACCCTAATCCCTTTAACCCGGTTACAACTATAAGCTACAGCTTACCAGTAAAATCACAAGTTAAGATAGTTATATACAACACATTGGGTGAAAGTGTAACACAATTGATAAACGGAGAAAAAGAAGCTGGAAGATATAAAGTTAAGTTTTCCGCCACGGGCGGAGCAACAACATTACCAAGCGGTATTTACTTTTACAGGTTGCAATCTGGAAGTTTTGTTGATACAAAAAAAATGATATTATTAAAATAATTTTTAAGAGAGAAAGTTTAACAGGAGGAGTTATGAAAAACTTATTTTTACTTTTTATTGCATTTCTTTTATTCCAACCTATTACCCTTACACAGCAAGGTTGGTTTTGGCAAAATCCATTACCCCAGAATAATACATTACGATCCGTTGATTTTGTAAGCGAATTAACAGGCTGGGCTGTTGGTGATGCGAAAACAATCTTGAGAACTACTGACGGAGGAACAACCTGGAAAATACAATCAAGCGGAACAACAGAACGGTTGACTGGTGTCAGTTTTACGGATACAGATAACGGCACCGCTGTAGGTTGGGGTGGAACAATCGTTAGGACTACTAACGGCGGTAATACCTGGATAACACAAGAAAGCGGAACAACAGAACGGTTGACTGGTGTCAGCTTTACCGATACAGATAACGGCACCGCTGTAGGTTGGGGTGGAACAATCCTAAGAACTACTGACGGTGGTACATTCTGGTCATCACAAACAAGCGGAACAACAACACGGTTGTATGGTGTCAGCTTTACCGATTCGGATAACGGAACGGCTGTGGGATGGGGTGGAACCATCCTAAGAACTACTAACGGGGGTAATACCTGGGTAACACAAGAAAGCGGAACAACAGAAGATTTGTATGGTATTAGCTTTACCGATGCAGATAACGGAACGGCTGTGGGCTACAGCTATAGTTATAATGGAATAATTCTTAGAACAACTAACGGCGGTACAACCTGGACACTACAATTTAGTGGATACAATTATGAATTTTATTCAGTCAGCTTTACCGATGCAAAAAACGGTACGGTTGTGGGGGGTGTCCCGCATGATCCTTATGTAGGATTAATCCTCAGAACAACAAATGGCGGAACAACCTGGACACCGCAAAGAAGTGGAACAATAGAAGTTTTGTCTGGTGTCAGCTTTACCGATACAGATAATGGTACGGTTGTGGGCTTTAATGGAACAATCTTAAAGACTATTAACGGCGGTACAACCTGGACATCACAAACAAGCGGAACAGGGGCCTCTTTTCCTTTTATTCATAATTCCTTCTTTGGCGTTAGCTTTACCGATTCAGATAACGGCACAGCTGTGGGTGGTCAAGGTACAATCTTGAGAACTACTAACGGCGGTACAAACTGGTATCCTCAAACAAGCGGCACAACAGATGTATTGTGGTGTGTCAGCTTTACCGATACAGATAATGGTACGGCTGTTGGTGGAAATGGAACAATATTAAGAACCACCAATGCTGGTACAAACTGGATATCACAAACAAGCGGAACAACAGAATTTTTGGCAGGTGTCAGCTTTACTGATTCAAATAACGGTACGGTTGTGGGAAGGAATGGAACAATCCTAAGAACTACTGACGGTGGTGCAAACTGGATATTACAAGAAAGCGGAACTACTGAAATTTTGCTTAGTGTCAGCTTTACCGATTCATATAACGGTACCGTTGTGGGCGACTGGGGAACAATCCTGAGAACAACAACTGGTGGGGTAATTCCGGTAGAATTAACTTCATTCACTGCATCAACATCTAAAGGTACAGTAACTCTTAACTGGGCAACAGCTACTGAAACAAACAACCAGATGTTCGAAATTGAAAGAAGAATAGAACACGGACAATTTACAACGATAGGTTATGTTGAAGGACACGGCACAACAACGGAAATACAGAACTATCAATTCATTGATGATATAAGTGATATCCAAGCAACCTCACTCAGTTACAGATTAAAACAAATAGACTATGATGGAAGTTATGAATATAGTGATGTAGTAGAAGTAACAAACCCTGCACCAACAGATTTTGCATTGCAGCAAAACTACCCAAATCCCTTTAACCCTGTGACAACTATAAGCTACAGCTTGCCGGTAAAATCACAAGTTGAGTTGGTTGTATATAACACATTGGGAGAGAAAGTAAATCAATTAGTAAACGAAGAAAAAGAAGCTGGTAGATTTAAAGTTGAGTTTTCCGCCACGGGCGGAGCAACAACATTGCCGAGTGGAATTTACTTTTACAGATTACAAGCAGGTAGCTACAACCAGACAAAAAAGATGATTTTGTTAAAATAATTTATCGGACAAAGAACCTGCCTGCCGGTAGGCAGGGATGATGTTGATGAAGTAGTTATCTAATCAGACTCGTATTAATTAATAAAAGGCGGATACTTGGTTGCCCTATTTAAATTTCAATAATTAGGAGTGCTGCTATGAAATATTTATTTACAATCATTCAGGTACAATTTATTGTTACATTAGCGTGTTATGGAACATTTGGCCAAGTGCAAACCGAAGAATATGAACCAGATGAAAATACAGTTTTACTTCTTCACTTAAACGAAACATCTGGTAATATAGCATACGATGAAAGCCAGTATCAAAACCACGGAACTATAAACGGAAATCAACCATCAGAGGGGAAGTTTTTTGGAGGAAGGACATATCCAAACAACAATACTGATTTGGGGATTACTTTGCCATATACTTCATCTCTAAATATTGTTGGCGGTGATCCGATTACTATGGAATCCTGGATTAAAACCGACATTTATTTTGAAGGTGCTACGAATATCATAAAATTGGATGAGTATGTTTTGTCTCTTGGATCTTTTGGAAGTAAGGGACATCTTCAAATACTTAGACGTGATGGAAACAATTGGAACATTTGCGAGGTTAATAATCTCATTCCATTAAATGAGTGGGTACACGTAATGGCTTCCTATGATGGTAATAACACAAAAATGTATATAAATGGAATCGAACAAGAATACACAGTATTTATCAATGCATATTTTCAAGTTGATACTATAAGGATTGCTTCTTTTAAAGGAAGCATAGTGCCAGTAAATGCAAATGTTTTAATTGATGAAGTGAGAATTTCTGATGTAGCAAGAGATAATGATTTAGTTGCATACTACCCGTTTAACGGAAATGCAAACGATGAAAGCGGTAATGGTAATGATGGAATAGTTATTGGAGCTGTGTTAACTAATGACAGATTTGAAAATATTAATAGTGCATACTATTTCGATGGCATTGATGACGAAATTATTTTGGGTAGCGAACCTTTTAATTTTACAAACCACTCTTATGCTATTTCTGTATGGGCTAAATGGGATATAGCCTCAAATTCTGGTACACATATTTTTGACAAACAAGGATATCCGGTAAATGGTGGGGGTGGGTATAGACTTTACACCGGCGCTACCGGAGAAATTATTTTCGCTATATCTACTGAGGTTTTTGGATCTGGATTTGTTGAATATAATACTCACATTATTCCAAATTTAGATACCTGGTATCATCTGGTTGCAAATGTTGATGTAACCGGCTCAACAACCGTCTATATAAATTCTGAAGCTAAAGTAATGGATTTAACAGAGCCACTTATAGGAAACGCATTTGAATTGAAACTAGGAAGAAGAATAGATTTTAATGGTAGTCGCTTTAAAGGAATAATTGATGATGTAAGAATATATAACCGTGAACTGAGTCAGTCTGAAATAGATGAGCTTTATCACGAGGGAGGATGGACAGGTGGGAATGGTTTAGTTGCATATTACCCATTTAACGGAAATGCAAACGATGAAAGTGGTAATGGATACCACGGGACTTTATTAGGGAACGCAACTACCGATGGTACATTACTTTTGGGGAATAATGATTTAGATGCGCTATCACTCCCGAACTCAGTTGTTAACGGGTTAAATGATTTTACTATTTCATCAATTTTAAAAATAAATACTCTCCATACTTCTGGTGGTCCAGGAAATCCCTGGAATTCTTGGGTAAGTTGTGCTAATAGTTTTACTGATACCGAGTTATTTATCGCATACAGTGCAAATATGGACAAATGGTCAATTGGGATTAATGCAGAAGCTTTTTTTAATAACGATGCAACTATTGAGGATAATCAGTTCCATCATTTTGTAGTCACCAGGAACGGATCTGTTGCAAGGCTTTACGTTAATGGATTAGAAATTGGAAATGGGGTAGCTGTACAAAGTAATGCACTGAATGTTGATTTAGGAGGTTTTATCATTGGTCAGGATCAAGATGCAGTTGGTGGTTCGTTTCAAACTCATCAATCGTGGGCTGGTGAAATTGACAACCTTAGAATTTATGACTACGCACTTACTGATGAGGAAGTCTTAGACCTGTATAATGAAGAAACAAATCAATTAGTTGCCTATTATCCATTTAACGGAAATGCAAACGATGAAAGTGGTAATGGATATGATGGAATTGTCTCAGGTGCTACACTAACAAATGATAGGTTTGAGAACCCCAATAGCGCATATGATTTTGATGGTAATGATTTTATCGATGTGCCCAACGGAGTTAATTTTGAATTTGATACAGAAATGACAGCTGCACTTTTCATGTATGTTGAAAACGTACCGACCACAGGTGTACATTTTTTAATTTCAAACTGGTCGCCAGGGAATATTCCTGGTGCCGGTGATGCAGGATTCGCTATAAGCATCAATGTAGGTGATCTGGTTTTTATTGTGGCTTGGTTATCCAACGCTTGGGAAGCAGTACATATTCCAATGTCGGAAATACCGATAAATGAGTGGTTTCACATTGCAGGAGTAAGAGATGCTAACGAGTTGAGGTTTTATTTGAATGGAGTATTAATTGCTGTTGATCCTGTTACGGCACCAAGCATATACAATCCTCACCAATTAGTTCGAATGGGTTCTCAACCAAGCAGCGGTAGTAGCCCATATACCGGAAAAATGGATCAAGTTAGAATATACGACCGAGCACTAAGTGAATCAGAAATATTAGAACTTTATCACGAGGGAGGAGGGGGAACAAATAATACAATATCTGTACTTTCTCCAAACGGTGGTGAAGTCTGGGGAATGGGTACAGAACAATCCATTACATGGTCCAGCAAGGATATCATAGATGTTAAGATTGAGTTTAGTTCAAATAACGGCGCAACCTGGAATCTTGTTACTGAATCAACTCCAAGCACAGGTATTTATCTATGGACTGTACCTGCAATCCATACAATACAGGCGTTAGTAAAAATAACAGATGTGGCAGATGAGGAAAATAACGATCCTAGTGATGATCCTTTTACAATTGAACCAGTCACATCAGCAGATATTTTTAATTCCACTATTCCTGAACAATTTGAATTAATGCAAAACTATCCCAACCCATTTAATCCTGTCACTACGATTTATTATGGATTACCAAATGAAAGTTCAGTAAGGATTTTAATTTTTGATATTTTAGGCAGCAATGTGATGAGATTTACAAAGGATAATCAACCCGCTGGATATCACACCATTAAGTTTGACGCAACGGCATTGCCAAGCGGAATTTATTTTTACCAAATACAAGCAAGTGGCTTCAACCGGACAAAGAAAATGATTTTACTCAAATAGAATAGGCGCTGAATTTACTCAGGGTTTTTATTAATTGCTAATTGTTAAGTTTATTTTTCTTGCATCTTTCAATAATATTGTTATAATACATTTTATTATTCGATGACTGTCTACTTTTATAGCGGAGTATTAGTTGGATAAATATTCGATCACTCCATAATTGTTGTCATTTATAGTTGCAAAGCACCTTGATAGATAATTTAATTCATTTATTTATAGGATAGTGCGATGAAATGGCTAATTTTAATTATTACACTTTTTATAAGCAGTTCAATATTCTCTCAATGGGTCAATCTTAATCCTGTGTCTGATGGAAATAACTTGAGGTCAGTATATTTTATCAACGATAACACAGGCTGGATGGTTGGATCTGCTGGATTTATTACAAAAACAGAAGATGCTGGGGAAGTCTGGCAAAAGCAGGAAAGTAACACTAACGTACAGCTGAGGTCCATATATTTTGTTAATCAAGAGGTGGGTTGGTGCGTTGGTGATGGTATTATACTAATGACGAATAATGGGGGAGATATATGGGAAATACAGCTAAGTGATACCGTTCCTAATCTTAACGCTGTTCAGTTCCTTGATGAAAATATTGGCTGGGCGGTTGGTTTGAACGGGACAATATTGAAAACCGTAAATGGTGGAATAAACTGGCAGCTTGTTGATGAGGGAATAACGAATCATTTAAACAGTTTATTCTTTGTCAATCAACTACTTGGTTTTATAGTAGGGGACGGAGGGATAATTATGAAAACTTTAGACGGTGGAGCAACCTGGGAACAAAACTTCTTATCAGGCGATTTATATAAAGTGACTTTCGTCAATGAATCTGTGGGTTGGCTTACAAGTCTAGAAGAGTATCCCACCTACGGCTCTATACGAAAAACAACAGATGGCGGTAATAATTGGTATCAAATATTAAGCGGGTCCACTTTTAGAGACATTCATTTCATTAATGAGAACTCAGGATCTGCCGTTTTAACATTAGAAGGTGGTTTGTATGATGTATATGGTGATGAATCTATTCTAAGTACGGGCAGTATAATAACGACTACTGATGGCGGTATGAGTTGGATAGGTTCAAATGTTCATCAATGGCATCTGCCAGATTTTTATTCCATATACATTACTAATGCTGGAGTCGGATTTGCAATTGGAGCTTTGGGTCTTATTTGTATAACTGTTGACAGCGGGTTGGTCTGGAATGTATATATTAGTGGGGGAATTGAATCAGGAGGTCTTATATCTGATTTGGCGATTACAAAACAAGATGGGATAAATTACCCCATAGCTGTAGGTCAACATAGTACTTTTCAGGGTGTGGGATGGAAAATAGTATACCATCCAATCACCGGTACTAATTACTGGATCATTGGTGCAGCAATTGATAATAATGACGACGAAGGTCCTCCACCAGAATTAGAATTTATTAATGATTCTGTTGGTTTTGCATATTGGGAAGATTATGTAGTAAAGACATATGATCGTGGGTACACTTGGTCTTGGGGAGGGGAAGGAATCGAAACTAAACTATTAGGTAAATTAACAATTTATAATAATTATTATGAAATGTTTTTCCTGGATGAAAATATTGGCTTTTGGCAAAAAGATAATTATGATGGCGACCGGCACTTGTATAAAACAACTAATAGTGGTTCAACCTGGGAATTCATTACAGCACCAGAATTATCATTAAGCTCTTTCCATTTCTTTGATGAAAACATTGGTATTGCAACCAGTGATGATAAGATATACAAAACCACAGACGGAGGGTTTACATGGTTTGAAATATTTAATCCAGGTGGACGAAAAATATTATTTATAAACTCCTCTGAGGGATTTGTTGTCGGAGGCAATGGAAATATTTTTAAAACCACAAATATGGGTAACGATTGGTTTCAGGTTAATAATTCAGGTGTTAGTGAAGATTTAAATGATTTGTTCTTTATAAATGAAAATAAAGGATATGTTGTGGGTAACCAAGGTGTAATTCTTGTAACTACAAATGCCGGATATAGTTGGTATCTGCAAAATTTGGGAATGAATTATGATCTTCGATCTATTATTTTCATTGATGATAATATTGGGTATATAGTTGCTGGTAATGTGTTGTGGAAAACTGAAAATGGTGGAGGTGTAATACCCGTTGAATTGATCTCGTTTACCGCAACAATAAACGCACAAAAAGTAACCTTGAACTGGAAAACGGCAACTGAAACAAACAACAGTGGATTTGAAATCCAGAGAACCACCCCTAAATCCCCTCCTTACCAAGGAGGGGAAGGCGAAGCCAGGGAAGGTTGGGAAAGAATAGGGTTTGTTGAAGGACACGGAACTACCACAGAAATCCATAATTATCAATACATAGATAATGTTAGTGGTATACAAGCTACATCGCTTAGTTACAGATTAAAACAAATAGACTATGATGGAAGTTATGAATATAGTGATGTAGTAGAAGTAACAAACCCTGCACCAACAGATTATGCCTTACATCAAAATTACCCCAACCCCTTTAACCCGGTTACAACTATTACTTACAGCTTACCGGTAAAATCACAAGTTGAGTTGGTTATATACAACGCATTGGGTGAAAGTGTAACGCAATTGGTAAATGAAGAAAAAGAAGCTGGAAGATATGAAGTTGAGTTTTTCGCAAAAGGATTACCAAGCGGTATTTACTTTTACAGGTTGCAATCTGGAAGTTTTGTTGATACAAAAAAAATGATATTATTAAAATAATTTCTAAGAGAGAAAGTTTAACAAGAGGAGTTATGAACAAAATATATTTACTCTTTACTGCATTTGTATTATTACAAATCACAACGCTTGCATAAGAAGGGTGGTATCAACAAACAAGTGGAACAACGGAAAATTTGAGAGGTGTCAGCTTCACCGATTCAGATAACGGTACGGCTGTGGGTTGGAATGGAACAATCTTAAGAACTACTGACGGTGGTTCAAACTGGACACAACAAACAAGCGGAACAACAGAAAATTTGACAGGTGTCAGCTTCACAGATTCAGATAACGGCACGGCTGTAGGTGAAAGGGGTTCAATCCTGAGAACTACTGACGGCGGTACAACCTGGACATCACAATCAAGCGGAACAACAGAAAATTTGACAGGTGTCAGCTTTACTGATACAAATAGCGGTACTATTGTGGGTACCGATGAGTCGTCTAAAGTTGATATAATCCTAAGAACTACAGATGGCGGAACAACCTGGACATCACAAACAAGCGGAACAGATATTAGATTGAGTGATGTCAGCTTTACCGATACAGATAACGGCACTGTTGTTGGATATGAAGGACGAATCCTAAGAACTACTGACGGTGGTACAACTTGGACAATAATTGGATTTACAGGTTTAATAACTCTGTCTGGTGTCAGCTTTACTGATGTTAATAACGGTACGGTTGTTGGCTGGAATTATTCTTTTGGAGGAAGAGGACTAATCCTAAGAACAACAAACGGCGGAAAAGACTGGACAGAACAAACAAGCGGAACAACAACTGGGTTGGGAGGTGTCAGCTTTACCGATACAGATAACGGTACGGCTGTTGGTGGAGGTGGCACAATCCTAAGAACTACAACTGGCGGAGTAATTCCTGTAGAACTAACATCCTTCACTGCATCAACATCCAAAGGTAGAGTAACTCTTAACTGGACAACAGCTACTGAAACAAACAACCATATGTTTGAAATTCAAAGAAGTATAGGAGACGGACAATTTACAACGATAGGTTATGTTGAAGGACACGGCACAACAACAGAAATACAGTCCTATCAATACATAGATAACGTTAGTGATATACAAGCTACATCACTCAGCTACAGATTAAAACAAATAGACTACGATGGAAGTTTTGAATATAGTGAAGTGGTGGAAGTGACAAACCCTGCACCAACAGATTTTGCATTGTAGCAGAACTATCCCAATCCGTTTAATCCTACAACTACGATTTATTATGGATTACCAAATGAAAGTTCAGTAAAGATTTTAATTTTTGATATTTTAGGCAAAAATGTGATGAGATTTACAAAGGATAATCAACCTGCTGGATATCACACCATTAAGTTTGACGCAACGGCATTACCAAGCGGTATATATTTCTACCGCTTAACAACGGGAAGTTACGCGGTAACAAAGAAAATGTTATATTTAAAGTAATGGCGAAGTAAGATGAAATTATTAATATATTTAATAATAACAATCAGCTTTTCAATATTAACCTTTGCACACTTATCAAAGGAGAGCGAGAGATCAATTATTTTGTGGACACCATCGCAAGCGTATCTTAACCTTAATAATATCTCTACAGTATTTGGGAATAATGGTATTTCTGATACTGATATTGAAGGAATGAATGCAGGTTTTGAATTTCCAAAAGGCAGCGGTAAAACTGCAATTTTTGCATCCGGATTTTTATGGGGCGCACTTATTCCTGGTGATCCGCAAGTTAGGTGTGGTGGTTCTGCTTATAGTTCCGGTCTTCAACCTGGAAAACTTATCGCACCCAATGTTGCAGAAGATCCAACTGCTGAGCACGTTAGAATTTATAGAGTAAGACCGGATGTCTATCCGGGTGGACCTCCAGTCGATCTGAGTTCGGAAGCAATTATTGAGGGGAAATCAGAAGCGGAATTGAGAGCACAATATGAGCGGGACTGGAATGAATGGCGTGCAGAAGATGGTGCACCTTATGATGATGTGGATGGAAATGGTACATATTACCCAAACATTGATATCCCTGGTATTCAGAGTGCTGTTCAAACTATTTGGTTCGTGGCAAATGATCTCGATCCATTATTCACTCGAGATTTTATAGGAAGCGATCCTTTAGGAGTAGAAATGCAAGCTACTATATGGGAATATCAAGATGGTGGATTTCTGGATAATGTAATCTTCAAGAGCTATAAACTAATTAATAAAAGTATATTTCCTTTTGAAGATATGTACATATCTATGTGGTCCGATCCGGATGTGGGAGACTTTGAGGATGATTTTGTTGGCTGTGATACTTTATTGAATTTGGGTTATGCATATAATGCATATGATTTTGATGCTGTTTACAATCCTCTCCCAACGCCTGCAGTAGGATTTAAACTTCTTCAGGGACCATCTGATTCTACCGGATTTAATCTTCCTATGACTGCATTCTTTTATATTACAGAGAGGAGCATGTTTGAAAGAGGTTCAGGTCAATTTGATGGTAGAGCTACCCAGCTTTACAACTTTATGACGGGAAGAATTGGAATAACAGGACAGCTATTTACTGACCCCATCACTGGCCAATCAACTACTTATGCAAATTCCGGTGATCCCTTAACGGGAGAGGGCTGGATTGATGGAATACTCCAAGGACCGGGTCAAAGAAAAATGGGTCTATCATCAGGACCTTTTAATATGGCTATTGGGGACACTCAGGAAATTGTTATTGCGGAGATTGCCGCTCTTGGTACTGATAATTTAGACTCGTTTAAAAAATTAAAATATTACTCTATACAAATACAAAATTTTTACGATGGCGGCTATCAACAAAATTTAGATCCCAAACCTCCTAACCCAGTTGTATCAATTAAGAGAACTGACCCACAAATAATACTTGATTGGAGTCAAGATAATTCACAGCTAGATTTGATAGAAGGCTTTAATCAATCAGGTTACAAATTTCAGGGTTATAATCTATATCAGTTGCCATCGTCTCTGCCTTTTATGGAAAACGCATTAAGAATTGCAACTTTTGATATAATTGATGGCATTAATGAGCTACCTGGAAGTATAATGGATCCGGAAACAGGATTACCTGTTGTTGGAATCCAGCAATACGGCTCAGATTCAGGAATAGAACGGATGATTATTTTAGATCGTGATTACATAGAAGACTCCCAATTGATAGTAGGAAAGAAATATTATTATGCAGTAACAGCATATACTTATAACCCTGATCCAGAAGTATTCACAAATAATACAGAAAGTCTCATAAATTTAACTGAAGTAATATATTATGATGGCCTTCCCGGTGCAGGTTACGCAGATACAGTCTTGGTTAAACGTAATGAAGGTATAGCTAATGCAAAAATATTAGTAACGATTGAAGATCCAACGAAGATAACAGGTGACGATTATGAATTATTCTTTACTAAACGAGCAGAGATCAGAAATGAAAATGGTGATTGGGTATCTGCCAGTAATGTATTAAGAAAATCTGATCCGAATGATCCCGACACTTTAACCGGAACTACAATAGATATAACTGCGATTTACGGTCCCAGTTCTACTACTACAGAACTCCATTTTTACTTAGATGTAGTTCACCATTATTATGGTTGGGTAGATGGGGTTATACTTACATTTCCTGCTAACGTTACAATCATCGATTCGCCTCCATTTAGAGCAAGTGGAGGAACGGTTGAACCGGAGATTATCGGACAGAATATACATTATGGAGTTACAGATAACTCTGCAACAGGGAATGGTATTTTCCACACTGGCGGTGAGGAATGGATTGTTATAGTCGCCACAATTACACCTCCATTATCGGTTTACTGGATTGCATTCGATGATGGAAGTTCTGGTGGTGGACCACCTGAAACAGGAACCACTGTTCTAACTGAGGTTGGGTTTGAATCAAGAGTGGCGCAGTATTGGAATATTTTTGATTTAACAATAGAAATGATGGCACTGGAAAACCAGTCAATTGTTAATAATTATTATATGTATCCTCCGTGTGATGATTTTCCGGAATATTTTGGTCCTGTCGAAGCTCCAATTGTTGACGGATTTCAAATCAATGTAGATATTAGTTATGATGACCCGGTTACGATCAGCTCACTTACTTTGAATGGCAATCCATTATCTAGTGATCTTAACCCGCCGTACGGTATTCAGGATTACACGGTATTTGGTATAGTTCCTGCTACTGCAGCCAATTCTTCACTTGGAGTGGGGACAGACCAATTGGAATTATTGCAAATAGATTATGAGTTAAGATTTACCGGTATAAGAGAAATTATCAACATCGATGGTAGCAATATAGAAATAACTGCAGAAGGTGGTGGTTCCATCGCTACGCTTTACGGCACAAGAGATTACGACATTGCTGATCACCCACTTAATCCTGATTCAGGTTCATCAGAACCATTTTCAGTAAGAATTCCATTTGAGGTTTGGAGTATTGATGAACAGAGACAAGTGAATATTATGATATATGATCGCCTGGGAAATCCTATGGATGATGATCCATTTAGAGTTTGGAACACGGAAGATAGAATGTATACGGCTTTTGTTTTAACCAATTATCAGGAAACTGCTTACCCTCTTGATGATCCTGATTTAGCGAATTATGCAACCTGGAACCTGGTCTGGTGGGTAAATCAATATGAGATTGGGGATGTTGTTCGGGTGTTTTACAACAATCCTGTTATTGCTGGTTCCGATACTTATGTATTTACAACACCTGATCCTGTTGATACTGTTCGTGAATTTATACCAAACGATTACCTGCTGTTCCAAAACTATCCGAATCCTTTTAATCCAATAACCACAATACGGTTTGATTTGCCTGAACAGGGATTAGTGAAGCTGGAGGTATATGATATTTTAGGACAGCGTGTTGCACAATTAATAAATACTGAAATGCAAGTGGGAAGACATGAAATAGATTTTAACGGGAATATTTTTGCAAGTGGAGTGTATATCTACGTTCTTAATGTTAGAGATAAATTCTTCGAAGCCAAAAAAATGATCTTATTAAAATAAATTTAATCATAAAATAAACGAAGTTGTAATTAATTCTATAATTACAATAACTGCATTCCTATTATTATTATCATTCCAAACACTTTCTCAAGATAAAAGTCACAAAAGAGTATTAATTGAGAGATTTCCATGATGTCGCTTTTCCATATTAATAATTCTGCTTTTTTATCCTATCGCATTCTAATTTAATTTCCATTAAATTTGTTCTTAAAATTATAAACTTATCAAGTATTATCGATTGAAAACCGGAGAGAATGATGAGCAATAAAATAACTCCTGCAAAAAGAACAAAAAACATAACGTATGCAGTTAGAGATATTGTTGTACTTGCAAATGAAGTTGCAAAAAGCGGAAAAGAAATGTTATATCTTAACATCGGCGACCCGAATATTTATGATTTTGAACCTCCGAAACATCTTGTTGAAGCAACGTATAGAGCTATGCTGGAAAACAAAAATGGTTATGCTCCTTCTTCCGGTATTAAAGAAGCCGTTGATGCAATAGAACACGAAGCCGAAAGGAAAGGAATTACAAACGTACACGATATATTTGTTACAAACGGCGCCAGCGAAGCCATTGATATTTGTCTAACAGCTTTAGTTAACGAAGGTGAAAATGTTTTAACTCCAACTCCCGGCTATCCGCTCTACACAGCGATCGAAAGTAAATTAGAGATGATAAGCAATCCGTACTATCTTGATGAAAAAAACGGATGGACACCCGATATTGATGATATTAAAATCAAGATAAATGATAAAACAAAAGCAATCATTCTTATAAATCCGAATAACCCAACAGGTTCGCTTTACACACAGGAAAGTCTTTTACAGATAATTGATATTGCATTGGAAAATGATCTGGTAATTTTTGCGGATGAAATTTATGATAAACTTCTTTTTGATGGTAAAGAGCATGTTTCAATTGCATCGTTAAATAAAGATGTTTCGTGTATTACTTTTAGCGGCTTATCAAAAAATTATATGGTTCCCGGTTTCAGGATTGGGTGGGGAATTGTAAGCGGAAGAAAAGAAGTGCTCGCTGATTACATCGAAGCAATGAATAAAATTCTAAGAGCACGATTGTCTGCAAATCATCCTGAACAATATGGAATAAAGCCATCATTAGAAGGAGAACAATCAAACCTTTTAGAGGCAAAAGAAAAACTTGCTTCACGACGTGATATGACTGTAGAGATGCTTAATGCAATCCCGGGAATATCCTGTGTTAAACCCGAGGGAGCATTTTATGCTTTTCCGCAGCTTCATATGAATCAATCGGATAATCATTTTGTAGCCGAGTTAATAAAAGAAACAGGTGTTGTTGTTGTCCCGGGAAGCGGTTTCGGGCAAGTCCCCGGCACTCAGCATTTTAGAGTAGTCTTTTTACCTAATGAACAGATTCTTGAAAAGGCATATAAAGCCATCGGCGAGTTTTATCAAAAATATTTAGAGAAATTTCCGGAACCTTCTGTAGCCGGTAAACAGTAGGCAAGTAGAAGTAAGCAGTAAGTAATGATATGTAATAAATAATTGCTTTCTGTATTGGTGATGAAGAATATGGATAATTGATCAGCAAAAACATTAAACGAATAACTATGGTTGTTGATTGGCGAAATGGCAATGTATATATTTGATTTTCAAAAATTTATTACTATTTATTACTGTTTTGAACGAATATAAAATTACTAAACTACCCAATGGAACACGAATAATCTCTGAATTCATTCCTTATGTGAAATCTTTTTCTCTTGGATTTTGGTTTAATGTTGGAACAAGAGATGAAAACGCTTCTAACAACGGAATTTCGCATTTCATCGAGCATATGTTATTTAAAGGAACTAAAAGAAGATCAGCAAGAAGAATTTCTGAGGAAATTGAATCTTACGGCGGTTACCTGAACGCTTTCACTTCAAAAGAGCATACATGTTATTACACAAAAGGGCTGTCTGAAAATCTTGCAAAATCTTTTACGATCCTCGCCGATATGATACAGAATCCTCTTTTTAAGGAAAGTCATGTCCGCAGAGAATCCGGAGTTATAATTGATGAATTGCACGATGTGAATGATAACCCCGAAGAGTTGATCTTCGATATATTTGAAGAGGTTATTTTTAAGGGGAACAGATTGAGTATGCCGGTCATTGGCACCGAAGGAAATATTAGCAAATTTAAAGCTGATGAACTTCATAATTTCCATCGGAAAAAATATGATACGGGTAATCTTTTAATTGTTGTTTCCGGCTCAGTTGAGAATGATGAATTGGTGAAGCTGGCTGAAAAACATATTGGCGGAAAAACTTCACGTGCAAAAGTGCGGAGAGATAAATTTATACCTCGCAAAGCAAATGACCTTATATTGGAAAAAGATTTTCATCAGGTTCATTCAATAATCGGCAGAGCAACTGTGGGCTTTAATAGTAAGAAGAGAACCATCATCAAAGTTCTTTCAACTTTACTCGGGGAAGGGAGCAGCTCGAGATTATTCCTTGCGGTTAGAGAAAAACTTGGAATTACTTATCAGATTACTTCTTTCTTAAATTCATATCAGGACGTTTCATCTTTCGGAATTTATTATTCAACCAACAGTAAACAAGCTGAAAGGGTGATGGATATTGTTCTTCGTGAATTGAAAAAATTAAGGGAGAATAAAGTAACGGAAAAAGAACTGAACAAAGTTAAAGCGTATATTAAAGGAGGTACTTTACTTGGTCTTGAAAACACTTCGAACAGAATGATACGAATAGCCAACTCGATGTTATACTTTAATAAAATTATTACCATTGAAGATTATTTGAAAAGTATTGATGCAGTTACTGCGGAAGATTTGATAAAAACTGCAAACGAAATTTTTAATGAAGAAAAACTGATTAAAGTAATATTAAAATCGAATGATAGCAAAATGCCGGCAGTAGCATAATATTAAAGAGAACATATATGCCAAAGTTTTTAATAGACGAAAAAGAAATTGAATTTCAAACCGGTCAGACAATAATTGAAGCAGCCAGAGATCATGGAATTGATATCCCTCATTTTTGCTGGCATCCAAAATTATCTGTTTCTGGTAACTGCAGAATCTGCCTTGTTGAAGTTGAAAAAATGCCGAAGCTGATGATTGCTTGTTCCACCATAGCTTCGGAAGGAATGGTTGTACACACTCAATCCGAAAAAACACTTGAAGCCCGCAATGCAGTGATGGAATTCATCTTAATAAATCATCCTTTAGATTGTCCTATTTGCGATGAAGCAGGTGAGTGCAAGCTGCAGGATTACGCTTACAGTCACGGTGAAGGTGAAAGCAGGTTTACAGAAGAAAAAAATCAAAAGGAGAAACACGTACAGTTTGGTCCGCAAGTTATGTTCGATGGCGAAAGATGTATCTCCTGTTCAAGGTGTATTCGGTTTTGCGATGAAATTGCCAAAGATCCCGAGCTTACTTTTGTGCAGAGAGGCGATAGCGTTACAATTACAACTTTCCCGGGTGAAGAATTAGATAATCCTTATTCGATGAACGTCATCGATATCTGTCCTGTTGGTGCACTCACAAGTATTGATTTTCGTTTTAAAGCGAGAGTTTGGGATATGTCTGCTACAAAATCTATTTGTACGGGTTGTTCAAGAGGATGTAATATAGATATTTGGGTTCGCAATAATGAAATCTTACGGTTAACTCCAAGGCATAACGAAGAGGTTAACAGTTACTGGATGTGTGATTACGGACGGCTGAACACTTTTAAAAATGTCAATGCTGAAACCAGAGTTGACTGCCCGCAGTTGAGAAGAGAAGGCAAACTTGTTAAAGTTGGCTGGGATGAAATTTATGCTGAGACCGCTTCAAGAATAAAATCGTTTGCAAAAGATGAAGTAGCTTTTCTTGGTTCGGCGCATGCAACTTGCGAAGATAATTATTTGTTGGTAAAGTTTGCCCGTACTGTTATTGGCAGCGGCATCCTCGATTTTATGAACCATATTGATCCTGAATTTGGTGATGATCTTTTAAAACAAAATGATGTTGCACCAAATTCAATGGGAGCAAAGCTTGCAGGTATTTCACCTTTAAAATCAGGGTTGAATTTTGAAGGCATTATAAAAGCAATTAGAGAAGGAAAAATAAAAGCTCTTTATATATTGGAAGATGATGTTGTCTCAGCCAATCCACACCTTGAAAACATCTTTGCCAAATTAGATCTGTTGATAGTTCACTCATCTAATTATAACAACACTACAGCACTTGCGGATATAATCTTTCCAGCAGCTGCCATTGCCGAAAAAAACGGAACCCTAATAAATTTTGAAGGCGTTATTCAAAGAATAAAACCTGCTGTTGTAACAATAGATACAGATAGAGCGCTGGATGGAATGGAAATGAGCCGATTGGATAAGTTTGGAACAAATTTCGACCGATGGGCAACCGGCGTTAAAAGGGATGCCAGAGCAAGCTGGAAAATTTTAACCGGTTTAGCAGGAGCATTGGGGCACAAGATGAAATTTAATATGGCTGAGGAAGTTTTTTCGGAAATGAGTAACCAGATAGAAGCATTTAAAGGATTGGATTATGATGATATTGGCGAAACAGGAGTTAAACTAAATGTTAAATTTTTAGAACAAAAAGTCAATGCTTAAATGGAAGGTATAATCTGATGGGAATTGGGGAAATAATATTAATTAGTCTCGTAAAAATTTTGCTGATAATTTCTCTGTTATTTTTAACAGTTTCATATCTAACTTACTTTGAGAGAAAAATTAGTGCATGGGTGCAGAATAGAATTGGTCCTAACCGCGTTGGCTGGAAAGGATTGCTGCAGCCATTTGCCGATGTTTTTAAATTGATGTTGAAAGAGGATATTGTTCCTGAAAAAGCAGATAGAATAATTCACTTACTCGCACCGATGATTGCTTTGTTTGTTGCCTTTTCTACATTCGCAGTTATACCGTTTGGACCGGAAGTTCATCTTTTCGGTTACGATATTCCTTTAGTGGTTGCGGATGTTAATATGGGAGTACTGTTCGTGTTAGCTTTAACTTCACTTTCTGTTTACGGTTTAACTTTGGCAGGCTGGTCATCGGGCAGTAAGTACTCTCTTTTAGGCGGTATCCGTTCATCTGCACAAATGATATCATACGAAATATCAATGGGTTTTTCAATCGGCGGAGTATTGCTCTTATCCGAATCACTAAGACCAATTGCAATTGTTGAATCACAATCAGGTTGGATGTGGAATGCAATTGTACAGCCAATAGGGTTTATAACTTTTCTTGTTTCCGCATTTGCTGAAACTAACCGGCTTCCGTTCGATTTACCCGAAGCTGAGCCGGAACTTGTGGGCGGATTTCATACAGAATACAGCAGTATGAAATTCGCAGCATTTTTCCTCTCGGAATATGCAAATATGATTATTGCCTCTGGATTGATAGTTACTTTGTATCTTGGCGGCTGGCAAATCCCTTACATAGATCTTTTGGGACTACCATCGGGTTTGGTGGCTTTGCTGCAGGTTGGTGCATTTATATTTAAACTTGTTGCAATTCTGTTTTTCTTTTTATGGGTAAGATGGAGTTTGCCGAGATTCAGGTATGATCAATTGATGAACCTTGGATGGAAAGTGATGTTTCCGCTTTCATTAATAAATATTATTTGGGTAGCTTTATTAATAATGATCTTCGGGTTATAAAAAAAGTTAAATTAGGTAAGAATTAAATGGAACAAAAATCGGTTAAAAGAAGAAAAAAAGATTTATCATTCTTGGAACGAATTTATATTCCTGAAATCCTTAAAGGATTATCACTTACGTTTAAGAATATGATTCGTCCCAAGTTTACTATCGAATATCCGGAAGAAAGATTTATTCCTTCAGCCGCATACAGGGGAAGACCCGTACTTATAGAAGAAAATAACGGAGACGAACGTTGTGTTGCCTGCGGATTGTGCTCAAGAGTTTGTCCGGCATTAGCAATCGAAGTTCAGGCAGCAGAGACCGAGCGTGAACAGGAAAGATACCCCGAAAAGTTTGAAATTAATATGCTAAGATGCATATTTTGCGGTTTTTGTGAAGAAGTTTGTCCCGAAGAAGCAATTGTTATGAGTAAGGATTACGATCTTACCTTCTCAAACAGGGAGGAAGCAATTTATGGCAAAGATAAATTATTGGTACCCGTAAATCAATTACAGGACAGAATAGATTTTCTGCGCAAATATAAGTAGTTGAACATTTCAGAAAAATTGCGTTAATTGGATATCCAATGTTCAAGAACTTAACAATATGGATTTCTTTATGCTGGATTTCATTAATCTCCGCACAATCTATTGGCGATAATTTTAAACTCGCATACGCCAACTTAGTCCATCAAGGCAAATCCTTTGAAATATCTCTCATCACTTCCAACGAATTTGAAAATGCAGATCAGCTTGATCTTTATATTATTCCTCAGAGAGGAATAAAATTATATGAAGTGATTTTGCGCTCGGAAAATAAATTTAAAGAGATTGAATTTTACAGCGCCTCATCCGATGGATACCTTTATGATGCTGCAATGTTTACCATCGATTTAACCGGGCTTACTCCCGGTGAAGGTAGTTCTTTCTTTCAAGTACTTATGAAATTTAATAGTGAATTTGTTGATTATTCGGAAATTGAATTTTACGGCGAGTTTAGAAGAAATAACAGGATTGTAAATTACCTGAACAATTCGAGTGCAGAGTTAGCTTCCGATTATCCGAATTATTATAGGGTAAAAATTAATTTTTACAGTGCAATAGATATTGGTGAAAAAGCATTGTTTTTACAGTCGCAGTCAGAATTCTCAATTTCACCCTATTTGAGTATTGAAAACAATATGCTGATTGATTTTTGGATAATGCTCAATCAGGAGGCATCATCGTTTTTAGAAATAAAAAACAAACAAACAGACCTGGTAGAGTATCGTTTGGTAACAAATGAATTTCAAATATTAACTGCCGAATCAGATTTTCATACCGAATACATTATACTTCCGCATTTTATTCCGAATGACGTTTGGCTTCACTTCTCAGTTTTGTTTTCGTTCGATGAAAATAAAATAAAATTTTATTGTAACAGCAAAGAATTTTCAGAATTTAAACTGCCTGCTTCCTTAACTGAAAGCGAATTAATTATTTCATTTATTAATTCCGCCGAAGGAAGTTTCTGGCTTGATCAATTTAGAATACTTGATTACAATGAACCAATTGAGGTTGCTTTCAGGAACAGGCATTTTTCCAGTTTTATTAGCGAAAACTCGGAAATTAAATTGCAATTCACGTTTAACGAAACAACGCTTGCCGATTTAAACCAATCGGAATTTGTACTATTAAATAATGCTGTTCTCTTCTCATCCGATGCTCCAATATTCAGCCGTGCGCCGGAATTGAACTTAAGAGTTATGAACAATTTTTATGAACTTACCTGGAAAGGCGGAGATTATTCAAACGCAGATATTTACATTGTTGAGCAGGCAGAAGGTGAAAACGGATTTATTGAAGTTTACAGCAGCGATGCCGAAAACATTAAAGAAAAAATTTACACATTCTTAAGTGAAAGGATAGATAATTCCGAAATAATCTATTTTAGAATAAAGCAGATTAACAAAGATGGCTCCGTAATTTATTCTTCGCAGCTAAAAGTAGGGCAGGGTGAACTGCAAGAATTTATCATCGGGCAAAACTTTCCCAATCCATTTAATCCAACCACACAAATTTCAATTGAGGTTTTGCATGAATCCGATTTTGAAATTGTTGTGTATAATTTGGAAGGAAAGGAAGTTTCCGTTTTGCATAAAGGTTTTCTCTCCACGGGTAAGTATCAATTTACATTTAATGGAAGCGATTTACCCTCGGGAATTTACCTTTTCAAAGCATGGTCACCTAATTCCAGCCAGACAAAGAAAATGATATTAGCAAAATGATATCATTTACCCGGTAAGTTTATTTCCTGGTTAATTTTGATGTCTAATTAATGTCAGCTAGCAAAAACAAATCTCAATTACCAAAGTTTAACAATCAAAAGTATTAATGTTATTTTAAGTTAGACATTCCAGTCAGTAAAAATATTAATGTGTAATTTTGCCGAAGGAATCAAATTGTGAGAAATTTATTTGTAATTTTAAAAATGTTTTTCTTAGAATAATTAAATTGGAATTAAAATTTAAATTTTATTTCCAGATCATTTTTTTAATTTATTTTTTTACCACTATGCTCTCCAAAATATTTTCCAGTGCTACATACGGAATTGATGCATACCTTGTTGAAGTAGAAACAAATGTTGAGTCGCATATTCCGGGCTTTACTATAGTTGGGTTACCTGATAATGCTGTTAAGGAGAGCAGGGAAAGAGTAACGGCTGCAATAAAGAACAGCGGATTGAAATTTCCCACAAAGAAAATAACCGTTAATTTGGCACCTGCCGATATAAAAAAAGAAGGCAGTGCCTTCGATCTTCCAATTGCAATCGGACTCCTTTCAGCAACTGATATAATTACTGAAAACAATTTAAGCAACACTGTATTTTTAGGTGAGCTTTCTCTTGACGGGAGATTAAGACATGTTAAAGGTGCATTGCCAATTACCGTTGAAGCGAAGAAGAAAGGTATTAAAAGAATTATACTTCCTGTTGATTCATCAAAAGAAGCTTCGATAGTTGAAGGCATTGATGTTTACGGGATCGAAAATTTATCGGATGTGGTTAAATTTATTAACGGAGAGGAAAAAGCCGAACCGGTAATTTCAGATAAGGGGAAAATTTTCTCACAAATAAATAAATATCATTTCGATTTTTCCGATGTCAAAGGACAGGAAAATGTGAAACGAGCTTTGGAAGTTGCTGCTGCCGGAGCGCATAATATTTTAATGATTGGTCCGCCCGGCTCCGGTAAAACAATGCTTGCAAAACGTTTTCCCTCAATTCTTCCGCCTATGACTTTTGAAGAAGCTTTGGAAACAACGAAAATACATTCAATCGCAGGTATTCTTTCCAAGGATACCGCTTTGGTAACCGAGAGACCTTTCCGAAGTCCGCATCATACAATTTCAGATGCTGCGTTAGTTGGAGGCGGTTCATTTCCACGTCCCGGCGAAGTTTCGTTTGCTCATTACGGAGTTCTTTTTTTAGATGAATTACCCGAATTTAAGAAGAATGTTTTAGAGGTTTTAAGGCAGCCTCTGGAAGATTGCAAAGTAACTGTAAGCAGGTCAAAATTATCGTTAGAGTTTCCTGCAAATTTCATGTTAGCTGCGGCTATGAATCCTTGTCCCTGTGGTTATTACACTGATCCGAATAAAGAATGTACCTGTGCCCCGCCTTCAATTCAAAGGTATATGGCTAAAATATCAGGTCCTTTATTGGATAGAATTGATATTCATATTGAAGTGCCTGCAGTAAAATACAAAGATCTATCTGCAAAGGAAAAAAGTGAATCATCTGAAAAAATAAGAGAAAGAGTAATTAACGCAAGAGAAATACAATTAGACAGATATAATGAAATTCATCATATTTACAATAACGGAGATATGGGTTCAAAGGAAGTAAGGAAATATTGTGAATTAGACTCTGCAGGAGAGGAGTTATTAAAAATGGCGATGACAAAACTGGGATTATCAGCAAGAGCATATGACAGAATTTTAAAAGTAAGCAGAACAATAGCTGATTTGGATAACTCAGATCACATACTTCCTCAACACATTAGTGAAGCAATTCAATACAGGAGTTTGGACAGAGAACTCTGGAAACATTAAAGAGGGCAAAAATTATTCCATGATGAATAGAGCATTTATAGCTTATGCCAATATTTGCTTTTTTGATTAAATACGGATATATTTACTGCTCTTTTTTTAATTTTAGGGCGGACGCCGGAGTTGGAGAGCCGGGGCGGACTGTAAATCCGTTGGCGGAAGCCTTTGGGGGTTCGAATCCCTCGCCGCCCACTGCTCAGGTTTATATATTGATTAGTAAGGGAAATATTTAATTGCAATTTACTTCCCTTATTTTTTTGTTCTTTTTTACTTGTAAAATAAATAGAATTACCGGCGGGAGTAACTCAGCTGGCTAGAGTCACAGCCTTCCAAGCTGTTGGTCGCGGGTTCGAATCCCGTCTCCCGCTCTATTCCAAAAACTTGCTGACGTAGCTCAGTCGGTAGAGCACATCCTTGGTAAGGATGAGGTCACCGGTTCAATCCCGGTCGTCAGCTCAAAAAAATAGTTGAGAAGAAATTATGAGAGATATAATAACTTTAGAATGTACTGAGTGTAAAAGAAGAAATTACACTACAACTAAAAACAAGAGACTTCATGCAGGTAGAGTAGAATATAAAAAATACTGCCGTTGGGATCGTAAACATACGATTCATAAGGAAACCAAATAGGAAATCATACGTCAGTAGCTCAATTGGCTAGAGCAGCGGTCTCCAAAACCGCAGGTTGGGGGTTCGACTCCCTCCTGACGTGCGAGCATTTAAATTTTTTGGGAAGCTATGAAAGATAAAATAATAAAATTTTTTGAAGATGTAGTTAAAGAAATGAAAAAAGTTACCTGGCCGACTAAGCCCGAATTAATGGAGTCGACTAAAGTGGTTATAATTGCTTGTCTTATTCTTGCTTCGTTTACTTATGTTATCGATATGATAATTAACCTGGTGTTAAAGGGAATTTTTTAAATAGGTCTTAGAAATGGCAGAAAAATGGTATGTAGTCAGAACTTTTTCAGGGCACGAAAATAAGGTTAAACAATTACTAGAAGCTGAACTTGAGGATAGGGATGAATTAAAAGCAAAGATACTTGAAATTCTTGTTCCAACCGAAAAAGTTTTTGAAGTAAAGGATGGTAAGAAGAAAAGTAAAACAAAAAATTTCTTCCCCGGTTATATTCTTGTTCATGTTGAATTAGATAATCAGGTAAAAGAATTTATTTCCAACACTCAATCGGTTATGGGCTTTTTGGGTACTCAGAATAATCCGAACCCTTTACAAGCTGAAGAAGTTAAAAGAATTGTGGGTCGTCTTAATCAGGATGAAAATACTGAGCGTATGGAAACTATTTTCAGGAATGGCGATCTTGTGAAAATTATTGATGGACCTTTCAATAATTTTAGTGGATTGGTAGAAGAAGTAAACGAGGAAAAGATGAAATTAAAAGTAATGGTTTCCATTTTCGGAAGAAAAACTCCTGTTGAGTTAGACTTTGTTCAGGCAGAATTAGAAAAATAAACATTTTTAGATAACCGGTAAGAATTATGGCTAAAAAAATTGATGGATATATAAAATTACAAATTCCAGCTGGTAAGGCAAACCCGTCACCGCCCGTGGGTCCCGCCCTCGGTCAAAAAGGCGTTAACATTATGGAATTCTGTAAACAGTTCAACGCTAAAACTCAGGATAAAGAGGGTTTAATCATTCCTGTTGTAATAACTGTTTATCGGGATAAATCATTTACATTTATTACAAAAACACCACCAGCTTCTATTCTTCTAAAAAAAGCAGCTGATCTTGAAAAGGGTTCAGCCGAATCTAACAGAATTAAGGTTGGCAAAGTGACTAAAGCACAGGTTAAAGAAATTGCCGAAATCAAAATGCGTGATCTTAACGCGTTTAATATTGAAAATGCGATGAGTATGGTTGCAGGCACAGCAAGGAGCATGGGTCTTACTGTTGAAGATTAAAATCAATTAATAAAAAATTAAAAACATTAAAACTACTTAATCGGTATAGAGATGAGAAAAACAAAACGTAATAAAGAACTGAATGAAAAAGTTAATATATCAACAGAATATAAATTGGATGAAGCAATAAACACATTAAAAGAAAACTCCAAAGTTAAATTTGTTGAGTCTTTGGATTGCGCAATAAAATTAGGTGTTGATCCAAAACATGCTGATCAGATGGTAAGAGGAACAGTTTCGCTGCCTCACGGTACCGGAAAAAAAGTGAAAGTTTTGGTAATCGCAAAAGATCCACTGGCTAAAGATGCGTTAGATGCCGGTGCAGATTATGCAGGATTCGAAGAATATTTGGAAAAAATTAAAGGCGGTTGGGCTGATGTTGATGTAATAATTGCAACACCCGATTCCATGGCAGATTTAGGAAAACTTGGTAGAATTTTAGGTCCGAAAGGTTTAATGCCGAACCCAAAAAGTGGAACAGTTACAAAAGATGTTGCAAATGCGGTTCAAGAAGTTAAAGCAGGTAAAATCGAATTCCGTGTAGATAAAACCGGTATTGTACACTCTTCATTAGGCAAACTTAATTTTGAAACAGATAAATTACTTGAAAATGCAAATGCATTTATAAATACAATTATAAAACTTAAACCTGCTGCTGCCAAAGGGCAATATGTAAAGAGTTTATTTCTTTCAAGCTCTATGGGCCCCGGGCTTAAGATAGCAAAAGATGAAATTCCAACCCGATAGGGTATTATAAAAATTTACGCACTCAAAAAAATGCTTCTAACCGACTTGATTCATTTAATTTCTGAAGTAGGAGAAGAATGAATAGAAACGAAAAATCGAATGTCGTTTCCGATGTAACGGAAATGATGGAAAAGTCAACAGCTATTTTCCTTACCGATTATAACGGAATTAATGTAGATGATATAAACGATCTTCGGAATCAATTTCGTAATGAAGGTGTTAAATATATAGTGTTCAAAAACACTTTATTCAAAAGAGCACTAGAAGAATCAGGTAAGTATGAAAAATTAGCAGATCATCTTGTAGGAATGACAGCTTTCGCATTTGCGGATGAAAACCCTGTTGCACCTGCAAAAATTATCAAAAAGTATTTTGATAAAAACAAAAAGCTCTCATTAAAAGCTTGCTATATTGAAGGTGAGTACTACGATGGAAGCAATTTGAACACATTAGCTTCGCTGCCATCTAAAAACGATCTTGTTGCAAGCATTATTGGAAGTATTAACGCTCCGGCTTCCGGAATTGTTGGTGCTATCAATGCTGTAATGAGAGACCTGGTTAGTGTTATTGATGAAGTCTCGAAAACAAAAGCAGCTTAGCTTAGATTTAAAAATTTGAAATAATCAAATATTTAGGAGAAGAAAATGGCAGATAAAGTAGCTGGAATTGTAGATAAAATAAAAGAACTATCGTTACTTGAAGCATCTGAATTAAAGAAAGCTTTAGAAGATGAATTTGGGGTTAGTGCGGCAGCACCCGTAATGGTTGCAGGCGCAGTAGCAGGCGGTGGAGAGGCAGCCGCAGTAGAAGAGCAAACCGAGTTTGATGTTATTCTTACTTCTTTTGGTGAAAAGAAGATAAATGTAATTAAGGTTGTTAGATCACATACCGGTTTAGGACTTAAAGAAGCAAAAGATGTGGTAGATAAAGCCCCAAACCCAGTTAAAGAAGGTATTTCTAAAGATGAAGCCGAAAAAATTAAAAAAGAATTAGAAGAAGCCGGCGCTACAGTAGAACTAAAGTAATTAACTATCATATTATTTTTCGATTGATTTTACCGATAATTGATCGGGTGATAAAATCCGCCCTGTCACTATCTACGTTTAGCGTATCGTTACGATTATTGTAAATAATAAAGAAAATTAATTTTTTAAGGAGGATAACAATTGGATAATAACAGAATTTCCTTTGGAAGCATAACCCCTGTTATCGAAATTCCTGATTTGCTTGCAATTCAAAAAGAAACTTTTGAAAATTTCGTGCAACATAACACTGCTCCTGATAAAAGGGAGAACAAGGGTTTGCAAGCTGTTTTCACTTCAAATTTTCCAATATTCGATAATAAGGAAAATTATCGGCTAGATTTCATTCAATATTCTATTGAACAACCACGATTTACAGTTGTGGAATGTATGGAAAGAGGGCTTACGTATTCGGCACCCCTTAAAGGCAAATTACGGTTATCAACAAAAGACCCCGATACAGAAGAATTTGTAAACACTGTTGAACAGGAAGTTTATCTAGGCAATGTTCCGTTTATGACCGAAGAAGGAACTTTTGTGATTAATGGTGCTGAACGTGTTGTTGTTTCTCAGTTACATCGTTCTCCTGGTGTTGCATTTGCACAAACCGTACATCCAAATGGAACTCCGCTTTATTCTGCACGTATCATTCCATTAAGAGGATCGTGGGTTGAATTTGCTACTGATATAAATTACGTAATGTATGTTTATATCGATCGAAGGAAAAAATTCCCAGCCACTACTTTGTTAAGAGCACTGGGTTACGATACTGATGATAAAATTTTAAACTTGTTTAATCTTGCAGAAGAAGTGGATGTAACGAAAGGAGATTTATCAGAATATGTTGGAAGAGTTGTGGCAAGTGACGTTTTTGATCTATCCACAGGCGAAATTTTCTTATCGAGAGAAAGCATTCTTTCGGAAGAAGATATTGAACGTTTGGATGAAGCAGAAGTTGATAAAATTAAACTTATTAACTCTGATATTTCTGCCGAACAGGATTTTATCGTAAATACTCTCACCAAAGATACCTCTCATTCAAGAGAAGAAGCATTATTTGCAATTTACCGCCAGTTACGTTCGGGTGAAGCACCTGATCTTGAAACCGCTGAAGCTTTAATCGAAAAATTATTTTTTAATGATAAAAGGTATGACCTTGGCGATGTTGGTCGTCACAGAATGAATGATAAACTTGAATTGAATGTATCACCCGATATAACAGTTCTAACCAATGAAGATATAATTGAAATAATGAAGTATATCATCAAATTAAAAGATGGCAATGAGCCGGTTGATGATATAGATCATTTGGGAAACAGAAGAGTTAAAACAGTTGGCGAGCAGTTAAGTCAGCAATTTAACATCGGTATGGCGCGTATGGCAAGAACAATTAAAGAGAGAATGAACATGCGCGATACAGAGCAGTTCACCCCTCAAGATCTTGTTAATGCCCGTACTATTACAAGTGTTATTAATGCTTTCTTCGGGACAAATCAGTTGTCACAGTTTATGGATCAAACAAACCCGCTTGCTGAAATGACACATAAGCGAAGAATGTCAGCCTTAGGACCGGGTGGCTTAACCAGAGAAAGAGCAGGATTCGAAGTACGGGATGTTCATTACACACATTATGGTCGCCTCTGCCCTATCGAAACTCCCGAAGGTCCAAACATTGGTCTTATTTCTTCGTTAACAATTTTCGCGCGAGTAAACAGGTATGGATTCCTGGAGACTCCTTATCGTAAAGTAAAAAAGGGCAAAGTTACAAATGAAGTCGAATATTTAACCGCTGAGCAGGAAGATATATTTACAATAGCTCAGGCAAATGCACCGTTGGATAATCAATCTAAATTTGTGAATGAAAGAGTTAAAGCGAGATTAAAAGGTGAATTCCCTATAGTTTCCCCAGCGCAGGTTCAGTATATGGATGTTGCTCCTTCACAAATAGTGAGTTCAGCAGCAGCATTGATACCATTCCTCGAGCATGATGATGCAAACAGAGCATTAATGGGTTCAAATATGCAGCGCCAAGCAGTTCCGTTACTTCAGCCGAAAGCGCCGATTGTTGGAACAGGAATGGAAAAAAAAGTTGCTCGGGATTCAAGAGCATTAATTCTTGCTGAGGATGAAGGTGTTGTTGAGTATGTTGATTCGGATAAGATTATAGTTAAATATGATGTAAATCCTAATAGTATCGAAACACTTACATCCTTTAATACAATTCGCAGGAAAACTTATACATTAATCAAATTCCATGGTACTAACCAAGAAACTTGTATGACTCAAAGGCCTATCGTCAGCGAAGGTCAGAGAGTGGCTGCAGGCGATGTGCTCGCTGATGGTACTTCAACAGAAAATGGTGAACTTGCTTTAGGTAGAAACATACTTGTAGCATTTATGCCCTGGCGTGGTTATAATTTTGAGGATGCAATTATTGTAAGCGAAAGAGTTGTAAGTGATGATGTTTACACTTCTCTTCACATTGAGGAGTTTGAATTGCAGGTAAGAGAAACCAAGCGAGGCGAAGAAGAACTTACCCGTGAAATTCCAAATGTTAGTGAAGAAGCGGTTAAAAACCTTGATGAAAACGGAATAATAAGAGAGGGCGCTGAGGTTAAAGAAGGTGATATTTTAATTGGAAAGATCACACCTAAAGGTGAAACAGATCCGACTCCGGAAGAAAAACTTTTACGAGCGATATTCGGAGAAAAGGCAGGCGACGTTAAAGATGCTTCGTTAAAGGCTCCTCCTGGACTTAAGGGTACAATCATTAAAACCCGGTTGTTCAGTCGGAAAAGAAGAGATACAGAATCGAAAAAATTAGAGAAACAAGCTTTAGAAAATCTTGAGCAGGAACAGAATCATAATAAAGATCAGCATTACACAAAACTTGTTGAAAAGCTGAGCAAATTATGTGATGGTTTAACTGCAAGCGGAATAAGAGACCTTGATGGAAGTATTGTAATAAGAAGTGGAACCAAAATCAAAGAAGATACTTTTACTTCGTTGGATGATGTGACAAAATTGGATTATACGCTTGATTGGTTTGAGAGTAAAAAGGATAATAACCATATTCACACTCTTTTCAATAATTACTTTGATGTTCGTGCAAAACTTGAGGAAGTATATAAAAGAGAAAAAATTAAGGTTGTAAGCGGAGATGAACTTGCACCCGGAATAGTACAGCTTGCAAAAGTGTATGTCGCCAAAAAGCGTAAGCTATCAGTAGGCGATAAAATGGCTGGAAGGCATGGCAATAAGGGTGTTGTTGCTAAAATAGTACCTAAAGAAGATATGCCGTTTTTACCTGATGGAACTCCAGTGGATATTATTCTAAATCCGTTAGGTGTCCCTTCCCGAATGAACCTTGGACAGTTGTACGAAACAGCTCTTGGCTGGGTTGGTGAAAAACTTGGTGTTAAGTTTGCAACCCCGATATTTGACGGAGCGAGAATTGAAGATGTAGATGATTGGCTAGAGAAAGCAGGGTTAGAGAAAGGAAGTAAAACCGATCTCTACGATGGACGTAAAGGTGAAAAGTTTCATCAGAAAGTAACTTGTGGTTACATCTATATGTTAAAACTTAGTCATCTTGTCGATGATAAAATTCACGCCCGGTCAATTGGTCCATACTCTCTTATTACGCAGCAGCCATTGGGCGGAAAAGCTCAGTTTGGCGGGCAAAGATTTGGAGAGATGGAAGTTTGGGCACTCGAAGGTTACGGCGCATCCCATATCCTTCAGGAAATTTTAACAATTAAAAGTGATGATGTGGCAGGTAGAGCTAAAGCATACGAAGCGATTGTTAAAGGTGAAAACTTGCAGGAACCAAATATTCCTGAATCGTTCAATGTTTTAATTAAAGAACTCCAGGGTTTAGGTTTGGATATCACAATTAATTAACAAGAACGAATTTTTATTCGCTTAGAAATTAGGAGATATAAAATGGCTTTCAGAACTCAAGAAAATGCAATGAAAGATATTAGTAGCATTACAATAAGTCTTGCTAGTCCCGATGATATTTTGTCCAGATCTCATGGTGAGGTAACTAAACCTGAAACGATTAATTATCGTTCATTTAGACCCGAGAAAGACGGATTGTTCTGTGAGAAAATATTTGGTCCTACACGCGATTGGGAATGCTTCTGCGGTAAATATAAAAGAATAAGATATAAAGGTATTATTTGTGATAGATGCGGTGTTGAAGTAACTCAAAAAAGTGTTCGCCGAGAAAGAATGGGACACATTACCCTGGCAGTTCCTGTTGTTCATATTTGGTTTTTCAGGGCTCAACCATCTAAAATTGGTAACATTATTGGATTAACTTTAAAAGAACTTGAAAAGGTTATTTACTACGAATCCTATATTGTAATTAATCCTGGACCTACTGGATTGAGCGTAAATGATTTGATTTCAGAAGATCAGTATTTTGAAGTTTTAAACTCTCTGCCTGAAGGAAATGAAAAGTTGGAAGATATCGATTCTAAAAAATTCGTTGCCCGGATTGGCGGTGATGCGGTTAAATCAATGCTAAAAAGCACTAATATCGAAACCCTTTCAAAAGAACTTCGTGAGCGGCTTGAAGTTGAAACATCGCAGCAGAAAAAAGCAGATCTTCTTAAAAGATTAAGAATAATTGAAGCATTCAAAGAAGAGGAAGGGAAAGTTCCTAACAAACCTGAATGGATGGTACTCAATTATATTCCGGTTATTCCTCCTGAATTAAGACCTCTTGTTCCCCTTGAAGGCGGCAGGTTTGCTACAAGCGATTTGAATGATCTTTACAGAAGAGTGATTATCAGAAATAATCGTTTGAAGAGATTAATTGACATCAAAGCACCGGAAGTAATTTTAAGAAATGAAAAACGAATGCTTCAGGAAGCCATTGATGCTTTGTTCGATAATTCAAGAAGGGGTTCGGCTGTAAGAAGCGATAATAATCGCCCGCTTAAATCATTAAGTGATATGCTTAAAGGTAAGCAAGGTCGTTTCCGTCAGAACCTTCTCGGAAAGCGTGTTGATTATTCCGGAAGATCAGTAATCGTGGTTGGTCCCGAATTAAAACTTCATCAGTGCGGTCTTCCAAAAGATATGGCTGTTGAATTATTCAAACCATTTATAATTAAAAAGCTGATTGAGCGGGGATACAATAAAACAGTAAAAAGTGCGAGAAAAGTTGTTGATAGGAAAGATCCTATAATATGGGAAATACTTTCTAAAATTATTGAAGGACACCCAATATTGCTTAACCGTGCACCTACTTTGCATAGACTCGGTATTCAAGCATTCCAGCCGATTCTTATTGATGGAAAAGCTATTCAGCTTCATCCTATGGTTTGTACGGCGTTCAACGCGGATTTTGACGGCGACCAGATGGCTGTACACATTCCATTATCTTACGAAGCACGCTTGGAAGCCGCTTTACTTATGCTTAGCAGCCATAATATTCTTTCTCCACAGAATGGTAGTCCAATCGTTGTGCCTACGCAGGATATAGTGCTTGGTTGTTACTATCTTACAAAATACAAAGAAGGCGAAAAAGGTGAAGGAATGGTTTTCAGCTCGGCTGAAGAAGTCACTACTGCATATGATAACGAAGTAGTTGGTTTACATGCTAAAATTAAATTTAAATATAAAGGTGAATTGATTGAAACCACCACCGGTAGAGTATTGTTCAATCAGATAGTACCGGATGAGATGGGATTTTTTAACCAACTGCTTATTAAAAAAACTTTCGGCGGGTTTATTGGCGAGATGTTTATAAAGTTGGGAAATAAAGTAACTGCTAAATTCCTTGATGACTTAAAGGAAATCGGATTTAAATATGCTACAATGGGCGGTATCTCAGTCAGTTATTCCGATATGATCATTCCGGAAGAAAAAGTAGCTTTTATTGAAAAAGCGAATAAAAAAGTAAATGGTATTCTTAATGAACATGAGCAGGGTGTTATTACAGATGCTGAGAGATATAACAAGATTATTGATGTTTGGACTCATACTACGAATGATGTTGCGCGAGCTTTGATGGAGAAAATCAAAGTTTCGAAGGGCGGTTTTAATTCGCTTCATATGATGGTTGACTCGGGTGCAAGAGGTTCGGCTGAGCAGGTTAGGCAGCTAGCTGGAATGAGAGGTTTGATGATGAAACCTCAAAAAACTCTATCCGGGCAAGCAGGTGAAATAATTGAAAATCCAATCGTTGCAAACTTTAAAGAAGGTTTATCCGTTCTTGAATACTTCATCTCAACTCACGGAGCCAGAAAAGGTCTTGCCGATACAGCACTTAAAACTGCCGATGCCGGGTATTTAACCAGAAGATTGGTCGATGTTGCGCAGGATATGATCGTTACCGAGAAAGATTGTGGTACTATCTTAGGTATCGAAATTTATGCACTTAAAGATATAGAGGAAGAAAGAGAACCTCTTGGTGAAAGAATAACTGGTCGTACTGCGCAGGAAGAAATTTATCATCCTGTTACAGAGGAATTAATTGTTGAAGCCGGTGAGACAATCACCGAAAAAATTGCCGAAACAATTGAAGACGCAAATATTGACTCGGTTTATATTAGAACAGTACTCACCTGTGAATCACGAAGAGGTCTTTGTGCCAAGTGTTATGGTAGAAATCTTACAAACGGTAAACTTGTTGAAATTGGTGAAGCTGTTGGTATTGTTGCTGCTCAGTCAATTGGCGAGCCGGGTACGCAGCTTACACTTAGGACTTTCCATCTAGGTGGTACATCTTCCCGAATTGCAAGTCAGTCCCAGGTTGAAAGTAATGTAGAAGGAATAATAAAATTTGATAGATTAAACTTTGTTGAAAAAATTGAATCTGATCCGTTCGGTGGTCCTGATTTGAATGTGAAAGTTGTAACCGGAAGAAGAGGTTCGATAGGGATTTATGATGTAAATAACAGGCAGATAAAAAAATATGATGTTTCGTACGGTGCAGAGTTAGCAGTTGATGAAGGACAGAAGATTAAAAAGGGTGTACCTCTTTATAATCACGATCCGTATAATGCAGTTATTCTCACCGATATTCCTGGTAAGGTTAAGTTTATCGATCTTGTAAGTGGCAGCACGCTGCAGCAGGTTACAGACGAACAAACAGGACATGTTCAAAAGGTTGTAACTGAATCAAAAGATAAAACCCTTACACCAAGCATTTCTGTTGAATCTGACGATGGTGAGATCAAATCGTTCAACCTTCCAATCAGGTCTTATTTATCGGTTGAGGAAGGTGAAGTAATTCAGGCTGGTACCGTACTTGCAAAAATTTCTAAACAAACTACAAAGAGTCGTGATATCACAGGTGGTTTGCCTAGAGTAACTGAACTGTTTGAAGCACGTAGTCCTCACGATACGGCAATAGTTTCTGAAATTGAAGGTTCTATTAGATTTGGTGATAGAAAGAAAGGTTCGAGAGAAATTTTTGTGGTAGCTCATGATCAATCTGATGAGAAAAAATATAACGTACCTCTGGGCAAACATATATTGGTTCAGGATGGTGATGAGATACCTGCAGGCGAAAAAATAACCGATGGGCCAATTAATCCGCATGATATTCTTAAGATAAAAGGCACAAGTGCTGTTCAGGAATATCTTGTTAATGAGATTCAAGATGTTTATCGATTGCAAGGTGTTAAGATTAATGATAAACACATTGAAGTAATCGTAAAACAAATGCTTCAAAAGATAAGAATTGTTTCACCCGGTGATACAAAATTCCTTGAAGAAGATGTTGTGGACAGAAATGAATTCCTCGATGAAAATAAAAAAGTAACGAATATGATTTTTATTGAGGATAAAGGTGATTCGAGATATAAAATTGGTCAACTTATAACTAAAGCTAAATATCGTGAAATTAATGCTGACCTTAAAAAGAAAGAAAAGAAACCAGTTGTTGGAAGAGAGGCGGAACCAGCTACTTTTGAGCATCTTTTACTTGGAATTACACAGGCAGCCCTCTCAACTGAAAGCTTCATTTCAGCAGCTTCATTCCAGGAGACAACGAAAGTACTTGCGAATGCAGCTATTTCTGCAAAAGTAGACCATCTCAATGGGTTGAAGGAAAATGTTGTTATGGGGCATTTAATTCCTGCAGGAACGGGACTGAAGAAATATGACAAAGTAATTCTATTAGACGAAATTGAAGAGATGGAAGAAGCTATAGAAGAGAAAGTCGAGACGAGTTGATCTTCGAAAAGTAATATTATTATATGAATCCGGTTTCGGCTAATTGAAACCGGATTTTTTATGCTAAAATTGAGGGCTGATTTATAATGTAATTTCTTGACTTATTTTAAAACAAAGAGTATATTTAATGTCTGAATTTTTTTTGAATGGTAAATATTCTAGGAGACATTTGTGCCGACAATAAACCAGTTAGTACGAAAAGGCAGAGTAAAGATTTTAGCAAAAAGGAAAGCCCCGGCGCTTGATGCTTGTCCTCAGAAAAGAGGCGTGTGTACAAGGGTTTACACTACTACACCAAAGAAACCGAACTCGGCTTTAAGGAAGGTAGCGAGAGTAAGATTAACAAACAACATGGAAGTAACCGCTTATATTCCTGGCGAAGGTCATAATTTACAAGAGCACTCTATTGTACTTATTCGTGGTGGTAGAATTAAAGATTTACCGGGTGTTCGTTATCATATTATTAGAGGGACACTAGATACAAGCGGTGTTGAAGATAGAAAAAAAAGCAGATCAAAGTACGGTACTAAAAAACCTAAGGCGAATTAATTAATGAGAAAAAGAAGAGCAGAAAAAAGATATATAAAACCCGATCCAAAATTTAACGATGTATTAGTTGCAAAATTTATTAATGCAATAATGTATGACGGAAAAAAATCTGTTGCAAGAAAATTACTTTACAATGCTTTTAATATTATAGAAAATAGGACAAAGAAACCTGCACTTGAAATATTTAAACAAGCAGTTGCCAATACTGAACCCTTAATAGAAGTGAAGAGTAGAAGAGTTGGTGGTGCAACTTATCAAGTTCCTACAGAGGTTCGTCCGGAAAGAAGAACTGCATTAGCAATGAGATGGATTAAAATTCATGCAAGAAAACGAAGTGAAAAAACTACTTCATCAAAAATAGCAATGGAATTAATTGCAGCTGCTAACAGCGAAGGTGCTTCTGTAAAGAAGAAAGAAGACACTCATAGAATGGCTGAAGCAAATAAAGCATTTGCGCACTTTAAATGGTAATTAGGATAAAGATAAAAAGGCAAAGTAAAAAAGAAGAATATGGCAAAGAAGATAGCAATAGATAAAGTTAGAAACATTGGTATTATGGCGCATATCGATGCGGGTAAAACTACAACTACTGAACGTATTTTATACTACACCGGTAAACTGCATCGTTTGGGCGAAGTGCACGACGGTGCGGCTACTATGGATTGGATGGAACAGGAAAAAGAAAGAGGCATTACAATTACAAGTGCAACAACCACTTGTTATTGGAAAGATCATCAGATAAATATTATTGATACTCCCGGACACGTTGACTTTACAGTTGAAGTTGAAAGATCACTTAGAATATTAGATGGTGCGGTTGCATTGTTTTGTGCAGTAGGCGGAGTTGAACCACAATCAGAAACCGTTTGGAGACAAGCAGATAAATACGGTGTGCCTATAATTGCATTTATAAACAAGATGGACAGAACAGGTGCCGACTTTATAAATGCTGTTGAAATGATGAGAGAAAGATTGGGAGCTAACGCAATCCCAATCAATTTGCCGATCGGTGAAGGAGACCTTTTCACAGGAGTTATTGATCTTATCTCTTTTAAAGCAAGAATGTACCATGAAGAAACTTTTGGCGCAACTTTTAATGAAATTGACATTCCTGTGGATCTTCTGGAGCAGGCAAATAAATACAGAACAGAAATGCTCGAAGCTGTTTCAGATGTTGATGATACATTACTTGAAAAATATTTAGATGGCAAGGAGATAACTGCAGAGGAAATAAATAATGTATTACGCAAAGCAACAATCGATTTAAAAATTGTACCTGTTCTCTGCGGTTCAGCTTTTAAAAATAAAGGTATTCAGAAATTATTGGATAGTATTATTGAGTTTCTTCCCGCACCAACAGATACTAAAGAGATTGAAGCGCATCATATTGGACTTAATGATAAAATAAAAAGAAAAATTGATGCTAATGAAAAATTTACTGCATTAGCATTTAAAATAATGAACGATCCTTTTGTCGGTAAACTATGCTTTATCAGAGTCTATACAGGTTCATTAAAGGCGGGTTCCTATATTTACAATGCTGTTAGTGAGAAAAAAGAAAGGGTTAGCAGACTGCTCCAAATGCACGCAAATTCGAGAGAAGATATTAATGAAGTAAGTGCCGGAGATATTGCAGCAATTATTGGATTAAAATATACAAAAACGGGTGATACCCTTTGCACTCAGGCTGATCCGGTTATACTTGAAAAAATTATTTTTCCTGAGCCTGTTATTCAAATCGCAATCGAACCCAAAACAAAAGCCGATCAGGATAAGTTATCAGAATCGCTTGCTAAGCTTTCTGATGAAGATCCGACATTTAAAGTTCGTGTTGATGAAGAAACCGGGCAGACTTTGATTAGTGGAATGGGCGAGCTTCATCTCGAGATTTTTGTTGACAGAATGAGAAGAGAATTTAAAGTAGAAGCTAATATTGGAAAACCACAGGTTGCTTACAGGGAAACGATAACAGAAACTGTTGATGTTGAAGGTAAGTTTGTTAAACAAAGCGGTGGTCGTGGTAAATATGGTCACGTGTTAGTAGAATTTAGCCCAAATGAAGCAGGAAAAGGTTTTGAGTTTACTAATGCAATAGTTGGTGGAAAGGTTCCGAAAGAATATATCCCGGCAGTATCTGCTGGTATTCAGGAAGCTTTGAGAAATGGTGTTGTGGCAGGTTATCCTGTTGTAGATATCAAAGCAAAATTATATGATGGTTCTTATCACGATGTAGATTCGGATGAATTATCTTTCAAGGTTGCCGGTTCAATGGCATTTAAAGATGGTGCTAAAAAAGCAAAACCGATTATATTGGAGCCAATTATGGAAGTGGAAGTTGTTACTCCCGAAGAATATCTAGGCGATGTGATGGGCGATTTGAATTCGAGACGCGGAAAAATAGAAGGATTTTCTGCAAGAAAAGATGCACAGGTAATAAAAGCACACGTACCATTGGCAGAAATGTTTGGATATGCTACGATTTTAAGGTCGATGACACAAGGGCGAGCAATATATACAATGCAATTTGATAATTATCAAGAAGTACCAAAATCAATAGCTGAAGAGATTTCGGAAAAGTCTCTTGGTAAAAAAACAAAAACAAAAACAAAAGCAACAGCATAATTAATGGAAACAAATAACAAAAGGAAAAACATTAAAGGAGATTACGATGGCAAAAGAAAAATTTGACAGGAGTAAACCTCACGTTAACATTGGCACTATCGGTCATGTGGATCATGGTAAAACTACGTTAACGGCTGCCATCACAATGGCTCTCGCAAAAAAGGGATTATCTGAAGTGAGAACATTTGATAGTATCGATAACGCCCCTGAAGAAAGAGAAAGAGGTATTACCATTGCAACAGCACACGTTGAGTATTCAACAGAGAACAGACACTATGCGCACGTTGATTGTCCGGGTCACGCAGATTATGTCAAAAACATGATCACCGGTGCAGCGCAGATGGATGGTGCAATATTAGTTGTTGCAGCTGACGATGGTCCTATGCCTCAAACAAGAGAGCACATTCTTCTCGCACGCCAGGTAGGTGTTCCGAAAATAGTAGTTTATTTGAACAAAGTTGATATGGTTGACGATCCTGAATTGCTGGAACTTGTCGAGGAAGAATTAAGAGATCTTTTAACTGAATACGAATTCCCGGGTAGCGAAATCCCAATAATTAAGGGTTCAGCTTTGCAAGCTTTGGAAGCTGCAAGCGGTGACGCTACGGTAGATGATGAAAAGTTGAAATCAATCTGGGAGCTTATGGAGGCAGTTGATACTTACATTCCTATTCCTGAAAGAGATACCGACAAACCATTTCTTATGCCTGTTGAGGATGTATTTTCAATTACAGGACGTGGCACAGTTGCCACAGGTAGAGTTGAAAGAGGTCAGGTTAAAATTCAGGAAGAAGTTGAACTTATCGGCTTAGGTCTTCACAAAAAAACAGTTGTTACCGGAGTTGAAATGTTCAGAAAAGAACTTGACTCTGCTATTGCTGGTGACAATGCAGGAATACTCTTAAGAGGAATTGATAAGAATGAAATTGTAAGAGGTATGGTACTTGCTAAAACAGGTTCAATTACTCCCCACACTAATTTTGAAGGTGAAGTTTATGTGCTTTCAAAAGATGAGGGTGGTCGTCATACCCCATTCTTTAATGGTTACAGACCACAGTTCTATTTCAGAACTACAGATGTAACGGGTGTTGCTACATTACCGGAAGGAACCGAAATGGTTATGCCCGGCGATAATGTTAAACTTGTAATTGAACTTATTTCTGAGATTGCAATGGAAGACGGATTAAGATTTGCTATACGTGAAGGCGGCAGAACTGTTGGCGCCGGTGTTGTAACTAAAATATTAAAGTAAAAATTATGTTGGTTATTCTTGAAGAGGGAGTGTTTACTCCCTCTTCGTTTCTAAACCATTTATGAAGGAGTGAATTAAGTGCCCGGACAGAAGATAAGAATAAAGTTAAAGTCTTACGATCATATTCTAATTGATAAATCTACTGAGAAAATAATTAAAACCGTTCGAAGTACAGGTGCAGTAGTATCCGGCCCAATACCTTTACCAACAAGAAGAACGGTTTACACGGTTTTGAGATCTCCTCACGTCGATAAAAAGTCGCGAGAGCAGTTTGAAACCAGGACACACAAAAGAATAATTGATATTCACAACACAAATCACAAAACCGTCGATTCACTTAGTAAATTAGATATTCCGGCGGGTGTAGATATTGAGATTAAGCTTTAATGAATTTGGAGATGAGATGCCTGGCTTAATAGGAAAAAAAATTGGAATGACAAGCATTTTTAATTCTGATGGCGAGTTGATTCCCGTTACAGTAATTAAAGTTGGTCCTTGTAAAGTAATAAATATTCGATCTGCCAAAGTACATGGTTATGAAGCTGTACAATTAGGTTTTGGTTCAAAGAAAGAAAAAAACATTAATAAACCTTTGCTGGGTTATTATAAAAAAAATAATATGTCTCCTTTCGCCTTATTAAAAGAATTTAAAGGATTTGATACAAGTGATATGAAAATTGGTGATGAAATTAAAGCCGATTTCTTTAAAGAAGGTGAAACCATAAAAGTTAAAGGTAAAAGTATAGGCAAAGGTTTTCAGGGTGTAATGAAAAGACATGGATTTAGCGGCGTTGGAGGATCTACACACGGACAAAGTGATAGACAAAGAGCCCCTGGTTCTATTGGGCAAAGTTCTTCTCCTTCAAGAGTTTTGAAAGGGATGAAAATGGGCGGAAGGATGGGAAATACAAACTTTACCATATTAAACCTGAAAGTTGTAAAAGTTGATAGTGAAGAAAATATTTTGATGGTAAAAGGTGCTGTCCCGGGTTCCGTAAATTCAATTATAGAACTGCTAAAGAATTAATTGGAATAAAAATGAAATTCGATATTTATAATACTGATGGAACTGTTTCTGGTGATAAAATAGATCTATCCGATGATATTTTTGGAATAGAGCCAAATGATCATGCAATTTATCTTTCAGTAAAAGCATATTTGGCAAACCAGAGGCAAGGCACTCATAAGGCAAAGGAAAGGAGTGAAGTTCGCGGCGGCGGTAGGAAGCCATGGAGACAAAAAGGCAGAGGAACTGCTCGTGCAGGTACAACGCGTTCTCCGTTGTGGGTCGGAGGAGGAACCATTTTCGGTCCTAGGCCAAGAAATTATAGACAGGAATTGCCTAAAAAGCTTAAACGGTTAGCAAGGAAATCTGCTCTTAGCCATAAAGTAAAAGATGAGCAGTTGATGATTGTTCAGGATTTTTCATTTGAAGCTCCAAAAACAAAAGAGTTTTCTAAAATTCTTCAGGCATTAAAAGCTGAAGGAAAAAGGGTGCTTCTTCTTACAGGAACAACCGATACTATGGTTTATAAAGCAGGTAGAAATATACCAAAAGTTAAAATTTTAGAAGCAAACAAAGCTTCAACTTATGATATACTTAATAATCAGGTTTTAATTTTACAAAAAAGTGCGGTTGAAGAGTTAGGTAAAACATTTGCTGATAACAGAGAGGCGGTTAACTGATATGCATCAAATATTAATAAGACCGTTGATAACCGAGAAAATGTCGGATTTAACTGTCGCCGAAAGTAAATATGGATTTCTTGTAAATCCTAAGGCAAATAAAATTGAAATTAAAAGAGCTGTCGAAGAAAAATTTAGCGTTCACGTTATAGATGTTAGAACAATTAATCATCCCGGCAAAACTAAAACGCAGTTTAGGAAAGGCGGAAAGTTTACCGGCAAAACAGCAAAATTTAAAAAGGCAATTATTAAACTTCGTGAAGGAGACACAATCGATTTATTTGAAGAAGTTTAGATATCTGGAACAGGAATAGATAAATGGGTATAAAAAAACTAAAACCAAATACTCCGGGAACAAGATTCAGAAGCGATTTTACATTTGAAGAAATTACCAGAGCTAAGCCGGAAAAATCATTAACTGCTTCGCTGAAGAAATCCGGTGGAAGAAATAATCACGGTAGAATCACTGCAAGACATATTGGTGGTGGTCATAAAAGAAAATATAGAATTATTGATTTTAAGCGTGATAAAATTGGTGTTCCTGCAAAAGTTTTTTCTATTGAATATGACCCGAACAGATCTGCAAGAATAGCATTGCTGCATTATGCTGATGGAGATAAACGATATATTATCGCTCCGAACGGGCTTAAGGTTGGTGCAACAGTTACTGCGGGAACTGATAGTGAAATTTCTGTAGGAAATGCATTACCACTTAGAAATATGCCGCTTGGCGGTTTTGTTCATAATGTAGAATTAAAGCCGGGAAAAGGCGGGCAGCTTGGAAGAAGTGCCGGCACTGCGATTCAGGTAATGGCAAAGGAAGGTGATTACGCACAATTAAAAATGCCTTCTGGCGAAATAAGAATGGTAAGATTGGATTGTATGGCTACGTATGGTGAAGTTGGTAATGCAGAAAATGAAAATATTAGCTTGGGTAAAGCAGGCAGAACACGCTGGCTTGGTAAAAGACCTCATGTTCGCGGCGTAGCAATGAATCCAGTTGATCATCCGATGGGCGGAGGTGAAGGGAAATCTTCCGGCGGTGGTCACCCTGTTTCTCCCTGGGGACAAAAAGCAAAAGGATTGAAAACAAGAAAGAAAAGAAAAGAATCTAACAGATTTATTATTAAAAGACGGAAAAAATAGAGCATATGCCTAGATCAGTAAAAAAAGGACCATTTGTAGATTATAAGTTGATGGAAAAGATAGATAAAATGAATCAGACCAATCAGAAAAAAATTATAAAAACCTGGTCTCGTTCTTCTACTATTACACCAGAATTTGTTGGGCACACAATAGCCATACATAATGGGAATAAAATGATTCCGGTGTTTATAACAGAAAATATGGTTGGTCATAAATTAGGTGAGTTTTCACCTACAAGAATATTCAGGGGTCATCCCGGAACTAAAGCTGAAAAGGCAGCCAGATCAAAATAATTAAAGGTAATTAGTATAAATGGAATCAAGAGCAGTACATAGATTTATTGGTTCATCGCCACGTAAGATGAGATTGATAATTGACCTGATCAGAGGTATGTCGGTTGATAAAGCAATTGAAGTATTACACTTTTCAACAAAGCATGCATCAAAAGATGCTGAAAAAGTTTTACGTTCCGCTGTTTCAAACCTGATGAACAAGGATGATTCAACTCGAGTTGAACCCGATGAACTTTATGTTAAAGAAACTTATGTGAACAACGGACCGATGATTAAAAGAATTCGACCGGCACCTATGGGCAGGGCTTTCAGAATTAGAAAAAGATCTTGTCATTTAACCATTATAGTGGCTACTAAAGCATAAATTTAGGAGAATATTTTTGGGACAGAAAACAAATCCTATCGGTTTAAGAGTTGGAATAATTAGAGGTTGGGAATCTAATTGGTATGAGAGCAAAAGTTATGCTCCAAAACTTAAAGAAGATGTTAAACTTCGTTCGTATATAATGAACAGGTTGAAAAAAGCCGGTATATCGCGAATAATTATAGACCGAACTTCGAAGAATATTATTCTGACTATTCATACATCACGCCCAGGTGTTGTGATAGGAAAAAGTGGAAAGGAAATTACACAGTTAGAACAAGAGCTTAGAGAAATTACAAAAAAAGATGTGAAGATACAGATTTCTGAAGTTAAGCGACCCGAATTGGATGCTTATCTTGTTGCAGAAAGTATTGCTAATCAGCTAAAAGGAAGAGTTTCGTTCAGAAGAGCGATGAAGATGGCAATAACCGGTGCAATGAGAATGGGTGCTGAGGGAATACGAATTATGTGCTCAGGAAGGTTAGGCGGTGCTGAAATGGCGAGAACCGAACAATATAAAGATGGAAGAATTCCTCTTCACACATTAAGAGCGGATATTGATTACGCCAACGGAAGAGCTGATACTATTTATGGCTCGATTGGCGTTAAAGTATGGATATGCCGTGGCGAAATTTTAGGAAAAAGAGTAACTGATTAAATCGGTAGGAATTATTAATTATGTTAATGCCCAAAAGAGTAAAATACAGAAAATCGCAGCGCGGAAGAATGAAAGGCAAAGCTCAACGCGGAAGTAAAATTGTTTTTGGTGATTTTGGTTTAAAAGCTCTAGATCCGCATTGGATTACAAGCCGTCAGATTGAAGCTTGCCGTATCGCTGTTACAAGAAAAATGAAAAGAGATGGCAAAGTTTGGATAAGAATATTTCCTGATAAGCCGGTTTCTAAAAAACCGCTTGAAACAAGAATGGGTAAAGGTAAAGGCGCACCTGAGTTTTGGGTCGCTGTTGTTAAGCCCGGTAGAATTTTATTTGAAGTATCCGGTGTTTCAATAGAGTTGGCAAAAGCTGCTCTACAGCTTGCTTCGCACAAATTGCCTATTAAAACTAAGTTTGTTACCAGACCCGATTACGAATAATAAACAAGGACTTTATAAATGAAGATTCATGAAGTAAGAGAAATGAAAACTGAGGATATCATTAATCAGATTGAGGAAGAAAAGCGCAATCTGGTTGATTTAAGATTTGCTCATCAGGTTAAAGAGCTTACTAATACAGCCAAATTAAAGTTGGTAAAGAGAGATATTGCAAGGATGAAGACCGTTCTTTACGATCGTTCTAGAAAAGAAAAAGAAGAAATTAAAGAAGGAGAAAGTGTTTAGATATGGAACAACGCGGATTAAGAAAAACACGTGTAGGTGTTGTAGTTAGTGATAAGATGGATAAAACAATTACCATTGCAATCGAAAGAAAAGTTCCTCATCCGATTTACAGAAAATATTTTAAGAAAACTACAAAATTAATGGCTCACGATGAAAAAAGCGAATGCCGAGTAGGTGATAAAGTTAAGGTAATGGAAACACGCCCTTTAAGTAAAAATAAAAGATGGCGTTTAATTGAAATTGTTGAAAAAGCCAAGTAGTAGCATAGGAGACTTTGACAAATGATTCAGGCAGAAACAAATTTAATTGTTGCTGATAACTCCGGCGCAAAAAAAGTACGATGTATTAAAGTGCTTGGCGGCAGCGGCAGGCGATATGCAAGCGTTGGTGATTTAATTGTTGTTACAGTTAAAGCAGCTATTCCGAACAGTGCAATTAAAAAAGGGGAAGTATCGCGAGCAGTAATTGTAAGAACTAAAAAAGAAGTAAGACGCAAAGATGGTTCTTATATAAGATTTGATGAAAACGCAGCCGTTCTGTTAGACCCGCAGAACGAACCGAGAGGTACACGTATATTTGGGCCTGTTGCACGCGAACTGAGAGAAAAACAGTATATGAAAATTGTTTCATTAGCACCAGAAGTTTTATAAGATTTGAGTGAACAAAAATGAAAATTAGAAAAAATGATATGGTGGTGGTTATTGCCGGAAACGATAGAGGAAAAACAGGAAAAATTCTTAAAGTGTTTCCTAAAAACAACCGCGTAATTATAGAAGGCATTAACATAAGAAAAAGACATACTAAACCAAGTCAGAATAGTCCGCAAGGTGGTATTCTTGAAAAGGAAGCATCTATCAATGCATCTAATGTAATGATGCTTGACCCGAAAACTAATGAGCCAACAAGACTTGGTGCGCAAATCATACTGGATGAAAAAACTGGTAAAAAGAAAAGAGTCCGTGTTAGTAAAGCTACCGGTGAAATGATTCAATAATTTAAAGATATTTATAAAGTAAGTTATTAAGATGGCAGAAAAGAATACAAAAAAGGAAACCACAACAAAATCATCAAAATCAAAAACTGAGAAGAAAGCTAAAGATACAAAGTCATCAGAAGAGACGAATATTAAAATTCCTATAAGACTTTTTGAGTACTATAAGAAAGATATTATTCCCTCTTTGATGAAATCCTTTAATTACAAAAATGTAATGCAGGTACCTAAACTCCATAAGATTGTTGTGAACATGGGTGTTGGTGCAGCAGTTGCCGATTCAAAAGTGCTGGATGAAGCTGTTAAAGAATTGGAAAGCATTACAGGACAAAAAGCATCGATAAGAATAGCACGAAAATCAATATCCAATTTTAAATTGCGCGAAGGCATGAAAATAGGTGCAAAAGTTACTCTTCGCAATCAGCGGATGTACGAATTTTTGGATAGAGTTATAAATATTGCACTACCGAGAGTTAGAGATTTTAGAGGGCTTTCGGATAAATCTTTTGATGGAAGAGGAAATTATACTATTGGTGTTAAAGAACAAATAATTTTTCCTGAAGTAGATATAGAAAAAATTAATCGTATAATGGGAATGGACATCACCTTTGTTACAACTGCTAAAACAGATAATGAAGCTTACGAATTACTAAAATCTTTTGGTGTTCCGTTCATTAAAAAAGAAGTTAAATCAGCTTAAACAGGAGAACAGATGGCGCGTAAAAGTTTAATAGCAAGAGACGAAAAACGACGCAAGCTTTACGAAAAATATAAAGCTAAACGAGAAGAATTAAAAGCGAATAATGATTATGAAGGATTACAGAAACTTCCTAAAAATTCTTCTCCTGTTAGATTAAAAAATCGCTGCATGTTTACAGGCAGGTCAAGAGGATTTCATCGTAAATTTGGTATTTCCAGGTTAGTTCTGCGTGAAATGGCACTAAAAGGCGAAATTCCAGGATTAAAAAAGGCAAGTTGGTAAAAGGAGAAAGTTTATGGCGGTTACGGACCCGATTTCAGATTTTTTAACAAGAATTAGAAACGCTTCAAAAGCGAAAAAAATAAAAGTAGAAATCCCTTCTTCCAAAATGAAAGCAGGTCTTTCTGAAATTTTGAAGAAGAATGGTTACATCTACGATTATAAAATTGATGAAGATAGCAAACAAAATGTTATTACTGTTCTCCTTAAGTACACCGATGGCGCACCAGCTATCAACGGTTTGAAGAGAATTAGTAAACCAGGTTTGAGAATTTATAAAAAATCAGACGAACTACCGAGAGTGCTTAATGGACTAGGTACTGCAGTTATTTCTACTTCTAAGGGGCTGCTTACCGAGAAAGAAGCGAGAAGGCAGGATACTGGTGGTGAAGTTGTTTGTTATATCTGGTAAAATTTTGAATGGAGAATTAAAGTGTCAAGAATAGGTAAGAAGCCAATTGAAGTTCCACAAGGAGTAATAATCTCCCGCGATGGAGATACGATAAAGGTTAAGGGACCAAAAGGTGAATTGCAGCAAAAATTAAGTTCAAATATTTCGGTTGAAGTAAAAGAAAAGGAAATAATTGTAACAAGACCCGATGATACTAAACAGAATAAATCATTACATGGTCTTACAAGAGCATTGATCCAAAATATGGTAACGGGAGTTAATACTCCCTATAAAAAGACATTGGATATTGTTGGAGTCGGATACCGTGCCGAGCTAAAAGGTAAAAACTTATTATTAAATATAGGCTACTCTCATCCAATTTATTTTATGCCACCGGACGATGTAATTTTAGAAGTTCCTACTCAAAATCAAATAGTTATTTCAGGTGCAGATAAACAGCTTGTTGGGCAGGTAGCAGCTAAAATAAGATCAATCAGAAAACCCGAACCTTATAAAGGTAAGGGAATTAAATATTCAGATGAACATATTCAAAGAAAAGCGGGAAAAACTGCTGGTTAATAAACAATTAAAAGTTTTGAGTTAGAATAGAAAATGAAAAGAAATATAACAACACGTCAAAGATCAAAGACAAGAATGAGAAAAAAAATTCATGGTACACCGGATAAACCAAGATTATCGGTGTATCGCAGTCTAAATCATATTTATACCCAGCTGGTTGATGATACAGCCGGTAACATTTTATCTTCTGCATCAACTCTCTCTAAAGAAATTCAGAGTGAACTTAAGAATGCAAAGAGTAAGGTTGATAAAAGTAAAATTGTAGGAACTCTTATTGCAAAAAAAGCAACGGGAAAAAACATTACAATCGTAGTTTTTGATCGGAGTGGTTACAGATACCACGGTCGTGTTCAGGCAGTTGCAGAAGGTGCCAGAGAGGGAGGATTGAAATTTTAATTGATTCCGGAATTTGTGCCGGATCGTCTAATGGTAGGACTACGCCCTTTGGAGGCGTCTGTAGAGGTTCGAATCCTCTTCCGGCAGCAAGATTATATTTTATTAAACTTATGTATTGGAGATACAATTGAAATCAGTAAAGAGAACTGATAACGACGGTTTAAAAGAAAAAGTTGTTCATATAAACAGAGTTGCGAAAGTTGTAAAAGGTGGTCGCAGATTTAGTTTTAATGCAATTGTTGTAGTTGGTGATGGTAACGGCACTGTGGGTGTTGGATTGGGTAAGGCAAACGAAGTTACTGATGCTATAAAAAAAGGTATCGATGTTGCAAGAAGAAATCAGGTTAAAGTTTCTTTAGTGAAAGGAACACTTGCTCATAAAATAATCGGTAAATACGGTGCCGGGCGAGTATTGCTAAAACCTGCTTCACCAGGAACGGGTCTTATTGCAGGCGGAGGAGTTCGTGCAGTATTAGAAGCTGCCGGGGTGCAAGATATTCTTACTAAATCGCTTGGCTCCAGTAATCCTCACAATCAGGTTAAAGCAACTTTAAATGGTTTGATAAATCAGATTGATGCAAGAAAAATGGCACAGAAAAGAGGATTAACAATTCAAGAAGTTTTTAATTCGTAATTGAGGAATTTATGCCTAAGATTAAGATTATTCAGACAAGAAGTATTATTGACAGACCTAAAGATCAAAAAAGAACAATTGAAGCATTAGGATTGGGAAGACCTAATTGGGAAAGAGTTCACAACGACACACCACAAATTAGGGGCATGATTAGAAAAGTAACACATTTAGTTAGAGTTGAAGAAATTAAAGATTAGTACAGGTTTTAAAAATGGATAAATTAAGCAATTTAAAATACGCTGAAGGATCAAGAAAAAACCGTAAAAGAGTTGGACGCGGTGAAGGTTCAACAAGAGGCGGAACCTCTACCAGAGGAAGTAACGGACAGATGTCAAGGTCAGGCGCAAAAAGAAAAGCTTGGTTCGAAGGCGGGCAGATGCCTTTGCAAAGAAGAATCCCAAAATTTGGGTTCACTAATATTTTTAAAGTTTATTATCAGTTGGTAAATCTTAATGCACTGCAAAGAATTGCTGACGAAAAAAAATTAAATGATGATGTTCTTAATGCTGGTGCATTAAGTAAATTAGGGCTTATTTCGAGCACTAAAAAACCGGTGAAAGTGTTAGCTAAAGGAGAAATTAAAGTAAAAGTGAATTTGGAAGTAGATGCATTCAGTGAAACAGCAAAAGAAAAAATTGAAGCTGCCGGCGGAACAATTAAAAAGATTTAATACGGAATTTAATGTCTAGACTTACAGATACTTTTAGGAATATTTTCAAAATAAATGAGCTTCGCCAAAGGATATTTTATACTTTAGCGTTACTTTTTATTGTACGGCTAGGTGCTCATGTCACTCTGCCTGGTGTTGATGCCGCTCTTCTAACCGAGAGCATGAAAAATACTTCATCCGATACTCTTTTTGGATTGTATGATTTATTTGTTGGTGGTGCTTTTTCCAATGCTGCTATTTTTGCACTTGGAATTATGCCTTACATTTCCGCATCAATTATTATTCAGTTGATGGGCGCTGTGGTTCCTTATTTTCAAAAGTTACAGCAGGAGGGTGAAGACGGAAGAAAGAAGATTACACAGCTTACAAGGTACGGAACTGTTGCAATCTCAGCTTTACAATCCTGGGGTGTAACTGTAAGATTGCTCAACCTTGAAGTTCAGGGTTTACCTATTGTGCCTGAAGCCGTTAGTGGAATTAACTGGGTTGTTTCAACGATTATAATTCTTACCGCTGGCACAGTCTTTATGATGTGGATGGGTGAGCAAATTACAGAAAAGGGAATTGGAAACGGAATATCTTTAATAATTTTTATAGGTATCGTTGCCGTGTTACCTTACGCTTTGCTTGATGAAATAAGATTAATAAGTGCCGGTCAAAGGTCTATTGTTATAGAGATAATAATTGTTGTGTTTATGTTTTTTATTATTGCCTCTGTAGTTCTTTTAACACAAGGAACAAGAAGAATTCCTGTTCAATATGCAAAAAGAGTTGTGGGAAGAAAAGTTTTCGGTGGTGTCACTCAGTATATTCCGCTTAGGGTTAATACGGCTGGGGTAATGCCCATTATATTTGCCCAGGCAATAATGTTTATTCCAAATACAGTTTTATCGTTCTTCCCTGATAACGAATTTGTTCAAGCATTATCGGGTTATTTTGTCTATACATCACCGGTTTATTCAGCAATTTACGCTTTGATGATTGTGTTCTTCACATATTTTTATACTGCAATTGCTTTTAACCCTAAAGATGTTGCTGATAATATGAAGAAGCAGGGCGGTTTTATTCCGGGCATCAGACCTGGTAAACAAACATCTGAATTTATTGATAATATTTTAACAAAAATCACATTACCGGGTTCAATCTTTCTTGCCATAGTAGCAATATTGCCGGCATTTATTTCTGGCTTTGGAGTCTCTGGTCAGTTTTCGCAGTTTTTCGGCGGAACAAGTTTGTTAATTCTTGTTGGAGTTGCGCTCGATACTCTTCAGCAAATTGAATCTCATCTGTTGATGAGACACTATGACGGTTTTATGAAATCAGGAAAGATACGAGCACGTAGGTAAAAAGAATTAGTGATTTTTATTAAAACTAAAAAAGAAATTGACTTAATAAGAGAGAGTTGTAAGATTGTTGCAGAAACTCTTCAATTGATGAAGAGTAATATTAAGCCTGGCATTGCAACTTCAGAATTGGATGAAATTGCTGAAGATTATATCAGAAGCAATAATGCGATTCCGGCATTTAAAGGATATTCGCAAGGCGGTGCCCCTGGATTTCCGGGTTCGGTTTGTATCTCTGTAGATGATGCAGTTGTACACGGAATACCTGGCAGCAAGGTATTAAGAGAAGGCGAGATTGTTTCTCTGGATGTAGGTGTTCTTAAAAATAATTTTTACGGCGATGCTGCACTATCAGTCGCAGTTGGTAAAGTTTCAGCCGAGAAAAGTAAACTGCTTGAAGTAACTGAAAAATCATTATACGAAGGTATTTCTCATGCTAAAGAAGGTAACAGGGTGCACGACATTTCAGCTTCGGTACAGGAAATGGTTGAATATAATAAATTTTCTGTTGTAAGAGATTTATGCGGACACGGTGTTGGAAGGTATCTTCACGAAGAACCTTCTATCCCAAATTTTGGCAGAAGAGGAACAGGAGCCAAATTGAGGAACGGAATGACTTTGGCAATTGAACCGATGGTAAATGCCGGAGGTTACAAGGTTGTTACCGATTCGGATGGCTGGACGATTTTAACTGCTGATGGATTGCCATCTGCACATTTTGAACATACAATTTTAATTACTCATAATTCACCGGAAATATTAACTGTGTGTTAATGGCTAAACAAGGACCGATAAAAATAGATGGAGTTGTAACTGAAACATTACCAAATGCAACCTTTAAGGTTAAACTTGATAATGGTCACCAGATATTGGCACATATATCCGGGAAGATGAGAATGCATTTTATAAAAATATTAGTAGGAGACAAAGTCTCTGTTGAAATGTCTCCATACGATTTAACAAAAGGTAGAATTACTTACAGGTATAAATAGCGGAGTTATTATGAAAGTTAGAGCATCTGTTAAAAAGATATGTGAACATTGCAAAGTAATTAAACGCAAAGGTGTTGTGAGAGTAATCTGTAAAAACCCTAAGCATAAGCAGCGTCAAGGTTAAAATTATAAGGAGAAGTTAATTGGCTCGTATATCAGGTGTTGATTTACCTAAAAAGAAAACAATTCTATATGGATTGCAATACATCTACGGTATTGGTCCTGCTATTTCAGCTGATATTCTGGAAAAAGCGAATGTAGATCCGAACATAAAAGTTGCAGATCTTACAGAAGAAAACGTTGGTGCAATTAGAGCAGTGATAACTGCTAAATATAAAGTTGAAGGTGCGCTCCGCTCCGAAGTTCAGCAGAACATAAAAAGACTGATGGATATAGGAACCTACAGGGGTATTCGTCATCGGCGAGGATTACCGGTTAGAGGTCAGCGAACCAGAACAAACGCTCGTTCGAGAAAAGGCAGAAGAAAAACAGTTGCCGGCAAGAAGAAAACACCGACTAAGAAATAATTAATATTTGTTTTACTGGAGGAAAAAGAATTGGCTAAAGGAATTAGAAGAGGTAAAAAGAAAACACAAGTAGATGCAAATGGTATTGCTCATATTAAAGCTACATTCAATAATGTTATTGTTACGTTAACCGATGTATATGGTAATACAATTTCGTGGTCATCTGCTGGGAAAAATGGTTTTAAAGGTTCAAGAAAAAACACACCCTTTGCTGCCCAGGTTTCTGCGGAAGGAGCTGCTAAAGAAGCGTATGCTCTAGGTTTAAGAAAAGTGGATGTTTATGTTAAAGGTCCTGGCTCCGGTAGAGAAGCTGCAATAAGAGCTTTACATACTGCAGGTTTGGAGATATCTTCTATCAAAGATGTTACTCCTTTACCACACAACGGATGCAGACCACCAAAAAGAAGAAGAGTTTAATTTTTACGGAGAATTATTAAATGGCAAGATACACAGGTTCTGTTTGTAAATTATGTAGAAGAGAAAGACAGAAGTTATTTCTAAAGGGTCAGAAATGTTTTACTGAAAAGTGCCCAATTGAAACTAAAAACTATCCACCCGGAGAGCATGGCTTGAACAGACGTGCTAAAGTTTCAGAATATGGTATTCAGCTACGCGAAAAACAAAAAATTAAAAGAATTTATGGTCTTTTAGAAACACAGTTTAGAAATTATTTTAATAAAGCAAATAAACAAAAAGGAATCACTGGTGAGAATCTTGTAAAGTTACTCGAAAGTAGGTTTGATAATGTTATTTACCGGTTAGGTTTTGCTGCTTCACGCAAGCAGGCAAGACAATTGATAAGACACAGACATTTTATGATTAATGATCGACTCGTTGATATTCCGTCCTATTCACTTTCAGCCGGTGATGTATTAAAATTGAGAGATAAGAGTAAAAAACTGGATACGATTCACAGCTCTCTTAAAAGAGTAAAAGATAGTACTTATTCATGGCTAACTGTTGATAAAGCTAATTTGTTGGGTACCTTTGTTCAGGTGCCTGAAAGAGAAGATATTCCGCTTAACGCCAATGAACAATTAGTAGTAGAACTTTACTCGAAATAATTTTTTTTGGATTAAATTTAGAGGATCATTAAATGAGTATATCATATTTAAAGATGCCCGATACAGTAGTTCTTGATGAAACTAGTTACACAAATACTTTTGGTAAATTTTCTCTCGAACCATTGGAAAGAGGATATGGTGTTACATTAGGTAACTCAATTCGTCGTGTATTGTTGTCCTCCTTATCGGGGGCAGCTATTACTTCTGTTAAATTTAGCGGTGTATTACACGAATTCACATCAATCGAAGGTTCAGTTGAAGATGTAACCGAAATTATTCTAAACCTAAAACAGGTAAGAATAAAATTACTTGCAAATAAGCCTGAAAAAATATTACTGTCGTTTAATGGAGAGAGTAAATGGACTGCCGAAGACATTCAAAAAGTAAGTAACGAAGTAGAGATCCTTAATCCGGATCTTCATATAGCAACGTTAAATAAAAATGCTAAGTTCGATGTTGAGCTTAGAATTGGAAAAGGAACCGGCTATGTTCCAGCGAATGAAAATATAGTTCCAGATCAAACTATTGGTATAATCCCGATAGATTCAATTTTCACTCCAATAAAAGTTGTTAAGTTTGATGTTGAAAATGTTAGAATTGGTGATAAAAACGATTTTGAAAAACTAACCTTTGAAATAACAACGGATGGTTCTATAACACCTGATGATGCATTAACTCAAGCTGCAAAAGTTTTGAGAGATCACATTCAGTTGTTCATTAACTTTGATCTCGAACAGGAAGAAGAACAGCAAGAAAGCACAAAGGATACAGAAGCAGACAGAATACGCAAAATGTTACTTACAAATGTTGAAGAACTTGAATTAAGTGTAAGATCTCATAATTGTTTGAAAGCAGCTAATATTTCAATATTAGGTGATCTTGTTCGTAAAGATGAAGCGGAAATGCTTAAGTTTAGAAATTTTGGTCGTAAATCACTCGCGGAGTTGATGGATATTGTGGAAGAAATGGGTTTGGATTTCGGTATGGATGTAGATAAATATATTAAACAAGAAACTGAAACTAATTAATTATCGCTAAAGGTTTTTAAATGAGACATCGAGTAAAAGGCAGAAAGTTAGGAAGAACAGCGAGCCATAGGAAAGCTACATTAACAGCTTTGGCTACTGCACTGCTTAAGCATAAAAGAATTAAAACCACTTTGGCAAAAGCTAAAGAAACACGTGGGTTTGTTGAAAAGTTAATTACCAAAGCAAAAAAAGGCGATCTTCATGCGCACAAACAAGTAATGAATGTTATTAAAGATAAAGAAACAGTAAAAGAATTATTTGCTGAGATCGTTCCGAAAATTGGTGACAGACCGGGTGGATATACAAGAGTTGTAAAACTTGGCAACAGGTTAGGCGATGCAGCTCAAATGGCTATAATAGAATTGGTTGATTATAATGATATCCTTACTGCAAAAGCCGAGGAAAGAAAAGAAGAAAAAGGAATAAAAGCCAAAGAAAAGAAGGAAGCCGAGGATTCAGAAGCAATTGAGGACGCACAATTTGTTGAAGAATCGGCTAAAGAAAAATAATTTAATAAAATAAATTTATACAACGAGAGTAATCGGTTTTTCCGGTTACTCTTTTTTATTATGTTCACAAAAATAAACTTTGAACGGTCAGTTTTTAATCTTAGCGATCTTCCGAAAAAGAATCTTCCGGAAGTTATACTTTGTGGAAGGTCAAATGTTGGTAAATCTACGTTCATAAATAATTTATTTAACAGAAAAGATATTGCACGTGTAAGCTCTTACCCTGGCAAAACACGTTCGATAAATTATTACAATATTGATGATACTTTTTATCTTGTTGATCTTCCGGGTTATGGCTATGCGAAAGTGAGTAAAAAAGAAAGAGAATTTTGGGGAAAGTTGATCTCTGAATTTATTCTCAACTCACAAAATCTGGAACTGGCAATTCATTTAATCGACAGCAGACATAATCCAAGCCAGTTAGATATCCAGTTAAATGAGTTGCTGATCTATGCACAAATACCTTATATAGTTTTGTTGAATAAAGCTGATAAATTGAAGCAATCAGAATTTAAGGTGGCGGTCACAAATATTTCTAACACATTTCCTGAACTTATTCTCGATGAAAACCTTTTCTTTTATTCAGCAGTTAAGGGTAGGGGGAAAAAAGAAATTACAAAACGGCTATCAAAACTATTTTATTTGAAATAACTTACACTTATTTTTGATTGTTTATATCAAAGATTTGTAAATTAAACCTGTTTATTAAGTTTTACCATATTAATTTTACCGCCAGTGGATCGCAGACAAAAAAAGCGAATTCTTATTTTCCTATTAGTGCCAATATTGGCAGTAATATTGTTTATTACAGATGATCTGTTAATACGTGTTATTACTATCATCCTGATAATAATTTATGTTGCATTCATTATATTTTTGAGAGACTCTGTAAGGTTTCAAGGTGGTTATTCTATCAGCGAAGAAGATGAAGACCTCGAAAGTTTTTCTGCTTCGCCATCAGAGTACGAAGAATCTTTTAAAATAGTCTCAAAAACAAAAGATGTTGAAGTAATTACTGATGAAACTTACACACCTGATTTTTCTCAAACAAAAACCACATTAATACCACCCGATCTTAAAGAAAAGTTTGAAGAAATTGCTTATGAACAATTACCAAAAGGTGTTGGGCATGATGAACAATTTACTTTTGTGCTTGAGAAAATGCTCACGGTTATTAAAGAAGCTTACAATGCGCATACAGCTATATTCTTCTGGTATAACCAAAAAAAAGAAAAGCTTACGGTTGAAAAATATGTTTCAGTTTCAGAAGATATAACACGTAGAAAATTTGATATTGAAGATGATATTCTAAGTAAAATTGTTCAAAGCGGCGAACCTGAATTGTTAAGCGAAATTCCTTCGGCTGCCGAAACCGATGTGATACGTTACTATTCCACTGCGCAATCCATCAGAAGCTTCGTTGGTGTTCCGTTGTTTTACGATAAAACTCTCATTGCAATTATTGCTGTTGATTCAAAAGATGAAGATGCTTTTGGTATTGAAACAATTTATGCGCTCGGCAGGTTTGTTCGTGTTATAACTATGATAATTTCAATATTTGAAGAGAGGCATTCCGATACTCTTACTCAGCAAAGAATGAAAGGCATAATGAAATTTATAGCGCCTGAAAATAATTACGAAGATGAAATTGAACTCTTCCGCCTGATGCACATTTCTGCGGAAACTATGGTTGCCTGGGATGCTTTTGTTTTTGTTTATTATCAACCGGTTGAAAAATGTTTTGTAACAAAAAAAGTGGTTAATAACACCTCTCTAAAATATATTGGCGAAAGTTTGGAAATTGATCTTCGGGGAACCGTTGTAGGTAAATCAATTAGAACAGGACTGCCTGTAAAGATTGATGATACCGCCGCGGGAAATTACACAAGATTTTCAAAATCCGAGGACCTGAGTTTTGACGGATCGTTTTTAGCAATACCACTTATTTATAACAAACAAATTTACGGTGTAATCTGTTTTGAACATCTTAAGAAGAATGCTTACACAAACCAGGACGTACAGTTTTTAAAAAATTCGTTTAATATTTTTTCTTATATCATTTACTCTTATAGTACAAGAAAATTGCTGGAAAGTTTAACTGCTGTTGATTTGGAAACGAGATCATTAAACGAAAAAACTTTTAAAGAACGATTGAGTGCTGATCTTTTTAAAGCAAAAGAATTAAGGGTTCAAGGTGCTGTAGCTTTAATAAGAATAGATGATTTTCTTGAACAGGAATCATTGTTTGACGGTGATCCTTTACCAAAAGTGTTGATGACAGTTGCAAAAACAATTGCTAAGGAAATGACTCCGCTAAATTTATTCGGCAGACTGGAAGAAAAAATCTTTGCCGTTTACTTCTTTAATTCCGATTCGAAAAAAGTATTTGTTTGGGCAGAAAAACTAAGAATAAAAATTGCAAGAAAACCGATAGCTATAGTTTCAAAACAATCAACTTATACTATATCAATTGGTATAGCGTCAACAACAAAAAAAGTTGATGCGATTGCTGTTATTGAAAAAGCCAATCTTGCATTGCAAAAAGCTATAGAAAAAGGTGGCAACTCAGTTCAGAATATAAATTAATTTTCCTCCGCTATGAATCAACTTTCCTGCTAATCAATTATGAATAATTTCTTTCTAATAATACTTGATGGTGTTGGTATCGGTGAATTATCAGATGCCGCAAACTATGGTGATGAAGGAAGCGATACATTATGCAATATTGCCAAAGCTTTAGGGGGATTGAATCTACCAAATTTAGAAAAAATGGGGTTGGGGAACATTAAACCGATAAAGGGAATTAACCCGCAGAAAAAACCATTTGCATCGTTCGGTAAGTTAAAAGAAATATCGAAGGGCAAAGATTCAATTACAGGACATTGGGAATTAGGAGGTTTATACGTCGACACTGATTTTTCATATTTCCCCGATGGTTTCCCTGAAAGTTTAGTGAACGATTTTCTATTTAAAACCGGGTTGAAAGGTTTTCTTGGTAACAAAGCTGCATCAGGAACTGAGATAATAAAAGAATTAGGCGAAGAACATATAAAAACCGGTTTCCCAATAGTCTACACTTCTGCCGATTCTGTATTTCAAATTGCTGCGCACCAAGATATAATTCCTCTCACTCGTTTGTATGAAATTTGTTCGATAGTTCGAAATGAAATATTAGTTCCGCCGCTTATCGTTGGAAGAGTTATTGCTCGCCCGTTTATCGGCGAAGCTGGAAATTTTAACCGTACAACCAATAGAAAAGATTTTTCTCTCGATCCTATTGATAAAACTATTTTAAATGTTCTTTACGATAGCTACATTGATACAATAGCAATTGGAAAAATAAATGATCTGTTCAATCACAGCGGAATAAAGTTCAATGTAGAATCTAAAAGCAATGAAGAAGGATGCAGAAAACTAATGGAATACACTAAAAAAAGTTTCAATAGTTTTATTTTTATAAATTTAGTTGATTTTGATGTTTTCTACGGTCATAGAAACGATCCCGTAGGATTTGCAAATAAACTAAAAGAGTTTGATGATTTTCTCCCAGCATTTCTTGAAGGAATTGATGAAACAGACAAACTGATTATAACTGCTGATCATGGCAATGATCCGACAACGCCAAGCACCGATCATAGCAGAGAATATGTTCCATTACTTTATTACGTTAAAAATAATGAAGGAAAAAACTTAGGTATTAGGGCTACTTTTTCGGATGTTGGTAAAACGGTTGCAGATTTCTTTAATGTTAAGAATAAACTAAAAGGAAAAAGTTTCCTAAATGAATAATAAAATGTTTTTAAATCATTTGTAAAAGAAATTTAAAGACCGAAAATCTTCACTTGTAAATTGGATGTATGTTGCATTATCTTAGATAGTAAGAGATATTACAAGTTGATAAAATAATAAGATAAAAATAATTTAAATATTTATTACAAAAAATTTAGAGGTACAATTGTTTTTAGGTAAAGTAATCGGAACAGTTTGGTCAACAAAAAAAGATGAAAAACTTGTCGGCGCAAAATTTCTTATCGTTAGAAAATTAGATTTGGATTTAAATGAGAAGAGTGATTTTGTAATTGCTGTTGACAGCGTTGGTGCAGGGGAGGGAGAAGTTGTCTTAGTTGCTACGGGTAGTTCATCAAGGCAAACACATTTTACGCAGGATAAACCTATTGATGCGGTAATTATGGCAATAGTAGACAAGCTCGATATTTCGATAAAGCAGCTTTTAGAAGATAATGCTGATGCGTAGATTTTACTTTTATCTGAATTATCCTGTAAAAATCAGAAAGAGAGTTTGTTCATTTTGGTGAGTAATATTGTTTTAAGAGCATTTAAATAAAAATTATTAGTGGAATAAAAATTGTTTTTAGGTAAAGTAATAGGAAATGTTTGGGCTACAAAAAAGTATCCGGCACTGAACAGTTTAAAACTGATGTTTGTTCAACCGATGAATGCAGAGTATAAAAAAACTGATGAACCAATAATTGCCGTAGATACAGTTGGAGCCGGACCGGGAGAGATAATCTTTTACATAACAGCTTCGGAAGCTGTTATACCTTTGCCTGTAGATATGGCGCCCGTTGATGCGTCAATCGTTGGTATAGTTGATACAATTCACAGCGAAAAGTAAAATAGTATTATTGTGAAAATATTCAAACAGTTTACATATCGTGAAAGCCAGTCGTTAGATAAATATCTTCAGGAAATTGGTAAGGTAGATCTTCTTACGGCTGAGGAAGAAATTGAATTGGCAATTAAAATTAAAGAAGGTGATAAAAAGGCACTGGAAAAACTTACGAAAGCCAATCTGCGGTTTGTTGTAAGTGTTGCCAAACAATATCAAAACCAGGGACTCTCGCTGGGTGATTTAATAAATGAAGGTAACCTTGGGCTTATTAAAGCTGGAAAAAGATTTGATGAAACACGCGGCTTTAAATTTATTTCCTATGCTGTTTGGTGGATACGCCAGTCCATTTTACAAGCACTTGCAGAGCAATCACGCATCGTTCGTTTACCTTTAAACAGGGTAGGCGCACTAAGTAAAATTGGAAGGGCTTACAGTAATCTTGAGCAGGAATTTGAAAGAGAACCAAGTGCAGATGAATTGGCAGAAGAACTTGATATGGATGTAAAAGAAGTAACCGATACACTAAAAATATCGAGCAAACATGTCTCCGTTGATGCACCATTTTCTTCAGGTGAAGAGAACCGTTTGTTGGATGTGATTAAAAATGATGAACAACCGTCTCCTGATAATATGCTTCTGTCAGAATCACTAAAAACTGAAATTGCCTCAGCATTATCAACATTACCCGAAAGAGAAGCTGAAGTACTTAGGTTATATTACGGCTTAGAAACTGAACACGCAATGACTTTGGAAGAAATTGGAGAAAAATTTAATTTGACCCGTGAAAGAGTAAGGCAGATTAAAGAGAAAGCAATACGACGGCTCAGGCATGCCTCCAAAAGCAAACACTTGAGAACTTATTTAGGTTAATTTGTGAATGTATTATATCGAGTAACATATTTGATTTTAAGTGCATCATTTATATTCCTTTATTATGGATGCAGTTCTTCTTCAGGCACCTCCCGTTACGGCAACAAATCTGATGATTCTGAAACTAATAACACTTCTGTAAGATTTTCATCCGAAGATGATAATAATGAATCTACCTATGTAAGTGAGGATTCGGGTGATTTGCCTGATGACGATGCTGTAGACATTGGTGTAATGTTAGACAAATATAATTTAGATCCCGATGAAAATAATTTTGAAACCGGTACTCCTAAAGAGAAAATGTTAATGGAGATAATAAAATATATCAACGTTCCTTATCAGTACGGCGGTAATTCAAAATCGGGCATCGATTGTTCAGCATTTACTCAGAGCATTTATAAGAATACACTTTCTGTTAATCTGTTTCGCTCAGCAAGAGAACAATATAAGCAAGGTGAAGGTATTAGCGATGTGGAGGAACTAAGATTCGGTGATCTTGTGTTCTTCAATACGAGAGAAAATGTACGACCGGGGCACGTGGGAATTTATATAGGTGATAATCTATTTGCACATGCCAGCACAAAAAAAGGAGTGACTATTTCTTCAATTAATCATTCTTATTACAAAACCAGGTTTATGGGTGGCAGACGAGTAAAATCGGGAGGCACTTTTTAGTAAAAAAAATCGTTTATACATTGTTAGCAACAGTTATTTTTTCCATTAATTCTGGTGTACTATACAGCCTGTTTTATAAAGAAATCCACATCTTTGTTCCTAACATCTTCTTTGGATTTAATTTTTAAATGTCTGCGAAATTTTCCACTTCCTTCAAGTAATTCATTAGGGTCTTTCATTATAAATCCTTTTGAAAATTCTAAAGAAATATGGTTTTTTCTTACAAATAAACCACCAAAATCTTCATTATTTAGTGAAAACATAATACCGCCATACATTATTCTTTCATCAGTTTTCGGATAGGTACTAAAGACAATTTCACGCATTGCATTCAAGGTGATAAATTTCTCACCGTCAATCATTATGATTTCATCAAGAAATTTTTGTACTTTTTCATTTTTTGATTTCTTCATAATTATTGCTTTTAGTTCATTAATATTTTAGTCTTTCCTAAAAATGCGCATCAGTTACCAGTGTAGGGGTAGTTTTTCACCTTATTACTCTTACTATTTGGTTGTTTCTCCACCCATTTGGGTGAAAAAGCTGTCAATAGGTTCCCATAGTTCAATTTTGTTTCCTTCGGGGTCGAGAATATGAACAAATTTACCATATTCAAATTCTTCGATTTCGTCCACTATGGTCACACCATTTTCCTTAAGCTTTTTTACCAATCCTTCAATATTTTGTACTCGATAATTAATCATAAACTCTTTTTTGGAAGGTTTGAAATAATCTGTCCCTTCTTCAAACGGACTCCATCTGAGATAATTTATTTCATCAGGTCTGTTTGCGTTTCTGAACTCGAAAGCAGAACCATAATCATCTATGGCAAGTCCTAAGTTTTTACCATACCATTCCCTTGTTTCTTTTGGATTTTTCGAGCGGAAGAAAATTCCTCCAATTCCTGTTACCTTTGGCATTGTGTTTTTCATTTTGGTTTCGTTTTGTTTAAAGTTGGGTTTATTACTGTCATTTGTTCACTTGAATTCGTTTATGAGTATGTAGTTTTGATAAAATCTTTTGCGTTTAATTCAAGTATAGCTTGGTTAACTAAAAAAGAATTTTGATTAAAGAAAACCTCTACTAACCAACCATCGTCGTTGTACTCTTTTTCTACATCAGCAAATTCAAATTGACGATGACAATTTGCACATACTATGATAAGATTTTTTGGATGATTCCCTAAAGAAACATCTAGATGATGAATTTCAAAGTAGGGACGCATATCTTTTTTTAAAAACCAAAACTCACAAACTTGACAAACACCTCTATATATTTGATCTAATGTTATTCTTAGTTGTGGTGGGACTGCGTCTTTCGATTTAGTATTTTTTCTTTGTCTTTGTTTTCTTTCTTGAGTTTCTTCTTTTGATAATCTATATAACTCTCTAAGAGCTGCTTGTTCTAAATCAGTCTTATTCCATTCTGAAAGTGAAATAAGATTTGATTCAGCTTTTTTTCCATTTGAAGACTCATCAAACTTTTTTTGAATTTTATTGTTGACATCAATGAATTTCTTCTCCGTGATGAATCCATATACATTATCTTTTCGATCTAGTAATTGAATAACAATTTCGTCATCTTCTACTAGTTTATTTTTCTTATACCATTCAGATAATCCATATACACGAGCTTCACGGTTCTTTTCGGAAATTACAAAACTTTTTTTACTTAATATTTTGGAGCCATCAAAGTATATTAGTAATTCGTTACTCTCTTTAGGAAACAGATTTAAAATACTGGTTGGAATCGCTAATAATCCATATTCAAGTCTACTGCGGGTTATTTTTATAGTGCAGTAATTATAGTTTATTAGGCTCGGTGATTTGATTTGTTTTGCCATATTTAGAAACCAAAATCTCTACCTATTCCAATTATTGCATCACATTCAGTACAATAAACATTATGTTGCGAATCCCTAATGAGAGAATTATGGGCACAGCATTCCCAAGTTTCACCGTTCCATACCCATTGTTCAGTCATAATCGCAGTAAAATTAATTCTTTCAATCTTAGTACCGCAATTTTTACAAGTTTTTTTTGTTTCTTCCATAAATTAACTCGTTTAATAATTAATTAACACAATAATTTTTTGTAACACCTCTAGGATTTGTACCTAGAATTTGTATTTTAATATAGTTCTGTCTCCCCAGTTTGTTGAAAACTTCTAATTGAACATTTAATGGTAAGATAAACAAAACTATTCCGATTAAAAGAAAAATCAGATTGATTAATATTATGTTGAATTATTTTTTCATAAAAATTGTGCAACATTCCAATACTCACATTGTGCCTACCTGCCGGTAGGCAAGTATACCGGGACTATATGTTATACTATTATACGTTTAATTAGTTATTCTACTTGTAAAATGAATGTGCAGTTTTTTTTCTTCCTTACACTTTGCTAAAATAATTAAAGCACTTCTTTATCCCAAAAAGTTTTTAACAGGAAATATTAGGTGACCAGGTAATAAAAAATCCGCTTGGAGAAATGGTTTAAGGGTTGGTAACGTTAAGTATAAGAATAGTAGCCGATTGCGGAGCAATTCACTTTCAATCTACGATAAAGTTGAAGCTGGCTACAACCCTTGAATTTAATACTGTCTCGGCTATTATTTTTATACATTGTTGTGCAACGTTTTTTAGTTTTCTGCTTTTTTCTTTAAAGCTTCATTCATTGAATTTAACATTGCCTTTGCTTGCGTGCTTAATTTCCCCCAAAACATCAAAACCATTATTCCTGTATAGATCTCTCTTTGAATCAATAGAGTACCTCCTTCAGAATCTTCCAATTCAATGATTCTATCCGCTGAGAACATAAATTTACCCATCATCGTAGCGATGAAACTAAATTTATTTTTTTCATCCAGCGAAGTAATTATGGCCTTATAACTCTTTCCATTTTTACCTTTAGAATCACACATGGTAATTGATAATTCACTACCAACTTGCAAATTGCCTTCAATTCTGTTGACAATTGGATTCCAATTTGGCCAATTCGGTAAATCCATTAAAATCGCCCAAACTTTGTCTATTGTCGATGCTATTTGAATCTCAGCTCTTATTTCCTTCATAATGTTTTCCTTTTTGTTCTATGTTGTACAACATCTCAATACACGCATTGCGTATAGCGGGACTATAAGTTATATTATTTTTCGTTTATTAAGTTAATCCACTTGTAAAATGAATGTGCTTTTTTCTTCTTTACACTTTTCTAAAATAATTAAAGCACTTCTTTATCCCAAAAAGTTTTTAACGTGATATGTAGATTATGTCGGGAGGAACTTTTTAGATAAAAAAAGCCGCCTGGAGAAATGAGATAATAGTTGGTGCCGGTTTGTGTATGAGGCGTTAGGTATTTCGAAGCACCTCAGTATCAAACCACTGATATAGTTATTTAATATTCATATTTTTAATTTAACCACACAATGGCCAATGATTTATACACATTGTTGTGTATCCGTGCATTATATTCCTCAGACAGTCTGTGCGTTAGTGCAGCTAAGTCCTTTGGCTAGTTTAGGTTTGTATGGTGTCTTTTAGTGACTTGCCAATGTGTATGGATCAACGGATCGGCATATTTATTTTGTGTTACACCTTATCCAATTTAGTTTGAAGGAGGTGTCCGTTTATGTGGTTTTACAGGTACTGTTTTAGGTCCTGGCTTTGGTGCGTCAGGATTTTTTCTTGGTGTCGGTGATGGAGTTGACCTTTTGTGTGGTTTTACCGGGCCTGTTTTCTTTGCCATAATTTTAGCCTTTTAGTTATGTTGTTGTAATACTCTGTCTGAAATTTTCTGTGCGATTTCTTTTATTGTAAAGCTAGAAGTATTTATAGCCAACATATCCGCAATGATGGGACTGTATTTCAACACTTCGTTTTTACTGATTTTATGCCAAATGGGAAGAATGACTTTTTCTCCATTTACTTCACGGGCAAAAAGACCGTCTAATTCCATTTGTGGCCATTCCTTGCTGAAAAATGCTTCGGAAAGCACGACTATTCCGTAACGAGAGTTTTTTAGCCCGTTATCTATTGCTCGCCTAAGGCTATCTCCAATTTGTAATTCAAATTCATCATACCAAACATTCAGACCACTTTCTTTGAGGCAATTGGCAAATGGTCTTACAAAATCTACTTTGTCTTCTGAAGCATGAGAAATAAACACATCATAATTACTTTGCTGATATTGTTTGGGTTTTAACATATCAATGGATTGAAGCGATTGCATTTTCTGTCTTTCCATTTCCCTTGTTATCTGCTGTTGTAAAGTCAATATATCTTTTTGCTCCTTTTTAACTTTATCCCGTTCTTTTTGTCCTTCTCTGTTCAGTTTAGATTGAAGGTCGAGTCTCTTTTTTTGTTTATCGGCTATAGATTTTGATTTGTTGTTTTTATCTTTTTCAAGTTTACTTATTTCATCATTTTTTCTGGTCAGGTCTTTTTGATATGTTATGACTCGATTTAAATCCTTCTCTCTCGAAATTTTTGAAAGAAAATTGTTTGCTTCTTTTTGTTTGCGACTGATATTACTGTCAATGGTTTGAATACTTCTTTCGATGGTATTTATTTCACGGTCAACGTTTGCTATTTGATTTGCTATGCTTTCAATACTCATTTTACATTGTTGGGCTTTCGTGTTTTTATAATTTTATTGCTGTCGAATAATCATCTCTTGGTGAAGAATTCACCTGATGCCATTTTGAACCACCTTTATGAGTTGAATAAACATCTGAACCGACCTTTTTTAAAACATTTACAACAGCTTGGCTAGGATATTTACCCTTGCCATTACCTGAAATATAAGAGACTTTTGGCGAAAAATGGGAAATTAAATCAGACGACAGGCTTTTTTTACTCCCATGATGCGGAACTTTTAACCAATGTAAATTTTGAGTGTAGCTGGAATATTTTTCTATAATTTTATTTAACGATAATGGGCCAGCATCTCCAGCAAATAAATATTTTTTGTCATTTGGATAAAACAAAAACACAGCACTGCTATTATTTTCTGCTGATTTGTCATCTTCTTCATCTAATGTTTCGGAAAGAGCCGTTATTGAAATATCATCAAGTAAACTTTTTTCAAAAATCGCTTCTTGTTCAAATAGCAAATCAACATCTTTAAAAAATTTTAATAATTCTTCATAATATTCAATAGAAGGTCCTAAAACATAAATCGGCAAGGAATGATGTTTTAAACCATTAAAGGGTTCTTTTCTAGTAATTTCCAGCCTATCTATTTTGTCAATTATATTTACATTATTGTCTAAGGTTTCAGTGATATATTTTAAACTTTTTGTTAAAGATGCTTCACTGATTTTATTTCTAACATCACTTAATGAAATATGCTTGCTTGGGTCATGTATCCAAAATTCATCAATCTTTATATTGTCTAACAAATAGTCAAATCCACCAATATGGTCATTGTCCGGATGAGTGCAAATAGCTAAATCAATATAATTTTGTTTGTAATATTTCTTAATATGTTTTTTAATTATTTCTCCGTCTGATTTATTCCCTGCATCAATGAGAATAATATATTCCCAATTTTTTTCATTAAAGCATCTAATTAAAATTGCATCAGCTGCTTTAACATTAAGCATGTCAATTTCATATTTTATAACGTTCATGATTCATTCTATTATGGTTGGACAATAAAGTTTTATTTGCAATTCAGTAATACAGTAGGAATGTTTAATCAAAGCACTAATTTCATTTTCTTTTAGAGTTTTTAAGCTAGTTTTAATAGACCTTGCAATAGAAAGTTCTTCTTTACTTGGGCTTTGTGCGATAATATTATCATACCCTATATTGTTTTTTAATTTCTCAGTGATTGAATCCCATTCAGAATTATTAATTTCTTCTTTTGAAATATTATGTGCTGAAATTACTGAGTCTATAATTGCTCCGTTTTTCAAATTAGAAATAAACCCTGGAATACAATTTTGCAAATCCCATCCTAAAGAAAAATAAGCTATTTCTTTTTTATTTGATCTTGAATTCTCATATACATTCTTTATCATCTGAAAATTCTTGATTCGATTCATAAAGATTTCACTTGTCCTTATCAACAATTGTATAGTATTCTGAAATCTACTTTGATACGGCATTATATTCCCTGCATCACTGGTAATAATTATATCACATTCATATGAACTACCTTCTTGAGTAATTTTATGGATTCCTTGATTATCATAAACACCACCATCGATTAATTTTGGATTAACTCTATCAAAATCATTTTCATTGGTGTAAAATATTTTATCTATACTGATTGGTGTAAAAGCAAAAGGGACACATGTTGAAGCCGCAACAGCTTTTGAAACAGGGAATTGTTTATTCTTAAATGTAATTGGCTCACCCTTGTCCCTTGGATATGCATATGAAGAATCACTCATTTTATTTTTAGAGAACGTAAAAAGTCGACCTGTTTCTAAATTTGTTGCATTTATAGCTATTAGAGAATTATTATTAAAGTCATTCAATACCTTTCCTTTAAAAAAGAATTTATTATAGAGGTCTTCATTAAGTCTACTGATTGGGAGAAGAAAAAATTGGAATTTAATTAGAGTAAATATTATTGTAACCAGCAAAATAAATGAAATCCAAGCATAATTAGTGAAAAGAAAGGCAATCATTAAACCGATAAATAGAAATATGAAGAATGCAACTAAAAGGAATCTAGGCGAAAATATAATGCCTTTGATTACACTTGACATAACTCCCTTTATTAAGGCTTTCTCGAAATAAGGAAAATTATCACCATTCAGACCATAAACCGCACTAGTAATTGAGCCACCTGAAACTGAAGATATAATGTCTATATCCTCTAGAATCTTCATTTCGTTCAGTTTTTTCAATGTGCCAAGATGATAGGCTGCAGCCCTATATCCACCTCCTGATAAACTTAATCCTATTTTTTTTCCATTTCTCATAAAGTTTTTAGCGGTTCTTAATATAAAACCTAACGTCCCGACATACTCATTACGTATTGTATAGTAATTGTTTTTATTGCTTTTATTTAATAGAAAAGAGTAACCCCGTAAAGAATCCATAACAACAGATAAATCTATCCATTTGTTTTTGGTTCTCTTCCCTGAATCCCCACCTTATAAAAAATTTAACTACAGCCGGAAGTTGAACCGCAAGTCATACATTTAAGACATGTACCGTTCCTAACCATAGTCATACTTTGGCATTCTGTACAAATATCTCCCGTATATCCTTGCTGCCTTGCTTTCATAACCTTAGAATTCATAGCTACTTTTTCATTTGCAACAACTTTCTGCTGGTCTAAGGTAGTGTTGGTAGCAAGATTATAATTATAAGGTGAATCTGTATCTTTATCTAATTCAACCAATCTTTCACTTACAACTTCTTCGTCAACATAATCAGGTTGAACCTCTTCGCTAAGTTTTTTTACAATTCCGGCTGAAGCTTTAGATGTAATCTCTTCGGGTTCAACGTGTGCGAGATCGTTTCTGCCTAAATAATTAACTGCTAACTCTCTGAAAATATAATCTATAACCGAAGTTGCCATTTTAATTCTTTCATTTCCCGCAACAATTCCGCTTGGTTCAAACCTTGTGAAAACAAAAGCATCAATAAACTCTTCCAGCGGAACACCATGCTGTAATCCAAGAGAAATAGAAATTGCAAAACAGTTCAGCAAACTTCTAAAGGCAGCGCCTTCGCGATGCATATCAATAAATATCTCTCCAATCTGTCCATTATCATATTCTCCCGTTCGTATGTAAACAGACTGACCATCTATCTTTGCTTTCTGAGTGTAACCTGTTCTTCTATCCGGCAATCTTCTTCTTTTAGCAATGTAGCGATGAATGATTTTTTCGGCTACTTTAACAATATCATTCTTTTCCTTGTCTTCCATCAAACTTTCAATATCATCATCACTTACAGAGTTTAATGGTTGAGATAGTTTTGAACCATCACGGTACAATGCATTTGCTTTAATACCGAATTTCCAGCTTTGCATATAAGCATCTTTTACATCATCAATGGAAGCAGAATTAGGGAAGTTGATTGTTTTTGATATAGCTCCTGAAATAAAGGGCTGCGAATATGCCATCATCATAATATGAGCAAGAGGACGAATAAACCGGGTGCCTTTCTTTCCGCATTTATTCGCGCAGTCAAATACAGGATAATGTTCATGTTTAAGAAAAGGTGCACCTTCAATCGTCATTGTTCCACAAACATAATCGTTTGCCGATGCAATTTCCTGTTTCGAAAATCCTAATTCACTCAAAAGATCAAAACTGAATGAATCGATTAATTCGTTTGTGAATCCAAGTTTTTTTATCAGAAAATCTGCACCCAAAGTAAACTTGTTAAATGCAAAACCAATTTCAAATACACCCGGAAGCATTTTTTCAATTTTTACGATAGCTTCGTCAGTAAATCCCTTTGCTTTAAGTGATTCGGGATTGATGTAAGGACATCCGTTTAAAGTTCCCTGTCCTTTGCCATATTTTACTATTTCATTTATCTGATCTTTATTGTAACCAAGACTTTCTAATGCAGGTGGAATAGATTGATTTATAATTTTAAAGTATCCGCCACCGGCAAGTTTTTTAAATTTCACTAAAGCAAAATCAGGTTCAACGCCTGTTGTATCGCAATCCATTAATAATCCAATTGTTCCTGTAGGGGCAATTACGGTTACCTGTGCATTTCTAAAACCATATCTTTCTCCCAATTCAAGGGTTCTGTCAGAATCTTCTCTTGCTGCTTTCAGCAGGTCTGAAGGGCAATGTTGTGGATTGATACCCATTGGATAGATAGATAGTCCCTCGTACTCTTCATTTGGCACATTATAAGCTGCTCTGCGGTGGTTTCTTATAACCTTCAGCATATGTTTTTTATTTATTTCATATTTTGGGAAAGGTCCAAGCTCGCCAGCCATTTCAGCCGATGTAGAATACGCAGTCATATGCATAATGGCGGTTAGGGCACCGCAAATTGCAAAAGCTCCGTTACTGTCGTAAGGAATTCCCTGAAGCATAAGAAGAGACCCAAGATTTGCGTACCCTAATCCGAGGGTTCTGAAGTTATAACTCTTCATTGCGATTTCTTTACTTGGGAACTGTGCCATAAGAACACTTATCTCAAGAGCAATCGTCCATAATTTTGATGCGTGCCTATAGGCATTAATATTAAATTTACGTGTTTTCGTATTATAAAATTTAACCAGGTTAAGCGAAGCAAGATTGCAAGCAGTATCGTCTAAAAACATATACTCACTGCAAGGGTTGGAAGCTTTAATTTCACCATCTTCCGGGCAGGTATGCCACTCATTAATTGTTGTGTGAAATTGAATACCCGGATCAGCGCTAGACCATGCAGAATATGAAATTTGATCCCAAAGATCTCTTGCGTTTAAGGTTTTGCAAGGTTTTGGTTCTCTTCCTTCCTCTAAGGCTTTTTTCTTTTCTATGCGCCAATAGAGATTCCATTCTCCGTCATCAATAACTGCATTCATATACTTATTTGTAACGCGTATTGAGTTATTGGAATTTTGTCCCGAAACAGTTGTGTATGCTTCAGAAGTCCAATCAACATCGTACACAGGAAATTCAATTGATTTGAATCCAAGTTTTGCAAGGTGAATAACCCTGTCGATGTAATTGTAGGGAATCATTGCTTTTCTTGCTTCTATAATTGCACGTTTTAATTTCTTGTTTTCTTTTTTGTTAAATCTATCGTTCTCCGGATGTTCAGCGTAACACGCTTTCATAATAGAGTTAAGGTGATAATTTGCAAGGTTGGAACCTACAACCAGTGCAGCAACTTTTTGTTCTTCAATAACTTTCCAGTTTATGTATTCTTCTATATCCGGATGGTCCAAATCCAGAGTAACCATTTTAGCTGCTCTTCGTGTCGTTCCGCCGGATTTAATAGCGCCCGCTGAACGGTCACCAATTTTCAAGAACGACATCAATCCGGATGATTTTCCTCCACCGCTTAAAGTTTCATCTGCACCTCTAATATTCGAAAAGTTAGAACCTGTTCCTGAACCGTATTTAAAAAGTCTTGCCTCTCTAACCCAAAGGTCCATTATGCCGCCTTCGTTAACCAAATCATCATTTATTGACTGGATAAAACAAGCGTGCGGCTGCGGGTGTGTATAAGCATCCGATGATTGAGTTAATTCGCCCGTTTCATGATCTACATAGTAATGACCTTGTGAAGGACCGGAGATACCATAAGCCCAGTTTAAGCCGGTGTTAAACCATTGAGGACTGTTGGGTGCAGCCATTTGATTGGCAAGCATATATTTCATTTCATCATAGTATGCCAGTGCATCTTCTTCAGTATCGAAGTAATTCGCTTTCCATCCCCAGTAAGTCCAGTTACCAGCTAAACGATGAAAAACCTGCCTTGAATCCATTTCAGAAGTAAGTCTGTCTTCTTCAGGCAGCTGACTTAGTTTTTCTTCATCGGGAACAGATGGTTGAAGCCATTCAGGAATACCTTCTTCATCTAACCGCACTAGTAACTTAGGAACTCCTGCTTTTCTGAAATACTTTTGCGCTATAATATCAATAGCTACCTGCGACCAGCCCTCCGGAACCATTACGTCTTCCATTCTAAATACTAAGGAGCCATCCGGGTTCTTTATTTCTGAAGTGGTTTTAACAAATTTTAAGGATGCTAAAGGATCATCTCCTGCTTTTGTAAATAGTCTAGTGATTTGCATTCAATTCTCCTAAGTTTTGGTTCATAGTTTCACAAATAATTAATAGTTATACACTTATAAAATTTTGAAGGGTTCAATTTCCCACGCTTAAATTATTTGATCTTAAAAATTTTCATTCATGACCGGGGTCTGAAGGAAGTTATGAAAAAAAATATTAACATGAAATTGATAGCCACAAAAAGTAAAAATATTTTTTCGACCCACTTAATAACAAGACTAACTTTAGAATAATTTTAAACAAAAACAAATTAAATCTTTTATGAAATTCTGAAGACTTAATTTTAGTTAGAAAACGAAGAAAAATTTACAAAATTTTTTTTCCTTGTTGGATTTTTTTACCCTGAAATATCCGTCAAATGTTAAAAAAAAATTAAAGTCGCTTTAAGCTATTCAATGCATTATATTATCACTTAAAATTTTTACAAAACACGCTCAGATTATTTCGAAACAGATGACAATCATTTGAATTAGATGGAATGAATACCGAAGAAAAAATAATTGAAATTAAGGGCTTAACTAAAAAGTTCAAGGATGTAAAAGCTGTAGATGAACTCTCCCTGAATGTATATAAAGGAGATATCTTTGGGTTTTTAGGACCAAACGGTGCTGGAAAGAGTACCACAATAAGAATGCTGCTTACTCTTATTCATCCGAACGCGGGAACTATAAGGCTATTTGGTAAACCTTTAAATGAGGAGAGAGCCCTTATATTAAGGGACGTTGGGGCTATTGTGGAGAAACCGGATTTCTACAATTATTTATCTGCTTATAAAAACCTCGAGATTTTAAGCCGTATTTCAGGCAAAGATGTATCATCAAACAGAATTATGGAAATCCTTGAAACTGTCGGGCTGAAAGAGAGAAGAGCAAGTAAAGTAAAAACTTACTCACACGGAATGAAACAAAGATTGGGAATTGCACAAGCTCTTATGCACGATCCTGATTTGATAATTCTGGATGAACCTACAACAGGTTTAGATCCGCAGGGAATGAAAGAAATACGTGATCTAATAATTCATCTGCGCGATGAGAAGAATAAAACAATATTTCTTTCTTCACACTTACTTTCGGAAGTCGAGCAGATTGCAAACAGGATGATAATAATTAACAAAGGCAAAACTGTGGTTGAAGGACATGTTCAGGATTTGCTTAACTCTGCAGGGCTAAAAGTTACTTTTGAAGTGGATGACTTAGATTCTGCAAAACATTTAATAAGCCAATCTCGTTGGGATAATAAAATAGAATCTATAACAAACAATAAACTGATTTTTAACCTCTCATCTGAAGAGATAGCAGTATTAAATAAGTACTTTGTAGAGAATGATATTTTAGTTAGTGCGGTTATTCCAACCAAATCACTTGAAGAATACTTCCTAAAGATAACGGTAGATACCGTATGATGACAGAATTAATTAAAATAGAATTGTACAAGATCTTCAAAAAGTGGAGGACATATATCGGCTTTATTGCAATCGGGCTGCTTGTTGCAATAATACAAACTGCCATGTATTTCGAAGGTCAAAAATCGCTTGATTTTATGACACGTAATTTGCAAGATTCCTTCTTGTTCGTTGGTAATTTATTAAACGGATTTTTTATATCATATTTGATACTGAATATGCTTACAGTTCATATCCCGTTTCTTATAGCACTTGTTGCGGGAGATTTACTTGCAGGGGAATCAACCGCAGGAACATACAGGATTTTGCTTACCAGACCTGTATCTCGATTGCAGGTCCTTAGTTCAAAATTTATAGCAGGAAGTATTTATACGTTCTCTTTAATTCTTTGGCTTGCAATTGTTAGCCTGGGAATAGGCGCAATTCTATTTGGGTATGGCGAGCTAATTGTTATCAAATCCAGCACGGTAATAATATTTGATAGAAACGATGTGCTTTGGCGTTTTCTTTTGGCTTATGGATTTGCTGCTTTAGGAATGTCTGTTGTCTGCAGTCTGGCTTTTTTCTTTTCATCGCTTGTTGAAAATGCAATTGGACCCATTGTAGCAACCATGGCAGTGATAATTGTTTTTGTAATTGTTTCAGCAATTAATATTGACGTTTTCAGTTCAATCAAACCATATCTTTTTACAAATTATATTCTTTCCTGGCGCCTTATTTTTAGTGATCCTATTAATACTTCGAAGTTATTAAATGCAATGTTGATATTGTTGGGTCATATAGTTTTATTATACGGTGTTACAGCATTTATTTTTAAAAGAAAGGATATTTTATCTTAAAAATGCAGATGATAAGTATGAGAAAACTAAAATTTGTTTTACTGTCTTTGATGATCTTTATTACTATGAGTGAATTTTCTCCGCAGAGTAAGGACCCGGATGAAATATTAGACGGAGTTAAAGAAGCTTTTAAAAAGATTGAGGATTATGAAGTTGATATTCATGTAAAAATTGATGTGGATTTTTTAAAAGTTCCTGATTCGGAAGCTAAACTTTATTTTAAGCAGCCGAATAAAATTCATGTTGAGTCAAAGAAATTTGCACTTTTACCAAGGCAGGGTTTGGATTTTTCACCTTTGGGTTTGATAAGCGGTAAATACACAGCATTATACGAGCGGGAAGATACAATACGAGATATTCCCACATCTGTTGTAAAAATTATTCCATTGGGGAATGATGGCGATATTATTCTCAGCACATTTTGGATCGATCAAACCAGGAATTTGATCATCCGGGTGGAATCAACAAAGAAACCAACCGGAACATTCACAATCGATTTTACTTATGAGAAAAGTGATGATCATTATGAACTGCCTTCCCAAATGGAATTTACATTTTCTGTTGACAGAATGATGTTCCCGCGAGGAATGGATGGGCAGTTGGATGATGATGACGATAGTAACAAAATATCAAATAGTACAACGGGAAAGGTTTACATAACCTATACGAACTATAAAGTCAATCAAGGTCTTCCGGATGAATTATTTGAAACTGAAAGCAATAAAACAAAGTAGATTTGTTATTGAGGAGTTGAATGAAAATAAAAACAGACAGCCGGGTTCATTAGTAATGAGAATAAAGTGAGGAGGACTTCTACAGTATTACCAATTTTACCCGACTGCCTAATCTGACCACTATAGGAGGCTTCTGCACAAGACAGGAGTGATCAGATTATGGGAGGAGATGATCAGACATCATCATTTTTGCATTCCAAATATTGTGCTGAATTGGTTGGAATAAAAGGCAGGAATTCATCAAGTAATATTATTTGTACTTGAAGGTTTGAAACAATTTTGCAAAAAATGGAGCGGATTAAAATCTACATAATATGTTTGGTTTTACTAATGTGATTGCCTTAATATAATCTTTAAAAACGACTTCAAATGCAAAAATATCATAAATCCAGTTTTTAATTGGAATATCTGTTGTTATATTTTATTCTTTATTCCGATGTACAATTTCAGGAGAAAATGCGGGAAGACAGACAGCAATATATTCTGCGCCTTCAGGCAGGGGAGAACTGTACCTTACCCATTCTCCCTTATGTGCAATGATAGCCTCACCTTGTTTTACATCAGTTGTTTTACCTTTTGATTCAACCCGCAATGTTCCTTTTAAAACTATTGTGTATTCATCGAATACCGGAGTTTGCCCTGGCTCAATCCAACCGGCGGGACTTTTCATTTTTGCAATACTTACCACTTCCGTTTTAGAATTTACTCTGCCGATAAATTCTTCAATTACTTTGGGTTTGCCGTCGAGGTCCGGCCCTGACGGGTTCCCCGCAGCTTCAATTATGGAAGGAGATTTAATAAATGTTACCATTTTGTATTTCCAATTTTATTGATCGATTCGTTCTAAAAAGGTAAAGTAACCTGCTTCATTATTTTGCTTATCTTCAAGCCATTTTGATACCACTCTATACTCAGATTTCAATACTTTATTTACTTCCACAGAATATATTGGATAGCTGAGCGGCTCTTCAGTAAGTTCACGACTGAACATAAAATATTTTGGCTGCTTGGATAAAATATAGATCAAAGCAAATTTCTCATGTCCCGGAAATCCTTTGCCTATAATTTTCGTTTCTTTTCTGGCTATGTAAGGATCAACCAAACCATGCAGCCCGTAAATTTTCATGTTTGAATAAAATGATATTGCACCAATAGCATCTGTTGCAAGTGATTCTTCCTCACTATTTTTGTACTTATTAAAAAAATGTCCGATAAGAGTGAGTCGGTTTGTATTCCATCTTTCTGTGAGCACTCCCTGGTATTCGCCATGTGTAATAGACGGTTTTACAAAGAGAATTTTTTCTAACGGGGTTGATTGTAGAACGGTTCCACCTAAAGCAACCAGTATTAATGTTGAGGTTAATAATTTTTGTTTATTCGTGTTGAATGAATATTTGATTATTGAGTTTAAAACTATACCAATTAACAAATAAATAAATGGTAATATTGGAACGAAAAACCTGTACATAGTCATGTAATCTCCTCCGACAAGGACAATATAAAAAGTATAAAGTAGACAAAGTATTGTGCATAATTTAAAACTGAAGATATTGATCTCTGTATTACTCTTTTTTGTTTTAAAGATCCCAGATAACTTAATGTGATCAATTTTAATAAAAAGATATACGAGAACAATCGGAATTAATGGTACTAAAAAATGAAACGAAAAGAAAAATAAATATTTTAATCCTCGTAACCATTGATAAACAGTCCCACCGGTTTTTGCATAAAATGTTAGAGGGAGAATATAACCGAAGTAAGAGTAACGCCAGAAAAAGTAGATAAGTATCGGAAAAATATAGAAGATCAAAATGAAAATTATACTGCTGTGAATTCCTTTAGATTTTGTTTCTTTAAACTGATGGTATAAATGAAATGATACAAGAATTAAAAAAATTCCAAATCCCTCAGGTCTTGTTAATGTTGCAATCATAATCAGAAATAAAGAAAAAATTATCGAACCTGTTTTTTGATATTGCCAGTAGAATATTAAATGGTAAAAGCTTGCAAACACAAATAATGTGAAAAAATTTGTTTCCATCCCGCTTGTTGCCCACGTTGCGAATGGACCCGAAAAAGCTAAAAATAAAGAGGGTAAAATTGAAGTGTATTTATTGAATCCTAAAATCCTTTTACAGAAGAGATATACATATATCAATAAAATTGTACTTGCAAATAATCCTATTACTTGTGAGGATATTAGAAGATTTAAACCAGCAGACAAAATGATGGAAGAGATAAGTATCCATAAAAAATTAGTATATCCTTCAACCGGTGTTTCTCCTGCATTCCAAACAAGACCGTTACCTGCCGCCAAATTTTTTGCATAGCGAAAACTTATAAACGCATCTTCAGCAATGGTAGATAGATAGAGCGCATGGATTATAAAAACTGCAGCTACACTGATAAAGAGAAACAGAACCGTTTTATTTTTTCCCAGCATTTATTATTGAAGTAATCTTATTTGCGGTATAGAAGCAAGAAATGATTCATATATCAAATTGATAAATTAAGTAAAGAAAATCAACTGTTATTTATTCTGTTGCGACTGTTCTTCCCAATCAGTCAATTTTCCGTCTCTGAAAAAGAAAGTAATGTTACCGTTATTCCACTGTTTAAATACTTCCCACTTCCGTTTTAGGATTTACTCCCCCAATAAATTCTTCAATTACTTGATATTTGTTAGAAAATAAACCGGTTAATAGCTTTCTTTATGAACATTTTGCACAGCCCTGCCGGAGGGATCGATCACATTATTTAGTGATTTATCCCAAGCCAGTGCCTCAGGAGTGCTGCATGCTACTGAAGGTCCTCCAGGAACACAAGAAGCTGCAGAATCGGTAGGGAAGTGTTCAGCGAATATTTGCCTGAAGTAATACGCTTCCTTTGATTGCGGCGTGTTAATAGGAAATTTAAAATGCGCATTTTCCATCTCGCTGTCGGTTATCTCCTCTTCAGATACTTTTTTTAATGTATCAATCCAGTTATATCCAACTCCGTCTGAAAATTGTTCTTTTTGTCTCCACAATACACTCTCTGGCAAGTAATCGGAAAATGCTTCCCGGAGTAATTGTTTTTCCATCTTACCGTTTGTCACTAATTTATCTGCCGGATTTATATTCATTGCAATATCAATAAATTCTTTATCTAAAAACGGAACCCTGGCTTCTACTCCCCAGGATGCCATTGATTTGTTTGCTCTCAAACAATCGAACCAGTGCAGTTGCTGCAGCTTACGTACTGTTTCTATATGCAGCGCTTCTGCATTAGGCGCTTTATGGAAGTATAGATATCCACCAAAAATTTCATCTGCACCTTCACCGGATAAAATCATTTTCACCCCCATTGATTTTATCTTGCGTGCAATTAAATACATTGGTGTGGAAGCTCTGATTGATGTTACATCGTAGGTTTCTATATGATATATAACATCACTCAGTGCATCTAATCCTTCCTGAATAGTAAATTTAAATTCGTGATGCACTGAATCGATATGTTCAGCAACTACTCGTGCGGCTGTAAGATCGGGTGAGCCTTCTAATCCTATGGCAAAAGTATGTAGTTTGGGCCACCATGCATCGCGAAGATCATTTGATTCAATTCTTCGTTGAGCAAATTTCTTTACAATTGCTGCAATAATGGAGGAATCTAAACCGCCGGAGAGCAGTAAACCATACGGGACATCTGACATCAACTGACGATGCACAGCTTCCTCCAATCCACGTTTTAATAATTTTTTGTCTGTTTTATTGTTCTTAACATTCGAAAAATCATTCCAGCTGCGTTTATAATAACGTTTTAATTTTCCTTCCTTACTAAAAAGATAATGTCCTGGTGGAAATTCCTTGATAGTTTTGCATACATTGATTATTGCTTTCATTTCAGATGCAATATAAAAATTGCCGTGCTCATCGTAACCGGTATATAATGGTACGATGCCTATGTGATCTCTTGCAATAAGATAGGATTTTGATTTATTATCATATAATACAAATGAAAAAATACCGTTAAGCTCATCTAAAAATTCCGTACCTTTTTCCCTGTAAAGAGCATTAATAACTTCACAGTCGGATTTAGTCTGAAAGGAATATTTAATTGTTAAGGCATCTTCAAGTTCTTTGTGATTGTAAATTTCTCCGTTTACTGCAAGTACAAGTTCACCATCTTTACTGTATATCGGTTGGGAGCCATGTTCAATATCTACGATAGAGAGACGTTCGTGAGCCATTATCACCTTGTCGTTCGCATACATTCCAGACCAATCAGGTCCGCGATGACGCTGTAACTTTGACATTTGCAACGCTTGCTTACGAAGCGTAGTCACATCTGATTTTATATCGAGTATTGCAAGTATTGAACACATAATTTATTCTATCCTTCCTTCTTCCCAGTCTGTTAGATTTCCATCCCTGAAAAAGAAAATAATGTTACCGTAATTCCACTGTTCAAATACTCCCCACTTCTCTACATTTCTATCAATCTTATCCGGTTCTCCCCAGCCATCTCGTACCATTTCATCAGTCATCCCTTTCCAGATTCGTTTGGATGCAATACGCTGTTCAATTTCTTCATCGTATTTTAGAACGTATAATTCACGGAATGCTGTTATTATTTCCTGTTCTAATTCAGGAATACGATTTTGAAAACTTTTGATTTCTGTTTTTAGCGTTTCAATCTCCCTTTTCAGTTCTTTTTTTTGAAAAGTAAGTGATTCCTTTTTAGAGTTATATTCTTCTTCCGTCATCTGGGCAAAAGTAGTAAACGAAATGAAAATGAATAGAACAACAAATATTAATGTAGTTCTGTGCATAAAAACATTTTATGTTTATTTAATAATGGAAATGTAAAGTTAATGATTTGTTGAATTATTCTAAAAGTTCGAGTATGCAGATATCGAAATATGTTTTTCCAGGGGTGATATGTGAAAATCCTCCCGACAATTTCACCATTAAGCTATCATTGGAATTTGAAGTAATTGTATCTGATACTGAATAGTTCATCCAGTCATTACTATTTACCTGAACACGATTAATACTATAAACAGAATCAGTTGTTATAAATAATAATTCCGCATCGCCAGCAGTAGTGTCAAATTTAGACCAGAAAGAAAATTTATAAATGTGTATTCCTTCCGGAATTTTGACGGTGGAAATAACATCATTTCCACTTCCCCACAGCACATCGATGGTGATTGCCCAATTCCCTCCGTTTGGTGGTGTATTGTTTGTGAAATTAACAGATGAAGGAATATTAACAAACCAATTAGCTAAAGATGAATCACCATTTTCTTCGAACGAAGGATTGGGGATAAGATTATTTTCGTTCTCAGGTATAATTATAGAATCACTGCACCGAAAAAGTAATAGAGCAAAGAGTAATAAGATAAACAAAGGAAGTAGCAATCTCTTTTTCATAACTTTTTGCACGGATAACAGTGGAATAACTTTAGTTAACGGATTAATAGTAAAGTTTAATTGTGAAAAATACTAAACTATTTAAAGTGCCCTATAGCTTTAATAATTATGATAACGGTAATGCTCTTCTCATCTTACCTGGATTGAGTCTGAATTGTTATTTAATACTCCGTTAAATGATGCTTCGGAAGAATAACCAACTTTCTCTGCAATTTCAATTGGCTTATAATTTCAATTAAAAAGAAAAAATCAAATATTTAAAGCCAATGCTGCTCTTTCATATTCCTCGGGTTTTATATATAGCACATAACCAAAACTTCCTTTACCATCTGTAACACCGCTTGAAGCATAAACATTAACATTTGCCTGGTAAAGCTTTTTATGAATACCTGTTAATGCTCCAAGCTCGTCATCTCCCTGTACAAGTATTGCAGGATGAGGACCGTCTATGGTGAATCCGGCTTTCTCCGCTGCTTGCTGTAAATTATTTGTATCCTCAGGGAAGATTGTGAATTGAGTGCGTTCCGGACTCATTGGTATTGCCGTGAATGCCAGGATGTCTACTCCTATGCTTTCAAGCTGCTCAAGTAATTTATACGCTTCCCCCGGTTGGTCTAAAACAGAAGTATAGAAGTACTCCGATTTTCTAATTTTGATTGCCATTATTTCCTCCTCTGATATATTAATTAAATATAGAATAAATTGTCTTCAAATATAATTTAAGTTGAAAAAATTAGTAAAGCAAGAAGTTTTAAAGGGTTTTATTAATGAGCAATTGGCTATTTCTTCAATTGAATTAAATGTGGTGTTTTTAATATCACATAGAACAATCTTATATAAATTACTGTAATCATTAATCTGATAATTATTATCAAATAAGTATTTTAGCTTCCAAAATTATTATCCACATATATTTTAATGAGCAGAAAAAAACTAAAACGATTGAAGGATGTATACAGGTTTCCAAATGTTTTCAGTAGGGAGAATGAAAATGTTGAAGAGCTGTTAAATTACTACTTCGGCAACAGGAAACCGTTTACTTTAGAGATCGGATGTGGACATGGAGATTACTCGATTGAATTAGCTAAAATGTATCCTGAAAGAAACTTTATTGGGATTGATTATAAAGGTGCCCGTATTTATGCCGCTGCTGAAGAAGCAAATAAACTTAATTTGAAAAATGCTGCGTTTCTTATAAGCGGTGCGGAGAAGTTAGCGGAAATATTTAGTAAGGAAAAAGTTGAAGAGATATTTATTCCTTTCCCTGATCCGCATTACCCGCGAAAAAGTTTTAAAAGACTTATTGATAAAAATTTTTTAAATATTTATAAAAACATTGTAACTGAAAAAGCAAAAGGACACCTTAAAACTGATAATGAAGAGCTATTTAATTATACTTTAAATATTTTGAACAAGGAAAATTGCAAAATTCAGTTCGCAACTTCAAACCTTTATGCCGAACAAGGTTTTGATCATCATCATACAATTAAAACAAAATATGAAAAGCAATATTTGGAAGAGGGGAAAGAAATAAAGTACATCTGTTTTGGGTTTGAAAATTAAAGCCTGCACTCATTTGGTAAGAGCGCAGGCAATAAGTATATCATTTGATGATTTTTACATCCTCCTCGTTTTTATATGCCGTCACACTGAGCTTGTCGAAGTGTGAAAGGCATTCTTCGACCCAGCGCCAGGGCGGGGCAGGCAAGGCTCAGACTAACATAATTATTTCAAGAGCACCATCTTCTTTGTTTCAGCAAATTCATTTCTTAAAATATCATAAACTGAAAATTGTACGGACACAGTCCCGCCGTATCGGGATGCCCATACGGATGGAATCGTAAATATCAGTTTTGTCTTTATCTATAATAAAGTGTTAAATTGTTAATAATTATTATTATTTGCTCCATATCAGTTGTTTATTTTTTGGATGAAAAGATTACTTTAGGATTGCCGATTTTTATATTAGAATATATATTCTTCTAAAGATAATTTGAATTTCCAAATCAGTAAAATAACAGTTTAAAATAATTAAGGATCCAACGTTTTCTTGAGAACACAAATTTTACTTATCTGTATTTTGGTATGCAGCGCATTTCTTCACAAAAACATTTCTTATTCACAGTCCGTGTTTATGGTAGAAGAATCTCCTTTCGAAAAAATTAAAATCGGGCTTGAATATACAAACAACTTTAATCGAAATATTTTTCATAATACATGGCATCCGTCAGGTGGGATTAAAGGATTTTTTGAGACACCATTTTATTTCGGGAGAACGCAATTTGGATTAAGAATAATGAATTTCAAAACAAAGGATTTGAACATTCCTGAATTCTCTTCCTGGTTTGTTTATGCAGGATGGGGAGTGGAATTTAAGACTCTTAGATTGTTAAAATTATATAGTAGTTTAAATATTGGCAGTTTTCAAATGGACTTTGAAGATGAAGATATTGAGGAAGGACTAGTGAGTGAAAGTGAGTTAGGAATAGAATTTATGGTAAGATTATCATTCCAAATACTTAAAAATGCGAATCTAAATATCGAGGGAAGTTATCTTAGAATTTTCACAAACATAAAGATAGATTTACTTTACGTATCTGCCGGTATTGATTATTCATTCACTGCCCCGGATTGGTTAAGAGCCTTTTTAAATTGACGTTATGAAAAAACTACTGTTGTTCAAATTCTTTTTACTCCTCATCTCTTCTGTTTTAGCGCAGAACAATAACTTGTATTTAATTGACAGGCAGATAATAACCTCCGAAGATATAAAGAAATCAGGCATCACAAGGATTTCAGATATTTTTTCATTAATTAATAATATCAGTTATTCAACAATAAATGGATATGATCATTCAGTTAGCATTAATGGACTTGATAGCTACCAGCATCAATTATGGAAAATAATGCTCGACGGACAGAGGATGGACTATAGTATTTTTGAAGATGGAAACATCAACAATATTCCTGTTACACTTAGTAACATAGATTATATAGAGATCTACACTGTCCCTCAGATAATCGAAGGCGAGTTTATAAGTAGTGGGCTTATGCACATTCATTCAATTATTCCGGAAGACGGAATAACTGTGAAAGGGAAAATACAGGTAGGCAGCGAAACCGGAGATCCCGGACCCTTTCGTTACACTGGCGATAATACACCCAATGTAGATAACCAAGGCACAAATTATTCGGCATCACTCGGTTTTAAAAAAGATTTTTTCTATTCAATTTTAAGTTATAAGAGCAATACAGAATCACTCACCTCGCCCGCCTATAGAAAAAGAATTCAATCCATAGCTCCTAACATTGGTGATATACCGAGATTAAAACTAAACGCGCCATCATTGAAGGCTGGATATATTACTACAGATACAAGAAATGAAGTTTACGTAACTAAAAGTGAAATCAAAGATTATTATTTCTTTAGACCATTCGGAAGAGAGATTCCTCTGAAGAACAAATATTTACACATTGGGGCGACAGGTGAATTTCAATTCCAGGATAATTATGATTTGAGCTATAAAATAAAATACTCTAAAAATAATATAACAAAAATTGAAAATGTTTTTGACTTTGATTTTGATTGGGGATATGAAAATATATATGGGAACCTTCAGTCAAACATATTTCTAAAGGATATAACTTTAACCTTAGGTGTAGGAATAAACAAATACACTGCAGAGAATGAATCATTAACTATCAATAATTCTTTTTTCCTGGGCAAGTTTTACAGTTTGATAAGTTTCAATTACAATGAATTTATCAAACAAAATGCAGGTTTATTCTTAACCGGGAATAATGATAAAACTGCTTATAAAGTTTACTTAGCAAATGAATTTAAAATTAATAATCAAAATAATATTTTAATTTTTTTGTCGTACACAAAAAGTCTACTCGAGGAGAGCCAGAACTTCTGGTATTGGGTTGATAGAGGATATGACATATTAGATAAAAACAATATCGATTACACTATTCAAGGCAATCTCGAAGGTGGGAAAAAGATAACATTTGATATAATCTATAATTCGGAAATAAATGGGAAATTTTTTCTAAAACTGAAAGGATTTTATAGAAATTTAAAAGACGTGTATGTTGAGCACCGAGATTATTTATATGATTTCACTGATGGTTCTTTTCACTCCCCTACAGTAGTCTACACAAAGCAGAATGGAAACACAATTGGTGGTGGTATTTCAATTAAACATAATATCTCCTCAAAAACCAGACACACAATATTTTATAATTTTACCACCTCAATTAGTAGCGATGCTTTATTTAAAGCAGTCTGGCAAAGTATTCCAGAGAGTAGATTAAGTTATAATATAATATATACACCAATTGAAAGTTTCTCAATATTCGGTTATTTGAATTACACTAGCTCAACAATATGGATTGATTATAAAAATATAGATGAAAGTAGCGGCGGACTTTATTCGTCGAAACTTAATAGTTTATTTACAGTTAAGGTTGCATTATTAAAGTATTTTTGGGAAAGAAGGTTCAGTATTAATCTTATTCTTACAAATATATTTGATAGAAGAAACCAGACTCATCCGGTAGGTCGAAAGTCAAAATTTGCATTCTTCCTAAAATTCGAAGCAGATCTACTCATTGTTGATGATTTATTTTAACCTTATAACAATTGTGTAACCTTATATTAATTATTTTTAATGTAATGCTGCCAGAGCATTCTTGCTGCTACTGATCTATATGGCTGCCACTTTTCTGCAATTTTAATTTGTTTCTCATAAGTAGGATAAGATCGAAGTCTTTTTATTTTCCGCATAGAACTTGCCAAAGCAATATCTCCCGATGGCCATATATCGGGTCTGCGTAAAGCCATTAAAAGATAAATGTCTGCCGTCCAGGAACCGATTCCCTTTATCCGCTTCAGCATTTCTTTCGCATCATCATCATTCATATTGTTTAAGGATTTAAGATCCAATTTATCATCTAAGATTGCTGCAGCTATATTAATACAATAAGAAGATTTTTGACGTGTAATCCCCAATGATTTAAGATAGGCAATTCCCAATTCTTCAAATCGTATTGGGGTAAAAGGTTTAATATTTCTTTCAAGTTTTCTGTATACTGCTTTAGCCGATGCAAGAGAAACCTGCTGTTCAAGGATTATTTTAATTAATGTTGTAAACCCCGGTCGTCTTGCCCAAAGAGGAGGTACACTATCCGCCTCATAAAGAGTAGCAAGATCTTTATCTTTTTTTGAAAGGCACTTTACTGCTTTTGAAAGTCTCTGGTTGTTTAGGTAGTCAGTCACATTAATCAGTTTTAATTAATTGTTGTGTAATACTTATGCTATCTTAGATAATGTGATATGAACTTTTATTTATGCTGCCAGTTGTTCAGGTCTTCAGAGTCATTTGGTGAGAGCCCAAGTATATCGCCATCAGTATTTATACCCAATCCAAGCACCATTCTGTTCACATAGTTGAAGTAGGATGTAACCTGGTTCAGCTCAAGTATTTCACCATCATCCCATCCTACGCTGCGCAATTTTTCTAAATCATCTTCTGTAATATTCATCGGGTATTTAGTGAGCATTCTTACATAATAAAGCGCCATACATTCTTTAGCGTTGAATATTTTGGATAGATTTTGTGTCTCTAACGCCGAGTGAATTTTCTTTGCATGTTCATCATTTTTTAACAAACGACTCATACCTGCAAAATGATGCTCAATACAATAATCACAATTGTTTAAAATGCTCGTGTACACACCCGCAGCTTCCAGGAACCAATTGGGAATTTTATTTTTGGGATGATGCAGAACATATTTATACAAAGCCATATGTCCTTCCATTGAGTGTGGTCGCAAACTGTGTGCGATCATTACATTATCAACATTATTTTCAGGTCCTTTTATTCGGTCGTAAAGTTCCAGAAGCTTGCCTTTGGCATTTTCATATGAGATTGTTTTTATCCAGGTCATATTTAACTCAAAATTTATTTTTATAGTTGAACAATTTATGAAATTGTGATTACTTATTCTCATCCCATTGTGCTATTTTTGTTCATCATTTCAAATCATTGTTAATATATAAAAGAAAAAGTTTAAAGTTGGAGAATAAATGACTTATAAAATAATTAAAAAATCTGAGTTTGATCGTATAAAGAATATTGATGGTGACTGGGCAGCGAAGATGCAATTGTATGCTGACATGTGCCGGTATAACACTCTCGTTGCGGTAAAAAAAGCAGGTTCCGGTCACCTCGGTTCATCGTTAAGTGCAATGGATATTATCACATTCCTCTACCTAAATGAATTAAACATTTTTGAAGTCGGTCTCGATTCTCCCAATCGCGATATTTACTTTTCATCAAAAGGACACGATGTTCCCGGACTTTATTCACTCTTTTATACACTCGGAATTATTCCCGAAGAAAAACTTTTAATGCTCAGAAGATTATATGGATTGGATGGTCATCCCGAAGTTCGCATTCCCGGGATTGAAGCAAGCACAGGTTCATTGGGAATGGGAATATCAAAAGGAAAGGGAATGGCTTGGGCGAAGACTTATAAAAAGAATAAAGGACACGTTTATGTTCTAACAGGTGACGGTGAATTTCAGGAAGGGCAGATTTATGAATCACTGCAAGCTTCTGCTCATCAGAAAATTGGCAATCTTACTGTCATTATGGATCATAATAAATATCAAACCGATATGCTTGTTAAAGATGTAAATAATATTGAGGATGTTGTACAAAAAGTTTCGGCGTTCGGATGGCATGTAGTAAGAATCGATGGTCACGATTACGATGAATTAAAAAAGACTTTTACTGATTTAAAAAATGTTACTGGTAAACCTAAAATGATCATCGCAGATACAGTAAAAGGCAAAGGCGTTTCGTTTATGGAACGACCGGAAACAGAAACATTTGAAGGAAAAACTTTATACAAATGGCATTCCGGTGCACCGGATGATGAAAGTTATGTGGCGGGACTCTCAGAATTAATCGAAAAGATCAACAGACTTGCAGAAGAATTAAAGATTGATAAAATACAAATTCCTGTGAACGAACCCGAAGTTAAAACTTCATCTAAGGGTAAGAAAGAATTTGTTACAGAAGCTTACGGCGATGCTCTTTGTGAAATTGCTAAGTATAATGATAATTTAATTGTTCTCGATGGCGATCTTTCCGCTGATTGTAAATTAAGAAAGTTTGAAAAAATGTATCCGGACAGATTCATTGAAAACGGTATTGCTGAGCAGGACATGGTTTCGATGGCGGGTGGATTAGCAAGAATGGGACTCGTTCCCGTTGTAAGCACCTTTGCAAGCTTTCTTGCTGCAAGAGCTAATGAACAGATTTATAACAACGCAAGCGAACGAACAAAAGTTATTTACACCTGTCAGTTTGCAGGAATGATTCCTGCAGGACCGGGCAAATCACATCAAAGTGTGAGAGATATTTCTTTATTCGGTGCATTGCCGAATGTAACAATTATCCAGCCGTGTAATGCAGAAGAGACAAAATGGGCAACAGAATATTGCGTAAATGATGCTGAAGAAAATTGTGTGCTAAGATTAGTGATAGGTCCTTCACCTGAAAAAATTAAACTACCGGATGAATATAAATTCAGACTTGGTATTGGTGCTGAATTAACAGCAGGAAACGATGCACTACTATTCAGTTACGGACCTGTTATGCTGCACGAAGCTTTGTTAGCTGCAGATTATTTGAAAAAGATCGGCTTTAGTTTAAAAGTAATTAATATGCCCTGGTTAAATAAAATTAATAAAGAATGGCTGAAAGAAATTGTGAAAGACCAGGAAAAAATATTTGTACTCGAAGACCATTCTGCTGTTGGTGGATTGGGAGATAGATTGTTAAATGTAATGAATGAATTAAACATTCTTGAAGGAAAATTGTTTACAAATCTTGGATTAAAAGAATATCCCGAATGCGGTACACCCTGGGAGGTGCTTGCATATCACAAGCTTGACGGTAAATCACTTGCACAGAGAATATCAGGTGTGGAAGATATTGAAGAGAAAGAGAAGATAGAGCAGAAGTACACAGAAGATGCTCCGCAGTGACATATGTCGATTAAATTATTTTGAAAAATAACATTGGTTAATTCTCATGAACTTTATTAACAACATTTATCTTCTGATAATAGTTGCTTCCATAATTTTTTTAAGTTGCAGAACTCAGGAGGATGATTCTAAGAATGGAACAGCAGAAGTAAATAAATTTGATTTTGGGCAACTAAATCCCGATGCACCAATTGAAACACAGTTACTGGGGCAATTTGCTGGTTTATGGGCTGCCAGGCAATCCATTCGTCAACAGGATGGAAGCTGGTCTGATCAAAAAAAATCATCACTATGGCGATGGTATTACATCCTTGATGGTCATGCTTTACAGGATGATTGGATAACTATGGATTCATTAAATCAGCAGCAAGTAGTGGGTACTAATATTCGTATATATAACGCTGATGAAAATCGTTGGTATATGTCGTGGATAGACAAAACAAACAGAAAGCTTGCAACATTTACTGCAATTAACGATGGCGATAAAGTAATTATGGATGGCACAAATGCAAAGGGCAGGAGAGTGCGTAATACGTTTTACAATATTAAACCTAATGAGTTTGATTGGAAACAGGAATGGACTTTTGATGAAGGAAATAGTTGGGTGGAGGTAACAAAAATTCATTGTGAGAAATAATAATAAAGCAAAAATACACAGAAGATGCACCTGTCATGACGACAAACTGGTTGCGACCTTGCCTACCGGCAGGCAGGTGCGTCTCTACCTTTAAACATCATTACAGTGTAATTAAAGATATTTATCTATAAAAATAAGGATCAAGAACACTGACTTCTACGATATTATCCACAGGCAGACCATTCTTTTCGGCTGCTTTTCGTATTGCATCCGGTGATGGGGCATCATAAATGCAGAAAGTTTTTTTCTTGTCCATAGTTACATATGAATGAATCCAGGTAACATTATCTTCGGCATTGTTAGAAACCACCGTCAGGCAAATTTCACTTCCCTCTGCATTTACGGGTATATTAATTCCATCGGGAAAACTGCGTTCAACAAGATAACGTTTAATCACAATTTTATTTTCTTTTGTGGTTGTTTCATCCTGGGCGTAAATATTCGTTACGAACAGTGAAGCCATTGCAAAAGAGACAAGAATTAAAAATAAGTTTTTCATTTTATCCTCAAATTGGTTATTAATAAATGAATGTCATTAATATAATAAATGAATATTATAAATAGAAGTATGGATATAAAACACGTACTTCTATAATATTATCTTTTAGCAATTCATTCTTATCGATTTAGGTGAATGCAAGAGGACAGAAGTTAATTTATTTAAAATAATAACTAACTTATATTGTACATTCAATATTTAATTATGCAGCAAATAGGAGCTGTTATTTTATTCATTCAACTCGTTCCAATAGTATATCAATCCCATCAAGCTTGTCAACTTTAAGTCCCTCATTAATTCAGAGAATAAATACATCCTTACTTAAGGAGGACTTTATTTACTGTTATCATAAACCATGATATTTTAAAAGTATTCTGCAGTAATCAGATTCAATATAGCAACAAAAAGTATTAGTAGTTAAAGTTATTAATGATAAAGAAAAAACTACTTAGCGGACAGGCATGGTTAATGGAGAAATACACAGAAGATGCGCCGCAGTGATAATTCAATTATATTAAAAATCACTGTACCATCTCGAACCTCTTTCATCGTTTTTTAGTTTTATAAGTGTTATCATTGAAGAAAATTTAACACGGTTTAAAAACCGTGATAATTTGAGTGGTAATAAACTTGCAATAAATACCTCAGGAATAGTTCTGCTAATATACTTTGTTAAAATCGCTCTGAAGGATAGATTTGAATTATTTGTCTGCGAGTGAATTTTATAAGCAGGATATTTGGAAAAGTATGAAATTGCTTTTGCAATGGAAGGAAGTCTACAATCATCAATAATCAGATATCCCCCAATTTTCAGTAGCCTGTTTGAATAAAACAAATCGAGCATAATATGATCGAACGTGTGCCATCCATCAATAAAAATCAAATCTAATGCTTCGGTTTGTGTTTGAGTTAATTTCGCGAGTGCATATTCCGATGGTTCTTCTATCAGCTCAAAAAAAGTACAGCCGGTTCTTTTTAAATTAGTAATGCCTATTCCATAATATTCTTTGTATTGAAACGGATCAATAATGGTGTGTTTTGCATTATCACGTTTTTGTAAAGCGGAACAAATAAATAATGAAGATAATCCATAACCACAACCAATTTCTAATGTTTTCGAAATATCCTTATTCTGTTTGATTATGTCATAAATATAATCACCTTCTGTCCTGTCAATATTTCCCGAGAGTTTAAATACATTTCCCTGATCATCCTGAACCTGCATTGAATTAAATATTTTTTCTATTAAAGAGTTAGGTTCCATTTGAAGAGAATTTTATTCTAAATTTGTAATAAAAAATGTTTCCCTGTAACCAATAGCACATCTGTCTAAATTATTTGTAATCTAATAGTTCCGAAAATCTGTAGCTTTTTAAATTCAATTCATTTGCCAATTTGAGCAATGAGTCCAGGTATGTTTTATTAGTTTCATACTGTTGAGGGGATGAATCAACTGGACGATGAGAAAACAAAACCACAACTTCATCATTGGTTTTTGCTCTGATTAACACTTTCTTGAGCATTTCCTGACTTATTTTATAATTTACATCAATGCCAAGTCCGGTAGCATACCTTGTACCGTTAAATTTATAGTAGATCTCATCAACTTCCTTAGATGAAAGTTGTAATTGTTCGACTGTAACATGTCTTAATATGTTAAAATACTGAAATAGAAATTTATCAAGCGAATCAGAGCTTCTGCCGAATGGATACGCAAAAGATTCAGGTTTCAATCCAATCCCTTCCATATATTCAATTGCAGGCTGAATTTCATACCGGTAATATTCTTCCAGTGTATGGTTATTTAAATATTCAACTGCATTTGTATGATTCCATCCATGGGATCCAATTTCATGACCAGATGTTTTCAATTCTGTTAATAATTCAATTTGATCAGTTGATAAATTATAAATTTCAGACACAAAGAATGTTGCTTTTACATTATTTAATAAAAGCATATCATTAATGCTATACCAATCTTCTATATAATCGTCATCGAAGGTTAAACAAAATCCGGCTTTTGGTTCCAGACTGTTATCGATTAAAACCTCAGTACAGCGATGAAAAGTTAGAAACAATATGATGATACTCGAAATCATCAGAGGTCTAATTTTAACCTTTTTGATAAATGTTTTTAATGGGATTTTATTTATAAATGAGAGATTCAATTTCCGATACGCATATAACATTATTTAAAGAGTTAAATATTTTTACTACTTGATAGAATGGGATCTTATTATAATAATATCCTCATTCAGCGTTAGAAAAGCAAATAAATATTTATGACTCTGTGATTTGTAGTAAACATAAAAGAAAATCTTTAACCCAAAGAATTTCAAGAGTTAATAAAAATAAAGAAAAAAAATAGTTCAGAAGTACACAGATGTTACGCCGCAGTAATGTATGTCGATTCAACTATTTTAAAATATACAACCCACACCTCTTTTACAAGGTATGGGTTGCAGACGTACTGATACTAGTTTAATAGGCAATTCCTGCCCAAAGGATTATGGCTCCGTTGGCACACGAGGATTTGTATCATTAAACATCCCATCCGGGTTATCATACCAAACCCAGGTATGTAAAACCCACAATCCAAAATCTTCATTAATGTGCCACACATCTTCCTCACCGGTGAATCCTTCGGGCGCATCGGGAGATAAATTTACGGGGACTGCATATTCAACAGCGACAAGCATTAAGCCGCCATTTGAATCGGGTGCATAGACAAGTATTTCAGGTTTATTCAAATCAAAAATTTCATCCAACAGCCCTGCTTTAAGATAATGCCAGCCCTGATTAGGTGCGAATAATTCAATATCTTCATATTCATCAGCTAGTGCATTATTCAAGTCCTTGTATCTTTCCGTAACTGATCTCACTTTCGCAAGTTCTGCCTCAAGCTGATTTTGTGCTACAAGAGGATTGGTACCATTAAACATCCCATCCGGGTTATCAGACCAAACCCAGGTATGTAAAACCCACAATCCAAAATCTGTATTAATGTGCCACACATCATCCTCACCGGTGAATCCTTCGGGTGCATTAGGAGATAACGCGACTGGAACTGCATATTCAACAGCGACAAGTATTAAACCACCGTTTGAACCAGGTGCATAGACGAGTATTTCAGGTTTATCCATATCAAAAATTTCATCCAAAAGTCCCGCATTAAGATAATGCCATCCCTGATTAGCTGCAAATAAATCAATATCTTCATATTCATCACTTAGTGCGTTATCCATATTCTGGTATCTTTCTGTGGCTGATCTTACTTTCGCAAGTTCTGCATCAAGCTGATTTTGTGTTACAAGAGGATTGGTATCATTAAACATTCCATCCGGGTTATCAGACCAAACCCATGTATGTAAAACCCACAATCCAAAATCTGTATTAATGTGCCACACATCATCCTCACCTGTGAATCCAGTTGGCGCATCGGGAGATAACGTTACGGGGACTGCATATTCAACAGCGACAAGTATTAAGCCGCCGTTTGGTCCGGGTGCATAAACAAGAATTTCAGGTTTTTCCATATCAAAAATTTCATCCAATAGTCCAGCATTAAGGTAATGCCATCCCTGATTGGGTGCAAATAAATCAATATCTTCATATCCATCACTTAATGTTTTATCCATGTTCTGGTATTTTTCTGTAGCTGATCTCACTTTCGCAAGTTCTCCTTCAAGCGGATCAGGAGGGGGAGGAACTATTGGATCTTCAGTATCACATCCAACAATTATTAACCCGGCAATTATTATAGAAAACAATAATAAAAATTTGCTTTTCATTTTGACCTCCAATGATTTGTTATTTGTAAAAATATGGATCAAGAACACTGACTTCCACGATATTATCCACAGGAAGCCCATTCTTATCGGCTGCTTTTCTTATTGCATCCGGTGATGGGGCATCATAAATGCAGAAAGTTTTTTTCTTGTCCATGGTTACATAAGAATGAATCCAGGTAACGTTATCTTCAGCATTAGTAGAAACCACCGTCATGCAAATTTCACTTCCCTCTGTATTTACAGGTATGTTAAGCCCGTCGGGGAATGTGCGTTCCACCAGATAACGTTTTATCACAATCTTGTTTTGCTCTGAAGTTTTATCCTGCGCGTGAATGTCCATCACAAACACAGAAGCCATTACAAAAGAGACAAGAATTAAGAAGAATTTTTTCATTTTATCCTCCGATAAATTATTAATGAATTAAGGTTATTAATAGAAGTATGGATCTAAAACACGTACTTCGGTTATTTTGTCAATTGGCAGATTATTCCTTCTTGCTGCTCTTCGTACCGCTTCAGGAGAGGGAGCATCGTAAATACAGAAGGATTTTGATTTATCATCACTTACATAAGAATGAACCCACGTTACCTCATCATAAAGGTTATTACTTACTATTTTCAGACACTCATCAACACCTTTAGAATTGTCTAAAATTTCTAATCCTTCACCAAATGTACGTTCAATCAAATAACGCGGCATATAACTTCAATTATTGATATTAATTAAATGTTTTTCTTTGTGCTAATATGGAGAATCGAGGAGAGAAGGGAATCGGGGGTATTCCCTATTTTATGATATTCACTTCCCTATTTTATAATCATTCCACTTGATTGAGCAAATGTTGCAGCTTCTGTTCTTGAATGAAGGTTTAGTTTTGATAGGATTGCTGAAATATGGTGATCAACTGTTTTTGGTGAAATAAATAATTTAATTGCAATTTCTGAATTTGATAATCCTTTGGTTAATAACTTTAATACTTCCATTTGTCGTCCGGTTAACCCCGAGGGATTTTCTTTTGTTGATTGTCTTGGTCCTTTTGGTATCTTTTTTATACCGCTCTCTCTCATCTGATGCTTTAAGAGATTCACTGTTGCAGTGGCGCCGAGTGATTCCAATATGCTTAGTGCTTTTCTTTTACTATCCTCATTCCCATCAGCAAGAGCCAAAGCTTCTTCATAAGGGCAGCCAAGTTTTTTCCATTCATCGGCAGCACCTTGCCAGTCACCATTTATTTGTAATGAATATGGTTTTGCAATATTATCTGGTGGTTTAGATAATTTCCCACCTCTCCAAAGCCAGAAAGCTAATTCGCCAACTTTCCAGGGATTATAGTTTTCTAAGAAATGCAAATAATCAGCTTCAATTTCTTCAATAATTAGATCGAGTTTATTCAATAACCAGTAAGTTTCTGCTTTTGCCATTTTTGCTATGAAGGTGCAATCGCCTGATTGCAATGGCGAAGATAGCGCTTTATCGAGAGCAATTAAAGCCCCGGGATCATTGCGGCGTGCTCTAACTGTTCCAATCACAGCGAATGCAGTAATTTTATCAAAATAATTAACATCCTTTTGTTTTAAAACGACTTCTGCTTTTTCAACTGCCTCATCCCAGTGACCACGATCTAAGTATATTTTGGAAATTCCTCCCATCATGCTGAGTTTGTAAGTATCCAGATTTTTTTCACGACAGTGTTCACTTCCATCACTAAAATTCTGATGGGCAGCTTCTAAATTCCTGCTGGACAGATTAATTAAGCCCAAATTCATATAAGCTCTTGAGGCTTGATCATCAAATCCTTTTTGCAGAGCCAGACTCAGGCTCCTTATTAAGCTAGGTTTGCCTGCATAGTCATAGGTATCCATTTTAGCACAGCCAATATTATTGAGCGCATGAATTTCAACCTCAGGATCATTCAACTTTCTGGCAAGTTTAATTGCTTTTTCTGCCCATTCCAATGATAAATTTGGTTTATCCTGGTTCATACAGACCTGAGATAAATTGCTATATGACATTGCAAGCTGATGACTTAGTGGAAGCTTTTCAAGTATCTCAATCGCCTTTAAAATATATTTCTCACCCTTTGTAAAATTACTGGAGAACCACATTAATCTCGATAGTCTTCTGTAATTTTCACCTAATTGAAGGGGGTCAGCTTGATCAGTTAATATTTCCTGGATTACCTTGCAGGCTTTTATTGCTTCTTCAATTTGTCCGGTCAGGTAACATTCATAATATCTTCCGTTATATAATTCTAACTTCTTTTCTACGGAAAGATTTTCAGAATACTCAATGGCTGTCAGATAATTTGCGGCTGCTTCACGATGTGAGCCCAGCAAAGAAGCTTGTTTGGCTGCCAGAGGCGCATATTTTATAATCGCATTCTTATCTGCCGCCTGGCTGGCATGATGGACGATGTGCGCAAGCAGAGCTTGCTGATTGTTATATTCTAACAGGCAGTTTAAAACCTTTTGATGAAGTTGAATTCTCTTCATCTCAGGGATTGAATTCATTATTGCTAACCTGGCAAGCTCGTGCCTGAATGATACTAAGCCTTTTTCAGTAATTAGAATTGCCTTATTTATACAATGATCTATGTGGTCTTCAACATTGTTGAATAATTTTCTTAGTAACTCTATCTCAATTTTTGATGGAATCACAGAAATAATTTCCAGGAGTTCCATAGTATCGGTAGATAATTTTGATGTACGTGCAATTACGGCTTCTTTAATACTTGAGGGGAGTCCATCAATTTTATTCGCTAATACTTCGGTTATATAAAATGGATTACCACCTGTTCTTTCATACAGGTTATCGTTTTTAACTCCGGCGTTCTTCATTAATGTATCTACTGCAAGTTCTGATAAAGGATAAAGATGGATCCGGGTGGTTTCAGAGTTGGGTAAGTCTCCCAGTATTGAATGAAGAGGATGATCCTGATCAATTTCTTCATCCCTGTAACTCAAAATCAGGATGGATTTTGTTCTGTTTATTCTCCGCGCCAGGAATTTTATAAGATCTAAAGTTGCTTCATCTGCCCAATGAATATCTTCAATCACAATCACTTTCAAATTAGATGTTTTTACCAAATAACTCAGAAATTCAGAAAAAATAGAGACTCTCTTCTCTTCATTTTCAAGCATCTCAATTAGATTTGACTTTATTTGATATGCTATGTCATATAGAGGTCCCAATGGTCTTGGTGTAAACAAGGCATCACAGCCACTCCATAGAATTTCAGTATCAGAGTTTAAATCATTTGTGAAGTATTTTATCAGAGATGTTTTTCCAATACCGGCTTCACCTGAAAGAAGAACAGTTTTCCCTACACCGGCAGTAACATCTGTTACAAGTTGAGAAAGCTGATCTAAAGAATCTTTTCGTTCTAATAATTCCATATTAAATTGAATTTATTTTAATATATTGCCAGAGAAGTTTACGAGGTGACAATAATTTTTTAGCACAATATAATAACTATTATTTACAAAACATTCAAAAAATAATTTAATAATATCTGTGCTGGCAAATCATTCTAAAACTTGTGGAGTGAGGGAGTGGATTTTTTTGTCTGGATAAGATAGAGCGGAAATATAACAGATGTGCACCTAAGTAATTATTCTCTAATTCTTGAAAATGCCATTCCATCAGGCCCTTTGCCTGTTGGAATACGTTTTACAATTTCCCAAATACTTAAATCAATAACAGCAATGTGATCGAGTCCGTTATTTGCCACGTAAGCAAATTTATTGTCCGGACCCACAATTACACCAATCGGGCGTGCACCTTCGTTTTCAATTTCTTGAACATACGGTTGAAGCTCTTCGTCCGTTTTGCCTTTCCAATCTTCTTCTCTTAGTACAAATCCGCCGAGTGAAATTCTTTTTACAACTTCTCTTTTTTCTGAATCAATAACAGCAAGATCACCGGAAAGAATATTTGAAACGAGTACATACTTTCCATCAACAGTGAAGGTTAACCTTATCGGTTGTAATCCACATTCAACATTTCCGATTACTATCATCGTTTCTGCATTAACAATACTGATTTGATTTTCCTGATTATTCCCCACCCAAACCTCATCCTTTGTTGGATGAACTCCAATGGCTTCAGTTCCACTGCCGGTATTAACGCTTATTATTTCAGAGTTTTTCAGGTCAACTCTCGTTAATTTTCCGTGTCTGATTGAAGTAGTAAAAGCAAACTTATCATTGCTTGAAAGTTCAACCATATGCAGATCCATTTCGATATCAAATACAGTAACGATTTCTGCCGATTCAATATTAATTTTCAGAAGTTTTCCTTTTGATTCTGAAGTTACCAAAACGTGTTTGCCATCCTCCAAGAAATTAATTCCGTGGGGCCAGGTGTAAGGAGAGATATCAATCGTTTTAATTAGCTTTCTATTAATTATACTAATAACAGAAAGTCGATCACCGCCAATTCTATTAGCTCCGTAGTTGCATACAACAGCAATCTTGCCATCCGGCGAAACCGCTCCTTCGTGTGGTCCGTTTCCAACATTGATTTTAGCAAGAACATCTGAAGTTTTCGGATTAATTATCCATGTAGATGCTTCGTCTTTATTCAGTACAATTAATGCATCCGTTTGAGCTAAGTTTGCAATACTAAAAATGAAAAGAAATAAAAATATAGTTTTCATTATATCCTCGATTGAAAATTTTATTATAGTTACCAAATTGTTAAGTTAAAATGAAAAAAGAAATGATAAAAGGATTATTTTATTGATAAGGAAATTTAAGTTAATGGTCAATTATTCTACTTCTCATTTCTTTAATAAAACTTTATCTTTGTGTTAAATCTGATTCTCAACTAATAGAAATTAAATGAGCCAGCAAATAAATCATCCTACAATAAGTGAAACAGAAATTATCCGCCCTACAAGAGTTGAAGTGGATTTAAATGCGATTAAAGAAAACTATCAAAAAATTAAAGAGCATGTTGGCAGTTGTAAAATTATGCCGATACTTAAAGCAAATGCTTACGGACATGGCTTGTTAAGAATTGCTCGGTTTTTTGAAGAACTGAATGCAGATTATTTAGGTGTGGCGGTGGTTGAGGAAGGAATTCTTTTAAGGGAAAAGGGGATTAACATACCTATCCTTGTTTTGGGCGGAGTTTGGGGAAATCAAGTTCCATTGTTCTTAAAACATAATCTTGCAATTACCGCATCATCAATTGATAAGCTCAATCAGATTAATGACACAGCCGGGCAGATGAAAGTAAAAGCAATAGTACATTTAAAGATTGATACCGGCATGGAACGTATCGGTGTGCATTATTATAATGCTGAGAAATTTCTTGATGCTGCATACAAATGTAAAAATATAGAGGTTGAAGGAATATATTCTCACTTTGCAAATTCAGATGCTGCTGATCTTACTTATGCAAAACTGCAGTTGGAACGTTTTAAAGAAGTGTTGAGTTTTTTTGAAAAGCGATCAATCGAAACACCATATCGGCACTTTTCTAACTCCGGCGCATTACTGCAATTACCTGAAGCTAATTTCGATATGGTAAGACCAGGTATTATGTTATTCGGCATTTATCCAACGAAAGAAGTAAACAAAACAGTTGAAATTAAACCAGCATTAACATGGAAATCTCTGGTAGTTTATTTCAAAGTGATCATGCCAAATCATCCAGTTGGTTATGATTCAACTTTTACAACTGATCATAATATTAGAGCAGTCACAATTCCCGTTGGATATGGTGATGGGTATTTAAGGAGTATGTCTCACAAAGCGGAAGTTTTAATAAGAGGAAAAAGATATCCTGTTATAGGGACAATTTCCATGGATCAAATAGTTATTAATATAGATAATGATAGTGCATACAACGGAGATGTGGTAATTCTTTTAGGCGATGATGGGGCGAACATTATTACCTGCCAAGAGTTGGCTGATTGGGCGGGAACCAATCCTTATGAAATTCTTACGAACATTAATACAAGGGTTCCAAGAGTATATAACGAATAGTACCTACTGATCCAATCCCCGGCGAACAATTGCTCTGGCGTATGAGATTACTTCTTCGGCACTGCAGGAATTGTTTATTGTGAAATACTTGCCAATATATACTTTTGTTTGAGGGGCTACTCAGAGTGAGTTAATTTTAATCTGCATAACCATACTTCTCTTTATTTGTCTGGACTTCTTCCGGCGTAGGATTAGTCATATCTGCAGGTCTTTCCGGTACGATCCTCGGTTGATCCATAATTTTTGCATTGAGTTCAATATCATCTTTGAAAACATCGGGAACTTCCTCATTTTCAAATATTGCTTCCCATGGGCATTCCGGTACACATGCATTGCAGTCTATACATTCATCCGGATCAATTAATAGCATATTTTTTGGTATCGAAGGGTCATCTCCGGTATATTCATAAATACAATCTACAGGACAAACCTGGGTACAAGAAATATCTTTGCAATCCGTACATAGTTGTGTTATTGTAAACGCCATATCCGTACCTCTCGAAAATGTTTAGTTGTTAAACCCAATACTAAATTTAAGTTAACATTAATTTTGGAAAAAATAAAGTATCTGTTTATTTAATAGATCTTCTTTCAGGAATACCCGTAATAATTTTGAACTCTTTCTAATTCATTCTCTTAGGAAGAAATAGATGGATGAGCTGGAACTTTGCCTACTAAAAATTCTTGCTAAATTCATTCACCAATATCCTCATTCCATAATTCGGGGTTCGCTTTTATAAATTCTCCCATAAGTTTAATACAATCATTATCATTTAATATTAGTAACTCAACACCACGTGTACGAAGATATTCTTCCGGTCCCAGAAAAGTTTTATTTTCACCAATTACAATTTTAGGAATTTTATACAACAAAGCAATACCGCTGCACATATCGCAAGGCGAAAGAGTAGAGTAGAGAGTTGCTTTTTTATAATCGGAAGCTTTTAATCTTCCGGCATTTTCTATGCAGTCCATTTCAGCGTGAAGAATTGAACTGCCATTCTGTACACGGCGGTTGTGACCGTGTCCCACAATCTCTTCATCAATTACTAATACAGAACCGATGGGTATTCCGCCTTCTTCTAATCCTTTTTTAGCTTCGTTAATAGATGCCAATAAAAATTTATCCATTGATTACTTTCATAATTTTATCTCGAGTTAAATTTTATTTTTTAACTTTTGTAAGAGGGTTAAGATTAAATATCCAATTCCGCTTCCGATAAAATAATAAATAAAATCATACAAATTGAAAGAAGTTCCAAGAACTGTCCTGCCAATAAAGTAACTTCTGATAATCTCCAGGAATTCAGGATGCCATAATTGAAGTACTTCTAAAAAACAGGTAACTATAAAAACCGAAGTGGCTATCACCCACGCTTTTGCTTTTATAAAGAATAAGAAAACTAAAAGACACCAGAATATTTCATAGAATACACCGCCGAGGGAATCGTTTATCCAGTTTGCGCCAGGACCTGTATAAAATTTAGTGTAAAAACCAATTGGGGTAATGAGCAGTAATAAAATCAGAGCCCATTTTTGTTTTGTTGAAATATTAGAGAGGATATTTGGCATTATATTAGTAATTGTTAATTATTTTTTATACGTAATTAAATTACTGAGAATAATTAAAAGAAGTGAAATAAGTAATAGTAAGAAAAATCGCACAATTGGGATTTCGAATATTTACCGGATAGTGCTTGATTTTATTACTATTAAGCATGTCATATTTAAGAATATCTAAATAAAAATATATTATTAGGGAACCAAATCTAGTATAGAAAGTAAAATCACTTGTGTTATATAGGAAGGGTTGCTATTCAGGATAAATGACACATTAAATTAACAAAGGGTTCTTAGCATGAAAAATAAAAAAAGATTCTTCTTACTTATTCCTATTGCGGTTTTATTATATTCATTCATCGGTCTTGTTCCTGATATAAAAATATTTAATCATACTGAAGTGATACATTATAATTTTGGTGATGATTACAAAGCCGCGTGGCACAAAGTAGATTCCCTTGTAAATGAAGGGCTCACACGTTCGGCGCTGGGAATAGTTGAAGATATATATAAAATGGCTAAAGAAGAAAACAACCAACCACAGATCATAAAATCACTATACTATAAATTAAGATTTACAAACTACACTGAAGAGAACAGCCACATAAAAATAATTAATGATATTACAGAGGAAATAGACAGTTCTTCTTTTCCTGCTAATGCCATCTTAAAATCAATTCTCGCGAATACTTACTGGCAGTATTATCAGAATAACCGTTACAGGTTTCAGCAACGAACTGAAACAATAAATTTTGATAACAATGATTTTCAAACATGGGATCTTCCCCATCTTATAAGGGAAATTGTAAAAAATTATCATGCATCATTAGAAAAAAGTGATAGCTTAAAGTTAATATCCATTAAAGAATTTGAGGATATTTTATATTACAATCACTCTGCACAAGCTTACCTGCGCCCATCTTTGTTTGATCTGCTTGCACATAATGCGCTCTCATTTTATATAAATGATGAAGCTTCCGTAACGGATCCTGTTTACAAATTTGAATTGAACAATCCTGATGATTTTTCTTCAGCGGAAGATTTTGTTGATAACAATTACACGACTAAAGATTCTCTCTCATTAAAATTTTATGCAATAAATCTTTTTCAAAAACTTATCGAATTTCATCTTGATGATGATGAAAAAGATGCGTTGATAGATGTTGATCTTGCGAGGTTAAATTTTGTAAGAAGGAACAGTGTTAACACAGCAAAAAACAGCTCATACATTTCTGCTATTATAAAACTGGAAGAACAGTATAGCGATGTTCCATATTCTTCTCTCATATCGTTCAACAAAGCAAAATATTATTACGATGAAGGAGTAAAGTATAACGCATCTGTATCTGACATACATAAATGGGAAATTAAAAAAGCTCTTGAAATCTGCAACACCGCAATTGAAAAGTTTCCCGATACTTTTGGTGCACAGGAATGCCGATGGCTGCAGAATACGATATTACAAAAGAGTTTAAGATTTCAAACCGAATACGGAAACATTCCAAACAAGCCATTCCGTTCACTAATATCTTATAAAAATGTTAACAAGGTTTTTATAAGAGTGATTCCATGGAATGAATCTTTAGAGAAAAAGGAAAAGAATTTAAATGCGCAACAGCTTATTCAACTTTATGTTAAGCAGAAACCGACCAGGGAGTGGTCTCTCAATCTTCCCGATGATACAGATTACCAGAATCATAGTGTGGAAATAAAACTGCCTGCACTACCATACGGGCGGTACCTGATTCTTGTTGCGACTGATAAAAATTTCAGTTACATAAAAAATGCAGTTGGATATGGAAAAACCTGGGTTTCGAATATTAGTTATGTAAGAAGAGAAATGGGAGAGAATGCTGTTCAGTTTTATGCATTACACAGGGAAACAGGTCATCCACTTTCAGGTATCGATGTTGAAGTGTTTGTACAGAAATACGTCCCGGACGACAGGGAATATCAATTCTTTGAATTAGCCAGCGGTAAAACAAACAATGAAGGTTTATTTGAGTTTAAAAAAGAGGAAAATCAATACAATAACTACAAAGTCGTTTTTACTGATGATGATGATCGTTTCGAATCACAAAATTATTACTCCTACTATTATGATGATAATTTAGGAAGACGAACAACAACCTTCTTTTATCTCGACAGGGCGATTTACAGACCCGGACAGGTTGTTTATTTCAAAGGACTGATGATTGATACAGATGGAAAGAAATATCACGAAATAATTACTGATAAAAAAACAACTGTTACTTTTTATGATGCAAACAGCCAGAAGATATCAGATGTTACTTTAACAACGAATGAATACGGAACATTTAACGGACAGTTTACAATTCCCTTTGGTAAGATTGGTGGACAGTATTATATAATGAATGAGGTCGGTTCTCAATACTTCAGGGTTGAAGAATATAAACGTCCTAAATTCGAAGTTAAGTTTGAACCGGTTAAAGGAAGTTATTCATTAAATGATGAAGTAACCGCAAGCGGATATGCCAAAACTTACTCCGGTGCAAACCTGAATGACGTAGATGTTAAATATCGTGTTGTACGAAATGTTTCCTTCCCTTATTACTACTATTGGTTCAGAAGTTATTATAACTGGTACTGGGGAAATAACACTCAAATGGAAATCACAAACGGCGTAACCAGAACTGATAAGGAGGGAAAATTTAAAGTTGAATTCGATCTTATTCCTGATCTTTCAATTCCAAGGGAAACGAACCCTGTTTTTAATTACACTGTTTACGCAGATGTTGTGGATGTAACGGGTGAGACACATTCTGCGCAGACTTATGTGAGTGCTGGTTATGTTGCTTTGGTAGCCAGTGTTAATCTTCCTCAAATAATCAGAAGTGATTCAATTGCAAACTATTCAGTTTCAACTACAAACCTGAATGGGCAGTTTGAATCCGCAAAGGTTTCTATTAATGTATATAGACTAAAATCACCATCGAGGATTTTTAGAAACAGATTGTGGACAATACCTGATAAATTTCTTTTAACAGAAGAAGATTTTTATGAAAGCTTTGCTCATGATGTTTATGATGAAGAAAATCAATTCTTCAATTGGGAAAAAGAAAAAGTGGTTTTTAAAACAAGCTTTACAACAACAGATAGTTCATTTATAACTTTTGGAGATCAAAATAATTGGGATCCAGGTAAGTATGTGGTTACACTTAGGACAAAAGATAAAAACGGAACCCCGGTTGAGCTTATAAAATATTTTACTTTATTTGATCCTGACTCAGATAAAACGCCGTTAAGAGAGGCAAGCTGGATATATATTGAGCCTAGAAGCTACGAGCCGGGAGAAATTGCAAAACTTTATATCGGTTCTGCTGAGGAAGGTGTGAAAGTACTTTACGAACTTGAATACGATGCAAAAATAATTAAAAAAGAATGGATCACTTTAGATGATGAACAGAAAAAGATAGAGATACCGATTAAAGAATATTACCGCGGAAACGTGGTTGTGCATGTAACTCTAACTGTTAATAATCAAAACCATACTTTAACAAACGTCATTTCTGTTCCGTGGACAAACAAGTATCTTAATATTACATTCGAAACTTTCAGAAATAAAATTCTTCCCGGAACTGACGAAGAATGGAAGTTAAAAATTACAGGACCAAACGGAGATGCATTAGCTGCGGAGCTGCTTGCTTCGATGTACGATGCTTCCCTCGATGCATTTGCTGCAAACTATTGGGGCTTTAATGTTTATCCGTATTATCATTCACGATTGAACTGGACAACAGATAACTCATTCCAGATTCTCAGTTCAAACTATTATGAAGAAGGATGGAATAATTATCTTACACGGCCATATTTATATTATCCATACATCAACACCTTTGGGTTTTATTTTTATGGATATGGATACAGCAATGGCAGATATTATAAAATGCGAAGTGAGGGTTATGTCGATGATATGTCCTTGCAATCTGTTGTTATGGAAGAAAAAGAATCTAATGAGATTAGTCGTGACTTAGTAGGTGGAAAGAATAAAAAAGATAGTTATAAAACAGCTTCTCCGTTAGAAAAAAATAATATTGCAGAAACTTCCTTCGAAGATGTGCCCATCAGAAAAAATCTAAATGAAACTGCTTTCTTCTATCCTGAATTAAGAACAAACGAGCACGGCGAGATAGTAATTTCTTTCACTGCACCGGAAGCTTTAACACGATGGAAGTTTATGGGCTTTGCCTTTACAAAAGATCTTAAGAGCGGCATTGTTTATAGCGAAACAGTTACACAAAAAGATTTGATGATACAGCCAAATCCTCCGAGATTTTTAAGAGAAGGGGATGAGATTTACTTCACGGCAAAGGTGAGCAACCTTTCAGATCATTCACTATCCGGTTCTGCTACATTGCAATTATTTGATGCATTCACGATGAAACCGATAGACGGTTTGTTTGAGAACATGGATAACGTAAAATCATTCACTGTTGAAAAGAATCTTAGCGCAGGATTAAGCTGGAGATTAAAAGTTCCTTTAGGAAAAGCTGATGCGATTGTTTACAGGGTAATTGCAAAATCAGGGAAGTTTAGTGATGGTGAAGAAAATGCACTTCCTGTTCTTTTAAACAGAATGCTCGTTACTGAAACTCTTCCGCTTCCTATAATGGGGAACCAGACAAAAACCTTTATACTCGATAAGCTGATGAATAATAATTCATCAACATTACAGAATTACAATCTTACACTTGAATTCACTGCAAATCCTGCTTGGTATGCAATACAGGCATTACCGTATATGATGGAATTTCCTTATGAGTGCAGTGAGCAGATTTTCAACCGTTTTTATGCCAACAGTATTGCTACACATATAGCAAACTCAAGTCCCAAGATCAAAGCTGTTTTTGATAAGTGGAAAGAAATTGATAAAGATGCTCTTCTTTCAAATCTTGAGAAGAACCAGGAATTAAAGTACGCATTGCTGGAAGAAACACCGTGGGTTCTGGATGCACTGGATGAATCTGAACGAAAACGAAGAGTAGGACTTCTGTTTGATCTTACCAGAATGGCGAATGAACTGGAAAGAGCAGAACGTCAACTGCAAGAAAATCAGTATTCAAATGGCGGATGGCCCTGGTTCGCGGGATTACCTGAAAACAGGTTCATTACACAATACATTGTTGTTGGAATGGGACATCTTGAACGACTTGGTATAAAAGATATAAGGGAGAATAGCAGAACCTGGGAGATGCTGACGAAGGCAGTTCTCTATACCGATGTAAGAATGTATGAAGATTATGAACGCCTAAAGAGAAGCGGTGTAAATATGAAGAAGAAACATATCGGTTACATACAGGCGCAGTATCTTTACGGAAGAAGCTACTACCTCGATATTCCTGTTGATGAAAAACATAAAGAAGCATTCGATTACTGGAAATGGCAGGCACAAACATACTGGCTGAGCAACAATAAATATATGCAGGCTATGATAGCGCTTGCACTTTACAGGATGTATGATGCTAAGACAGCAAAAAGTATAATCAAATCGATAATTGAGAATGCAGTATTTAATGACGAGATGGGAATGTACTTTAAGGAGGAATGGGGATGGTGGTGGTATCAGGCACCCATTGAAACACAAGCCTTGCTCATTGAAGCAATTGATGAAATTTCTAAAGACCAGGAATCTGTTGATTTATTGAAGGTATGGCTGTTAAAACAAAAACAAGTACAGGATTGGAAAACAACCAAAGCAACAGCCGAAGCATGCTACGCACTTCTTTTAAGAGGTACAAACTGGCTTGCTGATTCCAAATTGCCTGATATAAAAATTGGCGGGCAATTGATTGATCTTTACAACAATCCGGAAATTCATATTGAAGCCGGAACGGGCTACTTTAAAACATCCTGGAAAGGCGAAGAAATAAAACCTGAGATGGGAGAAGTTACCGTAACCAATAATAACAACGTTGTTGCGTGGGGCTCACTCTACTGGCAGTATTATGAACAGCTCGATAAGATAACACCGAGCGAAACCCCGCTTAGTATTAAGAAGCAGTTATTCCTTGAACTTGATTCTGATACGGGTAAGAAAATAACTCCTGTAACAGATGATACAAAACTAAAACCGGGTGATTTGATAAAAGTAAGGATTGAAATAAGAGTTGACAGGGATATGGAATTTGTTCACCTGAAAGATATGCGTGCTTCCGGATTTGAACCTATTAATGTCCTTTCAACTCATAAGTACCAGGATGGCTTGTACTATTACGAAAACACACGCGATGCTGCTACAAACTTCTTTATGGATAGATTACCAAAGGGAACGTATGTATTTGAGTATCCTCTAAGGGTAACCCATAAGGGAGATTTCTCAAACGGCATTACAACAATGCAGTGTATGTACGCCCCAGAGTTTGCAAGTCATTCGGAGGGTGTGAGAGTTAAAGTTGAATAGTTACATTTTTAAAAGGTGTATTCAACACACTTTTTTTGTCTTAACAGCAAAATTAGATTATTAAATTTTTTCATAGGAAATTGGGTTGGAATCATTAAATCATTTATTATGTTTCTCCATCAAAATCCAATAAAGTATAAACGCAACTGCAAAGCCAACAAACCATGCATAATCATATAAAAAACTTACTTCAGGAATAATTAATCCAATTAAAGCTATAAATACTCCGGCAACAAGTGCATACACTGCTTTTAAATTAAAGCCTTTATTGTAAGTATAATCTCCTTTGGGATCGTAGAGATCTTTTGCGTTTAGTTTTCTTTTTCTGATGATGAAATAATCGCAAATTAAAATACCGGCAATTGGTCCAAGAAAACTTGAGTAGCCGATAAGCCATCCGAAAATATAAGCGCTGTAATCTGAGAGAAGTTTCCACGGCATCATCATTATTCCAACTACTGCAGTTATCAAACCTCCTTTTACAAAATTGATATGCTTCGGTGATAAGTTGGCAAAATCGTTTGCGGGTGATACAACATTTGCAGCAATGTTTGTAGTTAAAGTTGCGATGATAAGTGAAAATAATGATATTGCAACAACAACAGAGCTTTCAAACCTTGATAGGAGTGCAACAGGATCCCAAATTGCTTCGCCAAAAATAATTACTGTTGCAGATGTAACAGCTATACCGATAAAAGAAAATAAAATCATTGCAGGTGGTAGACCCAATGCTTGTCCAATCATTTGAGATTTCTGGCTCTTTGCATATCGTGTGAAATCAGGAATGTTTAGTGAAAGTGTTGCCCAAAATCCAACCATCCCCGTTAATGATGGAATGAAGAATTTCCAAAACTCACCGGTAGTTGTAAATTTACTTGGCTGGCTTAAAATTGGACCAAACCCGCCTGCGTTAACATAAGCCCAGGTAAGTAATCCCAAACCGACTAAAAGCAAAAACGGTGCGCCGTAAGATTCAAGCCATTTTATTGATTCAATTCCTTTAACAATAAAGTAAACATTCATTGCCCAAAAAAGCATAAAGCCAATTCCGGGACCCCACGAAAAAACAGCCCATTCAGGAAGAATTATAATTATTAACGAATTAATTGCTTGTCCCCCAATCCAAGTTTGAATACCAAACCATCCGCAAGCAACAATAGCGCGAAGGAGTGCGGGTATATTAGAACCCTTTGTTCCGAATGAAGCCCTCGCAAGAACGGGGAAGGGGATACCGTATTTTGTTCCGGCGTGTGCATTTAAAACCATCGGGATCAATACAATTAAATTGCCAAGTCCTATTGTCATCAATGCCTGCCACCAATTCATACCTCCGGCAATTAATCCGCTTGCCAACATATAAGTAGGAATATTTACACTCATTCCAATCCAGAGCGCAGCGATGGCGTAAGTTCCCCAGGAGCGTTCGGAAATTTTTGTGGGAGATAAATCTCTATTAATTAATTTTTGGTCTGCAATGGAAGTGACGTCGGTTTCTATAAGCTCGGTATCAATAAAGTGGCTCATTTAATTCCTTCTAAATAGTATTACTTTTTGATCGATAATAAATTGATAAGTTGTTGGGTTAAAACCCGAATTAGTTACTAGAAATCCTATGCTCCCTGTCCTAAAGGACGAGGCAATTCATTATAATTTAATTTGATAGTTGGTTTTGAATAGCCACGACTTTTAAGTCGTGGGAGAATAATAATAACTGAGAAAATGGGCTTTAGCCCAAATAGAAATATAATAATCATTTACCCCCACGCACCGGCGTAAGTATCTCTTTTCAAAAAATTTCCTCTTCCGGTATTACCCAGGAATTTTTCATTCTCTACAATTACTTCACCGCGGGAAAGTACTGTCTCAGCATTACCTTTTATTTTCTTTCCTTCAAACATAGAATAGTCTACGCGCATATGATGAGTATGAACAGATAACGTGTGCTCGAATTCCGGATCCCAGATAACAATATCGGCATCGGAACCAACTGCAATAGTGCCTTTGCGCGGATATAGTCCAAACATTTTTGCCGGAGAAGTTGAAGTTAGCTCAACCCATCTGTTAACTGAAATCCTCCCTTCGTTTACTCCACCTTGAAAAAGCAATTGCAAACGATGTTCAATACCCGGTCCTCCGTTTGGAATTTTTGTGAAGTCATCAATGCCCAGTTCTTTCTGCTCTTTAAAACAGAACGGACAATGATCTGTTGAGACTATCTGCAAAGTATTTTTTTGAAGTCCTGCCCACAACTTATCCTGGTGCCATTTTTCCCGTAGCGGCGGAGTGAATACAAGTTTGGCATCTTCAAAGCCGTCTTTGCCCATATCATCCAAAGAAAGAAAAAGATACTGGGGACAAGTTTCAGCATAAACAGGCAAGCCCCTGTCTCTTGCTTCGGCAACTTTCTCAAGTGCATCGTTCGATGAAAGGTGAACAATGTAAACCGGAGCTCCCGCCATTTCAGCAAGGGCTATTGCTCTGTTCACTGCTTCACCTTCAGCAGTAGTAGGGCGGGTAAGTGCATGATAAATTGGTGCTGTTTTTCCTTCGGCAAGTGCTTTCTGCACAATAAGATCTATTACACTTCCGTTTTCAGCATGCATACAAACCAGCGCACCTGTTTTTGATGTATGTTTCATAGTCTTATAAATAGTTGCATCATCTACCATCAGCACATCGGGATAAGCCATAAAGAGTTTAAAACTTGTTACACCCTCATTTACCATATCACTCAAATCCTCCATATGTGCATCCGGCAGGTCGGTTATAATCATATGCAGTCCATAATCAATAGTGGCTTTACCTTGAGATTTTCCCCACCAAATATCAAGCGCATCTCTAATTCGTGTTCCCTTTGCCTGGATTGCAAAATCTATAAGGCACGTAGTACCGCCAAATGCAGCGGCTTTTGTCCCGGATTCAAAATCATCAATTGAAGTTGTTCCTCCAAACGGCATATCAAGATGAGTGTGAACATCAATGCCTCCGGGAATTACGTATTTTTTTTTTGCATCAATCACTTTATCGGCTTGATTTTTTAAATTCTCCCCAATGAGTGTTACTTTATCTTTTTCGATGTAGATGTCTGCTGTATAATCTTGTTCAGCAGTAATGATGCGACCGTTTTTTATTAATGTTGACATAATTTCACCCTTAATTTGTTGTAATATTCTTATTGTGATCATGCTGAACTTGTTTCAGCATCTTACTAAAAACTTACATAAATTGATTAATCCCGAAACAAGTTCGGGATGACTGTTCTCTAACATAATCATGCTTAATAACTATGGCGGTATGGAAATAAGATATTACTAATGAATCACGATTCCATGTTTCTTTTTAAAATCTTCAAGATTTTGCCAGCTTGGCTCCTTACCTTCCTTCTCAAAATCAGCCATCAATTCATTCCACGATTTTGATTCAGACTCATCATCAACTCGTACCATTTCTATACATCCCTCAACAGGACAAACTAATGAACACAGACAACAACCAACGCAATCTTCTTCTCTTACTTCGGTTTTATAGTTTCCGTTTTCTGGAGTTAAATCTATACACTGATGAGCACCATCTTCGCAGGCAACATAACACAAATTACAGTGAATACAAGTTGATTGATCTATTCGTGCAACGGTTTTATGCAAGAGATTAAAATTACCGAAGTCTTCAATTTGTTCTAAAGCTTTACCTTTGAAATCATCAATAGATAAAAATCCTTTCGATTCCATCCAGTTTGTTAATCCTTCAACGAGGTCATCAATTATTCTAAAACCGTAATGCATTACGGCAGTGCATAACTGCACA